>NZ_JBGUPC010000036.1:0-79422 GCF_045130115.1 Methanobrevibacter sp.
TCTGCTCTTTCGTCTAACAATAGGTCAATTACTGGTGAAGTACCAATATTACCACTTTTAATAATAGCAATTTTAACTACCATAATTTTGTCTCCATATTTGATACTAATATTTTTCATTCAGAAACTATTTAAATTTTATTATTTAATGTTTTTAGTCAATATATTAAGAATTTATATGAAAAATATTCATTTTAGTATTTTATATGTAAAATATTATACAGTTGATGTGTTTTAAGTAATTTTTTTATTAAAAATAATCTTAGATATGCCAAAATTTTAGTTAAAAATTACCATTTTTCAATCAATGAAAAAGTAGACTTAATGTAAAAAATTTAAAAAAAATCAGAGTGGTTCCGACGAGACTCGAACTCGTGATCCCCTCCTTGTAAGGGAGGTATCATACCACTAGACCACGGAACCAACAAATATTATTATGATTTTACTATTATATATACTTTACTATTTTTCCAAATTCTGTCTATGAATATATTTTAAATAATAATAAAAACAATATTTATTATTGTAAAAAAATTTTGAAGTGATAAAATGGCTTGGGATGACACAGCTAGTAAAATATGGTTTGATGGAAACATGGTAGACTGGAAAGATGCAAACATTCACGTACTCTCTCATGTTGTCCATTATGGTACAAGTGTTTTTGAAGGAATTCGTGCATATAAAAACGAAAACGGAGTAGGAGTATTCCGTTTAAAAGAGCACGTTCAACGTTTATTTGATTCTGCAAAAATCTATAAGATTGAAATTCCATATACACAAGAAGAAATCGAAGAGGCAATCCTAGAAACAGTTCGTGTCAATGAATTAGATGGCTGCTACATACGCCCTATCGTATTCAAAGGCTATGGGGAACTTGGAGTTGACCCTTCAAACTGTCCTGTCAATGTGGTTATTGCCGCTTGGGAATGGGGATCATACTTAGGTGAGGAAGGAATGGCAAACGGTGTAGACATCGGGGTTTCCTCCTGGAGAAAACCTGCACCTGACACTTTCCCTGCACTTGCAAAATGTGGTGCAAACTACATGAACTCACAATTGGCTAAACTTGAAGCTATCGACAACGGTTATGACGAAGCTATCATGCTTGATTATGAAGGCCACGTCTCCGAAGGTAGTGGAGAAAACATTTTCCTCGTTGAAGGCGAAAAACTGTTCACACCATCAATGTCCTCATCTAATCTTAAAGGAATTACCAGAGATTCAGTAATGACAATTGCACGTGACTTAGGTTATGAAGTTGTAGAGGAAGTAATTTCAAGAGAAAGATTATACGCTGCTGATGAAGTGTTCTTCACAGGAACTGCAGCTGAAGTTACTCCAATCCGTTCAATTGACCACAGAACCATTGGAATCGGTAAAAGAGGACCAATTTCTGAAAAGATACAAACCGCTTTCTTTGATATCGTAGAAGCTAAAACAGAAGATAAGTACAACTGGTTATCTTACATTTAAATCGGTGTAGCCTATGGATATAATTCAGGGAATTATAATCGGTATCGTTCAGGGACTGACTGAATTCCTGCCGGTTAGTAGTTCAGCACATTTGGTTTTCATTCAAAAGATTCTGGGAGTTGAAAGCTCCCTGGCTTTTGACACTTTCCTGCATTTGGGAACTTTAATTGCTGTATTGTGGTTTTTCAGATACGATATCTACAAGATGCTCATGTCATGGGTGGCAAGCCTTCAGGATATCCTTCAGGGAAGATTTAAGGAAGGATTCTATGAGGATCCATACAAGAGGCTTGCATGGTATGTTATCTTGGCCACAATTCCTGTTGGTATTGTGGGAGTGCTGTTTGAAGACTCTGTAGACGCTTTATTTTCAGGTGCACTTTACGTTCCGGCATTTTTCCTTTTTGTAACAGGTACAATTCTGTATCTTTCACAAAGGATGACAAGCGGAGAAATCAATTATAATACAATAACTAAAAAAGAAGCATTGTTCATGGGTTTAGGTCAAGCTTGTGCAATATTGCCTGGTCTTTCACGTTCAGGAACAACAATTGCGGCAGGATTGACAATAGGTCTTAACAAAGAATTTGCAGCTAAATTCAGCTTCATATTATCAATACCAGCAATTCTAGGAGCTTTTGTATTGCAGCTTAAGGACATAGGCTCTGCAATGGATGCAAACTTCCTTCCAGTGTTTTTAGGTTTTATAGCATCAATAATTGCAGGTTATATGGCTATCAAGTGGATGCTTGATTTGATACAAAACAAGAGCTTGGACATTTTCGCTTATTACTGTTGGTTGATTGGATTAATAGTATTTATGGGCTCAATCGCTCATATATTTTAAAATTTAAAAAAAAGTAGAGATTGTAATTAATCTCTATTTACAAACTTTTTCTATTTTTCTTCTTAGTTTTTCAACGGAATTTCCTAAAACGAGGGCTGTAAACATTGCTCCGCCCGCTCCGGCACCTTCCTTGACGAATCCTTTCAGGTAGTTTTTCAATCCTTCATGTTCGGATTCCTCAAATCTAGGGTCTACCGCATGGACTGTGATGTTGTCGTCAATTTGTTCTAAAATTCCGAAGAGGTCTGCAGTCTCGTCGCCTGCAACAAATACTGTGGTGGCCAGATTGATTCTTGAAAAGTCAAATGTTGGCTGAAGGGATTTTATTACAGCACAGGTTGCGGCCATCTGGGTTCCTCCGGCCAGAATGATCGGGATGTCTGAACCCAATACTATTCCTGCGATTGCAGGGATTGTAGGATCTCCCACTGCACCGATTGCCTGGATTGCATCGGCTTCGCCAGGTATTATTCCGGCATTTTCAAGGCCTTCATCAACGGTTTTTGATTTTAAATCGTGAGGATTGTGTGGCATGCTTCCGCTGACCTTCTCATTTGCCTCATATCCTAAAGCCTTCAGGACACCTAGGGCAGTTGTGGTTCCGGCTGCTATGCTTTCACCGATAATGAGCATTTCATGTCTTTGGGATAATTCATTTCCCAAATCCTTTGCATTTTCCAATATTTCCAATGGGTTTAAGACTCCTTTTCCGGTTCTTATGTCTCTTCCGTATTCCTTTCCCAAATTCACATATTCGACATCGGGCTTGATTTTGGAACCGGCATCAACGATAACAAATGGAATGCTTGCAAGCTGGAGTGATGCCTTTGTGAGCCTTGCAGGTGTCGGTGCCGCAGCGTCTCCAACAACGGTTTCTGCAGGGGCTTCACAGCATCTCACTTCTCCAAGAACCATGAATTCTGCATCGCCTGCAGGTGTGTATTCGGTCAGGTCTGCAGATGGGCCGGCTCCTGAAATTCCATCTATCAGTGAGGTTTCAGTTGTTCCTATTGTAAGCAGAAATACGGCATCGTCTTCCGCTTCCTGAAGCTTTTCAATCAGGTCGGTTGAGCCGTAGGTTGTAATTCCATCAATCATTATTTTCACCTTGCTTTTTTAATAAGTCAATTATAATCTTGTTTTGATTAATAATCTTTTTGTTCTGGAGCATGATTTTCTTCAACATTTCTTCCTGGGACAGTTCATTGTCCGTCTTGAATGTCTGTCCGTCTCTTGCTCTTGGAGGGATTCTTATCTGATCTTTTGGTGGAAGTGAAGATTCTTCATCGGGCCTTTTAGGTATCACTCCCTTTGAGGCACTGTCCTCTCTTGAGACAAAGTCAACATATCTGTGTGTCACCTTGTTTTTTCCCCTCTCTTCCAAAAGTTCCATCAGCCTGTCGTCCACTTGGTCAACACCAACCAGCTGTTCCTGCTCCACTTCGTGTATCAGTCTCTTTTGAATATTGTATGCATTGTAAATCGGTATTCCACGAGTGTTGCATTCGTTTTTGAACATATCGTTGATGTTGATATCTCCGGTCAATTGTTTTACTCTCTTCTGTTCTGGAGTATTTGCACTATAAAATCCCATACTTTCACTTATGTTTTTTGAAATTAAAAAATATTTTTATATTTTAAATACTAACATACTAATTAATTAATTTTTTCCCAGATGATTATCTTGATATGTTTAGGAATTGAAGGAACAGCAGAAAAAACCGGTGTAGGCATTGTAGACAGCGATGGAAATATACTAGCAATGGCTGGAAAGCAGCTATTTCCAGAAGAGGGTGGCATTCATCCCCGTTTGGCTGCCGAACATCATGCCGAATGGATTCCTAAACTCATACCTCAGGCAATTGAGGAATCCGGATTGTCATATGATGACCTTGATTTGATTTCCTTTTCACAGGGTCCGGGCCTGGGTCCGGCACTCAGAATCGTAGCCACTTCAGCAAGGTCTCTGGCACTGTCACTCAAAAAGCCGATAATCGGCGTCAATCACTGTATTGGACATGTTGAGGTCGGCAAGCTTGACACAGGTGCGGTCAACCCCGTATCTCTTTACGTAAGTGGAGGCAACAGTCAGGTAATAGCCTATGAAAGCGGAAGGTATCGTATTTTCGGAGAAACCCTGGACATTGCAGTCGGAAACTGCCTTGACCATTTCGGCCGTGAAACCGGTCTCGGACATCCTGGCGGACCGGTCATTGAAAAGCTTGCAAAGAAAGGATCTTACGTTGATTTGCCATATGTTGTCAAGGGAATGGATTTCTCCTTTTCAGGACTGCTTTCAGCGGCCATAAGGGAAGTGCAAAAGGGCACTCCAATTGAGGATGTCTGCTTTTCACTTCAGGAAACCGCCTTTTCAATGCTTGTTGAAGTGACTGAGAGAGCTCTCTCACATACACAAAAGGATGAGGTGATGCTTTGCGGTGGGGTTTCAGCCAATTCAAGGCTGCGCGAAATGCTCAGGACAATGTCAGAAGAGCATGGCGCCAAATTCTATATGCCTGAAATGAAGCTCTGCGGCGACAATGGGGTCATGATTGCATGGTTAGGTTTGCTTATGTGTAATGAATTCGGACCACTGGAACTGGCAGACACTGGAATCATTCAGAAGTTCAGAACCGATGAGGTTGACATTCCCTGGATTGACAATTCCAAAACCTACTTGACATTGCCTGATAACCTGATTGCTAAGGGCGCTGAGTCAAACATCGTTAAAAGCAATTATTTGGGTGAAAAGGCTCTCATCAAGGACCGCATTCCAAAAGGATACAGGATTCCCGAAATCGACAATAAGATCAGAAAGGCCCGATGTAAGGAGGAAGCGAAATTATTGTCCGATGCCAAAAGGGCAGGCGTTAAAACCCCTGTTTTATATGACGTGAATCTTGAAGACAAGGCAATTACCATGGAAGAGATTGAAGGCGTAATGCTTAAGGAAGTAATCGATGACGAATTGGCATTAAGGCTCGGAGGCGAGATTTCCAAACTGCATTCCTCAGACATCATTCATGGAGACATCACAACTTCCAATATCCTGTTCAGTGACGATAAGCTCGTTTTCATCGATTTCGGGCTTGGCAGATATTCACAGCTAAAAGAGGATAAGGCAGTCGATTTGCTTGTTTTGAAAAAGTCCCTGCAGAGCATAGATTACAACTTGGCCTTGAGATACTTTGATTTGGTTCTGAAAGGATATGGTGATGAATCAATACTCAAGACAATTCACGATATCGAATCACGTGGAAGATATACTCATTGATTTTTTCAAACTTCCACCTAATGTCACATAACCAACACTTATAATAAAAACCATTATCATAACTAAAAATATGATAACATTTATAACTGGTAACGAACATAAAGTAAAAGAAGCAGAGAATATTTTCAAAGATTACGGCATTGAAATTGAGCATATTGATTTAGGCTATGAAGAACCCCAAGGAACTCTTGAGGAAGTGGCCTTATCAGGCGCAAAATATGCCAGTCGTAAGCTTGACAAACCTGTGATTGTGGAAGACGCTGGTTTATTCATTAAGGCTTTGAATGGATTTCCTGGAACATATTCACATTATGTTCAAGATACCATTGGAAATCAGGGAATTTTAAAGTTATTAACCGATGTTTCTGACCGTTATGCCGAATTCAGGTCAGTTATTGGGTACTGCGCCCCCAATTCTGAGCCCAAGACTTTTTTAGGCAAGGTCGAAGGTGAAATCGCAGTTGAAGAAAGAGGAGATTTAGGATTTGCATTTGATCCTTTATTTTATGTTCCTAGTGAAGGAAAGACCTTCGGAGAACTCACAACTGATGAGAAAAACCAATTTTCACATAGGAAAAATTCATTAAAAAAATTTATTGAATGGTATTCCAGTCAAGAATAACATTATTTTCTGTTTATATTGGGCTTATTTAAGATTTAAAAAATTTAAAGAGGTTTATATTATGGCAAGACCAGAATGGGTAACTTATAGTGACGAAGAAATTGAAGAGATGATTTTAAAATTTAACAGAGAAGGTAAAAGTACCTCTGAAATCGGTATTATCTTAAGGGATCAATACGGAATTCCATCAGTTAAAGATGTAACCGGTGAAAGAATCACTCAAATCTTAAAAAGAAACGGTCAAGCTGGAGAATACCCAGAAGATTTATTAAACTTAATCAAAAGGGCAGTTAACATCAGAGACCACTTAGAAGAAAATCCTAAGGATTTACACTCCAAAAGAGGATTAACTATTATCGAAGCAAGAATCAGAAAATTAGCATCTTACTATGTAAGTGAAGGTGCATTACCAGAAGGTTGGAGATATAATCCAAGAGAAGCAGCACTCCTTGTTAAATAGAGCTGACGAAGCTTGTAATATGCTTAAGGAGCATATTGAAAATGACAGCGTTATCAGAATAATTTCTCATAACGATGCTGACGGCATATCTGCCGCAGCAGTTATAGCGAATGCTTTGGCCGAAGAGGATGTTCAGTTCCACACTACAATCCTTCCTCGTCTAAAGGATGAAAACGTAAATCAGCTTAGAAGCGAAAAGTATGATTTGTTTATCTTTTCAGACATGGGAAGTCCATTCATTAAGGAATTCAACTCCTATAAGCATGACGTTATAGTTGCTGACCACCATCAGGTGGATGATACGGAGTCTGAAAGCAATGTGGTTCACTTGAACCCTCATCTGTTCGGAATTGATGGAAGCAGGGATTTGTGCGGTGCAGGTTCAGCTTATCTTACTGTTCGTGGCCTTGACAAAAAGCACTTGGCTTATTTTGCACTTGTTGGTGCATTTGGTGATATGCAGGGTCAGGATGGTTTTACTGGCATGAACAAGGAAATATTGAATGATGCGCAGGAAAGCGGCGTTGTGGAAATACATGAAGGGTTGAAAATAGTTTCAAAAGCTACAGAACCTATTTTCAAATCACTCGCCTATACTTTCTCACCTCCTTTGCCTGGAATCAGTGGAGATTTGGAAGGTTCTCAGGAATTTTTGGAAAAGATGAATTTGTCATATGGTATTAAATTCACAGACCTTGAAGATGAAGAGAAAGACCTTCTAAAAGAGGCATTGGTCAGCGTAAATCCGGATATCTTTGGTGATTGCTACACTGTTGCCAAAGAAATACCATTGCTCCGTGATTTGGAGGAGTATTCCTATATTCTTGATGCATGCGGCAAAAACAAGAAACCGGGACTCGGATTGAGCATTGCACTTGGCGAAAGGGGTCCGGCACTTGATGCTGCTCAAAGGCTTCAGCGCCAATACCGTGACCAAATCGTTAAGGGCCTTGAATGGGTCAAAAAGAACGGTGCTGAACAGTTGAACTCAATTCAATACTTATATTCTGAGGATAAGGTGTTGAAATCAGTAATGGGAACAATTGCCAGTATCGGTTTGTCTGTTGAACTGTTGGATGGTTCAAAGCCGGTTATTGGAATGTCCAGGCTTCACAAGGATATTAAGATTTCCGGACGTACAACTCGCGATATGGTCGCAAAAGGTGTAAACTTAGGAAAAGCTCTTAAAGACTCATCAAATAACTTCATGGGAACAGGTGGAGGACATGATATTGCTGCTGGTGCAATGATACCTTATGAAGCTAAAGATCAATTCCTGCACTTGGTAGATGAGATGGTTGAATATCAATTAAGTAATGATTAATATGTTTTTGACTAAAGAAGAACAAGAAATGTGTGATGGAGAATACGGGGAAACCATTAGAAAAAGCATGGATATCCTGGTTGCATTGGGTGATATCTATGGTGCTTCTAAACTGGTTGACATTACTTCAGCACAGGTATCAGGTGTTTCCTATAAGACTATTGGGGAAGCGGGTCTCGAATACTTGCAGGATCTGGCTCGTGATGAATCTGCTAAAGCTAGTGTTAATGCTTCCTTAAACCCGCCTGGAACCGATTTGGACAACTGGAAAGAGTTAGGCTTTCCGGAGTATTTTGCAGTTAAGCAAAATGACATTGTAGATGCTTATGGTGATTTGGGAATTGCCAAAACATGTACCTGTACCCCATATTTGGTTGGTAATGTCCCAAGATTCAGGGACCATATTTCCTGGTCTGAATCTTCCGCCGTTGCATATGGTAACTCTGTAATAGGTGCTCGTACAAACCGTGAAGGAGGTCCTGCTGCACTTGCTGCGGCAATCGTCGGAAAAACTCCTCTTTATGGTTTTCATTTGGATGAAAATCGTAAGGCCAATCTTGTTGTCAATGTTTCCTGTGAATTGCAGGGCGCTGATTTTGGAGCGCTAGGCTACATTATTGGTAAGGCTGTCGGTGGAGGCGTACCTTACTTTAAAATGCAGAATTCTCCAAGCAATAATAACTTAAAAACATTGGGTGCGGCACTTGCATCATCAGGTTCAGTTGCTCTTTATCATGTTGAAGATATAACTCCTGAAGCAAATTTGATTTCTGTTGGGGAAATTGAAGACATAATGTTCATTTCCGAAAAGGAAATAAATGAAACTCGTGAATCTTTAACAACCACAGACAGGGAAATCGATTTGGTTTGTTTGGGCTGTCCTCATGCATCACTTGAAGAGATTAAAGAGGTTGCAGGCATTGTGAAAGGCAAAACCATTAAAAACAAATTATGGATTTGCACTTCAGTAAGCGTTAAGGCAACCGCTGACAGGATGGGTTACACTCAAATAATAGAATCTGCAGGCGGAAACGTTGTATGCGACACCTGTATGGTTGTGGCTCCAATCGAAGAGATGGGCTTTGAGGTAATCGGTGTCAACTCAGCCAAGGCTGCAAACTATGTTCCGTCAATGTGCGGACTTGACGTCGTTTATGATGATACAGAAAATCTTATTCGCTTTGAGTAAGGTTTTCACAATTCTTTTTTTTGAATTTAAATTTTAAATCACCATTTTTATTTTCAAATCTTTAACCTTTAAATCAAATAAATTCTAAATATTAAACTAATAGGATTTAGTGAGGAACTTTTTTATGAATTATTTAGTTGTTGGTGCTGGAAATGCTAGTAGGCCCGTTGCAAGATTACTTAATTATTTGGGTCATAATGTTACTGTAACAGATTTGAAGGATATGGATTCTTTTAAAATCGAATTTCAGAGAAGTTTAAGGGAGATGGAAAGTGAAGGGGTAATTTTAGATTTGGCTAATCAGAATCCTACCCTGGATGGAATCGAAGCCGTTTACATGCCTCCGACACTTCCGGAATCCGCACCGATCTACAAACTAATCAAGCAATCTGATGTTGAAGTCCTCACTAATGAAAAATTCTCTAATATCGTAAACGACCTTATTCCAGTCGACATTATTGGAATAACAGGAACAATGGGAAAGACTACAACAACCTTCATCACAACAAGCTTATTTAAACAGGCAGGATATGACGTGTGGTCCTGTTCATCTTTGGTGAACAACCTTGTCAGCGAAGCCATCATTGACGGCATCGTCAAGGGAAAGGCTCAGGAGTGTGACATCGCTATTTTTGAACTTCCTCACGGAACAATTGGGTTGTTGAATAGTTTAAACATCAAAATAGGTCTTTTAACCAATATTTCTGAGGACCATCTATCCGAATTCGGCGGATCACTGGAACTTTATCAGCAGAGAAAACTAATTCTGGAAAGGATGAGCGAAACTTTCATTGCAAACTACTCCTGCTTTGACATCATCAATCCTCAAAGGGATGATGCATTATACTATGCATTGGACGAGGATGTCGACTTTAAGGGTACAGTAGGCGACGAGTCCTTGACTGTCGAATATGGCGAAGACTCATTTACCACTCCGTTCCATATGATGAGCTACTTTTTCGAAAATTCCGTCGGTGCAAGCGCCGCTGCCCTCACATATGGTGTTAAAAAGGAGGATATCATTGATGCATTGACCGAGTTTAAGGGTCTGCCTGCACATATGGACTATGTCGGAACATATAATGGAAGAAAGGTCATTCTGGATTCCGCATTTCTTTATGACGGAATGAAAATCACCCTGGATTACTTTAAGGATGAAAGCGTGGTGTTGTTCCTGGATCATTTTGATACTCTATCAGTTAGGAATAAGGCTGAAGTTGGCCAATTGGTAAGTGACTATAATCTCAAATGCGTTATAGCAAGCGGCTTTAATGAGGTTACACAGGAAGTTGAGATGGATGCGGCTCAGGAGATTCTGGATGCCATAACAAATCCCGACATCCTGAAGGTTGCAGTTGAGGATATTGAAATCGCCGCCTGTGAGACTTTTAAGTATTCAGAACCTGGAGACATCATTCTGCACATGGGACCGCTTATAGCTTACGATAGGCTTACTACCGTTGATAAGATTATGAAAGGACTTGAAGAAGGGGCTAAGAAATATGAATAAAAATAAAACCTTTGGAGTTATTGGAGTTTGCGGAGCAAACGGTAATTTAATAGCAAGAGTGCTTAAACAAAGGGGGTATAATGTCATCGGAACAGATTTGACCTTCAAAAAGGACTGCAGATTTGCAAAAGCTCTAGAGGGATATGACATTGATGTTTTTTATGGAAAGACTCCGGAATCTTTTTTCAAAAAAGCTGATTATATTATTCCACCTGCAAGCTTGTCTAAGGATTCTGAAATTTTAAAGAATTGTAAAAAACCAATTTTGGAATTGCAGGATGTCATTGACATGATACAGCCTGAAAAGCCGGTTTTCGGAATAACCGGAACAAACGGCAAAACCACAACCACAACACTGCTTAAAAGAATTGCTTATGATAATGGAATCAAACCGTGTGAACATGATTTGGAAGGCATGCAGGGAAATGCCGAATTCATTCCGATACTGCAGTCAAGACTGGATGGGGATGTTGCAATCCTTGAAGTTGGAACATTCGGAGTTCCCGGAACTGTCGGAAGAATTGTAAAGAACACTTCAATGGCCTCCGGTTTAATAACAAATATCACTCCTGATCATTTGAATGACCTTGGAAGCTTTATGGATTATGCCAACGTTAAGGGAGAATTCATAACTGAGCTCGGATTGGGCCAACTGATTGTCAACGGTCACGACCCGACTATCATGGGCCTTTTGCGCGAACTGGATTTTAAGGGTGAAGTCATAACATTCGGTGTTGATGAGCTTCCTGATTCAATCGGCATGAAGGAATGCGTGTGCGGCAATGAGGTTGCCGTAAAGGAGATTATTTCAGGATGCGGATATTACTTCTGCAAATGCGGCATCACCACTCCTCAGGTGGATTATATTGCAACAAATGTGGATTTGGCTAACAGGACATTTGATTTACATACTCCAACTGAAAAATTGACCGTTAAAATGGGTGTTGATGGTCTCCATAACGTTTACAACCTGACCGGAGTAATCATTGCAGCCCATAAATTTTTAGATTTGCCTTATGAGAAAATCCTGCCGACAATTGCCAGCTTTACAGGCGTAAGCGGAAGAATGGAAGAGGTTGCTAAAGTAAAAGGAAAGGACATCTATGTTGATTATGCCCACAACCCTGCCGGTGTGGAGACAGTCTTAAAGGAATTCAAAAAATTGTTCGGCGACTTTACAACCGTCATTACAGTTTCATCCGAATCCGGATATATCGGTGATATCGACATTTTCAACAGCGTTTTGAAATTCTCAAAGTTTATTGTTCCCGCTTCAGTCGCTTCACAAAAAATAGCGATTGAGAAATTGAAATCCAATCCCAAATTAAATGATAGAATCTTTTTAAATCATGTTGACGATTTTGTAAAACAGGGAACATTGGGCGCTTCCAGAGAAGAGGTCCGTGACGGCTTAAGAAAAGCCCTGAACCTTGACTGTGAAATGGTAATAGCTATCGGTGAAGCCGCCACCAAATTCAAGGACATCGTTTTTGAATTATAGTAATGCAATCTTGCATTACAATTATTTTTTCTATTTTTTTCATGATTACTTTTCAAATGCTCTCTTAACCTTTTAATATAATGTTTGATTAATATGATATCATGGCAAGCTACATTAATCATCCTTTACTCAAAAAAGATGCAATCGAATCAAGGTTATATCAGCAGATTCTTGCAGGAGATGTATTAAAAAAAGGAAATACTATGGTTGTTGCACCTACTGCATTAGGTAAGACAATCGTAGCCATTCTTGTAGCTGCAGACAGATTGAATAAAGTTAAAAATTCAAAAGTTCTCGTTCTTGCACCATCCAAGCCATTGGCCATTCAGCATGAGGAAAGCTTTAAGGAATTCATTATGCTGCCTTGCACATCAATCACCGGAGCTGTAAAAACAGATGAGAGGGTTAAAAGATGGGAGGAGTCAAGAATCATATCCGCAACTCCGCAAACTGTCGAGTCCGATTTGTTGAATGGCAGATATGATTTGAGCAATGTGTCCCTGATCGTTTTTGACGAGTGCCATCATGGGGTCGGGTCTTATTCCTATGTTTACCTGGCATCCCGCTATGTTCAGGAATCCAATTTCAATCTTATTTTGGGATTGACCGCTTCTCCAGGTTCTGATAAGTATAAAATCAAGGAAGTGTGCGAAAACCTTTACATTCAAAATATCGTTGTTAAAACAGAGGATGATGCTGATGTCAAGCCATATTTCAATCCGGTCGGCATTGATTGGGTCAAGGTCAAGATGAGTTCTGAACTTGCAAAGATTAAGGAATATGTTGACAAGGCTTTAAAAGTAAGGCTTAAGGCTTTGAAGAATATGGGAGTTATTAAAACAGTTTCTGTCGGTAAAGTGGATATTCTAAAGGCAAGGGGCAGGGTTCAAGGCGAAATTGCCCGTTCAGCCAATCCTGATAAGGAATTGTTCCAGGCTATTTCCATATTGACTGCAGTAATAAACGTTCAGCATGCTCAGGAATTAATCGAAACTCAGGGTATTCAGACATTCAATAAATATGTTGGAAGGTTGCGCAAAAAGCAAACAAAGGCTTCCAAATCATTAATGTCAGATGATAATTTTGGCCGTGCCGTAAAATTGGCAAAACAGGCTGAAAAGCATGGTTGGGAACATCCCAAATTGCGCGAAGTAACTAAAATCCTGAAGCAGGAATTGGGGGATAATGGACAGACCAAACTTAAAACTACACGTTTTGATGATAAGAGCGATGAAGGTGCATCAAAAGTCATTGTTTTTACTCAGTATCGTGACACTCTTGAGATGATTCATCAAAAGCTTGAAAAGGAAGGCATAAAATCAGCCAAGTTCTTTGGTCAGGCATCAAAGGATGGTGAAAAGGGCCTTACCCAAAAGCAGCAAAAGGCCATTATCAAGTCGTTCAGAATGGGCGAATATGATGTGTTGCTCTCAACCAGTGTGGCTGAAGAGGGCATTGACATTCCTGCCGTTGATTTGGTGGTGTTGTATGAGCCTGTTCCGTCTGAAGTGCGTATGATACAAAGGAGAGGAAGGACAGGACGTAAAAGGACAGGACGTGTGAAAGTATTGATCACTGAAGGAACTCGTGATGAGGCTTATTACTGGTCAAGCTTGAGAAAGGAAGACCAAATGAAGAACCAGTTGATTGACCCTGTCGTTCTGGAAGAGTTGAATGAATCCGCTGTTGAGAGGATGGAAAATCAGAAGCATGTCAAAGTCATTGAAAAGCCCAAGGAGGAAAATGATTTTCCAATTGTATATGCGGACTCCCGTGAAGGAAATTCCAAGGTAATCAGACATCTGACTGAAATGGAAATTGATGTTAAGGTTCGTTCAATGGCTGTTGCAGATTATCAGGTGAGCGATGAGGTTGCCATCGAGAGAAAAACCGCAAAGGACTTTGTTGATTCAATCATTGATAAAAGATTGTTCAAGCAGGCCAAGGAACTTTCTGAAGAGTTCAAGCATCCAATCCTGATTCTTGAAGGGGATGATTTGTATTCAGGATTTATCAATCCCAATGCCATAAGGGGGACAATGGCCTCACTTGCGATTGATTTTGGAATAAGCATCCTGCCGACAAGAAATGCCCAGGATACTGCTGCAATGATAAAGAGAATTGCCATACGTGAACAGAATGGTGAGAGAACTTCCATTCAAATTCGTACTGATAAAAAACCGGTCAGTCTATTGGAACAGCAGTTGTTCATTGTCGAGTCCCTGCCTAATATTGGTCCTGTCAATGCCAAGAATTTGCTGAAGCACTTCGGCAGTGTGTCAAAGGTGTTCAATGCTTCTGAAAATGAGTTGCAGGAAGTTGAAGGGATAGGTAAAAAAACAGCTAAGGACATTAGAAAGGTAATTGACTCAAAATACCTTTATTTTGAAAAGGAAATAAAGGAAAAGAAACTTCTCTAGAAGTTCCTTTTCATGTACTCATAACTTTTTTTGATAGAATCGGTATCATTTACTTCAATGATATAGATGCCATCATAACTTTTTTCTTCTAATCGATTTACTATACCTTTTAAATCAATAGAGCCTTCACCAAATGGTAGGTGTGCATCATCATCACCAAAATTATCATGCATATGTATGTGTTTAATTGAATCAAAAATCATCTCATCTGGAGAATATCCCACATGATTGGCATGGCCGATGTCAAGTGTCATGGACATGTCGAGTGAAACGAGCAAATCATCTAAATCATTCATGTTCTGATAAAGCATGCCGTCAAAAGCTGGCATGTTTTCGATAGTGGTTAAAACTCCCAAGTCACGCCCATAATCACCAATTTCCTTGATTGATTCATTTGAAAATTCATAAACGGTATCTAAAAAGTATTTGTTTGCTAAAAATGTAGCCAGGCCAGGATGGACAACGACAGCCTCCGCATTTATTTCATTGGCAAAATCTATGGATTCCTTAATTTGCTTTATGGAATTCAGTCTGCTTTTTTCCTGAAGCGCTGCGATATTGACATCCATAAATGGGGCATGAACGGAATATTTCAAATCAAAGCTCTCCAATGATTCAATATCTATTTTATCGTGAGGATATTGGTGGACGATTTCGGCATATTCGATGCCTAATTCTTCAATGAATTCCAAAATATTTTCCAAATCACTTTCGATTCCTGCTAATGTAGATGCTCCAATTTTCATATTAATCACATTTTTTGAACTGCGGTAATCTTCAAGCCCATTTCAATGGCTTCTATGATGAAGTCTGATAATTCTATTCCCCTTTTGATTTTTATTTCTCCCTTTTTGGAGGTTGTTGCGGTCAACAGATATTCTCCGTCAATCATAATGTCGAAGTTTTTGCGTCCGTTGTCCCTTCCAAGTTCCAGAATCAACTGTTTTTTTGTGTGAAGTATGTCAACTTCGAATGGTGCCTTATTGACAGGTTTGGCTTCAATCACTTCGACGCCCAGGCTTATTCCAATGCTTTCCTCGATTTCGGCAATTCTTTTACCGTTTTTGCCGATGATTTTTGGAACAAACTCTTCAGGGATGTATATGTTGGCCCTTTCAGGTGAAATTACTTCAACATCAACCTTTGCTCTTTTAGGAACAAGCTTCTTGACTTTTCTTAAAATTTCCTGTTCGGCGATCTTGTCGACTGATGACTTATAGCCCTCTTCGCTTCCGGAGCCGCTCACCAAGTCGATATCCATTACAATTGTCTGCTCACCGTAGGTGTAGATTTCGTTTTTGAGCTCTCCTGTTTCAAAGTCCCTAACTTCAATGACTGGCCTTGCAAGATCCGCCTCTTTCATGCCGGTCGGAACCTTGACGGTCATCTTTGTCTCATAGACGCTTGTTACCTTACCGTCTTCGATGTAGATGCTTGTATCAACGATTGAAGGGATTACTCCAAGCTCCACCCTTGAGGCTATTCTTTGGATTGCATCGATAGGACGTGTTGCGTGGACAACTCCAATCATTCCAACGCCCGCAAGCCTCATGTCGGCAAATATGTTGAAATCGGTATTTTTCCTGAGCTCGTCATAGATTGTGTAGTCAGGCCTTACAAGCAGCAGTACGTCAGCGGTATTCTCCATGCTGCCCTCCAATGGCGCATATTGTGTTATCTCATCAGGCAGCTGCAAATCCCTTGGGGATTCCATTGTCTTTACAACCTTATTCAATTTTGATGAGTAGTATTTGCCTATTGCCTGTACGAAAGTTGATTTACCTGCTCCTGGTGAACCTGATATCAGAATACCTTCGGCATTTGTTCTGATTCTCTCTAAAAGCTTATCTGATAAGTGATATTCGTTCAAATCAATGTTTGCAACTGGTCTGACTGCAGTTATCTCCAATGCTTCTGAAAATGGAGGATAGGCTATTGAAATTCTGTATTCCCTTGACTGCACGACAAATGACCCTTCCTTGTCGCTTTCCATATATGTTTTGGGGTCGCTTTTTGCCTTGTCAAGGATTTCATCCATGATTTCCTTAAGTTCCCTGTAGCTATAGCGCTTTTCATTCAATATTACAAAGTCAATGTGGCCGGGTGTTCCCTTTTTGGCCATCGGCACAACATTTTCCTTCAGATGGACGGACATTGTTTCGTCATCAAAGTATTTCTCAATTGAAAGTGGCTTTATCTCATATTCCTGTTCATGATAATAGACCGGTATCCCCTGTGACTTTGCAACTTCCGCCTGCACTTTGTCATTGGTTACAAGGATTCCCATTTCGCTTCTTGCCAGATCCCTTATTATGCTGTCTATCTCGCCGCTTTTTGCATATCTGATATCGTAATTTGTAGGCCTTTTTCCTTTGAAGCTGACTGCCAGTTTGCCTTCGTCCTGCAGTTTCTGCAGTTTCTGCAGTTCGCTTAATCCCCTATGGCCTTCGGACCTGTTTGCATTGGCTTGATGTTCTAGTTCACAAACTACCGCTTCAGGCACAATTATTTCCGGAAATTCAAGCTCGTCCCTTTCTATGATTTCAGAAATTGCACCTATGATTACAGCGCTTGTGTCCGGTATTATACGTTCCATTTTAATACACGTCTTCTGGGTTTATTATTCTTTCTAAAACGATTTCCAAATCATCATCATTCATGTTTTCAATATCAATTTTATGCTGTGTGTTCAGTTTCCTAAAAAAGCATGAGCGATATCCTTCATGGCATGCAGCGCCTGTTTGATTGATCTTTAAGATGATTGCGTCCATGTCACAGTCTACAAGGATTTCTTTAACTTCCTGGAAATGTCCTGAGGATTCTCCTTTAAGCCATAACTTGTTTCTTGAGGTGCTCCAATAATGGGCTTTTCCGGTTTCTATTGTTTTGCTCAATGCTTCCTTGTTCATGTTTGCCAGCATCAGTATTTCTTTTGTTTCTGCATCCTGCGCAATTGCAGTGATGACCTTAACGCCATTAATCTCATGTCTGAAGTTTATTTCCATGTTCATTCCTCTTTTAAGTAATTTATGATATTGTCAATGTCAACCGCTTCCTGGTCACCGCTTACCATGTCCTTGACGGTAACCTTGCCTTCTGCCAGGTCATTGGCGCCTATTATGACCATTTTTTCAACTTTTATCTTATCTGCATAGTTCATGAGCTTCTTGAATTTTTTGCCGTTCAAGTCAACATCGGTCTTGAAGCCGTTTTTCCTTAAAAGCTGTGTTATTTCAAATGCCTTGGCTCTTACGTCTTTGGAGATTGGAGCGACATAGACATCCAGGTGTGAAGGAAGCTCTTCTCTGTCGGTGAGCTCCTCAATCGCATTCATCAGTCTGTCGAAACCGAGTGCAAAACCGGTTGATTCAACTTCCTGGCCTCCGAAGAGTTTTACAAGGCTGTATGACCCTCCGCCGCAGATCTGCTTTTGGGCGCCGAGCTCGGGAACATAGATTTCAAACACGATTCCGGTGTAGTAGTCAAGACCCCTTGCAACTCCAAGGTTTAAGGTGTAATTTTCTACATCGAATGCTTCCAATAATATAATTAGCTCTTTTAGCTCTTCCAAAGCTTCTTTTGGCTCATCATATGGAGCAATCAATTCCTCAACATCTGAGATGATGGATTTGTCCCCAACAAGGTCGATGAGTTTTAATAGAATCTGATTCAATTCGTCATTGTCGATTACCGGCTCATCGCCGCTCAGGGATTCTATTAATAAATCCTTATCCCCCTTGTCGATGACGACCATGATTTCCCTCTGGGTTTCCTGTGTGATTTCAAAGTGCTTGAATAGTCCTCTGATGATTCCAAGGTGGTTTATGTTAACATCTGCTGTTGTGATTCCCAGTGATTGGATTGCATCTGAACATAATGCGATTACTTCAGCCTCTCCCTGTGGGGTCTTTGCACCGATCAGCTCGCATCCGAACTGCCAGAATTGTCTGAACCTGCCCTTTTGAGGCCTTTCATATCTGAAGCAGCTTCCGTAGTAATATAATTTGATTGGCTTTACGGCAGTCTTTTCAAGCTCGTTGAGGTATAATCTTGCTACAGGTGCGGTTATTTCCGGTCTTAATGTAAGTTCCCTGTCTGATTTGTCCTTGAAATTGTATAGCTGGTTTACAATTTCTTCTCCTGATTTTGTTGTAAATAACTTTAATTCTTCAAATAAAGGTGTTTTGATTTCCTGATAACCATAACTTTCAAATACTTTTCTTAAGGTACTTTCAGCTTGTTTTCTTTCTCTCATTTCTTCAAATAGAAAGTCTCTGGTACCTCTTGGTCTTGTAAATTCCATTTTTACACTCCTTGTATATGATATAATAATTATGTTTTTGCAAAGTTATATAATCTTTTGTTTATGGAATTTTAAAAAAACAATGGAAAACTTTATATATTATGTTTCAATGGCTACAATTTTTCAAAATGGCTTCAACAAGCCTTAAATATGATTTAATATATAATGATATGTTAAAAAGTCGTTAATATCAAAAGGAGGTAGATAAGTATGATGTATTTTTTAGAAAATACTTACTTATTGTTCACTGCAATTTTTTGTTGTTTTGATTCTCCTTTCTCCATTCATTTAAGTGAGGTGAAATCATGGAGCTAATTATGTTCCTGATTGCAACATATTACTTCAATATCGTAATGTTATTGATGTTAATGTTTGCAATGAAATAGGAATATAACGCTCCATTTCACCTCTCTCCTAAATTAAATTAAGGCAATGATAATATCACAATTGATGAATTTTTATTGGAAATTGCCAGGTTTCCATGGAGGCTTTTTCTGGATTCAATGAGCACTGTCATTGCCTTAACAATCATGTTTATATATGACATTCTATATAATTATTATTAAGAGTGTTTCTCTAGTGGAAGCCTCGTAAATGAATGGATATAATTAATGTCTAACCTGGTTATTGTAGGTTTTTCCTACAATATAGACATTAATTTCTAGTTTTTAAATTATCTTCAAAGGAAATTTATTTTTATGGATATTAAAGGTAGTACAAATATTGTAGGATTGATAGGACATCCTGTCGAGCACAGTTTCTCACCGCCAATGCATAATGCTGCATTCGAGGCTTTGGAAATGGATTATGCCTATGTCGCTTTTGATGTTGATCCCCTAAAACTTAAATCAGCGATTGATGGTGCCAAATCATTAAACATCAGGGGTTTCAATGTAACAATACCCCATAAGATTGATGTCATGAAACATCTGGATGAAATCGATGAAGTTGCAGCCTTGATAGGTGCCGTCAACACAATCGATTTTGAGAACATGAAGGGTTACAATACCGATGGCATCGGTGCAGTAAAGGCTATTGAAGAGGTAACTTCAATCAAAAATAAAAATGTTGTGGTTGCAGGTGCTGGAGGTGCTTCAAGGGCCATATCATTTTACATTGCAAAATATGGTGCTGATTCTTTAACAATTCTAAACAGGAATGTCGAAAAGGCTGATAATTTGGCTAAGGATGTTTCAAGTTCCAATTTGATTAATGAGGTTAAATCAGATTCAATGTCTGAAATTAACAGTCATGTGGCTGATGCCGATATCCTGATTGACACCACACCTGTCGGAATGCATCCGAATGTTGATGTCGAGCCAATCGTGCTTGCGGATAATATGCATGATGATTTGGTCGTATTTGATGCGGTCTACAATCCAAACGATACCGTGCTTATAAAGGAAGCAGTTAAGGCAGGCGCAAAGCCGGTTTATGGAATTAAGATGCTGCTTTATCAGGGTGCTGAAAGCTTTAGAATCTGGACAGGCCGTGATGCACCGGTTGATGTTATGGAAGACGCTTTGAGAAAAACACTTGGTTTGTGAGGATAATATGGATTTTCTGTTTGACATTTCTGCTTTGGCAAGCGATGAGGAGGACTTTTCAACATCCAAAAAGGATGTCCTGAAATATCTCAAGATTATTGGAGTGGACACCCGTTTCATATCATACACTCCCCAAAAGATCTACATTAACAATCTGAGGTTTTCAAGGTTTTCAAGGAAAAAGGAAGCCACATTCAACAGGCAGTATCCGGAAATCGAAGTCGTGAGAAACAAGCTGTTCCAGAAAATCTGCGCAAAGTCATCAAAGCATCTGGCATTGGAAATCGAGCCCAACTCCAGGATACTGATGCCTGAGGACAATTTCCTTGTCGAGCTTTTGATGGAGCCATACACCAGAAAATACGGCGCAAAGCTGGTCTATGAAGGAGATTATGACCTGGTCGTAAATCCCCTGATTTTGGATGACCAGGTGAATAATGTTTTTGAAGGCATTTTCAAGGGTGAAGGCCTGAACCTGACTAAAAGGGAAGGTGAAATCTATCCTTTGGTCAGCGTTTCACTTGACTGGATTAATTCATTTTTGAAAATGGATGGTCATGATCCAATTGAATGTGAAAACAAGGATGAAATGGCACATTCATTCAGTGAATTTTTGGACGATGTAGCTCCGCAGTATAAGGATAATGTTGTCAGCGCCAGCGTGTTTGTCAGTGAAAAGTTAAATTCACAATAATATATTTAAAAAAAATAAATTAAAAGCTGAAAAGTGTTGTTTGCTTATCTGCTTTTTTCTCTTTTTTCTCTTCAACTTTTTCTTCTTCTTCGATAATTTCAGGCTCTTCTGTGACTTCTTGTGATGGTGTTTCGTCAATGCCTGGAATTTCAAATGGCAGTTCATCATCACCGGAAGGCTCTTCAGCTTCAGGAATCACATTCATCATCTGGTTTTGAAGCTCTTCTGCACGTCTGTCACGCTCTTCAACTCTCATTTGAGCCTTTTGCTTTTCCATTTTTGTGATGACCTTCTTAGGTATCTTCTTTTTCCTGAACCTTTTGATTTCCTTTTCGTCAAGCTCTAGGAAGTCGGAGATTTCCCATGCAAGCTCGTCATTTTGAAACATTATCTCCAGGTATGGAAACATTGAAACGGCCACCCTTCGTGAAACGTGCATCTTATCAAACATCTTTTCAGCAATGTCGTCGCGCAGATTCCTTTTGGCACGGTTGCGGCTCATCAGGCCGAATATGCTTGGGGTCTGAATTTTTGTGAACTTTTTGTAGGTGTCATGTTTTGCGCTGCTAACTCCTATTCCCATAAAGTCGCTTGCATATTTCCAGTAGCCATAGTTTCTGCTGCTTTGTGCCCTTCCAAAGTTGACATCGGCCTTTGAGATGTACTCGTATGCCTTTTTGATTTCATCAGGTTTCTTGTATTCCCTTGGAATGTTTTCGGCGATGTATTCCATTACAAGCGTAGGGTCCTCTTCAATCCACATCGCTTCCTTGACATGTGCCGGTGTTTTGCTTTTCAAAACGGCGGTTATCGCATTGAAGATGTCTGAACGGGTATCCTTTGTAACCATTCCTTCAACATCCTTGACTTCAAGGGTGTGGTCCTTGTCGCTTAGGGCCTGCAGTGTATTGATTGCTGAGCGAACGTCTCCCTGTGATTTGACTGCAATCTCCTTTAGCGCTGCAGGTTCGACTTCAACCCCTTCTGCCTGTGCAATCTTTCTAAGCAATGCTGAAATCGAATTCCATCGGGACTTTTTCATCTTGATTACTTGACATTTCGGCTTTATTGACTGCAGCCTTTTTGAGTAGAAGTCGTTGGCCATCAAAATCATCGGATGCTGTGAGGATTTTATGATTTTGCCTATTTCGGCAACTCCACCACGGTCATTTGTTCCATGAATTCCGTCAACCTCGTCAAGAATAATCAGTTTGTATTCGTCTCCAAAAAGGGACCTTGAAGTTGAGGACTCGCCGATTGTGCTTTTGATGACATCCTGTGAACGCTTGTCACTTGCATTCAGCTCAATTGATTCTGAAAATTCCTTTGCAATGATTAATGCCAGTGTTGTCTTTCCGATGCCCGGCGGTCCAACCAGAAGTAGGGGTATCTGCGGGTTGCCTTTTTTCCACTCGCTAACCCAATCAGTGATTATCTTAATCTCTTTTTTGTTACCGACAACTTCCGATAGCTCTTGAGGTCGGTATTTATCAGTCCATAACATTTCTATACCTTATAAGAATTGTGCGAGTAATGCTTCGAGTTGTATTCTTGGATTTGCTCCTTCCCTTATTCTAAAGTCGCATTCGGCAATCGCTTCAATCAGATTCATGTAGATGCTAGGATCCATTTTTCCGTCAATTGCCCTTTTTGAGACATCCTGATAGATTTGGGTCACCATGTCCTCTCCACTGGTTCCCTGAAGTACCATTGTTTCCCTTAGGATGTTTCGGGCACCCATAAAGTCGCCCATAAGTGCTTTGGTTATCATGTTTCCGATGTCCTGCGGCTTTGCCTTGGACACAACTTCATAAACGGAATCCTCTGTCACAGCTTCGCCTTCTGAGGTTGCGGCCTGAAGGACATTGACTGCCTTTCTCATGTCCCCTTCGGCAAAATAGACTATTGAATCAAGGCCTTCATCTGTCGCTTCGAATCCTTCTTTTTCACAAATGTATTCGAGGCGTCCTTTGATTTCCTCTGCCTTAAGCGGAGCGAATCTGAATATTGCACATCTTGACTGAATAGGATCAATGATTTTTGATGAATAGTTACATGAAAGTATAAATGAAGCGGTTTTGGTATACATTTCCATTTCACGACGAAGCGCATGCTGTGCATCCTTTGTCATGTTGTCGACTTCGTCCAGGAATATTATTCTGAATGGAGCGCCGACAGGTTTCAAACGACAGAAACTTTTGATGCGGTCCCTTACGGTATCGATTCCCCTTGCGTCAGATGCATTCAATTCCAAAAAGTTCTGTCTCCAGTATTCTCCCAATATGGATTTTACCAGTGCTAAGGCTGTGGTTGTTTTACCGACACCTGCAGGACCTGTGAACATTAGGTTAGGCATGCTTCCTTCGCCTACATACTTTTCAAGTCTAGCTACGATTTGCTTTTGTCCTACGACGTCTTCCAATTTTTGTGGTCTATATTTTTCTACCCATGGTCCGCTCATTTAATCACCATTTTTTTATAGTTAAGTATATGTATGATGTTGTTAAATTATTTTTTCATTACGTTTTTAATATATGAAAATCAATTAATATATAGATTAAGAGAGCATTTGAAAAGTAATGCTTGGAAAAGTTTAAGGTGTTAAAAATGAGAGGCGCATGGAAACTCAGGTTAAGGATGATATTGACATCCGTAGTAATGTTCACGATTATTTACTTCTTTATCATGAGAGTTGGTCTGTATTTTGGAATTAGCGGTTGGAAATTTTACTTTGGAATAAGTTTACTGATTTCATTCCTGCAATACTGGTATGGACCTAGCCTTGTCAAACGTTCAATGAACGTAAGGCCGTTGTCTGAAGCCGAAGCTCCTCACATCCATCAGATGGTTCAGGAGTTGGCTGATGCTGCAGGCGTACCAAAACCGGAAATAGGCTTATCAGAAATCAACATTCCAAATGCGTTTGCATACGGCAGAACAAGCAGAAGCGGACACATTGCAATTACACGTCCGATTTTAGGGTTGCTTGACCGTGATGAGCTGAAGGCTGTTTTGGGCCATGAGATGGGCCATATCAAACACAATGACATGGCGGTCACAGCGGCCGTAAGCGTCATTCCTATGATATGCTATTATATTGCATTGGCCTTCATGTTTTCAGATAACGATAACGGTGGAGGAATCATCATTGGAGTATTGGGATATGTGTTCTACCTCATCGGCCAACTGCTTGTGCTGTTCATCTCAAGAACCCGTGAATACTATGCAGATCAGGCAAGCGTTGAATATGGCAACAGACCTGCTGCATTGGTGTCTGCACTTTACAAATTGTCATATGGCGCTGCAAGATGCTCCAAGGAAACCATTGATGAGGTAAATACCAACAGGGCGTTCTTTGTAAATGATGTCAACAATGCAAAGCATGACGTTACTGATTTTCAGCAAATAGACTTTGACGGTGATGGAAGGATTTCCGATGAGGAGTTAAGGAAGCTTGCAAACGCTGAAGTTAAGATTTCAAAGACAAGTGGAATCATGGAACTGCTGTCCACTCACCCGGATTCATTGAAAAGGGTAAAAAGATTGGCGGAGCTTGAACCATGAAGATGATTTTGGATGAACGTGGCAAGAAGTACGTATTGAAGCCTGGCGAAGAGTTTCAAAGCGATTTGGGAATCATTAAAGCCGAGGTTTTGGATGCTGCTGAAGTGGGTGACGAAGTCAAAAGCCACCTCGACCATACGTTTAAGATCATGAAGCCCAATATCAACGATTTCATTGATATTATGGACAGGCGATGTTCAATTCTGATTCAAAAGGATATCGGACAGGTTCTTGCCCATTCAGGTTTGGGTGCAGGTTGCCGTGTAGTCGATGCCGGAACAGGTGCCGGTGCCATTGCGCTAAACTTCGGAAATGTCGTAGGGCCTGAAGGGGATGTTTTTACATATGAAATCAGGGAAGACTTTGCCGAAGTGGCTAAAAAGAACATTGAAAGGTTCGGCATCACAAACATTCATGTCAAAAACCAGAACATCAAGGATGGAATCGATGAGGACAATATAGATTTGGTATTTTTGGATTTGCCCAAGCCGTTTGAGATGTTTGAGGAAGTTATGGAAGCTTTGAATGTCGGCGGATGGCTTTGCGTCTATGCGCCTTATGTTGACCAGGCGGAGACATCATATCGTGTTGCTAAAAAGCTTGGGTTTTATAATGTTGAGATATTTGAAACATTGGAGCGTGGCCTTGAAGTCAGAACCCAGGGTGTCAGGCCAAAAACACGCATGGTTGGCCATAGCGGATATCTGATGTTTGCAAGAAAATTATAGCTATACATTTAATTGATTTTAGCTATAATTATTTTACTATTTTTTTAATAACTTCTTTAATTTTTGATGGCTGCTGTTTATTTGATTGATGTTGATTATCCGTTGTATGAAAATCAGCTAAGGGATGTATCAAAAAAATAAAAAAAGATAGAGAATTATAGATATTCTCTATTTTTTAACTTTTACAGTTCTTTTTACAGTGTCTTTTAGGTAGGTTACTTGGTAAGTTACTTTTTTGCCTTTTTTGAGTTTTTTAAGCACTGATTTTTTGACGGTTACTTTTGCTATTCCTTTTTTGTTGGTTTTTGCCTTGTATTTTTTGCCTTTGAACTTGAAGGTCACTTTTTTGTTTTTAAGTGCTTTTTTGCCTTCTTTTAAGGTTGCTTTCAGTACAAGTTTTTTGGCTGATTTTTTGACTTTGACCTTTTTGAGGGTTAAGATCTGTTTTACGTTTACCTTGTTTGTCACTTTGATTCCTTTGTATTCGGCTGTTACCTTGTATGTTTTCGGAAGGTAACTTTTGGTGAATTTCAAGGTAATGTAACCATTCTTATCAGTTTTAAGTGTTTTTGCTTTACCGTTCACTGTCACTTTAACTGCAACGTTTGATCCGACAGGTTTGCCGTCATCTCCTATGATGCGAAGCTTGTATGCGTAGTTTTTGGCATAGTATGTATTCACATTCTTGTTTCCAGTGATTCTGGTTGTGATTTTAACTGTTTTAGTGACATTGTCGTTGTTTAATGGATTTACAGTTGTCACTTCATATGTTCCAATTGCCAGTTTGATGTTTAGTATTGCAATACCTTCATCATTGGTGGTGGCATTGTATTGGTTGCCGTTTATGATGAATTTGACCTGTTTTTTAGCCATTGGGTTTCCGTTTCCGTCAACAACTGTTACTTGATAGTCCACACCACTATTGTATCCCCTGGTCATGTCCACTGCTTTTATGATTGCTGTGACATTTGCAATGCTGGTTTCCTTGGATTTTGCAGGATAGTTTTCATCACCACTATATTTAAAGTCCACAGTACTGTCTAATGGTATCAGAGGCATGGTTACTATTGCTTTGCCGTTTTCTACTGTTGCGTTGTATTGTTTGCCGTCAACTATAACTGTAACGTTTCCTGTAGCATCTTCAGGGAAAGTGAATGTTATTACAGTTTCGTTTGCAGTGTTTGTTGCGGTTATTTCAGGTTCGAAAGCTTTATTTTTCAGCACACTAACTTTAACCGTATCATTCATTGCTGAAGTGTAATTTTCAGTTTCAGCGTATTTGACGGTTATAGTATAGTTTCCAACTTTAACTCCTGTGAATATTATTGTATTTGTGCCTGCAGTCAATGTTTCCTCTTTAGTTTGGTTTCCAACAGTTATATTGTATTTTCCACCGGTATCAATGGCAATAACAATAATTACATCATTAGGGTAGGTTACGTTTTCAGAACTAACTGTTATTGTTGGAGTTACCTTTAGGATGTTTACCTTGACTGTGTCGTTTGTTGCGCTTGTGTAGTTTTCTGTTTCATCATAAGTCACATTAACTGTGTATTCTTTTGCAGCCAGTCCTGTGAATGTTACAGTTTCTGCAATGTTTGCTGTCAGGTTGAGTTCTATTTGCTGATCTGCGATTTTTACTATGTATTTGCCTGTTATATCACCGGTAATGTTCACAATTATATTTCCAGGATAGGTCACGTCATTTGTGACAACATTTATTATTGGAGTTAACTTGTTGACTCTGAAGGTTTTTGTTACATTGCTTGGAAGAACAGTATCGTTTCCAGCGTTTGATATTGTAATGGTGTATGTTCCTGCAGCCAAATCAGGGTTAAGTATTCTTTTATCGGTTATATTGCTGAATACTGTTTCATTATCCTCATTTTTTATGAGTACCTCAACTGTTGTAGGATTTACCACACTGAATTCAATTGTAACGTTTCCATAGTCAAATTCATCCTTATCCTCAATTGTCACAGTGCCTTCCATATATGCTTTGTTTACGGTAATTTCTGCTGTTTCAAAATGGGCAGTGAGGGATGTTTGGGTTGCTTTAGGTATGTAAGACGCCTCTGCAATTCCGTTATCATCAAGTGTTGTATTGTCTGCAACATCAATGTTTTCATTTGTTAATGTTAATGTTATCTGCGGCAATTTGCAGGTTTGTCCAATAAGTATTCTGGAATTTGCATTATCATATAGGTTATTCAGTGTGATATGAGCAATTCCATCAGCCATTGTCATGTTTAAGACATACCAGTTATTTATTTCCACATCCTCACTTACATCTGCAAAATTCTGATTGAAATTTGTTATGTTGTTTCCCCACCAGTTGTAATCTGCATTTAAAGCGGTAGGACTAAACCATGAGGTATCGTCATAATATATGACATTTCCACCGTTATTTATGAAAATGCAGTAATTGACTGGGTTTGATATCTCTTCCAGGTATATTGCGCTTCCGTTATCTGATGCGGTGTTGCTTATGAATGCCAATTTTGAGATTGTTTCCTCTTCATTACTTGAGTAAATTGCTCCGCCGTTTGTGGCTTGGTTTTTGATGAATGAGGAGTTGACAATACTGCTTTGTTTTGCGGCGAGATATATTGCGCCCCCATTATTTTCAGCACGGTTTTCCTGGAATGTTGAATTTTCAACTGTTTGATTTTTGCTTTTGAATATAACTCCTTCACGGAAGTAGATCGCTCCGCCGTCGTTGGCGGTATTTTTAATGAATACTGATTCGATAACATTTCCGTAATCGTAATCCCAAAAGATCGCTCCACCGTATCTGCCTGCGGTGTTGTTTTCAAAGTAGCTTGAGTCTACGGTTCCATAGTCATCATTCCAGTAGATTGCTCCGCCGTCCTCGGTTGCGGTGTTGTTTGCAAATTCACAATCGGACACTTTGCCGTACTCGTGATTCCAGTAGATCGCTCCACCTGATTTTGCTTTATTGAATGTGAAGTTGCTGGTGGTGACGATGCCTGTTATATAATTCCAGTAGATTGCTCCACCGCTTCTGCTTGCAGTGTTGTTTTCAAATAAGCTGTTGTGTATTTTTCCTTTTTCTCCATTAACGTAAACGGCAGCACCGTTATTTGCATCGTTTTTTATGAATGCACAGTTATCTATGTGAATATATTTTTGATTTGCATAGACTGCTCCTCCATCAGATGCAGAATTGTCGATGAATTTTGAATTGGTTATTCCTCCACGGATTTCATCGAAATAAATTGCACCTCCATAAAAGTTTGCCCGGTTATTGATGAAAGTGGAATTGTTTATGCTGCCCATAGGTCCTGTCCATGTTATAGCTCCACCGTTCATTGCGAAATTATTGGAAACGGTACAGTTTTCCATAGTCCCATAATTTCCGCTCCATTGGATAGGGCTTTTTTGGGATACTGGATCATATCCGTTTATCAGGTTTAAATTGATTAATTTAACATTATTTCCCACTACGTTCAATAATTTGGATATTCCAAGGGCATTGATGGTGTGTCCGTTACCATAAATGGTTAAACTGTCTTTGTTTATTATTATTCCGCCAATGCTGTCGATGCCATCTGTGATTGTGTAGTCCTGAGTCAGGTTCAGGGTAAAGTTTGCGGCATTGTCAACTAATTCCTGTAACAAATCGAATTGTCCTTTTTCTGTTGTATTGGCAGTATAGCTAAATCCATAAATGATTGCAGTTAAATATGCAGGTTTTTTAATTGTTTTATAGGATACTGTGACCATTCCATTTTTAATGATTGCATTATTTTTTACTATGAGATCGTTTCCAATGAGTTCGACAGCCACATCAGCAAGACTGCAATCTGTAACGGTTGCGATTGTTTTTTCCCGGTCGTCATATAAGTTGTTAAGTGATATTGTCGCCCTGTTGGATTTTAGTGTCATGTTCATGAAGTACCAATTATTTAATTGGGCATTCACTTTAGGGGTGCTGTTAAAGTTGTCTGCAGTGTTTCCCCACCAGTTGTAATCCAGATTGTTATTGTTATGGTTTTGAATGTATACGTCATAGGTGGATTTTGGATTTGCAAAAATGCTGTCTTTAACGGTTAATGTATATCCACCGGAGTTTGCATAAATCATTTTGTCGACATCATTGTCAATGAAAGAACATCTGTTGATAAGCACGCTATCTGTAACAGACCCTCCATCGTTGTCAATAAATATTACTCCCTCCTCATTATAATAACCATGATTTGAGGAATAAAAAGTACAATTATTGAAAGTGACGCATTTTGCACTTTTAATACTGACAGCATAGTCCAATGCATTGACAAAATTGATGTTATTGAATGTTACGTCTGCAGTTTCTTCATCGATTATCAAAATTGAGGCATATTCGGCACCATCAATTGCATGGCCGTTACCGTTTATTATCAGGTTTTTATTAATAATGATACCGCTTGCAACATCCATATCCTCTTTAGATTTGAATTTATAATCATTTTCTAAAATGAGCACGTTTCCGGTTTGGGCTATTATCTCATTAAGGTGGGTAAATGAATTACTGGTTATTGTGCTATTGCTTTCTGTGTTATTTTCCACTGTCACAGGTGTTGTTTTAAGGTAAAATGCAGCATTTGATGCAGCGGAGTTATTTATAAATGCAGTGTTGGTAAGATTACAGTTTGCACTTGAGAAATATGCTCCTCCAGCCACATAATCAGCTTCATTTCCAATAAATTCACAATTGTCGACAGCACAATTTTCTGCGTCAATGTATAATCCTCCACCATTGCTTGCATAGTTATTTATAAATTTTGAATTTGTAATCACGGTTTTTGAATTGATATAGGCTGCACCACCGTCATTTTTACTGTTACAATTTTCAAATGTTGATTTATCAATAATGTTTGCTGTGCTTTGGGTGGAATATAACTTAACAGCAGTAGCTTTAATGTTTTCAAATTCACAACCGGAAATAAATGTTATCTTAGTTGAGTTTATTGCCTCTCCTGTGTTTTCAAAAGTACAGTTTATAAATGTAATCTGGTCATTGCCGGAAGACATGCCACTTATTGCAGTTTCCTTCACGTTTATAATATTTAAATTTTTGACTGTGAGGTTTCTTCCGCCTGCAAAGTTAAAGATGCCGTTGACACCGTTACATCCGTCAATTGTATAGCCATTTCCGTTTATTGTAAGGTCTTTATCAACGGTAATCGCATTTCTATCGTCGAGGGAGGAGTAGAACTTATAATCATGAGTTAGGTTTATCTCATTTGAGGCTTTTGATATCTCATGTTTCAGTAGGGTTAATGAATCATACTCTCCGGCATGGGTTATTTTAAGGGAGCTGATAAGTGCACCGTTATAAAAAATTGATACAGTACCTTCCTTACCATCCAATGCAGTATAATTAAACGGTGTTGAAATTTTATTGGTGAATGTGATGTTTGTTGGATTTAGGTTACTGTCACTGAATTGGACTTGAAATGTTACAGGTTTTCCTTGAGGCATTTGTAAAAGAGTATCGTCGGATTTGAGAAACATGAGTTTTAATTCAACAGTATCGCCCAGCCTCACTTCTTTAGGTATTGTCGGGACATAAATATACCTGGAAAAAATTTGGCCATATATTCTCACTGTTTGGTATCCGGTAACAATAAATGGCTCATATCTGGTTTCATAGCCGTATCCAGATCCAACGAATCTCTCAGGGATTTCATTAGATTTTGTACCGTCCAGCCAGAGATTATACGACAGGCCAGCGGATTTATCACCGTTTTTAACATTTCCTTTTATATCAGGAGTGCAAAAAATTGATTCCTCTATTTTATTAGGACCGTCACAATAAATTAAACCATAATCCTCATCGGTTTGAGCAGCACCAAAGAAACATTTTTTAACACAAGGACTATACATGGTGTCTTCAAAATAGACAATTCCCATTTTAGCAACATTGTTCTCAAAGATACAGTTCTCAACAAGAAACTCATTTTTTAAACTAATTATTTTGTCGGTGTCATATCCTTCGTTGGATGTGAATCTTCCATTATTTTCAAAAATACATCCAGTCATGACATTATTTCCGGTTCCATAAAAAATTTCAGCTCCCCTTGCAGAATTGTTTCTAAAAATACAATTGGAAATCGTACATTTATCGGATCTTGCAAATGACAATACGCTATGTGAATTGCCTTCAAAAATACAATTTTCGATTTTGCCGTACTTAGTAACAGATTCAACAGATATAGCATAAGAGCTAGAACTTGAAGTGCCGGCAAATCCTGTAATTCGCAAATTTTTTAAATTAATCGCACAATTCCTGAATACGAATCCATTTGATTTTCCTGCACAGTCAATCGTATGCCCATTTCCATTAATGTTCATAGTGTGGTCAATGACTATTGCGTCCTTAGGACCCTCACATCTATAATTCTTATACAAAACGACATTTTGATAGCCAGATGTGGTGAGTATATTCCTTAACTCAGAGAATGTGCCCCATTCACCTGATTCGCCATCATCCAATATGTTTTCCTGTTCTTCATCCGTTGCATACAATACGCTTTCCGGTTCTTCATCAGTCATATTCAATATGTTTTCCTGTTCTTCATCAAAATCTGCATTTTCAGTAATGCTATCTTCATCAATATCATTTGCAATAGAGTCTGTCGAGTTTAAGTCACTTGCAGCAACCGCAGAAAGTGAACATAAAAGAACGAAAAAAATTGAAAAAATTACAATTACCCTATTTTTATTCATAATGGCCTCCCATGTAAATTTTAATTGTAATATATTTCTTTAATTAATCTATATTAAATTTAGTTTATTTTTTTTAAATGAATTAGAGAGACATGTATAAATTTTTTTGCAAATTTTTAAAAAAAGAAAGGAATTGCAGATGGAAAACCATATGCATAATATTTTTCAGTATCTGCGATTGTTAATATTCGTTAAGTTAACAAAAAATAGAAAATAGATGGAATAATTTGAATTATTCCATAAAGATTGCAGGTTTGTAAGGCATTGCGTTTTTAGCCTTGTTTTGTGGGTCGTATGAGTCATCGGTGTGGATAATTACTTCATTGCCGCTTTCCTCTTTGATGTAGTCAAGTGCATCGGTTAAGATTTCCTCTTCGTTGATCTTGCCGATGTAGCGGGTTTTGGTTATTTCCTTACCGATTTTTTTGGCCACCATTGCTATTTCCTTTTTGTCGTCATAGATATTGGCGCCGATGGCTCTTCCCATAATCTGGCCGATGTCAGGTTTTCCTACTTCATCAGCTATTTTGTAAAGGTCCCATTTCCAGTCAGGGGCAAGGTAGATGTGAATCTTTTCAACTTCATCTCCAACCATCTGCTTGATGTGGGCGATATCCTTGATGATGTTTTCAACCAGTGACTCTGCCTTTTCGATTTTTATATCCATAAGGCTTTCGTCAGCTTCAGGCCAGCTGGACTGGCTTACAAATCCTTCTCCACCATATTTGGACCATAATTCCTCACAGGTGTGTGGAGTGAATGGTGCTAAAAGCCTGATCCATGCTTCAAGGACAGTTGACAGCACGTAAATTACTGCAGGGTCCTGTGCATCGATTATGTGTTTTACACGGTACAGGTAGTGGTCAACATCCTTTTTAAGAAGGAACAGTGAATCCTGTAATGCCTGTCTTGTCTGGAAGACTTCCAAAGCTTCTGTTGCATTTTTGATGTGTTCGTTTAGCTGGCTTATCATCCATAAGTCAATGGTACGGGTCAGTTCCACCTCTTCAATGTTGCTTAAGTTTAATGGTGAACCTTTAATCTCTTCGACTCTTGCTGCAAATTCCCTGAACCATTCAAGTCTTCTTTTGGTTCCAAGAACTTCCTTTTCCCTCCAGTCGAAGTCCTGCCATGGTTCTGCGGAAGCCATCAGGAAGAGCCTTACGACATCAGCGGTGTAGTCCCTGATTGCATCTTTTAAGAGGATGACGTTACCTTTGGATGATGACATCTTGTTCCCTTCCAGAAGTCCCATACCGAACACTACGGTTCCTTGAGGCCATTTTTCTTTTGGATAGATTGCACTGTGGGCAAACATCAAAAAGCTCAGGTGGTTACCTACCAGGTCCTTTGCGGACAGTCTCCAGTCTAATGGGTACCAGTAGTTGAATTCATCCTGAATTTCCTGTACTTTTTCTGCAGGAACGGTAATTTCGCCTGAATCCTTGTTCAATAAAACTTTGTCAAAGAATGCAGGGGTCAAATCATCCGGATTCATGTCTTTTAGGTATTTTGCAATTGCATAATAGGACATGTAGATTGTAGAATCGGTCAATGGCTCGATCAGCCATTGGTTGTCCCATGGAAGTCTGGTTCCAAGTCCCACTTTTCTGGAACATGCCCAATCATCCAGCCAATTGATGTAATAGTCAAAATTATTTTTGATTTCCTTTGGAATGATGGTTTCGCCTTCAAGCACTTCCAAGGTCTTTTCGGTCCATTCCTCATTTCCGTATTTCATGAACCATTGGTCATCCATGATTTTGACGACACAGTTGTTTCCGCATCTGCACACTACAGGCCTTTCGGCAAAGTCATACATGATTGTTGCCATGTTTTCGGCTATTAATTTCTCTTTAAGCTCTTCACGTGCAAAGCGAACTTTCATTCCACCAAAGTCAGGAATGGATTCGATGATTGTACCTTTGCTGTGCTGCTGCTTGTACAGCTCATTGGTGGCTTCATGCAGCTTTTCATCGTTTTGGTCAGTAATTCCTAATCTTTCGATGATGTCTGCTGCAGGGATTTCCCCATAGCCCTTAAGGGTACATACCGGAATAGGTTCCACGTTTTCAATGATGCCTCCTAAATTGTATTTGGCTATCATTTCATCGTTTTTCTTCAAGTCCTGAAGTGCAATGTAGTCTGCAGGTGCATCTGCAGGTTCGGAAAATACGACACCGCTTCCGTAGGATGCGCTAACAAAGCTTGCAGGGAAAATTGGCAGTTCGTCTCCGGTGAATGGATTTTTAGCCATTTTTCCTATTAATTCATTAGGGTCAATTTCAGATATGATGTCCAAATCCTTGATTTGGTTGGATAAATTATAGTGAGCTTCTTTTGTAATTACCCATTTTTCGCCTTCGGCATTAACCAAGACATATTCGACATCAGGGTTCAGCCAGATGTTTGTTGCTCCAACTATGGTTTCAGGCCTAAGGGTTGCGGTAACTAAAATCTTATCTTCAATTGGGAATTTCAATAGTGTCAGTTCATTGACGCCTACTCCTTCACCTTCGAGCAGATCGTGGTCTCCAACAGGGTTGTCACAGTTCGGACAGTATTTTACAGGGTGCTCTCCTTTCTGAACCAATCCCTTTTCATATAATGTGGTTATCTGCCATTCGATGAATTTTCTGTAGGTCGGGTCGATTGTTCTGAATTCCCTTCTCCAGTCGATTGAATATCCCATTTCATCCATCACTTCATGGTATTCTGTTGAGAAGTATTTCACAATGTATTCAGGGTCTTCAAGTTTTGGCAATGTTTCTTTTGGAACTCCGTGGACCCTGTGGTACAAATCAAGTGTCCAAGGGTCTTTTCTTTGAATCCTGTCAGCTATTCCGATAACCGGTGCACCGGTAACGTGCCAAGCCATTGGGAACAATACGTTGTAGCCTTCCATTCTTTTGAACCTTGCATAAACATCAGGCACGGTATAAGTACGGCCGTGGCCTATGTGCATTGCTCCACTAGGGTATGGAAAAGCAACGGTAAGGTATAGTTTTTCTCGTTCGTCAGGGTTTGATTCAAACAGTTTTGCATCAGCCCATTTCTTCTGCCATTTCTTTTCAATATTTTCGCTCACTAAATCACCATTATAATATTTTTTTAGGAATTTCAGGAACTTTGCTTTTGTGTTCGCTCCTAATTATTTTATTGATAATCATATTAACGTCATCAACTGAAATGTCAAGTTTTTCAGCTATTTGGGTATTTTTCATATCCTTTTCAGTAAAGAGATATAGGATTTCATCAAGCAAATCGTAACTCATTCCAATTTCTTCCTCATCGCTCTGGTTTTCCCAGAGGCCTGCCCTTGGAGGCTTTTTGATGATTTCCTCTTGGATGTTCAGGTATTCGCTTAACTTGTAAACTTCACTCTTGTATAGGTCTCCAATCGGTTCCATGTCGCACGCGCCATCTCCATGCTTTGTGAAATAACCAATCAGAATTTCGCTTCTGTTACCTGTTCCGCTGACAAGGTAGTTTTTAGCGTTTGCATAATAATAAATGATTGACATTCTGATTCTTGCTTTGAGATTTCCTATTGCAAGACTATCCTCTTCAAGCTGTGTCAGGCATAAATATTCATTCAGAATGCTGTCGATAGCTATTTCTCTGTATTCGATACCTAATCTTTGCGCTATTTCGATTCCATGAACAGTGTCTTCAGCAGGTGTTGTAGCGGACGGCATGACAATTCCAAATACATTGTCATTTCCAACTGCTTCGCATGCAAGATAGGCTATCAATGTCGAATCGATTCCTCCGCTCAAGCCGACTACAATCCCGTCGGTTTTAGACTCGGATACTTTTGATTTGATGAATTCAACAATTGTGTCCTTTGTTTTTTTGCAGTTTATTTCCGGAATTTCGCTAATGATTTCACCAGCCTAATCATCTATACAATAAATAATATGTACTTATTAATTTATATATTATATCATGTCCGATGTAGAACTATTTTGTGAGAAATCATTTTCCTGTGCAGACCAGGAAATCGTTGATAGCTTTGTCGAGTTTCAAAATGCATTGATTGAGGCAGACATCGAAAAGTTGGATGAAATCCTTTCAGATGATTTCAGACTCACTCAGGCTCCAAACAGGTCTCAGGATAAAAAGGAATTCATCTCTGAGATTGGTGACGGGTCCATGGATTTTTCAAAATCCGATATAATGGATCCTACAATACTGTTTGATGATGATGAGTCTGCTTCCTTGATATCCAAAGTCAGATTGACTGCCAAGGTCTACGGCAGGGAACTGAGATGGATTTCCGATACTGTGGCCAATTTTAGAAAAACAGATGGAATCTGGCATGTTGTCGGATGGGACAGCTAATTTTAAAAAAATAATAATTGAGGAAAAAATTCCTCATAATTTCTATCTTATTTTAAGACAAATCTTTTAAGGCCGATAATACTTAGGATTATGGCTATTATATAACCTATTAATGAAATTAAAGGCATATCAAATACCATCGGTCCGAATGAAACGACTGAAGATCCGATTATAAGTGCGGAGATTAATGCGACTATTGTAACCTTATCGGTAATGTCGACTTCAAACCTGAATTGCAACTCTTCATTGTCGATTTTGTGGATTGTCCTTGTGAGAAGTTTTGGCAGGGACTGAAGCATATGTTCATATAGGATGAGGTTGCTTTTTTTGCCTTTTAACATCTGCTTAGGGCTGAGCCTTTGTTTTGCAATTTGTTTTGCAACAGGTTTGATTGATGCGAAAACATCGATTTCAGGGTCAAGATTGTGGGCAATTGCTTCAATCATTGACAGGCCTCTTGCCATGGTAACGACTTCATTAGGAAGAATCACGCCATATTCCTGCATAAGGCTTAGAAGTGCCTCTAAAACTCCATCGAAACGGTTCAGCTGCACACCGAAGTACCTTCCGAAGAGGTCATTGAGATCCCTTCTTAAGGAAGATGTGTCAATGTCATAATCCAATATGTCCATGTACATCAGCTGATTTATCAGTCCGTCAACGTCCTGGTCCATGAACAGCAATATCACTTCGGAAAGGTCATGCTTGAATTTTTCATCGAAGAATCCCATCATACCCAAATCAAGATAGCACACTACGTTGTCTTCAAGAATCATCACGTTTCCCGGATGCGGGTCTCCATGGAAAAATCCGTCTATGAACAGCTGTTGGAGATATGAGTCAAGGACATTTTTTGCCAAGAGTTTTTTGTCGAACTTATCGCTGGTGCTTTCATACACGTCATTTAATTTGGTACCCTCAATGAATTCCATTGTCAATACTTTTGAGGAACAATATTTGGCGTAGGTGGCCGGAATGTGTATGGCTGGATTTTCAACGAAATTCATTTCAATGCGTTGCATGTTCATGAATTCATTGTTGTAATCGATTTCCTTATGAATTGAACGGTCAAACTCGTCCATTATTCCCGGAAGGTTAAGTTTCCTGAGATTTGCATTCAATTTGTCAGTACGGTTGGCAATATATTTCAATATCCTTATGTCAAGGTCAATCTTGTCGGTGATGCCTTCTTTTTGGATTTTGACTGCAACTCTTTCACCGGTAATCAATCTTGCTTCATGAACCTGTCCGATGGATGCGGTAGCTAAATGGTCATGTTTAAATTCTTCGAAAAGCTCATCAATGTTTCCATTAAGTTCCCTTTCGACTATTGCCTTGACCTGCTCGTATGTTATTGCCGGATTGTCGTCCTGCAGATTTGCAAGCTCCTCCGCAATCCTTTCCCCAACGATATCAGGTCTTGTACTTAACAGTTGGCCAAATTTGATGAATGTGGTTCCCAATTCCTGAAGCATCAATCTTAGCTTTACGGGAATTTCATCATCCAGCAAAAGTTCATTGGCTGCAGCATCGTCTTTTCCGCGTATTTTGTTTTTTGCGGTTTGGCCCAAAATTTTATCGAAGCCATATTTTTTTACGGCTGCTCTAATTTCGCCCAAACGTTCTTTAGTTTCCTTATCCATTATATCACGTTACTATTTAACTTTCAACGATACTTGATGCAAAGAATGTTATTCCTTCCATAATAAGACATATTCCTACAAGGATTGCAGTATATAACGGCTGTGCGATTGAAAATGTTGCTAAGAAGAATGCCACTATACCTAAGATTAAAATCAATATTGAGGTAATTCTTGATATTGAATTGAATCCGAAAAAGATACCTGCAATACCTGCAAATATCATTACAAATGCAATCAAATAGAATATGTATCCAACAAGGAATGATAATGCGTCTATTTCATAAATAAACAATATTCCGAATAGTATTGCACAGATACCAAGCAATATCTTGATTGCTGAAACGTGGGCCATCATGCTCCACACTGAAAATCCGTCAATAATTGAAGCAAATCCGAATGCTATCAGGCAGATTCCTGCGATCCATGATACAGCTGCTGCGCTGTACATTGGGTAAACTATGAAAAGCAAACCCAATATTATAAATATAATTCCGAGTAATTTCCTATAGTCCATAATTAAATCACCTTTTTATATATGTATATATTTTTTGTGTCACCACTATTAAATTTTAAGTTAAATTCTTAAATTATGGAAAGTATCCATTAAAAGTAAAAAAATAATATAAGCATGTTACTGTTTGATTGCTTTGTATTTTGTTCATGATTAAGTTCTTTAATTGACACTTATAAATGATTTTTAAAGAGATTTAAATATTGAAACATTGAAATGGTAATATAAGTTACCTGAACTTTGGGTTTGAGGGACATTCTTGAGATTAGTTAAATGCCTAGGGTCAGGGATATAAAGGAAATGAGAGTATGAGTGTGAATAATGATCAAAATCAAACAATAAAGGAAAAGATTAGAATGGCTTTTTCATTATCGGAGGATTCCGCTTCTCATGAGGAGATTAAGGAACGTCTTTTGGATGGTGGAAAAATCACTGGAACCAACGTGTGTGCTTGTATGTGCGATGATAATCGCTTCTGTCGGTCTAAATATGAGTTCGACTGCAGTAATTATCGGGGCAATGCTGATTTCGCCTATAATGGGCGGCATTCTTGCTTCCGCATATGGAAATGTGTCAGCGGATTATTCGCTATTTACAAACCATATGATTGGCTTTGGAATGCAGATTGTGATAAGTGTAGCTGCAGCTTCAATTTACTTTTTCCTCTCTCCGGTCAAGGAGCCGACTGTTGAATTGCTTGCAAGAACATCCCCAACTTTTTATTTAACCATTATTAAGTGAAAATAATTCAGGAATCCCCATCTTCTATAGGATGGGGTGGTTCAACTATCATAGTAAGCATATAATGGTCAATTATCTGACCACATATTTATATATTATGTGGTCAAATATTTAACCAATAGATTAAATATTTTTTCCGGGATGTGGTTTTAAATGTATGAAAAAGAAGAAATCATCAGTGATTATATTAAAGAAGAATTATATGATGTACCTAATATTTTAGATAATGAATTAACATTGGAAGGTAGAAGTTTTGAACATAGAAAAGAGTTTGAATTTATTAAACATCATATTGATGAGTTTTTAGAAAAAACAACCAATAACCGTTATTTTGCACTTCCCGGCTTAAGAGGTGTCGGGAAAACAACATTACTATATCAAACCTATGAATACCTGTTCAAATCCAAAAACATCAATCCCAATCAGATACTGTTCATTTCATGCGAAAACCTAAATGACATAATGGATTTTAAAATCATAGATGTTGTAAAACAGTTTTTAGAAACCTACCACAACACAACCCTAAGAAGACTGGACAAAAAGATATTCCTGCTCATTGATGAATCACAGTATGACAAGAGCTGGGCATTGTCCGGAAAGAGGATATATGACAGAACCAAAAACATATTCATGATCTTCACCGGCTCATCAGCACTGAACCTTGAATACGATGCAGACTCAGCAAGAAGACTTCTAAAAGAAAACATCACTCCACTAAACTACAATCAGCACCTGAAACTGAAATACAACTACAATGCAGCCAACGCTTCAGCATCCCTCAAAAAATTAATTTTCCAAGGCGACATAACCGATGCAGTCGCTTGCGAGCAACAGATAAATCAGGATTTAATCAACATCAACGGCTATTCAACAACGGAATGGGATGAATTTTTAAAATATGGTGGATTTCCAACATCACTATTTGAAACCAACCGCCATATAATCTGCAAAAACATAACCGGAATGATAAAAAAGGTAATATCACATGATATGGGAGCAATATCATCAATAACCACGGCCAGCCAAACACACGCCAACCGTCTATTGAGATTTCTTGCACTGCAAAAGCCGGGAGACATTTCCCAGGAAAAAATGGGAACATATCTTGGAACATCCAAAGGTAATGTAAGAAACATTCTTGACATTCTTGAAAAAACACGCCTGATATTTCATTGTGAACCACATATTGCATCACCTAAAAGATCTATCAAGTCATGGGAGTATTTCTTTGCAACATCAAGCATAAAACATATCCTGACATCATCAATAGGCAATCTCCATTCAAATAAAAAGGCATATCTTGGAGTTCTACTTGAAAATCTTGTGGCATCAACATTATTCTACCTGAGCAATGAGGAGGGAAACTATTTCACATTATATTATGATCCGGAAGACAAGACCAATGTCGATTTTGTAATTCAGGGCGAATTCCAAAAGGCAATACCTATAGAAGTGAGCATGGGCAAAAAGAAGAAAAGACAAATTGCTCAAGCAATCGAACGTTACAACGCTGATTATGGAATAATAATTTCAAATACAACTAAAACAATAGCTAAAAAAGATAATATTATTTATCTGCCTCCAAAAACATTCTCATTTTTATAAAATGAGTATTTTCAGATGGCAAATAGTAATTTAACATTTTTAGGGCTTTAAATTTGATAATTGGGAAAATGTTTTTTTTCCCAATCATGCCTTTAGGCTGTCAATATCTGCGGTAGTCCGCTCAGTTCACTTTTAAGTTCATTTATGGTGGTGGTGAATTGAGTAAAAGTTCAACTTGTGCAAAAATTTCACATGTTCAAAAAGAGGGGATTGTGAAGTAAAAAGACAAACAATATTTTACTAACAACTAACTTTATATACTATAAGAAATTAAAGTTACAATTAGTAACTAAAAGTAAGTTTATTTAAGGAGGTAATTTACTTGGCATTTAAAGATTATTTCAAATTCAACAAAGACAAGACAACATTCATTTTCATAGGCGGAAAAGGAGGAGTCGGAAAGACTTCAGTATCCTCTGCCACTGCATTATGGCTGGCTGAACAGGGCAAAAAAACATTGATTGTATCAACTGACCCTGCACACTCCCTATCCGATTCATTGGAAGTTCCAATCGGCAGCTACCCACGTGAAATCAAAACCAACTTATTCGCAGTTGAAATCGACCCTGATGTTGCAATGGAACAAAAGCAGGCACAACTGGAAGCCCAAAAGGCAGCAAATCCTGATGATAGCGATAGCCTGTTTGGCATGGACTTTTTGTCCGACCAATTGGACATGGTATCATCTTCACCTGGAGCAGATGAGGCCGCAGCATTTGAAATGTTCATGGGAGTAATGAATTCAGATGAATTTGATGTTGTGGTGTTCGATACAGCACCTACAGGACACACCTTAAGATTATTGTCCTTCCCTGAAGTAATGGACTCATGGGTGGGCAAGATGATGATGCTTAAGGCAAAACTAGGTTCAGCAACAAATGCACTCAGAAAAATCATGCCTTTCATGGATGAAGTCGATGATCCTCAAACATCAGAGGACTTGAAAAGGACAAAAGAGCAAATCGACCAGGCAAAAGAGGTATTGTCTGATCCTGACAGGACAACCTTCAAGATGGTCGTCATTCCTGAGGAGATGTCAATCTATGAATCCGAAAGGGCCCTGGAAGCTTTAGGCAAATATGACATAACTGTCGACAGCGTCATTGTAAATCAGGTGATGCCTGACATCTGTGACTGTGATTTCTGCCACTCAAGACACAAGCTTCAGCAAAAGAGATTGGCCTTAATCGACCAGAAGTTCCCGGACCAGCACATTGCTCAAGTGCCATTGTTCAAGGATGAGGTCAAAGGTCAGGAAAAGCTATTGAAATTGGCTCATATCCTATATGACGATGAGGACAACGATGAGGTTGTTCAGGAAGCTATTCAATTGTAAAAAAAATTAAAAGTTAAAAATTTTAACTTTTAATCACTATTTTTTCTTAAAACCCAACTAATCAGCTCGACAATCAATATTAGGAATATGAATATTGCAGAGTCAATAAATAATGCTTTATGGTAGAATGTCTCGTAAATAAACGACACTGCAAAACAGATAATGAAAATTATTGATATGGCCCTGAATATCTTGCTGATTTTCTCATTTTCATATTTCTGTTTGAATTTTAAAAGTATTGCAATTATTATTACTCCTAAGAGCAGTGCTCCAAACATTAAATGAGCAACAATCGGGATTTTTAAAGCTACTGAACATATGATGTATGCTATTATTATAATTATTCCAAATATTAACTCACTTTTCTCCATTTTATTTCTCCTTTAAACTTTTAACAATGTAATATATTTTTGATATTTATTATATTTTTTTTCATTCTAAAAAAAGTTAAAATAAGATTATTTTAACTTTTCTTTCCTCATAATGGGTAGGGAACTTCATAAATCTGGTATTTTCTTGGAATATTGCATGCGGTCCATTTTTCTTCAGTAAAATACTGGTATGTTTCGCTTTTTGACAGTTTTTTAGTATATCCGTCGCCGACATATAATGCATCGTTCCTGTTTAGGCTTCCATCCGGATTTATTGTGACTTCAACATAATCATATGTGCCGTCATCTTTTGGGATGTTGAAGAACTTTTTGCCCTGCATATATCCGTCTCTGGTGAATGCAACATGTTCATACGCCCAATGCCAATCTTTTTTATCAACGAATTTATTTTTTATATAATTTCCAGCTCCATGTATTCCCATCATTGTTCCAATGGTGCTTGCAAGACCTAATGTCAGGCTTCCGGTCACAATCTTTCCGGCAATTCCAGTAACCAGATTGCTGACCATATACCCTGCCACAGTCAGCGGGTGAATCTTATTCATAATATTGTCAATGATATTTCCGCTGGATCTTTTGATTTTTGCATAGGTGTTTCCGATGCCGCTGATTATGTCGACGGGGGTTGTTCCTACACTGCAGCAGTCACAGGATGTAGGGACTAGTGAGCCTTTGTATGCAAAATCATCGTCAATTATTATCGCGTTGGATATTCCGCTTGTTGAATTGATGACAATTGTGGCATTGCTTCCGTCTTCACATAGAATATAAAACATTTCTCCAATCTGAGCAATGCTGAATTTATTATTTTCAACGGATTCGTAAAGGCTGTCTAAAGAATTTGTCAGATTGTTTGAATATCTCTCGGCAACTGGATTCAATACGTAACTTTCAATATTCGGCAGGTAAAACGAGTTCATCAGTCTAAACATTGCTGAATTTTGGCCATTTCCGGCAACATTCATTCCCATATCTGCGTTTAATATGTGAAGATAGGTGTCATCAAAGTTGATTCCTCCAAGTATTGTTGTTGTCCTTTTACGGTCCCATTTTACATTGAACTCCTTTGCATAATTGTCGGCTATCTCGTCTGCAAGCCATGCTGTCTCAAGACCCGCCAGAAACATTCCATAGATATTCATTATTCCGATTCTTGAAAGAAATCCGGAATTCACCATTAACCATTTATCCATGGTGGAATATCTCACCTTCTCATTGATTATGGCATATGACTGAAGCACTTCAAAGCCTCTGATAACGTTATATAAGTCGCTGCGACCATAGCTTATGCTTTCACTTTTTTCAAGCTCTTCAATGCCATTGACAATCAGTTTTGTTTTGATGTCCTCTCTTGATATGCTCGGCATGATCGAGTTTTTTGAATCGTCATATATGACGCTTTCTCCTGTATTTGTAAACCTGATGCTTTCGGTATTGTTCATGGTTAGCTGGTCGTAGTTGTTATAATTGATTTCATAGGCATTCTTTTCATATAATTTTCCCAAATTGCTTCTAAGGCCCACCTCATCATAGCTGCCGGTGAAAAACAATATCCTTGCCTTTATCAAGTCGTTCTGCAGGTATGTGATGATTTCAATGTTATCCAGATGCTTGTCCATAGTCAATCCGAAGAGGTCCGCATCGCACTGTGTCGTACTTCTGAATTCGATTTGTGTATAGTCATTTGCCTTTGAAATCATCACTCCGTCCCCTTTCAGATTATCCTTGTTGTAATCGCTTTTGAGACCGCTTCCGTCAAACGGCACAAGATATGTTTTATAGCCGATCACATTTGCATCAATCCCCGGCTGTGGATCTGTGGAGAACAGGTAATGTTTGCTTTCAGTGATGTGTATTGCAAAAACATCCTTTTTAGGCAGTTTTATTATTCCGTCATTTCCTGTTTTCAGGGTGTAGGCGGAATTGTGGAAAGCATAGGGTACGGTTACGTTGACATAATCTGGAATCATGGTAATGTGGCTGAAGGATGCTGTTTTCATTACTGCATTGACTGTTATATGATTGGTATGTACAAGCCCTTCATATTCGGTTGTAATGCTGTACTTTCCGGCCGGCAGGTCTATTGTCTGTACTGCAATACCTTTCGAATCGCTTTTTGGAGTGTATGTTTTGCTGTTCACTTTCAATGTCACTTTTTTATTAGGTGAAACCTTTCCGTTGCTGTTCAGCACTTTGACCGTGAATTTGCTTCCGTCCTTTTCGTCCATTGTCAGATCCCTTGTTTCAAGGATTGTCCTGATTGTTATCTTTTTTGTGACTGTTTCGGAGGTCTTGGAGTTGATAGATGAAATGCTGTAGGTTCCGGGTTTCAAATCTATGGACAGTTTTCCTTTGCCCTTCTTGCTGGTTTTAACGCTATGGCTTTTGCTGTTCAATTTGAATTTGATATTGGTGTTCTTAAGGAGCTTTCCTTTCTTGTCATAAAATGTTGCGCTATATGATGCCTTATTTTTATAGTATTTTGAAAAGTCACCCGCTTTTATTGTGCTTTTGATTGTCACTGTGCTTTTGACGCTGTTTTTATGATAGTTTTTCGTTTCGTCAAATGTGGTTGTTACCGTATATTTCCCACTCTTCAGGTTAAGGTTTATCGATGCCTTTCCATTGGAATCGGTTGTTTTGGTGTAGGTTTTTCCATCTATGGTAATTTTCACTTTGGATTTTTTCACTGCTTTTTTCAGTTCGTCCTTGACTGTAACAGTAAGTTTGCTTCCGTCCTTGTAGTGCATCTTCACATCAGGAGCCTTTATGTTCACTTTCAGTTTGCTGTCGGTTATTAGACTTGCATATGCCTTTTTGGAATTGTCTGCTTCTATCTTCTCATTGCTGAGACTAGCCTCAAGCTTTTCCATATTCTCGCAACCTGCCATGACTTCGTCCTGGCTTTCGGAAGAAATCTGGCAGATTTCGTCTTCTGGTTGTTTGATTGTCTGTTTCAATGTTTCATTATCCATTTCCGCTGCCGAAACGGTTCCAATAAGCAAAAAAAGTAGGATGATGAAACATATGGTGTTTATTTTAATGTTCATGATATCTACCTTCTGTCAATTTTTCTGTCTAATTGACGGTTAAAGTATGATATCTAGAACATATAAACTTTGATATTAAAATTAAATGGTAAATTGCTTTTATAATGAATTTTTAAGAGCAATCCTATGGATATATGACAATTATGCACATATAAGTAAATTCGCTGCTGGCAATGTCGCTTAAAGTGGCTGAAACAATTTTCTCATCCGGATAGCTTAGGCGTTCACAGACGGTCACTTTCCTGTCCTCTTCAACCCCATTGTCAAGCAGGAACTGTGCCATGTCCTTGACTTTTCTGGAGGGCAGTGCAATGGTTGTCTTGCCGTTGTTTATGACCGGAAGGATGTCCTCTATGTTTTCACGGCCGTGGAAGGTCATCACATTGGCATTGTCCCATTGGATGTGGCATTCTGCAGCAGCAAGCTGAAGTGAACTGATTCCTGGAATGACCTCGATGTTTTCTTCGGGAAAATTGTTTTCATCCGAAAGCCTTAGGACGGTATTCAAAACGCCTGAAAAACCTGGATCTCCGGTTGACAATATTGACACGGTGTTTCCATCGGCTGCCAGTTTGACCCCTTCCTCCAATTTGTCCAGCAGATCCTTGACGTTAAATGCGATTTTTCCTGGAGCATCATCAAACAGGTCAATCGCACGGGTGCTTCCGACAGTATAATCACTCATTTCAACGGTATCGATTGCTTTTTTTGTCAAATATTCGCTGGAACCAGGTCCAATTCCAATGATATAAATTTTACCGGTCATTTTAATCATCAATTCCTAATCTTTGTTTGAAATCATTTTTCAGGGATTCTCGAGTTTCAAGAGAATAGCTGTTGTTGTTTTCATCATGCAGGGTAAACATGGCCAATTCATAGATTATCCTGTTCATTGATTTGCCATATTCAGTCAAATAGTACTCGGTTGTAACTGGAGTAGTGTTCAGAACCTTTTTTTCAATTAATCCATTTTCTTCCAGTTCTTTAAGGCAATTGGATAATACCTTATTGGATAATTTGGGCTTGTCCTCTTTAAATTCTTTGAAATGCTTTTTGCCAAAAAACATGTCCCTTATAATCTGAACGCTCCATTTTTTGTTAATCAGATTTAAAGTCTTATCCACTGGGCAAACAACTTTGTCTGTGTTCATAATTAAAAGTTGATTTAATTTCTATTTAAAGTTACTTTTTTGTTACCCGGTTTCCTGGAGGTTACAAAAATCATTTAAATGCTGTTGATTATACTAATAATTAACAAAAATGAGGAGGGGTTAAAATTAATGCAACCGAACAACTGGATTTCCTATTGGACTATTTGATTGATGAAAGGGGAGAAGCTATTGACATTCCCGATGATTTTCAGGACAAAAGAAATTTGCTCAGGGCATTGATGAATGTACGGATTCCTTTGGAAATTTCTGATGAGTTCTTAAGGGTTCAGGATGAATTCTTAACCGCAGAAACTTCAGGAAAGGTTTTGACTTCTCCGGAAGACATTACTGAGGCTAAAGGAAGGATGATGCTGTGGCAGGGCGACATCACAACACTAAAGGTTGATGGAATCGTCAATGCTGCAAATTCGAAATTGCTTGGATGCTTTATTCCGCAGCACAACTGCATTGACAATGTCATTCACTCATCTGCTGGTGTTCAGCTTAGGGATGAGTGCAACGAGATCATGCAAATGCAAGGCCATGACGAGGCGGTTGGAAAAGCAAAAATCACAGGCGCCTACAATTTGCCTTCAAAATATGTCATTCACACTGTAGGGCCGCAAATCCCATATGGTTCACAGCCGACAGACAGGGACTGTGAAGACCTGAAAAACTGTTATCTGTCATGTCTGGAGATTGCAAGCGAAAATGAACTGAAATCACTTGCGTTCTGCTGCATTTCAACAGGAGTGTTTAACTTTCCACAGGACCTGGCGGCTGAAATTGCAATAGGTAGTGTTACAGAATATTTAAAATCAAATGAAACAACATTGAAACATGTAATTTTCAATGTATTTACTGATGAGGATTATTTAATATATAAGGAGTATTTCAATGGATAAATTTACATTAAGATTGGATAAGGCCAAAAAGGCCATTGATGAGGCTGATTACATAATAATAGGTGCCGGTGCGGGGCTGTCTACTGCCGCCGGAATCGACTACACCGGTGAGAGGTTTGAAAAATATTTCAAGGATTTCATTGAGGAATACGGATTTACAGACATGTATTCATCTGGATTTTATCCCTTCGAGTCTCAGGAAGAAAAATGGGCCTACTGGGCTAGGCATGTTTTTGCAAACCGTTATGATGTGGGAAAAACAAGCGTTTACCAGAAATTATTGAAATTGGTTGAGGATAAGGAGTATTTTGTCCTTACAACCAATGTTGAACATCAGTTTTGGATTAATGGATTCGATGATGAAAGGATATTTGCAACCCAGGGCGATTACGGATTGCTTCAATGTGAAAAGGCATGCCATGACAGATTATATCCGAACAAAGAACAGGTTTTTGAATGGGTGGAAAAAACAGAGAACTTTAGAATTCCATCTGATCTTGTTCCTAAATGCCCGGTTTGCGGAGGGAATATGGATTTGAATCTAAGAAAGGACAGTTATTTTGTTGAAGATGCTAAATGGCATGAAATGAATAAGAATTATTACGATTTCCTAGACAATATCGACGGAAAATTCGTATTTTTGGAAATTGGCGTTGGATTCAATACTCCTGGAATCATCCGCTATCCCTTTGAGCAGATGACATACGGCAATTCAGATGCAACACTTATAAGATTGAATCTTGATTATCCTCAGGCAATTCCGGAAAATAAGGACAAGACAATAAGCTTTGATGAAAACGTTGAGGAAATTCTGGATTACTGGCTTTCAAGAATTTAGATTGGTGATTTCATCTTTTAAGAAATGGTAAATTGATTCTGAGCCAATAAGTTCGCCCGGGTCGTCCCATTCGGACGGGTACAAGATGAACGGCTTTGTCTGATTTCCTCCCAATCCTCCGTGGGATCCTATCAGTTCTTCAAATGCACATACTTCATCGCTTTCGCTGTCATAGAAGCTGTTGACCAGAATGTCGGGCATGTTGTTGAATGAATTTTGCCTTTTAAGATGCATTGCGGCATTTTTGCCGAAGTCTTCAAGTGGATTTTCGCCGACGATTTCATCGCTGTCAAGATAATAGATTCCATTTTCGCCAATTATCATTCCTCCATTCGCTATCGAATCGACCAGAATGAAGCCTATTCCAGAATGCTTTACAAGGCCTGGAATCAAATCGGGAAAGAGCATTACGATTTCTTCATAGTTCAGGCGCTGCTTCCATTGGGTCAGATATATCAGTCCCATATTGCCAGAACCCAACACAATCAGTTCTGAGTCCTTTTCCTTTTTTGTGCTTTGCTGTGAGGTTTCATAGCCTTTGATGTAGTCAAGGCTATTAGTATATCTGTCTCTCAGATTTAGATATTGCTCATTTTCAAATATTATGGCAGGTTTTCTCTTTTCAACGCCTTCCCTTATGTTTTGCAGGGATTCCCAATCCAAAATGTCTTCCCGAATGTCTCCCATCTTTTCCTTGAAGTTTCTTAACTGTTTGTTTTCAGGAATTATTGCATCCCTGAAGTGGTCTATGTTATATTCAGTTTTAAACATTCTCAAATCATCCGGAAGGAGCCCGCGCACATAATTTCCCAGGGTCATTCCATATCTTTGCTTGAATGTGGCTCCTTTGGACTGACCATGGTCAGAAAGGACAACAAGCTTATAATCCCGGTCGCTCATCTCGATTGCTGAGGTAAGCTTTGCAAATTGCTGGTCTATTTTTTTTAGGGCAATCCACACGTCCCTATCCTCAACTCCTGAGTGATGGGCTATTTCATCATAACCCATGAATGTTGCATATGCGCTGTCAATGTTTCCGGTCAGTATTTCACTTGTCAGAACATCAGTTGTGACTTCCCTTAGGACCACATTAGCCCCTGCCCTCACTGCTGCATATACGATTGTTCTTCTGAGTCGTGGCTTTATGTTTTTCACATTATGAATCAATTGGGAGGTCAGTTCAAGAATAATGTCCCATAAGAATAGAATAAATAGCCTTTGAAAATTATATGCATCCAGAAACACGGCATTCAATGTTTTGCTGTATATGTTTGCCAATCCGTTCAACTTTGAGGATGTAAGTGTTGGAATTTCACTGTCCCCTGAGAACATGTTTGCGATGCTTATGCCATTTACCAGAAGGCCTTCGCCATTGCTTATCTTATTTTCAATTTGAGGGGTATCACTCAATTTTCCTGAAACGATAATTCTGTTGTCATTTTCCTTTTCAACCCATCTGTAGGCTACAATGTCCGTATTGTTTCCATGAAGTATTCCTGCCTGGCTCGCCCCAGTCTGTGATGATAAATCGGTTTCCCATTCCTTCAGAGTGTGTGTATTTTCGCCAATCCATCTTTCAATGTTTGGCATTATTCCCTTGTCAATGGCCTTTTTCAGGGTGTTTATGGAAAGGCCATCTATTTCGACCATAATCAGTCCGGGATATATTTTCTTGTATGGTGTCTTTTGCTTGACTGCATACTTGAGAATGCTTTTGATGTAGCTGTCGTAATAGTTGGTGTTTGTTATGTTTGTAACGAAGGTTGTGAATATCGCCATCACGATAGGAACCTGCAGTACGCCATATATTCCTGCGGAAAGTCCTGGAATGAAAAGGGAAGCGATATAAAAGATTATCGAGTTTATGAAGAGTGATCCGATTCCAAAGGTAAAGATGATTATCTTCATCAGAAAACGCCTGAATATGGGCCACAGCAGCGAATTTGCAATAGCAACGACTATGACTATAAGGACTGCATTGTACCATGGGCCGATTGTAAAGTCTGTACTTATGTAGTCTACCACATACACTGCCGCAATGTTTGCAATAACATACAACAAGGTTGTTATTATGGTTCTCAGTGATGAAATTAATCTGTTCTTTATCATTCTATCGGAATTTTTCGCCTATTATTGCTTTTAAGGGTTATTATTGTGATTTCAGGTTTGCAGTTTATGCGTATTCTAAATGAATTTGTACCCAGGCCCTTGCTTGTATACTGAACCATGTCATTGACCTTATAAAGCCCGACAGGATATCTTGTGGAGTTGGGGCCTCTAAATGGGGTTGTTTTAAATTTTGGAATGATGAACTGCCCTCCGTGGGAATGTCCTGAAATCTGCAAATCGATTTTGCCGGTTTGTGAGGATTCAAGGGCAAAGTCCGGCTCATGTGCAAGCAGGATTGTCGGGTAATCGTCTTCAAGCTTTGCCAATACCTTATCCAAATTGTCGGCACAAACAGTACAGGAGTCAACACCGGCCAAATTGATTTTGTCGTCACCTCTTTTCAGCACTACATTGTCATTGCTCAAATCATGAATGTCTGCACTTTTAAAGATTCTTCTGACCTTGTCTGCATCCATCCAATGGTCATGATTTCCCAAAATGCCGAATTTGCCGTCTTCGGCTTTCAGCTTTTTGAGGGATTTTTCCAATGCATCATCGTAGCTTTCGATATTGTATGAAAAGTAATCTCCGGTCAGGACTATCAAATCATAATTCAATGTATTAACATAGTCGACCAGGTCATCGAGATACTCCGGATTGATCCATTGGCCCAGATGGATATCAGATATGTTTAAAATCCTGTAGTTTTGAAAATTCCATCCTATTTTATCCAATGCGATATCAACTTCAACCAGATCGATGTTTTTTGGATTAAACTCCTTGTCCGGCAATGTTTGGTTCATCGCATCCTGAATTCCTTGTCTAATTTTCATGGCTTGGGGTCTTTCTATATCTTCATCCTTCATTAATTATTAATTAATTCTGAAACTATTTATAATTTTAAAAACATAGATAATTAAGTGATTATTATGCTTCAAATTGCAGTTTGTGGAAAACCAAATGTAGGAAAATCATCCTTTTTCAATTCAGCAACAGCATCAGGAGTGGAAATGGCAAACTATCCATTCACAACAATCGATGCAAACAAGGCTGTTGCTCATGTAATTAAGGATTGCCCGTGTAAGGAATTGGGCGTCACATGCAATCCTCACAACTCAATATGCATTGATGGGAAAAGATTGCTTCCGATTGAAATGATAGATGTTGCGGGACTTGTTCCTGGAGCACACGAAGGAAAAGGATTAGGTAACAAGTTTTTAGATGAATTGATGCAGGCTAAGGTATTTATCAATGTAATTGATGCTTCAGGCTCAACCGACCTTGAAGGAAATCCTGTTGATGCAGGAAGCCATGACCCCTTGGACGATTTGGAATTTCTGGAAAATGAAATCGTCATGTGGATGTATGGAATACTGTCCAAGAACTGGGTGAGGCTTATAAGAAAGGTTGGTGCGGAGCATCTTGACATCTCAAAGGTTCTCTATGACCAGTTGTCAGGTACAGGAATAGCCATTGAAGACATTATTGAGGCTAAAAGGACAGTAGAACCTGATTACAACAAATGGGAAGAGGAGGATTTGATTGAGCTTACACGCAATATCCTGCATATTGCAAAGCCGATGATGATTATTGCAAACAAGGCGGACTTGCCTACATCTGCTGAAAACATCAAAAGAATCAAGGAAAAGTATCCGAACGTGATTCCAACTTCAGCAGGCTCAGAATTGGCATTGGTTAAAGCTGCAGAAAGCGGACTGATCAGCTACATGTCCGGTGATGACCATTTTGAAATCCTGAAGCCGGAAGAGCTGTCAGAAGCCCAACGAAAAGGTTTGGAGTATATTCAATCCAACATCCTGGATGTCTATGGAAGCACAGGAGTTCAGGATGCGCTGAATTATGCGATATTTGAACTTCTTGACAGGATTGTCGTATATCCGGTTCAGGATGAAAACAAATACACTGACCAGAAGGGTAATGTATTGCCTGACGGATTCCTTGTCCCTAAAGGCTCAACACCTAAGCAGCTGGCCTACATTGTCCACACAGATATAGGGGACAAGTTCATGCATGCGGTTGATGCGAAATCCAAAATGCGCGTGGCCAGTGATTATGAGCTGAAAGATGGCGACATCATAAGTATAGTGACAAGAGGATAATATTCCTCTTCTTTTTTTCTTTATATTAGTGTTTTAGAATTCACTATTTTACTGTAATTCTATTTAAAATTAATTATTTTTTTAAATCAATATTGATTTATTCGTATAAAATTGTTTCGGTTATGTAGAGTATTGTTTTCATTAAAATAAGAAAATTATATATATTAAAAAGTTAATATTGTTATTTAACATCATTTGATGTTAGGTTGCCAAAGGGCAAACCATCAGATACTTGTTGAATGGGGATGTGTCAAAATTTGTTAACCAAATTTATCCTTATTCAATCTTTAATGCTATTTTTATCTTAATATAGATTAAACTGATTCATATGGTGAAATTAACGAATAATTTAACTTCGGATGAATTTAAACAATATTATTTTTTAAAGGAGGAACTGAAGGACTTCTGCAGGTCTGAAGGGTTGAAAGTAAGCGGATCCAAACAGGAATTGGAAAACAGGATAATCCATTATTTATCAACTGGTGAAGAGTTAAATGAACCCGTTATGAGGCAAAATTCTAACACTCCTTTGTCTGAAATAACTCTTGATTCAAGATTGGGCGAAAATTTCAAATGCAGCGAGGATAAAAGAGCATTTTTTGAAAAGGAAATAGGCAAGGGGTTCAAGTTCAAGGTTCGGTTCCAAAAATGGCTTAAAGCGAATCCCGACAAGACATACAGGGATGCAGTTGACGCATACCATGAGATTCAAGGCTCTAACCAAAAAACGGAAATCGGCAAGCAATTCCAATACAATCAGTATATCAGGGATTTCTTTGAGGATAATGAAGGCAAATCTTTAGATGATGCAATCAGATGCTGGAAGCATAAGAAGTCTCTTAAAGGCCATAATAGGTATGAAAAAAGCGATTTAGAGGTGTTATAATGAAAAAGGTTAAAATTACGGTCATGAGAAAGGTCAGGCACGATGATTTAATTGAAAAATATGAAAATCCACTGGAACATGAATGCGATGTGGATGAAGGTCAGGTATTCATTGCAAACGGATGGGTTAAGCCCGATAATTTCTGTGACAGTGCATGGGAAAGCCTTTCACCATTTGTAATGGCATTGGCAAATGGAGCCAGCAATTTCTATGACGGTTGGATGAAAAACAAAAAGTCTGCAATGATATCATGCAATGATGGATTTCGGCCTGTAAGCTTTCTTCTGGAAACTATGGAAGAGGATGCAGACTAGCCTCACTGGGATATAATGAACGAATTTTCATCTAAATTTTATGATTTTTTTAAAAAAGAGATAATATTCTTCACATCTTTAATTTTAGCTATAATCTCTTGCTTTTTTATCAGACCTAGTCTTAATTATTTAAATTATATTAATTGGGATACAATCGTACTGCTGTTTTTTATAATGCTGATTGTTGAGATTCTAAAGAATCTGTCAATTTTTGAGATTCTGGTTCGAAGATTATTGGTTAAGGTTAAAAACACAAGGGGACTTGTCTTGTTTTTGGTTTTCACATGCTTTTTCAGTTCAATATTCATAACCAATGATGTTTCTTTGATAATATTTGTGCCATTTGCCATATTGGCCTTAAAGAAAGTCGATAGGCTTGATTTAATTGTTTTTACAGTTTCCATGCAGACCATTGCGGCAAATGTAGGGTGTATGGTGCTTCCTATCGGGGCGCCCCACAATATCGTGATGTATACGGTATCCAAAATTCCATTTGAATCGTTTTTCCTCTTGCTCCTGCCTTATGTTATTGTATCAGCAGTATTTTTATTGATATTGTCGTTATTTGTGCCAAATGATAAAATAACTTTGCCAAAATTGAGTGAAGTCGAATTCAATCGGGAAAATTTCTTCAAAAGAGTTTTTAAGGGCATCGACTATTACCTGCTTTTGACATTCATTGCATTATTTGTCTTGATTGGCAATTTGGAAAACGTCCCATTTTTCAATGCGCTTTTCAGCAGATGGATCAGTGGCAATGAGGTTTTAATAGGTATTGTTTCATCACAGGTGATTTCCAATGTTCCAGCAGCAATGTTGTTGAGCGGTTTCAGCAGCAATTACGAAGCTATCATTATTGGAATCAATATCGGAGGATTTGGAACCCTGATTGCATCTATGGCTAATCTCATTTCATATAAGATTCTTGTTCGTGAGCATGGAGAATTCAAAATCAGGTATTTTATTATTTTCACAGTATTGAATGTTGTTCTGCTGATTATTCTGTTAGGATTGTATATCCTAGGATGATGCACGGATTTTTCAAGGAGCAAAATCATTCCACAGCAAAATCAGGGGTGTTTTTCTTTTGATGTGAATACCAGCTTGCATTTTCAATCAGGCACTGTTCCGCAAGATAGATTATCTCCTCTTCATTTTCCTCTTTTGTCTGTTTAATCTTATGTTCCACCTTTTGATACAGCCAGTACATTCTCAGATGCTCTTCAACTTTGCTTGACAGGGACATCTTTCCATAGTAGTTTGAAAGGAATATTGTAATTGCAGTGGCGGTTCCAACTCCAATCTTTAATCCTGCACGAACCCAATGTGCAGTTTCCACATCAAAAGGGGCGTAAAGTATCATTGAAATTTCAAAAATCAATGCTATTACATAGAATAAGATGGTTGCAATCAGTGAAATTCTTTCATAAAATTCATTTTTTTCAAGTTGTTCCAATGCTCTTTTATGGGCGCCGTCATGGTATTTCATTTGGTCTCTAATCCAGCAGTCTAAAATCGATTCTTTTTTATTTGTTTCTGTTGCGGGTAATTTTGAGAGAACCTTCTTAACTAAAGGAATGCGTATTTCAGTAAACCATGGTAGGATATCAAGGGCTTTCTTTTCAATCCCTGCTTTTGATAGAAAATATTGAATGCGGAGTGCTTCTGCAAGAACTCGATATTCCAAGTATTTTTCATGAGTTTTTTCTTCGCTAGGCTGTCTGTAAACAAGATATAACAGTATTATTAATGCTGTCACAACGAAAATGAGCCAATGCTGTTCAGCGGCTTCATAAAGAAGAAAGAAAAATACAATCGATGGTGCAATAACGGATATGTTGCGAATTTTTTCATGATGTTTTTCTGCATATTTCAAGCTTAATGCATCTGCCTGTCCGTATAATGTGTCGATTTCAATTAGTGTGGGGTCAGTGATGTCCTCTTCAATATGGTATATTTCCTCACACTCGTCTCTTTCTTCATCAAATTCCCTTTTGTAAATCATAAGTCTCTTTTGTTATTCCTTTTCAACTAAATCAGCAACTTTGTTTGCAATGAAAACGCAGCAATCAACACAAGGGGATTTGTCTTCACCGTTATTTGTTATCTTGCCACACATTACAGTGCCGTATTCATCTTTGAATGTGTTGAAAATCTCTTTGGCGTTGTCCTTGATTGTTGGTATGTCGTCATTGAGAAGACCATTCGCCATCAGTGCGCCGGTTACCGCACCGCAGGTTCCCTCATCGAATGTTCCACCCATTCCGCCGGCAAAACCACAAGCCAATTTTTTCATGTCTCCCTGTGAAATCGGATAATCTGCAGTTTCGCACAGTCCCATCAATGTTGATTCTGAACAGCTTAGGAATGTTCTGTAGTCCCTGATTTTTTCTTCCAATATTTCCTTGTCAAGTTTCATAATGCAATCTCCATGAATCTGTTAATTAATTATATTAATTAAGAATTTTATATAATTATTTGTTAAAAAAATTGTGAGTTGATAAAAATTATACATCCAAGACCAAGTCCAATTGCGGCAACTCTTTACACATTGAGAGATATGAACGTTGATGTTATTGTCATGCATGGGCCTACCGGCTGTTGCTTTAGAACAGCAAGGCTTTTAGAAGGTGATGGAGTCCGTGTTGTAACTACCGGAATGTCTGAAAATGATTTTATTTTAGGCGCCGGTGAAAAACTAGTTGATACACTGACTGAAGCATATGATGCATTCAAGCCTAAACTGATGGGCATTGCAGGAACCTGTGCAAGCATGATTATTGGTGAGGATTTAAAGGAAGCCATTGCAACTGCAGACTTGCCATGCACTGTCATTCCTGTCGAATCCCATGGAGGATCAGGTGAAGGCGATAACACTGTTGGGGCAATCATGGCGTTGGATGCTGCCGTTGAAGCGGGTGTAATACCACGTGAAGAGTCAGATAGGCAAATCGAAATGCTTGAAAAGGCAACTGAAGTTGAAAAGACTAGGGGAATGGCACAAGGAAAATATATTAAACCTAACTTTGGTGATTCAAAGGAATCTATAGCAAAAACTGTTGTTAAGGCTCTAAAAGATAATAAAAAAGTCGCTTTTGTTCTTAATGTTAAAAAGGAAACCTCCTATCTGTTTGCAGACATTATCAATTTTGATTACGAAAAAATAAATCCCGACAACAAGCCGATTTTTGTAGCAAATCTCGATGAAAACATCGGACTTCCAAGAATCAGGCAGCATGCGGTTAATATTAAAAATCAGCTTGATAATGAACCTGATTTCATAACAGGGGGTCTTGATGAGTATCCGATAACAGCCGATAAGGCTGCTGAATTCCTGAAGGATAAGGATTTGGACATGATTGTCGTATTCGGGGTTCCTCATGCATTTCCGATTGAGGATTTTGAAATAGAATCCGTTGCAGTGACTGATGGGCCTCGTTTGGTCGAGCCTTTAAGGGAATTGGGATACACTCATGTTGTTGCAGAGCTCGATGCACACTCAAAAACTCTTGGAACTGATGAGATAGTATTTTCAGACTTTGGCGGAATGATCAGGTCAGCTATTGGGTGGTTGGACGAATGATAACTATTATCGATTATAAAAGCGGAAATTTGAAAAGCATTTCCAACGGATTTAAGAAAATAGGTGCCGAATATCAGATTACTGACGATAAGGAGATAATTGCTGACAGTGACTATCTGGTGTTGCCTGGCGTTGGAGCATTTGGAAGTGCAATGGAGAATTTAGAACCATTTAAGGATGTTATTTATGAGCATGTTGAGGCAGACAAGCCATTTTTAGGAATATGTCTTGGCCAACAGGTATTGATGGGCTCAAGTGAAGAGTCTCCGGGCGTTGAAGGTCTGAATTTGTTTAAAGGACATGTTGAAAAATTGCCTGAAGGCGTCAAAATACCTCACATGGGTTGGAATAAGTTAAAAGTCACTAATGACTCTCCAATACTTGAGGGTATTGATGGAGAGTATTTCTATTTTGTTCATTCTTATCATGTAATTCCCGATGATGATGAAATCATTGCGGGAACTTGTGATTATGGAAACAGTGTTGTAGCAAGCTTAAGTCAAAATAATCTGTTTTCAACACAGTTCCATCCGGAAAAAAGCAGCAAAGCAGGATTGAAAATCTTAAAAAATTTCACTAACTTGGAGATATAAACTATGGATATTGAAGGATTTGTAAGGGCTAGAATTGATGATTACTCATATGATGAATTGGCGGATATTTTAGCGGTACGCATAAGGGAATATAAAAACATTTCAGAAGACAATTCAGTTGAAATGGCAAAAGCGGTGATTGATGAGGTTTCAACCACCTTGAAACTGAATGAAAGCGATGATGAATTTTTAAAGGAAATCGTTGACATCAATGCGTCAGACGTGCTGATGGGCGAGATGGGAGTAGGTTCCCGTGGAGCAGGAGACTTTTTTGTCCACAGAAAAATCGCAGAAATAGTAGCATCCACAGACACAGCTTCACTTGTAAATCCATCAGAACAGGACGATGGGGGAGTAGTTAAAGCTCCGGTTGCAAATGATGAAGTATATATTACAACAGCAGTCGACGGAATCCACTCAAGATTAAGTGAATATCCATTCTTAGGTGGTTTTCATGTTACAAGGGCTACTTTAAGGGATGTCTGTGTTATGGGAGCTGATCCTGTGGCTATCCTAAGCGACGTCCACCTTGCAGATGATGGTGATGTTGCAAAGATTTTTGACTTTACTGCAGGTGTTGCAGCTGTTTCAGAGCTTGTTGACGTTCCGATTGTTGCTGGCTCCACATTGCGTGTCGGCGGAGACATGGTTTTGGGTGACAGATTTGTTTCAGCCGTTGGAAGTGTCGGAGTTTCACCATATCCTCCAACCGCAAGAAAAGGCGCAACCGAAGGAGACAAAATTCTTTTGACTGAAGGTTCAGGAGGCGGAACAATAACAACTACCGCTTTATACAATGGTTTCTTTGATGTGGTGTGGGATACAATGAACGTTAACTTCGTTCAGGCTTCACATGCGCTTTTCGAATCAGACCTCGTGAAGGATGTCCATGCGATGACTGACGTGACAAACGGTGGCCTTAGAGGTGACGCTCATGAGATTTCCAATACGACAGGTGTTGGTCTTGAGTTTTATGAAAAGGAAATCAGAGACATGGTGGCTCCTAATGTTTTAAATATGCTTGAGACATTGAACATTGACCCATTGGGCGTTTCAACCGATTCACTGATGCTCATTGTGCCTCCGGAAATTGTCGGCGATATCAAAAAGGCAGTCGGCAAATATGATGTTGCAATATCCGAAATCGGTGAGGTAAACAATTCCGGCGAACCGATTCTAATCAAGGAAGACGGTTCAAATGAAAAGCTGGTCCCATTGTTCAGGGAAGCGGCATATACTAAAATCAAAAAACTGGTTGGTGATACAACCCCTGAAGACTTTGAAGAAATGAAGGAGAAAGTTCAAAAGGCTTCAGATGCCGCAATAGCTAAAAAGGATAAGGTAATTGAATATGTAAGGGGAAATTAATCTCCTTTTTCTATTTTTTTTCAGTGATGTGATTTTACACAAAGGCACACCTGCACACTTCAAAATTTTTTATAAATTTCAACATCCAATAATAGGTCATGTTGGATAACAAGGGATCTTTTTATATAATCGATGCAATTCTTGCAATATTTTTGCTTATAATGGTATTTTTGGTTGTTAATGCGGCAATATCCATGCCTACAGCTGATTATTCGTACCAAAGTAAGGATATTCGAACTGCACAGGATGTAATGGAACTGTTGAGCGGCAAAATAGATTTTCATGACCAAAGTTTTCTGGGAAAAATTTCGAATATTCTGGAAGAAGATGAAAATTCAAAGGAATCCATAAGGGAGGTTTCAAAGATTTCCAAAAGCAAGCTGAATTCGTATAACATTAAAAATTATCAGTTTAGAGAGAACAATGTTTTGAAAGGTAAAGTTTTAGCATCTAATGGAGACTATAGCAAAGCAGACAATGTTAATGTGGCGGCACGGACATATGGCGAGTATTCATATACATTGTCAGTATGGTAATTATTGAACCTCTCCGGCTTAAAGAAGCCGGAGAATTCTTGCACAATAAAGTTAAATAGTATAAAAATTATATAATTAATTGTTATCTTATTTTGTCCTGCCCTGGTGGTGTAGTTTGGATAACACATGGGACTGCGGATCCCATTCCCCGGGTTCAAATCCCGGCCAGGGCACTTATAATTTCCGTGATTATTATGTTAAATGCTAATACTTATGTTACTTCCCAAAAAGGAATTGGGGGAACGATTAGAAACCGATATGAAGATTTTTATGTTGAAGAAATTCCTGAAGTCATTCCAACCGGTGAAGGTCCGAATATCTACATTTGGATTGAAAAGCTGGGAAGAACCACTTTAGACGTTGTTTTGGATATTTCAAGGGATTTGCACATCTCAAGAAAAAGAATGGGATTTGCTGGAATGAAAGACAAGAAGGCATTGACCCGTCAGTGGATTTGCATTGCCAATATGGATTCTGAAGAGCAGATGCAACAGGTAAAGGACTTGGACATTTACAAGACTGATTTTTTAAAGGTTGTAAGAGGTCGCAAAAAGCTTAGAATGGGTCAGCTTAAAGGAAACAAGTTTAAAATATTGATTAAGGATTTGGATGATATACAAAAATCCGCCGACATTGCAAATGAGGTTCTAAAAGAGCTTGAAGCCAAAGGGGTTCCCAATTACTTCGGATGGCAGAGATTCGGAAAGCCTAGAACAAACACCCATTTGGTTGGAGAGGCATTGATTGAAAATGACCTCAAAAAGGCCGTTGACAGATATATAGGGGGTCCGTCCGAAGAGGAGCATGAGGAAAACCAGATGGCAAGGCAGGCCTATGATGATGGAAACCTTGAAGAGTCCCTGGAACTGATGGGCAAGGGAATGAGATATGAAAAGATGATGATAAGAGAGTTGATTAAGGACTCCAAAAAAGGTGAATTAATCGACAAGTCTTATAAGAATGCATTATATGCACTTCCAAAGCCTCTTCAGAGAATGTTTGTTCATGCTTATCAATCATACTTATTTAACGAAGCTGTAAGTAACCGTGTAGCTATGGGAATTGATAAATACATTGAAGGAGATATTATCATTGACACAGAAGAGCATATTGTCTATGATAAGACTCCTGAGGAGTACCAGGAATTAATGGATAACTTTGAGGTAAATCCTACCTGTCCATTATACGGTACCAAGGTTCCATATGCGGGTGGCGCTGTTGGAGAAATGGAAGAGAATGTTTTAAAAGGATATGGGCTTACTAAGGAGGATTTTGAAGTTCCAAAAATGCCTCGCTTAGGAAGTCATGGTTTAAGGCGTTCCATGAGATTCCAGGTTTGGGATGCATCAGCAAAGGCAACTGATGATGGGGTCTTATGTGAATTCTCAATTAATAAAGGCTCATATGCTACTGCAGTTTTAAGAGAAATCATGAAAATAGATGTAGTTTAGGTGAAAATATGGTAATATGTCCAGATTGCGGAAAAGAAATAGATCACGGAAAATTTTGCCCAAATTGTGGTGCACTTCTTCCGGAAGTCGAAAATGTTGAAAATAATAATGTTGATGAACCTGTTGTTGACGAGGGTGCTGTTGATGTTATTGAAGTTGGAGAACCTGTTGACGAAGAGGTAATTGAGGTTAATACAGTTGATAGTGAAACCGAGCAGGAACCTAATGCGGGAAGTTCAAAAAAATCAAAGTTTTGCTCTAATTGCGGCTGTGAAGTTGAAGTAGGGACCGCTTTTTGTCCGCAATGTGGTTTTAACTTGCGTCAAAATGAACAGCCACAAACAAAATTCTGTCAGTCCTGCGGTGAAAAGATTAACATTAATGCTGAAATATGTCCTCATTGCGGTGTTAGAGTTGCGGGCATATCTCCAAGTCAGGAAAAAAGTGTTGCTCTTGCAGCAATATTAAGTTTCTTATTCCCTGGTTTAGGCCATTTATATAACGGATTGACCAAAAAAGGAGTAAGTTTTATAATTGCTTATATCGTTTCTGCAGTTCTTATTTTCCTCCTTATAGGTTTTGTTTTGATGATCCTTGTTTGGATTTGGGCATTGTTTGATTCTATTAAAACCACTGAAGCCATTAACAGGGGCGAAAATGTTGAAGACAGCTTATTCTAATTGGAATTGATATGATGATTGGATGTAGAAATATTGCAAAAGGAAAGGGTAAGGGTGAACTGATAGTTTCATCAGAGCCCATTAGCTTTTTGGGTGGAGTAAATCCCGATAACGGCGAAATAATCGACCCAAATCATGAATTGAAAGGTGAAATAATTAAGGATAAGGTTCTTTTTATTCCTGGTGGAAAGGGTTCCACAGTTGGTTCTTATGTAATCTTTCAGATGATGAAGAACAATACTGCTCCGAAAGCTATAATATGTTTGAATGCAGAGCCAATCATAGCTACAGGAGCCATAATGTCTGATATTCCAATGGTTGACTCACCGGAGGATACTAAAGATTTGACAACCGGAACTTTGGTTGAAGTCGATGGGGATAATGGAACAATAGAAATATTATGATGTGATAATATGCAAACTCTAATTGAGAATGTAAACGTTGTAAATCCGTTTGAAGAGGTAAAAACTCATCAAAATGTTTTGATTGAAAATAATCTGATAAAGGAAATTTCATCATCAGGAATTAAGGCAGACCATGTTGTTGATGGTGAAGACAATTATCTGATGGCAGGTTTCATAGACTGCCATACACATATTTTCGCAAAGGGATTTCATAAAGAGGAAAATATGGCAAATCCATTAGGCATTCATTTCTATAATGCCGTGCCTCATGCATTGCAGACAATCAATGCCGGTGTTACAACAATTAGGGATTGCGGGTCTGCAGATTTAAGCTTTAAGCTAGCACAACAGAGAAAACTGTTCACTGCTCCAAAAATACACCTGTCAATAACTCCTCTGGTAATGACTGGAGGACACTTTGACTTGTTACTGCCTTCAGGTTGGGACATGGAGATTATATATCCCGGCTTTCCGAAGGGAAGATGTGATGGTGTGGAGGAAGTCCTGAAAAAGACTCGGGAAGTTAGAAGAGCAGGTGCAGATTTCATAAAGGTAATGGCAAGTGGGGGAGTATTGACAACAAACACTTCACCGGAATTCCCACAATTCAATAAAAAAGAACTCAAAACAATCGTTAATGAAGCCAAATCAAGTAACATGAAAGTATCGGCCCATTGCCATAGTCTAAAAGGTATGAATAATTGTATTGATGCAGGTTTTTCATCAATTGAACATGGAACATTCATTGACAGGAAAACCTCTCAAAAGATGGTTGAAAAGAATGTCAGTCTTGTTGCAACGCTGCTGGTTCACCAGTTTTTAGCCAAAAACGGCTTTCCGGCATGGGACAGCTATGCAGCCGAAAAGACAGCCAAGTTAAAGGAAATAGTCAAGGTTCACAAGGAAAACATATCCGTTGCTTATGAAGAGGGTGTGAACATTTTAATGGGAACTGACAGCGGAGTAATTCCTCATGGACATAACCTTGAAGAGCTCGTCCATTTGACTGATATTGGAATGTCATCCGATGAGGCAATTGCTGCAGGAACAGTCAATGCGGCTGAATTTTTAGGATTTGACAATTTGGGACTAGTCAAAGAAAATTATACTGCAGATCTGATTTTGGTCAATTCAAATCCACTGGATGACGTAAGCGTTTTAAGCAACAATGATAACATCTTAAAAGTTATCCAGGATGGATTTGTGGTAAAATGAAATTAATGATTGATGCTGATAAGTGTATTGCATGTGGACAGTGCAAATCCGTTTGCATTAGGGACAATATTGAAATTGATGAAGTGGCTTTTGAAACCGGCAGCAACTGTTTTGAATGTGGGCACTGCATGGCGATATGCCCTGCAGAGGCAATAACCCTTAAGATATTCAAGGGCCGCGAAAGCAGGATTGTCGAGTATAATCCCAATGAGATTCCTGTTGATTATGATGATTTATTGACTTTTTTAAAGCAGAGAAGATCTATGCGCTGGTTTAAAAAGAAAAAAATAGATAAGGATACCTTTAATAAGCTGATTGAAGGGGCATACTATTCACCTTCTGCACAAAACCAGCAGGATGTTGAATTTGTAGTTTTGGATAAAAGATTAAATGATTTCATGAAACATGTCTATGACATTATTAAGGTTGAAGAGGAAGAATTTTTTAGAATTAAAGAATTTGGAGATTATTTGAGGGATAATTCAACTAAGGAATATCATCCGCTCCTGTGGTCAGGCCATCAGCTAATCTTGACATTTGCATCTGACAAAACAAGTGCAGTAATAGCAAACACCCGTATGGAACTATTGGCATACTCATTGGGACTTGGAGGATTCTACTCACTGTTTATCCTGAAGGCTGATGAGATTGACCATGAAAAACTAATGGAATTTTTCCCCGAAATCGATAAAAACAAGCATATGTATTCCGCTTTCATAATTGGATATCCTAAAAAGAGATTCCGACGAACAATTCCTCATAAGGAAATTAAAGTTAAGTATATGTAACTTATTTTGTAGTTTAGTTTAACCTAAACTTTATTATATTATCAGAAATAAAATTATTTCTATATACGAAAAGGTTGTGATGGCATGGTAAAGCATAAACATATGGATTTGCCTATTGAAGGGATGCACTGCGCTTCCTGTGTTTTAAGCGTTAACAAGACTTTTGGAAAGATTGAAGGTGTAGAGGAAGTTGATGCGGACCTTGCAGCGAATAAGCTGCATATTACGGTAGATACCAAGAAAATTTCATATGAAGAAATGGAAAGGCTGGTTAAAAACCTCGGCTTTGAGCTTCACACAGATGAAATGACCATAAGGATTCAGGGCATGCATTGCGCTTCCTGTACAATGAACGTCGAGAATTTCCTGATAAGGCTTGATGGAATTTTCGATGTCAAGGCGGATTTGACTTCACAGTCCGCTAGAATACGCTATGACTCTTCAAAGGTAACCTTGGATGAGATTGATGAGGTAATTACATCTTTAGGATTTGAACTTTTGGGCGTTGAAGGACAAACAGAAATTGATGAGGAAGAGATATATCAGCAGGATTTAAAGGAAAAACGCAATAGGATAATTGTGGGCTTATTCTTCTCTGTCATCTTAATGATTTTAATGTTCAGCGGATGGGACCCTCTGATGGGCATTGTACACTCAATCAACCATTCAACCGGTTTGAACATATCTTCAATGGGATTGCTGTCATTGATTGTAAGCATTGCACCCTTTTTATATGTTTCATTACCGATTCTAAAGGCGGGAATCAACGGTTTGATGCATAAGAACCTGAATATGGATGTAATGTATTCAATGGGTATTCTGGTTGCATACATATCAAGCATTTTCGGAACCTTTGGAATAGTATTGGATCACACCTTCATGTTTTATGACTCAGCAGTCATGCTTCCTTCCTTTTTAATGATTGGAAGATATCTTGAGGCAAGGGCCAAAAAACGAACTTCCGATTCTATAAGGGAATTGATAGGCCTTCAGCCGACCGTTGCAACTGCCATAGAAGTTGATGAAAATGGGGAAATCATATCTCAAAATGAAGTCTCCATTGCAGATATCGTAATTGATGATTTGCTTCTGGTAAAACCAGGTGAAAAGATTCCTGTTGATGGGGATGTTGTTGGCGGCGAGTCCTATGTTGATGAATCAATGATTAACGGTGAGCCAATTCCTAAGGTAAAAAAGGATGGCGAAGAGGTATTTGCCGGAACAATCAATCAGGATGGGGTCCTGCAGATTAGGGCCAAAAAGATCGGAAAGGAAACCGTTTTGTCAAACATTATACGCTTGGTTGAAAAGGCACAGTCTTCAAGGCCTCCAGTACAGAAATTCGCAAATACCATTGTCAGCTATTTCATTCCTGTCATTCTAACAATTGCAATCGTTGTATTTCTGATATGGTATTTTGTAATTGGAGAAACATTGCTCTTCTCCCTGACATGTCTGATTTCAATACTGGTTGTTGCCTGTCCGTGTGCATTGGGTCTTGCAACTCCAACTGCAGTCACCGTCGGTGTTGGAAGGGCCGCTGAGTATGGAATTCTAATCAAAAATGGTGATACTCTTGAAAATGCAGGCCAAATCGATGTGGCAGCATTTGACAAGACCGGAACAATAACTGAAGGAAAACCTGAAGTCGATGACATCATTCCATATGGAATTTCAGATGATGAATTAATCAGACTTGCGGCAAGCGTCGAGCAAAATTCAACTCACCCTATTGCAAAGGCCATTGTAAACAAGTCAAAGGAATTCGCTTTGGAACTTGACCAGACAACTGAATTTGAAAATATAACAGGTAAAGGACTTAAAGCCATATTGAACGATAATGAAATTCTTGCAGGTAATTTGGCTTTAATGCAGTCTTATGACGTGGAAGTCAGCAGCGAAATTATTGATAAGTATCATGAACTTGAAGCATTAAGCAAAACCATTATCCTGATTGCAGAGAACAAATCCGTAAGGGGAATATTAAGCCTTTCTGATAAGATAAAGGCCAATTCCAAAAGGGCAATCGATGAATTGCATAAGATGGGCGTTGAAACATACATGCTGACAGGTGACAATGAATCCACTGCATTGAATGTTGCCCGTGAGGTTGGAATCGACAATGTCGAAGCTGGCGTTCTTCCGGAAAACAAATTGGACATCGTCAAATCCACTCAGGCAAATAACACCAAAAAGGTATTGTTTGTTGGGGATGGAATCAATGATGCCCCTGCGCTTACACAGGCTGATATTGGTGTTGCCATGGGAAATGGTACGGATATTGCAATGGAAAGTGGAGATATCGTTGTGATGGAAGGTGATTTGGAAAATGTCGTTGCTGCGGTCCAGTTTTCCAAAAAGGTTATGCGCAGAATCAAGGAAAACATTTTCTGGGCATTTGCATATAACACAATATTGATTCCAATCGCAGCGGGAGTGTTGTATCCTGCATTTGGAATAACTTTTGAACCTGCCCTTGCGGGTCTTGCAATGGCAATGAGTTCTGTAACGGTTATTACATTATCTCTGATGCTTAAGAGATACGTTCCTGAAATAAAAAGAGTAAAAAATTAATTGGTTAAACCAATTAATTCTATTTTTTAATTTTAAAACCAACTTTTGGATTCTTCAATCAATTCATCAATGATTGTTGGTATAGATCCGGTGTATGTGTGAGGATCCATGATTTTTTCAACATCGTCTTCTGTTAAGTATTTTTGGACTTCTTCATCCTCTAGGATTAACTCACCTAATAAAAGTTTTTCCTTATTGGCTTTAATTGCATTTTTCCTTACAATTCCGTAAGCGGTTTGTTTTCCCATTCCTGCACGGGTGAGCTCAGCCATTAATCTTTCGGCCATGATTAGTCCGTTAGTCAAGTTAAGGTTTCTTTCGATGTTTTCATCATAGAATACTAGGTTGTTCATCAATTTGATGGTAAGGTTTAAGATGTAATCGGTTAAAATACAGCTTTCCGGAAACATTATCCTTTCACATGATGAATTGGTAAGGTCCCTTTCATGCCAGAGAGGGTTGTTGTCGAGTGCGGCATTTACAAATGATTTTACAATCCTTGCAACACCACAGATTCTTTCTGCAGTAATCGGATTCATTTTATGTGGCATTGTGCTACTTCCAACTTGTTTTTCAGGGTCGAAATATTCACCAACTTCCATTATTTCAGTTCTTTGGAGGCTTCTGATTTCGAGTCCGATTTTATCCAAGGTGGATGCTATGTTTGCCAAAACGCTTATGAATTCAACATGGTTGTCCCTTTGAACAACCTGGTTTGTGATTCTGGCGGCAGGCAATCCTAAGATTTCTGCAACGGTCTTGTGAATTTCCCAACCTTGTTCGCCTAGTGCTGCGGTTGTACCGACAGCGCCGTCCATCATTCCGACACATACATTTGCTCTTGCATTTTCGAGTCTTACGTATTGTCTGTGGAGCTCATCCGCCCAGATACCGAACTTCATTCCGTATGTGGTTGGAAGCGCATGCTGTCCGTGTGTACGTCCGATACATACCTTCATTTTATTTTCTTCTGCTAATTTAAGCATTATCTTAGTTAATTTTTCCAATTTTTCTTCAAGCACATCAATGGAGTCACGGATGAGCAGGGAATTGGAACTATCAACGATATCATTGGATGTAGCGCCAAAGTGGACATATTCTCCCGCACCGTTTTCACATACTTCGGTGATTGATTTTGATAATGCGGCAATGTCGTGATTGGTTTCAGCTTCAATTTCTTTCATTCTTTCTAATTTTACGTATTTTGTATTTGCTTTTACAGCAATTTCGTCTGCAACTTCTTGTGGTATTATTCCTAGTTTTCCTTCAGCCAAAGCCAATGCAGCTTCTACATCAAGCATTCTTTGTAATTTATTTTCTTCTTCCCAAATATTTTTCATTTCAGGAGTACCATACCTAAATTCAATTGGGTGTATAGCCATTTTTTATCATCTCACTTAAAAATTATAATAACAATAATATTTTTGTTGTTCAAACTATTAAATTTTAGCAAACATTTATATTGTTTCATATAAAGATTAATTATTGCTATTATAATTCATTTATAATAGGTGATACTATGGAAACAAAAATACGCAAATTCCGCCAGGAAAAAGGCATAACTCAACAAGAGTTGGCCGATTTGGCTGGTGTTACACGTCAGACAATAAACGCTTTAGAGAATGCACGCTACAACCCTTCTTTAATATTGGCATATAAGATTACTAAAATTTTGGGTAAGAACGCAATTGAAGATGTTTTTGTACTCACTGACGTTGATTAAATTCAAAAAATACTACTAATTAGGACCTAGCAAATATGCCAAATCACCTTTTTAGATTGGAGTATCTTTAATTAATTTGATAAATTTTATTTTTGATAAGATGTCTTTATTTAATGAAAAACTTAAAAAGATTAGATTAAAGGAGTTGTTGCCTTTAATTATCATTTTATTTTTAATTCAATATTCATTTAATTCTTTAAACATTGTTCACATCGATTCTATTTGGATTTATATTTTGATAATTTTTTACTTTATTTTTAAACTAAAAACCGAAATTTTTTCAATTAGGCTTGATGTCATGGAGGTTTTTTCGCCAGATGTCCTAAAAACGACTCTTGCAGTTGTGGTTTTAAACATATTTTTCTCATATGGAATGTTATACTTCTCAAATTCTGTTTTGGATATTGCTCAATCAGAAAATCTATTCAATTCATTTTTAACAGGGAGTCTGATTGCAACCATATTTATTTCTCCAATTTCTGAGGAATTAATCTTTAGGGGTGTCTTTTTAAACAGGCTGAAATTTATTGTTCCAGCGATTTTTGCGGTATTGATATCCTCATTACTGTTTGCAGCTCTTCATAGCTTCGGATCTATCTTTTCAGCATTTATTTTTGGAATATGTATTGCAATATTATATCTGAAAACCGATAATATTTTTGTAGCGATATTTGCCCACTTTTTAAATAACCTGTTTGCAGAAATAATTGTTATCCTTGACCCGAATAAGATTTTATTCACCAACAATTCAGTCATGATGATAATGTCCATTTTGGCTTTCGTTTCATTTGTCATGATCTTGCTTTTCATTATCGGCAATCTGAAAAAATTAAATACTAATGATTTATAAAACTCTTATTATGGATTTAAGAAAAATTGGAATTATTCTAATTCTAGTCGGAATTGTAGTTACTATAGTTTTCATCGGCAATCAGAAGATTTTCGTTCCGGCGCTGACTGTAACCATGTTGGGATTCTTCATCACTATCGTTGGTTTTGTCAATGAAATCAGGAAAAGGAAAATCATCAATGAACGTTTGGATGAGGATATCGGAACCATCCTTCAGCCTTTGATTACAAAGTATTCCAATCTGAACAAGCAATACAAGAATGAGTTTGAAGGTGAGGAATATGCCGAAAAAAGATTGCAGCTGAACAGGGATTTGGAAAGGGAAATCACTGAAAAGCTTCCTTATTTGGAAAGCAGGGAAATCAAAAAGATTGTTATTGCATTTAGTAAGGAACAGGACAAAATGTAATATTTTTTTTCAAATTTATTTCAATGTACATTTTAATACAACAAGGTTTTAAATAGTACATTATACTAATTAATTATTAGTGATAAAATGTTTTCCCCAGATTTAAATGAAGCAAAAGAAATATGTAAAAATGAAGAATATAAGCGAATGCCTATATCTTATGAACTGTTTTCAGATATAGCCACACCAATAGAAGTTTTAAGGATTTTAAAAAGAATAAGCAAACATACATACATGCTGGAAAGTGTAGAGGATTCAAAAAAATGGGGGAGATACACATTTTTAGGCTTCGATCCTCTTTTGGAATTCACCTGCCAGAATGGAATTGTTAATATTAAGGGTGATAAGGACTTCAATGAATTGAATGATGATGAAATAATCATAGAAACCGACAATCCCCGTGAAATCATCAAGGATTTGATTGAAAAGAACAAATCTCCAAAATTGAAAAACCTGCCGCCGTTTACCGGAGGCTTTGTGGGGTATTTTGCATATGATTACATCAAATATGCCGAACCCACTTTGAATTTGGATGCCGAAAACCAGGACTGCTTCAAGGACATTGACCTGATGCTTTTTGATAAGGTCATTGCATTCGACAACTTCAGGCAAAAGATAATTCTAATAATCAACATAAAGACAGATGATTTGGAAAACAACTACAGAAGGGCATGCGATGAACTTCTTGAAATGGCTGATTTATTGAAAAATGGTAAAAAATCAGAAATTGTTCCATTAAAGTTAAAATCTGATTTCAAACCTGCTTTTTCACGTGAAAAGTATTGCGAAATGGTTGAAAAGGCAAAAAACTACATCTATGAAGGAGACATCTTCCAGGTTGTGCTTTCAAACAGGATAGAGGCAGAAATTTCAGGAAGCCTTTTTGACACATACAGGGTGTTGCGAACCACTAACCCTTCCCCTTACATGTTTTACTTTTCAAGTGATGATATTGAAATTGCCGGAGCCTCTCCCGAAACCCTGGTCAAGTTGAACGACAATAAGCTTTACACTTTCCCGCTTGCGGGAACAAGGCCTCGTGGAAAAACTGATGAAGAGGACCACGAACTGGAGCATGATCTGCTTGATGATGAAAAGGAGCTTGCAGAGCACAATATGCTTGTTGACCTTGGAAGAAACGACATCGGAAGGATTTCAGAGATAGGGTCTGTAAAAGTGGAAAAGTATCTCTCGATTGAGAAATTTTCACATGTGATGCACATCGGATCTACAGTCACTGGTGATTTGAGAAGTGATTTGGACTCTCTTGCCGCAATTGACTCAATACTGCCTGCCGGAACATTATCCGGTGCTCCAAAGATAAGGGCCTGTGAAATAATTAATGAGCTTGAAGACAATAAGCGCGGAATCTATGGAGGAGCTATCGGCTATGTTGATTTGAGCGGAAATATTGACACCTGCATTTCAATCAGAATAGCATTTGCAAGAAACAATAAGGTGTTCATACGGTCGGGTGCAGGCATTGTGGCGGACAGCGTTCCGGAAAAGGAATTTGAAGAATGTTTAAATAAGGCAGCTGCCGTAATCGATGCCTTAAAGACTGCTGATGGGGGATTGCAATGATTCTTTTGATAGACAATTATGACAGTTTTTCATATAACCTGTACCAATTGGTCGGTCAGGTCAATTCAGACATTAAAGTTTCAAGAAATGACAAAATAACTATTGATGAGATAAGGGATTTGAATCCGGATGCAATCATTTTGTCTCCAGGACCTGGAAAACCGGAAAACGCAGGCATATGTATGGACTTGGTGAAGGAATTCCATGACAAGATTCCAATTTTGGGGGTTTGCCTGGGCCATCAGGCAATTTGCGCCGCACTTGGAGGTGAAGTCTCCCATGCCAAAAGGCTGATGCATGGAAAGTCATCAAAGATTTCCCTTGACTATGATTTTATCTTTAAGGGGCTTCCGGGCGAAATAACCGTTGGAAGGTATCATTCTCTAAGTCTGGTTGAGGACACTCTTCCGGATTGTCTGGAAATCATCTCAAAGGCACGCGATGATGGGGAAGTCATGGCGGTAAAGCACAGGGAATTTAATGTTTACGGACTTCAATTCCATCCTGAGTCAATTTTGACACCGGACGGATTAACAATTATTGAAAATTTCATAGAAAAAGTTGAAAGAGGTATATTATGATTAAAGAAGCAATTTTAAAAGTATACAAGCATGAAGATTTAACTTATGATGAAGCTTACCAAACAATGGATGAAATCATGAGCGGTGAAGCAAGTGAAGTTCAGATGAGCGCCTATCTGACTGCCATGGCAATGAAAGGTGAAACAATTGAGGAAATCACCGCATCGGCTGAGGCAATGAGGGCTCATTGTTTGAGGCTCCTGAATGATGAAAAGGTTTTGGAGATTGTCGGTACCGGCGGTGACGGTTCAAACACATTCAATATTTCAACAACCTCATCAATCGTCATTTCGGCTGCAGGAATTCCTGTTGCAAAGCATGGAAACAGGTCTGCATCAAGCAAATGCGGTGCGGCTGACGTATTGGAGGAATTGGGTGTCAACATTCACATAAGTCCAAGCAGAAGCCTGAGATGCCTGAAGGAGAATAACATATGCTTCCTGTTTGCTCAGAATTATCATTTGTCCATGAAATATGTGGCTCCGGTAAGAAAGGAGCTTTCAATCAGGACTATATTTAATATTTTAGGCCCTCTGACAAATCCTGCCGGTGCTTCCATGCAGGTTTTAGGGGTTTATGAAAAGGAGCTTGTCGAACCGCTGATGGAGGTATTGAAAAACCTTGGTGTCGAATCTGCAGTCTCAGTTTATGGGATGGATGGAATGGATGAGATTTCAGTCAGTGATAAAACTTTTGTATGTGAACTTAAAGATGGTAAAACAATGTCTTATGAAATTTCACCTGAATACTTCGGAATGGAGGTATGTTCCAAAGAGGATCTGGTCGGTGGAGACGCTAAAGAAAATGCAAAAATTACCTTATCAATCTTGAAGGGTGAAAAAGGACCAAAAAGAAATGCCGTTCTATTGAATTCCGCTGCAGGATTGTATGTTGCCGGTAAAGTTGAATCCTTAAGGGAAGGAGTTGAACTTGCAGCCGAAATCATCGATTCCGGAAAGGCATTAAGACAACTTGAAAACTTTATTGAATTTACAAATGCTGATTAAAATGTTGGATGAAATAGTTGAAAAAACAAAAGAAAGAGTTGAAATGGCTAAAAGCATATTGCCATTGGAGGATATTAAAAAACAGGTTTCCCTATTGGAAATTTCAGATGAATTTCCATTTAAAAAGGCATTAGGTGGGGATGATATTTCAATAATTGCTGAAGTCAAGAAGGCTTCTCCATCAAAGGGTCTGATTGCAGAGGACTTTGACTATCTGGCTATTGCAAAGGAATACGAGGCTGCCGGAGCAAGTGCAATTTCCGTATTGACAGAACCATATTTTTTCCAGGGATCTGATGAATATCTGGAGGAAATTGCCAAAGAGGTCAGCATACCTGTTTTGAGAAAGGATTTTGTCGTTGATGAGTATATGATTTGGGAAGCCAAGATGTTGGGTGCTTCCGCCATTTTATTGATAGTTTCCATCCTGGATGTTGTTCAGCTGAAAAAATATCTTGATTTGGCACATGACCTCGGTCTTTCAGCTATTGTCGAGACTCATGATAGCAGTGAAATCATGAGAGCCATGACAGTCGGTGCTGAAATTATCGGTGTCAACAACAGAAACCTTCAGGATTTTACAGTAGACATTGAAAATAGTATCAGTCTACGTAGATGTGTCAGTGGAGATGTGATATTTATTTCAGAAAGTGGCATTAAAACACCTGAAGATGTCGCCAGATTGAAAGAAAATGATGTCGATGCTGTTTTAATAGGCGAAACTTTAATGAAAAGTGATGATAAAAAGGCTATGATTTCGGAGCTGAAAAATGGTTAAAATCAAAATCTGTGGAATCAAAAGATTGGAAGATATTGAAATGGTAAACAGATATAAGCCCGATTATATCGGATTTGTATTTGCAGATTCAAAAAGAAAGGTTTCACATGATTTGGCTAAAGAATTAAAGGACAATCTCGATTCGGATATTATTCCAGTAGGTGTTTTTGTAGATTCTCCCCAGGAGGAAATATTGGAATTGTTTGGAGAGGGGATAATTGAAGTCGCCCAGCTTCACGGAAGCGAAAGCGAACAATATATATTAGATTTAAAAAAGAAAACTAATGGTGAATTAAAAATCATTAACGCAATTGAAATGACACAGGAAGTCGATTTGTTGGAATACAATGATTCTAATTCTGATTACTTATTGCTTGACAGTGGCAAGGGCAGTGGAAAAACATTTGATTGGGGTCTGATTAGAAAAGACATAAAAAAAGAATTTTTCCTGGCGGGAGGATTGAGCAGCGAAAATGTGACACAGGCCATAAATGAGTTCAATCCCTATGCCGTTGATTTGAGTTCAAGCCTTGAAACTGATGGATTTAAAGATGAAAATAAAATAAAAGAGATAATGGAGGTTATAAATTGAGTAGAGGACGATATGGCGAATATGGTGGCCAATACATATCTGAAACATTAATGAATGAATTGCTTTACCTGGAAGAGCAGTACAATCATTATATGAATGACCCGGATTTTGTTGAAGAGCTCAATACATTGTTGAAGGAATATGCAGGAAGACCATCTTTATTATATTATGCTAAAAGAATGACAGAGGATCTTGGCGGCGCCAAAATCTATTTGAAACGTGAGGATTTGAACCATACCGGAGCCCACAAGATAAACAACGTCTTAGGTCAGGTATTGCTCGCTAAAAAAATGGGAAAAACAAGAGTAATCGCTGAAACAGGTGCAGGCCAGCACGGTGTGGCAACAGCAACAGCGGCTGCATTGCTTGACATGGAATGCGAAGTGTTCATGGGTGAAGTTGATACAAGAAGACAAGCTTTAAATGTTTATAGGATGGAACTCTTGGGAGCTAAGGTCCATTCGGTCAAATCAGGAACACAGACCTTAAAGGATGCTGTTAACGATGCATTCAGAGATTGGATTGCAAGAGTTCATGATACAAATTATGTAATAGGTTCTACAATGGGGCCACATCCGTTCCCGATGATAGTCCGTGATTTCCAGGCTGTCATCAGTGCTGAAGCCAAAGAGCAATTCATGGAAAAGGAAGAAAAGCTTCCTGATGCAGTTATTGCATGTGTCGGTGGTGGAAGCAATGCAATGGGAGCGTTCTATAATTTCATTGAAGATGAAGATGTTAAATTGATTGGCTGTGAAGCTGGAGGAAAAGGAATAGACACACCATATAATGCGGCTGCACTTACAAACGGTAAAATTGGAATATTCCATGGAATGAAATCAATATTCAATCAGGGGGATTACGGTCAGATTGCACCGGTATATTCAGTCTCAGCAGGTCTTGATTATCCTGGCGTAGGTCCTGAACATGCATATTTGAGGGATACTGGTAGAGCGGAATATGTTCCAATAACTGATGAAGAGGCAGTAGAGGCATTCGAATACTTATCAAAAATGGAAGGGATAATTCCAGCCATCGAAAGTGCGCATGCAGTAGCATATGCCATGAAGATAGCTCCTGAAATGGATAAGGATGAAACAATAATGATTTGCCTGTCCGGTAGAGGGGATAAGGATGTCAGATCAATTGCAGAATACAGAGGAGTTGATTTAAATGAGTAAGATATCCAATGCATTTGAAAACGGAACCGCTTTCATCGGATTTTTGACTGCAGGAGACCCTACAATAGATAAAACAGTCGAATATATCCTGGCAATGGAAGAGGCTGGATGCGATTTGGTTGAGATAGGCATTCCATTTTCAGATCCTATGGCTGAAGGTGTCGTTATTCAGGACGCTAACGTCAGGGCTTTGAAACACAATACCACAACCGATGACGTATTTGACATCGTCAGGAGAGTGCGTGAAAAAACTGATATTCCTTTGGTCTTTTTAACTTATATTAATCCTGTTTTCTTTTACGGTTATGAAAAGTTCTTTAAGAGATGTGCCGAATTGGGCATTGATGGGATAATCTCTCCTGATTTGCCATATGAGGAAAAAGGTGAAATTAAGGATATTGCCCTTTCAAATGGGGTTGATGTCATTTCATTGATTGCTCCAACTTCAAAACAGAGAATACAAAAGATAGCTAGTGATGCAACTGGTTTTATTTATGTTGTTTCATCATTAGGGGTCACAGGAATGCGTTCAGAAATCAAAACGGATTTGAATGCAATTTTATCCGACATTCGCGAAGTCACTGATTTGCCTTTGGCTGTCGGTTTCGGTATCAATACTCCCGAACAAGCCAGTGAAATCGGTAAAATTGCTGATGGAGTCATTGTCGGCAGTGCAATTGTAAAAATCATTGAAGAATATGGCGAAAATGCAGCAGAACCTCTAAAGGAATATGTTTCAGGCATGAAAAGGGCATCAAATGAATAATTTTCAGTGAATATCAAAGGATAACATTTTGACAGTCCCAATTTTCCTTGATTAGATAAACTTATAATATATAAAAAACAAATATAATTACATTATTTATAAGAGGATTATTTATGTTTAAAGCAGAATTAAGTGATTCTAGTATATTAAAAACCAGTTTTGATGCTATTTCATCAATCGTTGATGAAGTACAAATTCAAACTGACAGTGAAGGCATGAGATTAGATGCCTTAGACCGTAGTCACATAACTTTCGTACATTTGGAACTTAAAGCAAGTTTGTTCGATGAATACATTTGTGATGTTCCTGAAAAGATTAACATTGATACTGATGAATTCATGAGAGTGCTCAAACGTGCAAAATCTCAAGACAGAGTCTTGATGTCTGTGGATGAAGGTAATTTCATCATTACCTTTGAAGGGGATGCAACCAGAACATTCAAAATCAGATTGATTGATATCGAATACGATAACCCTACCCCACCTCAAATATCTCATCCGACAACATTTAAAGTACGTTTCTCCATCTTAAAAGACTGTATTAATGATATTGATATCTTTTCTGATAAAATCGCTTTGCAAGTTGATGAAGATTACTTTATTGCATCTGCAGACGGTGAATTCGGTGATGCAAGCATCAAGTATCTTCACGGAGAAAATATTCAAGAGCACGCTAAGTCTTTATTCTCTTTAGATAAGATTAGAGAAATGCTAAAAGCAGATAAATTTTCAGAGGAAGCGGAAATAAGTTTAGGTACCGACATGCCATTAAGTTTAACACTTAACATGGTCACCGGTGACGGTAAATTAAGTTTCTTACTTGCTCCTAGATTAGAACAAGATGATTAAGTTCATCAGTTCATCTTTTTTTATTTTTAAAATTTAATTTTAGAGATGGTATTCAGTGGATAAATTCTATCAATCTTTACGTCAAATTCAAAAAAAGGAACGGAATAACAGTACATTGGCCCGTGTAGAGGAAGATTTCTACAGCCAGCTTCATGAATATATGGATGTGCTGAAACAGGAAGCAATGAGTGATCCGTTTTCTAAAGCCGTATCCTTGCTTAAGCAATCCCAAATCATTGCTACAGAAATCTGTGAAAGACGTGAACAGAAAATTTCAGAAGCTGCCGTTTTAAATATTCATAGGTCTTACCATTTATTCACTGGCAAGCCTCAGTTTGATTTGGTGGACACCACTCCATTGAATTTAACTCCCGAAGAGGAGAAGTTCTATTATTCTTTACTTGATACATTAAAAAATCATAGGAATAATATATCCCTTGAGAAGTTATCCGATGATGATGAAACTCCTAAAAATCCAATAATCAAGCCTAAGGATACTCAAAAAACTACTTTGACTCCTAAAATCGAGGTAGAAAAATCCGAACCGAAACCGATAATTAAAGAAGATCCAGAGCCTAAGGTTTCAGAAGATGTAAAAAAACCTGTTGTGAAACCTCAAGCCAAGCCAAAACCTGCTGAAAATATTGAAGACAATCCCAATGCCTTTGATGCCCAGGATGAGTTTTATGATTTTGAATCAAAGAAGGTAGCTAAGGAAACCGAACTCGTAACAATGCTCGTTTTTGATGATGTTGGAGCTATTGTTGGGGTTGATGAGAAAACATATGGGCCTTTCAGACCACAGGATATTGTGACATTGCCACTGGTTAATGCAAAAATATTTTTCAAAAATCGAAAAGGTCGTCAGGTCAAAATTTAACTATTTTTCCATTACATTTAAATATCTTGATAAATATATATACTAATCGTATCTATTTGTGATAATAAAAAATTATATTTTATTATAATTTGGATTTCTGCTGTCTGTAGACTTGATGCGTTACAAAACAGTTTTTATCTCTAACGTTTTTTGATAGAAATAGAATTTAGATAAATTCATAGATAGATTTACAATGATTTATTAATTTACGGTGAAATAATGAAAATACCAAAAGAAAAAAGAACATACTGTCCTCACTGTAAAAGACACACAGTACATGAGGTTCACACTGCTAAAAGAAGAAAAGCTAGTGAATTAACCTGGGGACAAAGACAATTCAGACGTGTGACTGCTGGTTATAGAGGTTACCCAAGGCCTTTACCTGCTGGAAACAAACCAGTTAAAAAATTAGACTTAAGACTTAAATGTAAAGAATGTGGCAAATCTCACATCAAACAATCTTTCAGAACAGGTAAACCTGAATTCGTAGCTAAATAAGGTGGTTAACATGGTTAGTAAAGGTAGAGGAAACTTTTTAAAAGTTAAATGTTTAGATTGTGACAATGAACAAGTAATATTCGACCGTGCTGCATCTGATGTAAAATGTATCATCTGCGGTAAAACTCTTGTCAAATCTCGCGGTGCTAAAGCTAAAATCACCGCACACATTGAAAAAGTTTTAAACTAGATTTCTAGTTTTTAACTTATTTTTTTACTATTTTTTATAATTTTTATTTGATGTTGGTGAAAATATGGTAAGAAAAAGTCAAGAATGGCCTGATGAAGGAGAACTTATTGTAGGTACCGTTTATAAAGTTCTTAATTATGGGGCTTTTGCTAAATTAGAAGAATATCAGGGCAAAGAAGCTTTTATTCATATTTCTGAAGTATCTTCTGGT
>NZ_JBGUPC010000037.1:0-18604 GCF_045130115.1 Methanobrevibacter sp.
TCTGCCTTGTTCATGTCAAATTTCTGACCGCAGATAAAACATGTTTCTATTTTTTCTTCAGACATGTTAAAACCTTAAAAAAAAGAAAAGATTAAAGGTTAAAATTGAATTTAACCTATATTGTATTTTTGCAAGAGTAAAATCTCTTCAGTAGAGACTTTTCCACCTTGTTTAAACTTATCAAAGATTTCTTGAGCTCTTTGCCTTTCTTCACGGTTTTTGTTACCACCGGAAGATCCTTTGTTATCGGATTTTCTGCGTTTAGGTTTGTTGGAACCTAACTTTTTGTTGATAACATGAATGTCACTTAAGATAGCTTTGAATTCTTCATGTTTTGCAGATGCATTTCTGCGTGCTTCAACGAAGTTTTTGTGAGCTTCGTCAGCTGCAGTTCTGATGTCATCAGTTTTTCTGAAGTATTTAAGCATTTCTTCGTGAGCTGCTTGAGCTTTTTCGGAAAGTTCAATAACTTTTTCGTGTTCCTCTTCGGATTTTTTCCTGAGCTCGTCAGCTTCAGCCTTAACGGATTCATCTTCATGAATTTCCATTAACTGTTTTCTTAAGTCGTTGGCATTTTTAACAAGCTGATTTTCTTTTTTGATATCGAGAACGCGAGTTTCAATGATTTTATCAATCTTTTTGATTTCGTTTTCGATTTTCACTTTGTTACGTTTGCCTGAGTTCCATTCAAGACTTTTGATTTTGTTGTTTGCTTCATTACGAGCTTTTTTAGCAGCTTCAACTTCTTTGTTGATTTCATTACGCTCGTTTCTGTATTCAATAGCCTTGTTCAGGTTTTCTTTTAAGGAAGCGTTTAATTCATCTCTGATTTTACGTTGTTCACGAGCTGTTTTGTTGAACTCTTCCCTTTCTTCAGCAACTTTAGCGATTTCAGCTTCTTTTTCATCTTTTTGTTTTCTTACACCTTCCATGGTGTCAGCAAGAACAAATTCAGGTTTTTCTTCAGGAGCTTCCTCTTCAGCAGCTTCTTCTGCTTCTTCGGTTTCTTCTTCAGCTTCCTCAGCTTCTTCAGCCTCTTCATCAGCTGCTTCCTCTTCAGCTTCCACTTCCTGAACTTCTTCTTCGGTTTCAGCATCGCTTTCAGCTTCTTGAGCTTCTACTTCTTCTTCTACAGTTTCTTCTTCAGCATCATCAGTGGTTAATTGATTACAGATTTCACATAAGACTTTGCACAAGTCTTTTTCCTCTACTACAACATCAGCAATTTCTTTTACGGATTCTTTTGCATTGAATGCGATTCCGCAACCTGCTGACTCAATCATGGAAATGTCGTTAGCGCCATCTCCAACAGCAACTACTTCATCCAAAGTAATTCCTGCTTCTTCGACATGGTCTTTCAATACGTCCAGTTTGGAACCGGATACGAGAGGACCAGTCACTTCGCCAGTTAATTTACCATCTTCGACTGTGAAACTATTTGTATAAACTGTGTCAACTCCAAGTTTATCAGATACTTTATCAGCCACTACATCAAAACTACCACTAATGATAGCTACATCTACACCTTTATCTTTTAGACATTTGATGGTTTTGCAAGCTCCAGGCATTAATGGAAGATCTTCAGCAACTTTTTCGACATCTTCAATGGAAGTTCCTTCGAGAAGTTGTACTCTGTCTTTAATAGAAGTTTCAAAGTCAATTTCACCTTGCATAGCCTTTTCAGTAATTGCAGCTATGTCATCTTCAACATTTGCTAATTTACCTATCTCATCTATTGCTTCACCATCAATAATAACGTTATCTAAGTCAAATACTACAAGTTTAATCAATAATACCACCAATTATATTAAATCTAGCTCACTTAATCTATCGTAAGCTCTTTCGACGCCTAATTTAGCGTCATCTTTGGTTTTTGCACCGGTACATACAACCTTACCGGAACCAAATAATAATAAGACCACTTTAGGGTCGGATAATCTGTATACTAAACCCGGAAATTGTTCAGGTTCGTATTCAGTATCTTCTAATTCCAAAGCTACCGCTTCTAAATTTAATGTGGATTCTAAATTCGCAGAAGCCACGATGTTTTGAATTTTAATGTCAAATTCGTGAGGAATTTCAGTATCGATAGTCCTCATCAAATCTACAGTCTTTTTGATTGCCAATTTGGAATCATCTATAGATTTTGCTCCAGTACAAACAAGCTTACCAGAGCTAAATATTAATGCTGCTGTTTTGGGATCTTTTAGCTTAAACACTAATCCCGGAAACTGTTCACGATTAAAATTAACCCCTTCTAAAGCTTCGGACACTTCAGTCAAGACGATGTCCTTTCCAATGCTTGCAGAAGCAACAATGTTTTCAATTTTAATATCAACATCGGTCAATTTAAAACCTCCAATTCATTTTTAAAAGTAGAATAGTAAAATTTAAGAAAACAAAAAATTAGTTAAATTTTTACTAGTTAAATATATTATTTAAATAGTATATAAATGTATGTTTATTTGAAAATTATTTTACATTTTTTAAAAAATTTGAAAATTTTAAATTTTTGGAATAAAAGCCCCTTTATAAATGAAATGTAAATTCATGTATTGAAAATACTTATTAATAAATGTTACTGAATTTCAGCATTACATCACCAAAATAAAATAGGCAGACCCTATTTAAAGGATATTTAAAAAAATGTCAAAATCGAAATCGATTCTGATCTAGTGAACCACTACATTTAAATAATATCGTTTCCTTTTAATGAAAAATATGTGCCCTCGATTCCCCCAATCCGATTGCAGCATCCCAAATATCCCCATCATTAAATTGAAATTATGATTCACAGCCGACAGTATCCCCTGAAGCCGGCGCAAAATGTAAGTGAAAATTCCACATGATTGAAAATTTTTTAAATTTGGAAATCATATAATTCAATAAGAAAAAAATTTAAAAATTGATACCATGATTGAAGTTGAAGTGAAAGCTAGGATCGATAGCTTTGAGGAAATGGAAAAGAGGCTTGAAAGTCTGGGTGCAGTAAAGACCAAGGATGAGTTTCAGGAAGACATCTACTTTGCAAGCCCTATAGTTGACTTTGCCGAGACCGATGAGGCCCTACGAATCAGGACAACAGACAATGACATATTCATAACATACAAGGGTCCGAAGCTCAACGATGAGGCAAAGACCAGAAAGGAAGTCGAGATGAGCATCGAAAGCGCTGAAAAGGCAAGCGACATATTCACCGAAATCGGTTTCAAGCCGGCAAGAACCGTCAGGAAAAGCCGCCAGTACTACCGCTTCGAAAATTTTGAAATATCACTTGACGATGTCGAAGGCCTTCCGCCATATATGGAAATAGAAATCGCATTGGGAGACAGCGAGGACTACATCGAAGCCCAGGATAAAATTTTCAAACTGTTTGAAAGATTGGGAATCACTGACGGCTTTGAGAGAACCTCATATATGGAACTATTAGAAACATTAAATAATGAATACTGACAAATATTATATATTAATATTAAAAATTTTAGAGTGATATTTTGCAATATTTTATAAGTCATTATAACAAAGAATGCGAACTTACATTCCCTGAAGACATTACCATTTATGATACAACACTGAGGGATGGTGAACAGACCCCTGGAGTATGCTTCAGTTTCGACGAAAAGCTGGAAATAGCAAGAAAGCTTGACCAGTTCAAGATCCATCAGATCGAGGCAGGTTTCCCGATTGTTTCAGAAAAGGAAAAGGAAACCGTGAAGGCAATAGCAAACGAAGGCCTTGACGCTACAATCTTAGGCCTTACAAGAACAAAGCCTGAAGACATCGATGCAGCCCTTGACTGTGACGTGGACGGGGTAATCACCTTTGTTGGAACATCCGACATCCACCTTGACCACAAGATGCACATCACAAGGCAGGATGCAATAAACCTTTGTGAAACCGCAGTTGACTATGCAAAGGACCATGGGCTTTTCGTTGCATTTTCAGCAGAGGATGCGACAAGAACAGACATAGAGTTCCTGAAGAGAATCTATGGCAAAGCTGAAGAATGCGGAGCCGACAGGGTCCACATTGCAGACACAACAGGAGCGATAACCCCTCAGGGCATAGACTACCTTGTAAGGGAGCTCACCAAGGACCTCAAGCTTGACCTGGCGGTCCACCTCCACAACGACTTCGGCCTTGCGGTGATAAACTCAATCGTCGGTGTGCTTGCAGGTGCAAAGGCAGTGTCAACCACCGTTAACGGTATCGGGGAAAGGGCAGGAAACGCATCCCTTGAAGAGCTCATAATGGCAATGAAAATTTTATATGGAAAAGATTACGGATTCAAGACCAAATACATCAAGGAGCTCTCAGACCTTGTGTCAAAGGCAAGCGGACTTCCTATTCCATACAACAAGCCTGTTGTGGGAAACAACGTCTTCAGACACGAGTCCGGAATCCATGTCGATGCCGTAATCGAGGAACCTTTGTGCTACGAACCGTACCTTCCGGAGCTTGTCGGACAGAAACGCCAGCTGGTGCTTGGAAAGCATTCAGGCTGCAGGGCAGTAAGAGCCAAGCTCAACGAATGCGAGCTTGACGTTAGCGATGATGAGCTGATTGAAATCGTAAGGCAGGTCAAAAAGCAAAGGGAAGAAGGAAAATACATCAACGATCAGGTATTCAAGGAAATAGTGAAAAACACTAAAAAATAGGTTATGATTATGAACATTACTGAAAAGATACTTTCCGCAAAGGCGGGCCATGAGGTAACACCGGGCGAAATCATTGAGATTCCGGTGGATCTTGCAATGTCACACGACGGTACAAGCCCTCCAGCGATAAAGACATTCGAAAAGATTACCGACAAGGTATGGGACCCTGAAAAGATAGCGATAATATTCGACCACAACGTTCCGGCCAACACCATCGGTTCAGCCGAATTCCAGAAGGTTTGCCGTGAGTTCATCAAAAAGCAGAATATCACAAAAAACTACATTCACGGCGAAGGAATCTGCCATCAGGTCGTTCCGGAAATGGGACTTGTTGAACCTGGAAAGGTCATTGTGGGCGCAGATTCACACACATGTACCTACGGAGCTTTCGGAGCGTTCTCAACAGGAATGGGTGCAACCGACCTTGCGATGGTTTGGGCAACCGGAAAGACATGGTTCATGGTTCCCGAAGCGATAAAGATGAATGTCACAGGCGAACTTAATGATTACATCGCACCAAAGGACATCATACTCAATATAATAGGAACAATAGGAATAGCCGGTGCCACATACAAGACCGCTGAGTTCTGCGGCGAAACGATAGAAAATATGGGCGTTGAAGGAAGGGCCACAATGTGCAACATGGCAATTGAGATGGGAGCCAAGAACGGAATAATGGAACCGAACAAAGAGGTCATAGACTACATCTGCCAGAGGACCGGCAAAAGCGCATCACAGCTGAACGTCATCAGATCCGACGAAGACGCAAGCTATGAAAGGGAGCTCGACTTTGACATAGCCGATCTCGAACCGCAGATAGCCTGTCCTAATGACGTGGACAACGTAAAGGACATATCCAAAATAGAAGGCACATCCATCGACCAGTGCCTAATCGGCTCATGCACAAACGGAAGGCTTTCAGACCTGGAAGATGCTGCAAAAATCCTTGAAGGCAACAAAATCGACGACAGCATCAGACTGCTGGTACTTCCAGCCTCAAGGGAAATCTACAGACAGGCCATAGAGCTTGGATACATCAATACATTCATCGATGCAGGCGCAATCATATGCAATCCGGGATGTGGACCTTGCCTCGGAGGACATATGGGCGTATTGTCAGAAGGGGAATCCTGCATCTCAACAACAAACAGGAACTTCAAGGGAAGGATGGGAGACCCTAAATCCGAAGTGTACCTGTCAAATTCAAAGGTTGTTGCAGCTTCAGCGATTACAGGAATGATTACAAATCCAAAAGACCTTTAGTGATAAAAATGACAAAAGACAAGAACGAAGCAAACAAAAGACTCATCGAAAAGATAGAAGACCTGGAAAATGACTACGGCCAGACATTTTCCAACACACAAAAGATTCTGCTAACAACAGACGGCTCAATTACAGCAATACTTGACGTGCTATACGGAAAGATAAGCCTGATTACACTTGACCAGCATTTTGGAATAGCCGATGAACGCCATGCAAAACTGGTTAATGTCGAAGCAGGCGATGAAATCAATTTCAGGGAGGTCCTGATGCACAAGGACGACCAGCCCCTGATATATGCCATTTCACATGTACCGCTTGGAAGGTGCAGTGAGGAAATCTGCTCAGATCTGCTGAGGGCAGACATACCGATTGGAAGGATACTTAAGAATTACAAGATCGAATCCAGAAGGGAAGTCAGGAACATATTCATCGAAAAGGCAAATCCAAAACTTCAAGAACTCTTCAAGACTGACGAGGACTTCCTTGCAAGGGATTACGTGATTATACATGACGACGAAATACTGATGTGGATTAAGGAAATGTTTCCTGTAAGCTACTTTACTGAGATATAGTGATTGAAATGAAATTCAAAGGAAATGTAATGGAAAATAAGCTCCGAGACAGGATAATGGAACTTGAAGAGGAATATGACACTACCATTTCAACAACCCAAAAGATACTCCTGTGCGAACACGGACCTCTAACCACTCTCCTTGATGTGCTGTACGGAGAGGTCCATCTCTTCATACTCGACCAGCATCTGGAAAAGGCAGATGAGGAAATAGCCGAACTGCTTCAAATGGAACCCGGAGAGGAGATAGACTATCGTGAAGTCATAGTGTACAAGAACGGCCGCCCTCTGGTTTATACACTTTCATACATACCGACATCAAGATGCAGTGAACAAATTTTTGAAGATTTAATGAATGAACGCCTTACCACAGGAAGAATCCTAGATAAAAACGTTATAGAAACCTTTATCACAATAAAGAACATTTCAATAGAAAAACCAAGCCCGACACTCAAGGAACTGTTCAAGACAGACGAGTATATGCTTTGCCGTGACTACATAATAACCCACAACAAGGAAATAGGAATATGGACCAAGGAAGCATATCCGTTAAGCTACTTTAAAGAATAGTGATGCAAATGAAATTCGAAGGAAAAATAGTCAAAAACGAACTGAGCCGAAGACTAAAGGAAATCGAAAAAGAAAAGGACATAAAATTCTCAAATACCCAGAAAGTGCTTTTGACAGTTGAAGGATCAATCACCGCAATATTGGATGTGCTCTATGGAAAGGTGAGCATCTTCACAATAAGCAGACACCTTGAAAAGGCAGACAAGGAAAAGGCCCAATTGGTCAACATCCCTGAAGGCGATGAACTGAACTACCGTGAAGTGATCATCCACAGAAGAGGACAGCCACTAATCTATGCCCTATCCCTGATTGTACTGGACAAATGCAAAGAGGAAGCGCGAAAGGACATCCTGGACGGGGAAATACCATTAGGCAAGATTTTGAAAATACATAAGGTCGAAAGCAGACGTGAAATACAGCATATCTACATCGAAAAGCCTGATGCAACCCTGAGGGAACTGTTCAACATGAATGAGGACTTTGTGACACGTAACTATATCGTCATAGAAAATGAGGAAATAATAATCTGGACCAAGGAATCATTCCCGATCAGCTATTTTTCAGACAAGATGTGAGGTGCAAGCATGGGTGTAAAGCTTAAGGATATAGTGGAGCCTGAATCAATCACGTTCAAGGATTTGGAAGGAAGGGTCGTGTCAATCGATGCATTCAACACGCTTTACCAGTTCCTATCAACAATCAGACAAAGGGACGGAAGGCCGCTGACTGATGAAAACGGAAACGTCACATCACACCTTAGCGGAATCCTATACAGAAACTCAGCAATGGTTGAAAAGGACATAAAGCCAATCTATATCTTTGACGGAAAGGCACCTGAACTCAAAAGCGAAACCCAGGCAAAAAGGCGGGAAGTTAGAGAAGAGGCAGAACAAATCTACAAGGAAGCCCTGAAGGAAGGAGACACTGAAAAGGCCCGCAAATTTGCAATGAGATCATCAAAACTGTCACCGGAAATAATTGAATCATCCAAAAAGCTATTGACATATATGGGAATACCATATGTTGAAGCCAAAGGAGAAGGAGAGGCTCAGGCCGCATATCTGGTGGCCAACGGCGACGCATATGCAGTCGCATCACAGGATTATGACTGTCTATTATTCGGCGCAAAAAGGGTCGTGAGAAACCTTGCCGTTTCATCTAACCTCGGAAACCTTGAATACTATCAGCTGGACAAGGTATTGAGGCAATTAAATGTTACAAGGGAGCAGCTGGTCGACATGGGAATCCTTATAGGCACCGACTTTTGCGAAGGCCTTAAGGGAGTTGGCGCAAAGACAGCGCTTAAGTTGGCACATAACGGAAAACTCGAAGAAAAACTGGCTGAACTTCAAAAGGAATCCACACATGACCTTGAAGAAGTCCGAAACATATTCCTGAAGCATAATGTAAATACCGATTATGAAATAAAATGGGAAAAGCCGCAAAAGGACAAGATCATTGAATTTTTATGCTACGAGCATGGCTTTTCAGAAGACCGCGTATCCAAAGCATCAGACAGACTTAAAAACTTGAATTCATCACAGGGAAGTCTTGATGCATGGTTTTAAACAAAATTATGAAAATATCAAAAAATTCATCACTTTTACACAAGATATCATCAATATTTTACATTACCATATATTTTAAATATAAGTTAAATAATACTATAAATAGGATTCTAAATATTGAGTATATCCTATACAATCTACCACCACACACCCCAGATTGTATAACAAACACTTTAGAAATGGCAGCTGTCAAGGGGACGGTGAAAGCCAATTTCATTATTCAATATATTTTATAGAATCCAGGTGTTGATGGTTTCTCACCACCACAAAACCCGGAAACCATCAATACTCAATAAGGCGGGAAATCGCTGCCGAAAACTTTTTCTGCATATTTCATGGCCAAGTGAACCTGATGCCTGTGACTTTTCATCATTTCCTTTTCAAAGTGTTCACGTGAAGGTGACCTTAAAATCAGCTTGAGCAAATCCTCATAGGTTTTAATGGCCAAATCCTTATCAAAATCATATTTGTCAATGATTTCAGGGGTCAATTTTTCAAAGCATGGAAATTCCAACGTTTTGCAGACAGTGTCTGTTGTAAAATAAGTCATCCTGATTAGAGGAGATACCGATGAAACCAGTATATGATTTCCAAGCTTTATCAATGGAGGAATTCCGGTTTGCCTGTACCTTTCCATTGAAGTCAATTTTTCATAGTTTTTGAGGTTGTAGCAGTGAAGCTCCGTGTAGAAATCCGGCTGAAGCTCACCTATCAAATCCAAAATCCTCAATCCGAGTTCTGATTCATAATATTCCTTTCTGATTGTTGAAATATATGGAGTCTTATCGAAATTATAAAAATAGAATTGTCCGGGAGACAGATCCTCAATGTCAATGCGCTTCAAAAACTTCAAGGATGTCAATCCCTCATTTCCATGGACACCGCCAATGAACAGTTTGGTTGGTCCCTTGCCGTTGTCAATGTATCTGAAATAGGACATAAAAAAATAGTTTGGAAGGAACCTATGTTCCTTCTTGCCAATTTGCCATGTAAGCTTTTTGTTTGTCAGTCAATGAGTCGATTTCAATTCCCATGGCATCCAGTTTCATGCTTGCCACGGTATAGTCGATTTCATCAGGAGCTTTGGTAACGCCTACAGGCAAGTCGTTTTCAAGGATGTGTTTGGCGGACAATGCCTGAACTGCAAAACTCATGTCCATGATTTCAGCAGGGTGTCCTTGTCCACGTGCTGCTGAAAGGTTAACCAAACGGCCGTCAGCCAAAAGATAAATTTTGCGTCCGTCTTTGGTGGTGAACTCTTCAATACTTTCACGTACTTCTTTGACTTCAGTTGAAATTGCTTCAAGGTCAGGACGGTTGATTTCCACATTGAAGTGTCCTGAGTTTGCTAACATACATCCGTCTTTCATGTATTTGAAGTCATCCCCGCAGATGATGTCGGCATTTCCTGTAACGGTAATAATTAAATCAGCCTGTTTTACAGCTTCGCGAATGGTCATTACACGGTATCCATCCATTCTTGCTTCAAGTGCACGAATAGGATCGACTTCGGTGACTATGACATCAGCACCAAGACCTGCTGCCCTTAAAGCCAATCCACGTCCGCACCATCCGTAACCGCAGACAACTACTGTTTTTCCTGCAATCACCATATTGGTGGTACCCATGATTGCATCGAAGCTTGACTGTCCGGTTCCGTAACGGTTGTCGAAGAGGTATTTGGTGTATGCATCGTTTACTGCAATTACAGGGAATTTCAATGCGCCGTCGGCATGCATTGCCTGAAGCCTGTGAACACCGGTAGTGGTTTCCTCACATGCACCTTTAATGTGGCTCAACAACTCTTTTCTTTCGTTGTGAAGCACCATAATCATGTCGGCTCCGTCGTCGATGATTATGTCAGGCTTGTGGTCAAGAACCATATTGATGGTCTGATAATACTCTTCATCATCCTGTTCTCTCCATCCGTAAACGTTAAGGCCCAAATCGGCTGCTCCTGCAACTGCATCATCGTGAGTGGACAGTGGGTTGCATCCGGTCATTGCGACTTCAGCTCCACCGGCCATCAATGTCAAACCTAAGTTGATGGTTTTAGGTTCCAGGTGTAAGCATGATCCGATTGTGATTCCTTTGAACGGTTGGGTTTCTTCATATTCCTTTTTGATGGATTCCAAAACAGGCATGTGTTTTTGAACCCATTCGATTTTTCTTACACCTTCAGGTGCAAGTGACATGTCTTTTACTTTACTCATAATATCATCAAATTAATTGTTAATATTAAACTTTATGACTTGTAGGTTATTAAATATAACTTTTTTGAAGATGCAAATCACATCCGAAACCATGATAATTTTCTGTTATGAAATCGAAAATATCTTGCAAAAAGTATTCCCAACACTTGAACCACCCCATCCTATAGAGGGTGGGGATTCCTGAATTTTTTTTCACTTAATAATGGTTAAATAAAACTCCCTTTTGTTGTAAAAAATATATAACATGAATATCAAATATATTTTACAACCAAGTATGCATTGAGTGAAATTATGAGTGCCATAGCTTCGAAGGGGAGGATAGCAAAATTCGATAATTTAAAAGGATTAGCAATCCTGCTGGTCGTTTTGGGCCATTTGACCTTCTTCAGGTCATTTTGGGTCATGTCACTTACTAGAAATTTTGTTTTCCTGATTCATTTGCCATTATTTTTCTTCGTGGCAGGCTACTTTTCAAAAATTGGCCCTGATGAACCGGTGAAGGCATTCAAAAGATTGTTCATTCCATACATAATATTTTGCCTGCTATGGGAAATATTCACAATTTATTATTTAGGTGAAAACCCCACAAAAATACTGTTTATCAATCCAGGATATACGCTATGGTTTTTAATGAGCCTGTTTTTCATGAAAATGGCCTTGCCCATCATGGACAGGTTTAGATATCCTCTGTTGATATCCATAATAGGGGCATTGCTGATCGGATTTGTCGACTGTAACATTTTAGGCATTTCACGCACATTCATTTTCATGCCAATATTCCTGCTTGGTTTTTATTACAAGGAATATAAGCAGAAAATAACTGATAAATTTCCACTTGTTGAAAACAATGCATTTGCAATTGCTATAGCGCTTTTATCACTGTTAATCTCAATCATCATTGCATTGACTATGCCGTTTGATACAATTATAATGAAGTATCCATATGGAAATGCAGTGGTTATGGATATTTTGGTTAGGGGCATGATAATATTTATTTCAACCATGAATGTATTGGTCTTAACCCGTTTCATGCCAGATAAGGAATTGATAATAACTCAATTTGGAATTTACTCTTTAACCGTTTATCTGCTGCATCCATATGCAATTACAATTAGTAAGGTATTGGCCGAACCATATCTGAAGTACCATCAAAAGTTGCTTGTGGCATTTGTTTATCTGGGTTCTTTTGCCATTGTATATGTTTTATCTAGAGAGGTTGTGTCAAGAGCATTGAATGGCTTTCTGAACTTGATTTACAAGATTTTATGCATTGAATGAAAAAACAATAACGTGCCTGATTTAAAAAGTATTTGAATTGATTCAAAAAAGAAGGAACCTTAAGCTCCCTTCAAAGAAAGCTTAAAAAACATGCCCCCAAAAGATATGTGAAAATCAATATATTTTTTAAAAAATTTCCTCCCATCATCAAAAAACCTCAAAAAAGCAAAAACTTTAAATGTAATGATGAAAATATATATATTTGTTAGATGCCGGGGTGGCTCAGCTGGTTAGAGCGCACGGCTCATAGGGTAATAAAGCAGTGCTCTAGCTTATTCCTGGGATACCGTGAGATCGCGGGTTCGAATCCCGCCCCCGGCATCCTAAATCCCAGGAATACATCCATCTAAATACTATTTTTTTAAGGCCATTTTTCAAATCATAACAATTTTATAGCTTATTTTACAAATTAGAATTAGAGGATTTGAAATGATATATAACAGACTTGGAAAGACTAATCTTGAAGTTTCAAGGCTAGGATTCGGAACCATGAGGCTTCCAACCAAAGCGAACAATGCCGACATAGACAAGGAAGAGGCTTCAAGGATGCTCGAATATGCAATTGAAAACGGAGTCAACATTATCGATACCGCATACCCCTACCATGCTGAAGGCCTTGGAGGAAGCGGAGAGAGCGAAAAGTTCCTGGGCGAGTTTCTAACAGAAAACACATTAAGGGACGAAATAATCTTACAGACCAAATCACCCTCATGGGCGATAGAGGAAAAGGGTGACTTTGAACGCTACTTTACAGAACAGCTCGAAAAGCTTCAAACAGACTATATTGACATTTACCTTCTTCATTCCCTGACCGTGCCGGACTGGGAGAAAGTGAAGAATTTGGGCGTGCTGGACTTTCTTGATGATATCCTGTCTGACGGCAGGGCAAAGCATGTGGGCTTTTCATCACACATCGAGGTCGACTACTTCATTGAAATTCTTGACGAATACCCTAAATGGGAGGTTGCCATGACCCAGATGAACTATCTGGACGAATATTACCAGTCAGGAATCATGGGGCTTGACTACCTAAAAGGCATAGATGTAGGAAGCATGATCATGGAGCCTTTAAGAGGCGGAAGGCTTGTCCAAAACATTCCTCAGGAAATTCAAAATTTGTGGAATCAGGCCGAAACCAAAAGGACACCTGTCGAGTGGGCTCTTCAGTACCTGTGGAACAGGGATGATGTGGATTGCGTTTTCAGCGGAATGACAAGCCTCGATCAAGTCAAGCAAAACATAGAAATAGCTTCAAAAATAGATAAAATCTCTGAAAACGACCAGGAACTCATAAGAGAAGTTGCGAGAACCTACAGGACACGTCTCGGAAACATGTGCACACGCTGCGGCTACTGCATGCCGTGCCCACACGGAGTGGATATAATTAACTGCTTTACCGAGTACAACATTGCCCACATGATGGACAATCCCAAGGCAAGTGCGATGCAGTATTTCTCTCTGATTGATGAGGATTCAAGGGCGGACTGCTGTGTTGACTGTGGAGAGTGCATACCGTTCTGCACACAAATGATAAACATTCCCGAAGAGCTGGAAAAGGTTTATGAATACTTCGGAGATGAATTCGACCACTTTTGATTTTATTTGATAATCCAAAATCAAATATTTTCTCTTTTTTTAAATGAAATTGAACAGCCAAATGTAAAATTTAAAACTAATTAAAATATGTTTATTTTAAAAAATAAAACTTAAACATCGAGATAATAAAAATAAAAGAATTCAAAGATATATAAAAGTTTATATACAACGAAATGGAAATATATTTTTGATAGGAAGATGTTTTCCGATTATTTAATATTTATTGGAGCTTGATTTTAATGAGCGATATCCCAGAAGAAAAAATTGAAAGAATTTCAGAACAGATGAGAGAGGACAACATTAAGTTTATCCGTCTGCAGTTTGTTGACATTAACGGTACCGTAAAAAACATTGTCATCCCATTCAACGGAAAGGATGACATGAGCGAACTGTTCAATGAAGGAATGCTCTTTGACGGATCATCAATCGCAGGATTTGTTGGAATCAATGAAAGTGACCTGGTCCTAAAGCCAGACATCAACACATATTCAAGGCTTTCATGGAGACCTGAAGAGTCCGCAACCTGCAGATTCATATGTGACGTATGGACAGCCGACAGAGAACCGTTCATAGGAGACCCAAGGGGAGTTCTCAAAAAGTCCCTGGCACACCTGGCCGATAAGGGACTGCAATACAACATCGGTCCGGAACCTGAATTTTTCATTGTTGACATTGACGAGAACGGATACCCTATGCCATACGACGAAGCAGGATACTTCGATGTGGAACCTTTGGACAAAGGGCCTGACTTCAGACGTGAACTGACCCTGAACCTTGAAGACCTTGACTTTGAAGTCGAGGCATCTCACCACGAAGTGGCACCGGGACAAAACGAAATCGCATTCAAGTTCAAGGATGCCCTCAAGACTGCAGATGCAGTAATCACATTCAAACAGGCTATCAAAGCGATTGTAGACAATATGGCTACCTTTGACCAACTGGACTACAGAGTGACATTCATGCCTAAACCTTTCTTTGGCGTGAGCGGAAGTGGAATGCACTGTCACCAGTCAGTGTTCAAAGGAGACAAAAACCTTTTCTCAGACCCTGATTCAGAAACAGGACTTTCAAAGGATGCAATTCATTTCATGGGCGGATTGCTTAAGCATGCACCTGCAATCACAGCAATCACAAACCCTATTGTAAACTCATACAAACGTCTGGTACCTGGCTATGAGGCACCTGTATACATGGCATACGGTTTCAGAAACAGATCCGCATTAATCAGAGTGCCTGCAGCACGTGGAAAGGCAACCCGTATCGAGTACAGGTCACCTGACCCTGCATGTAACCCATATCTCGCATTTACAGTAATGCTTGAAGCAGGTATTGACGGAATCGTCAACAAGATTGATCCTGGAGAACCTGTAGAGGACGACATCTACAGCATGAGCGAAGAGGAAAGGGAATCAAGAGGAATTGAAGTTCTGCCTACAAGCCTGTGGGAAGCTTACCACTCCCTCGAAGAGGACCCTCTCATACTGAATGCCCTTGGCCCACACGTCAGCGAAAAGTTCCTGGAACTCAAGTATCAGGAATGGGACGAATACAGGGTTCAGGTATTCGGATACGAACAAAGAAAGTATTTGGATATCTAATCCAAATATCAATTTTTTATTTTAGGTGCTTTTTATGTCCGAATCTGAATATAGGATGATTGAAATCCTAAGGGTGCTTGCAAAACAGGACCAGCCTACCGGCTCAAAGGTAATAGCTGACGAGCTGAAGGAGAAAGGATTTAATCTGGGAGAGCGTGCCGTCAGATATCATATGCAGATCCTGGATGAGAAGGGATATACCGAAAAGAAAGGTTATTCCGGAAGAGTCATTACGGATTTGGGCAGGGAAAAGCTTGAAAAGGGACTGATTTATGACCAAGTCGATTTCATATATTCAAAATTTGAAGAACTGATTTATTTGACTGACTTCACATATATGACACAGAACGGAAATGTTGTCGTCAATACTTCAACCATTTATAACGAAGAATCGATCAATATAATGAAAGAGATATACCAAAGTGGCCTTTGTGTTAGTCCTTATGTTAATTTAAATGAAGATAAAACCACTGGTAAAATCGAAGTCACCACAATATGCGGAACAACCATAGACGGGATACTCCTCAAGGAAGGAATTCCGACACAACCCCAATACGGAGGGCTCCTGAAAATAGAAAACAACCGGCCTGTTAAATTTACGGAAATAATATCCTACAAAAAGACATCAGTAACACCGCTCGACGCATTTGCAAACTCCGATTTGACATCAGTTCTTGATGTGATAACAAAAGGAACCGGGCTGATTCCGGCAAACTTCAGACTGATACCTGGAATTGCACGGGAAAGGACCATTGAAATCATCCATGAACTGGACAGGATAGGGATTGGAGGAGTAATAGGAATATCTGAAGAAGGAAAGGACCTTTTAGGATTGCCTGTACCTGACGGAATGGTTGGAATCGCAATAATCGGAGGAATAACACCATTCTGTGCCGTGAAAGAATTGGGAGAGGATATCGACTTGAGGATAGGTGAAACCCTTCACGATTTCAACTCACTAAAACCGATAGTGACAGAAATACAGCCTCAGTTGGAAATGCCTAAAAATAACAACACAGAAAAGATATCCCTTGTCCTTTCAAAATCACTTAATCTGATTCAGCAGGTCAACTTTGATGTTGAAAAGCAGAAAGGTGACATCATCGCCAATGTCTCATATGTGCACAGGGACAACATAGATGATGCGCTGGCCGTCATGGAGGAAACCTATAACAATTCCCCAAAATACATCAATCCGTACTACAAACTAGTAGAACATCCGGAAAATGATGACTTGGTTGGAATAGCTACAATCTGCAGCCTGAGCATTGACGGAATTCTGATAAACAACGGAATCATGAGCAATCCTACATACAGCGGACTGCTTGAGCTGACCGAACCGCCGCTCTTTATCGATTTGATTTCATACAATGGAACAACATTGGATCCGCATAAGATATTTCTCTCAAAGAACATGACCTCCATCATCGGAAAGAACGGTCCCAACAAGGTATTGGCAAGCGTCAAGGAAATCCCGTACATATCAAGGGACCATGCGGTTGAGCTTCTCGAAATCCTGAACAATATCGGATTTTCCATCTACAAGATCGGAAAGCCTAGGGAACTTGTATACAATTCCAAGGTAGACAACTACAATTTCGGTGTCATCACAGGAGGGGGACTCAATTCAATCGGCGCCGTCAAGGAAAGCGGCATTCCGATTCAGGTAAAGGCCCTTGAAAAGATCATGCCTTTCGAAAAGATGGAAAGGTTATAACGTTTGTATGATTACGAACAAAATTATTTTTCCGTGGGAAATAGAAAAGAAAAAATTAATAGAAAAAAAGAGATTTTAAAGTATTTCAATGACTAAGTCTTTTTCATCATTGATATGGCGCATTTCGATTAAATCATCGGCAATCTCTTTGAAGTCAATTTCAACTGCCTGATTTAAAATCTCACCATTTAATTGCAAACCGACTCTGAAACCTTCACCGGTTTCTTCATCTTCTTCAGTGAAACCCAAAACGTCACCAGGAGCATAGATACGATTATAGGAAATTTCCAAAACGTCTCCAACTTCCACTTCGTTTCTGACGTATTCGATTGCATCTTCCACTGTCATTTGTACTTCTTCTACCATATTATCGCCTTAAAAAAAAGAAAAAAGAGAAAGGAATTATAAATTCCTGTATTCTCTGATTGAAGTATATTCGTCGTCTAATTCGCCGTAGCTAGCTAATTTTTCTTTGTTAGCTTCAGCGTCTAAGTAAAGGTTACCTTTACCGTTAAGACCGATATCTCCAGTATATTGGATATATTTACCTTTGTAGGTAACTCCTTCAACTTCAGGATCTACAACGATACCGTTGAGGACGAATCCTTCGAGTAATCTTCCTAGGAATCCGTGGATGATGATGTTACCGTTTTTCATCTGACCTCCAGGCCAACGGTTTACGTCACCGTCAATTTCAATGACACCTTTGGTCATGTGAATACCAGCTAAGATGTCACAGTTACCTTTAACGTGGATTTTACCTCCAGTTAAACATTCACCACATTGTTTACCAGCGTTACCGCCGACAACAATTTGTCCTCCGGTCATACCTCTCCATTCACCGATGTATGAAGCACCAGTGAACTCTTTGGTATTTCCTTCAATCTCAAGGTATCCTCCAGACATTTCTCTACCTGCGTGAGCTGCTGCGTTACCTTTAACGAGAATGGAACCACCGGACATTTCAGCACCAACGTGTAAATCTACACTGCTGTTACATACGATGTTTCCGCCGCTCATTTTACAACCGATGTATTTTACTCTGTTTAAATCACCGTTTATAATCATTTCAACTTCATCAGGCCCGTTAGCTTCTCCTTCAACAGTTACTTTGAAGAAGTCGGTTAATGGGAATCTGGAGTTTCCAATAGGAACTTGATATTTTGCGAAATCTGCTTCGGTCCATGAATAAATTTCATCAGGAATTAATTCATCGAATTCTAAAGCGATTGAAGAAGTTTTGATTTGATCAAATGTTATTGTTTTCAAATTAAACACCCCTATTTACCGTCAACGTCTATTCTAATTGGGTTGGATACGTAGTGGTCGTGTACTGGGTAGTTTTCCCATTTGACTGAGTAGTATTGAGTAAAGAATGGCATAATGTTGTTGATAACTTTTTCTTCGTTTTTCTCCCATCCTTGTACGTTAACCCAAACGTTTTGACTTTCTTTAACTTTTACAATTTCTTTGTCTTTTACTAAGATTTGACCATCTTTAATAGTGTAGTCAGCTACATTGAAACCTTTTTCGATTTCAGCATATTGTCTGGATGGGTCAATATCATTAGGA
>NZ_JBGUPC010000038.1:0-48509 GCF_045130115.1 Methanobrevibacter sp.
GGAAGCATTGGAAGTGACGTTTCCATAGAAGCAGCAAACATCGCTTTAATCAATGACAATATAGGTGACATACCTCACCTGATAGCCATTGCAAGAAAAACATTGAGAACAATTAATTTAAACATTACATTCTCCCTAGCTTTAAATATAATTGCAATGATATTAGCTATTCTTGGTGTTTTAGATCCAATTGCAGGAGCATTGGTTCACAATATCGGATCAGTAATTGTAATCATTTATTCCTCAACTCTTGTGAATTATAAAATTTCAAGAAAGGATTACAGAAAAGCTAAAAAATAAACACAAAGATTATAATTTCTGTGTATTATCTGATTTGATAAAATTATCATCTCAAATGATACACTTTAATATTTTTTTCAAATAAACACATTACCATTGACCATTTGCTATTCAAAACTCACTTTCTGGGACACTTACATATATATCGGGGTTTAAAATCAGATTCTATTCCAGAAAAACCTACCGTTAATGTTAAAGTCATCCAAATAAATGAAAAGAAAAAATCACCTATTAATTATATCAATCATATCTTGATGGAAACATTGACAATGAAATAATTCAATATCACCATCAATGATAACTTATCATTTGCTCTCTCACACTTTCTTTAAATATGTTTAAAATAAGATTAATTATTACCGCTCAAAAATATTTGAGTGGCTAGATATTGGTGAAGGTCAGTTGAATTATTATGGAGATCAGCTCGTTATTCAAACTTTTTTTCTAAAAAAACTCCATATTAATTCAACTAAATCTATTTGGGCGATTAATTCTTATTTTTGAAATTTTCAACATTAATCTTGAGAATATGGTGGCCATGAATTTAATGATAATTTTATATAAGTGAAATAATAAAATATTATATTAATTATTATATACAGGTTGTAATAGCTATGGCCAATATAAATAATACCTCATCCTACATGGACGAGGGTAAAAAACAAATTATCAAAGAGTCAAATTATACCTATAGAGATGCTCTTGAAGTTTCAGCTTTTCTCATTGAAACCGGAAGGTTCGAAAGGTTCTATAAGGAAATGCAGATTGCAGACCTTCAAAAAGAACTTGAAGAAATGGGCGATGAATAAGACTTCAAAAATATATCTCCAGGATATTGCTCTTAACAGAAACTATTTTTGATTGTAAAAGGCAATAATAAATTTATTATTACTTTTATATTTTTTATATAATAAAATTTTATATATATAACATAATAAATATATGTATTATGTTACAAGAAAAAACCAACATCAGTGCAAGAGTGGAAATTACACTCAAAAAGATTGTTGAAGATTCAGCCTTCACACATAAAGACGCATACGAACTCGGAGCAAAGCTAATAGCTATGGGAAATGCACAAGACACTTTAGCGCTGATAAACACCAATCCTGAATTTAAAAGAATAATGAGAGAAACCGAATACCATTTAATTGAAGCAAGAAAACAAGAGCTTGAAAGGGAACTGAGAAATTTATAGGAGGACCGTCACCATGGGGAGAGGAAATTCAGACGTCATATATTTTTTAGAACGTCACGAACAGGAAATAATAAACTGCTGCAGAAAAGGAATGAGCAACAACGAAGTCAGAGAACTTCTAAAAACAAAATATGAAAGGAATGTAGCAGACAGCACCTATAGAAAGTTCAAGGCCAAATTAAATCTGACAAAAAATGATTTCCTGGAAACAATGCTGGATGAAATAATAGCTATGAAGACATCCGGAGCGACAGATGCAAGTGTGAGAAGATGGCTTGCTGAAGAACATGAATTCGAAGTAAGCAGAGCAACATTCTCAAGATTCAAAAAGAAATACAATTTAGTTGACAGAGAAAAAGATTCAAGAGCAAGAAACAAGGAAGCACTAACCAATAGAGCCATCGCACAAAAGCAAATTACAGACAATAGCGTTTATGAAGGCAATATCGACATGGCTATTGATACCATACTTCAGCAGCAGGTAACAGACATCAAAACTGGTCTTGAAAACCTTGACAAGATAACCAAAAATGCTGTCGGTATTGAAATTGACTTTGAAAAGCTGGAGCGTGAAGTAAGACACAATTCCAATGATAAAAGTCTTCCAAGATACCTGTTGGATTTGGAAGAGTTAAAAATCCGTTATCTGGAATTATCCGTCAGGGCATTTGAAGCCAAAAACAAACTCTTCAAAGATGAAATGGACAGACTATTCAAAAACCGTGTTCTTGAATTGGAAGATAAAAGAATTGAGATGTCTCAAAAGGATATCATGAATGAGATAGAGGTTCTTGCAAAACAGATTGATGATAATAATGTATGATGAAAACGGGAAATTCTATCTGGACGGGAAGGACAAAGCTACTCTTCAAAAGTGCGTATATGAAAATCCATACATACCATTCTCTCCATTTCCAAAGCAGGCGGAGATGATACTGGCAAGAGAAAAGGAAGTGTTAATCGGAGGTGCAGCTGGCGGAAGTAAATCAACCAGTCTGTTAATGAGAGCACTATTTTATGTTGAAGATGATGTTAATGAATACCATGCGTTGATCCTGAGAAGGACATTATCTGATTTGAAACGGAAAGGTGCTCTGATTCACAAGGCCAGCCAATGGCTTAACCGGAAGGAGATTCAAAATAACCCTGTTATTAGGCCTAAGTGGGATGGTACTGAACATTCATGGACATTTCCAAACGGCAACTCATTAACATTCGGATATTTACGTAACATTAACGATTTGGATACTTATCAGGGTTCTGAATACCAGTTCATTGGCATTGATGAATTAACACAGTTGGAGAGATTCAAATATATCTATATGCGCTCTAGGGTAAGGAAAACAAAAGACAACAAGCTTCCAACACAGTTAATGTGCTCCAGTAATCCTGGTAAAAGAGGTAACAAATGGGTTCGTGAAAGATTCATTGAAAAGATAGATGAGGACATTCAGGACAAGTCACAAATAAGGTTCATTAGCTCCAGCTATTTGGATAATATCTACTTGGACAGAAATGACTATGAGGAATACCTGATGGGATTGGACAGAGTCACCAGGGAACAGCTTATGAACGGGAACTGGTATGCAACCGTCAAAGGCCAACTTTTCGATGAGTCAGATTTCCACCTGATTTCTAATAGCGACTTTTTGAAAATTCCAATTATAAGAGTCATAAGGTATTGGGATCTTGCAGCTACTGAAGTCTTAAATGATGACAGACTGAAAGGCAGTGATCCAGATTATACTGCCGGAGTATTGCTTGCTAAAGATATAAACGGCAATATCTACATTGTGGATTCATACGAGTTTCAGCTGGAATCAAGAAACCTAATCAATGAAATTCTAAATACTGCTGCACGTGACAGATCAGATGTACAATATATTGAACTGGATGGTTCCACAGGAAAAAACTTTGGTTTATTAATCATAGATGAATTGAACAGAAGAGGTTTCACAACAGGTACTGGAAACTCAAGAGAAAACAAAGTTGACAGGGCAAGACGAGTTTCAGCAGATATTCAAAAGAACGGAATATACTTAGTTGGCAAGGATAGGACAGGGTTCACCAAAAAGTGGGCTATGGAATTTCTCGAAAAAATTACAGCATACCCGAATGAAGCAATTCACGATGACTGTGTAGTTGCATTCACAGGAGGATATGAAAAAATAGCTACAGATAAACAACCTAAAAGAGTTAATGTGGATAAATGGTATTCCACATAAACACTTTAGATTAATTATTTGTCTTTATTCTCATTATATGCTTTTAATACTTCTTGCCAGGAGTTAGTGTCTACTTTAACATCAGTTAAGTAAACCCAGTCAAGAATATCTTCTAACTCTTCCTTATTCATCTCTAATGTTTCAATAGCTTTTTCCAATAGAGTTTCATCCGGAATTAAAGTTGGTCTAAAATCATTCCAGAGGAATCTCCAGGCTTTATCTTTTTCTTCATTTGCTGCATTTTTCATACTCTCTTCCGCATCATAATTTTGATTTATTAAAAACAATTCTACCTGCAATTTACCTATCTTGTCAGTGATTTCATTAACATTTCCAATAGGGAATATTCCATCTGCATAACCGAAGTAATGTTTTAAACATTCTTCAACAAATCCAGATAGATTAGGTATGTGTTTTTTTGCTTTTATTAATATTTCACTATCAATTGAAATATTTACTCTTTCCTTTGTCATATTTTTAATCTCCTTTAGTAATACTCAACTCTCAAAAAGGTGTCAGGGGTTTTTGAAAATCATACACACTTGTGTATTATACACACATACACACGATTTCAAAAACTTCCCTATAGAGATTTTTTCACATTCGAATATGCAATGTCAAAAATACCCTCACGATTAATACCCTTCTCATGACATAAAACTCCACATTCCATTTCCAAATGCCTTATTGATTCAGCAGATAATGGAATACCTTCAATGTCCATGTTACTTCTAATCATATTTTCCATATCAGATATAACGCTTAATTCATTTTCAGAATAAACTCCATGTAGCTCACCTGCTGTTGCTAATGTTAATCCTAAACCACTTAAAGCTTCCTTGTAAAGGTCAATAGCTTCAATGGCATCGTTAATGTTAGCTTCTTGTCTATATTCACATTTTGCTCTAGCTATTGTTAATCTCTCCAAAGCTTTTAAATCCCTTGGAGTGATTGGTTTACCATCACTGGTTTCCAAAGCGGTTTTTCTTGTATCAACATAGAATTCCCTAAGCAATATTTTTGCATCCTTGCTTAAAACGGGAAAGCAGTTAGCTTTAATCCATGTGATGTATTTTTTGAATATGTCAATGTCCAGAATTTCAGATTCATCAAGAATGAAATCCTTATTTAGCAAAGCATCTGCAAGCTTGGAATCCTTTTCTTCATCAACATCATCAGTCAATACAAATATCAAATCAAAACGGGAAAGATTGGATTCAGGTATATCCAATTGCTCCCGATATAATTTGTATGGATCGAACTTACTGTACTTCGGATTTGCACCTGCAAGTATTGATGTTCTGGCTGACATGACCTGAAGCAGTCCCGCTTTTGCTGATGATACTGTTGACTGTTCCATCGGTTCATTAAGTGATTTCTGTGCTGACGGTGAAAGCTTGTCATATTCATCAATACACAATACGCCGGTATCTGCAAGTACTGTTGCTCCAGCTTCCATTGTCCATGTTCCGGTCAATTCATCTTTAACGGTTGATACTGTCAATCCTGCCTGTGATGTATTTGTTCCGGATATGGTAATGTTTTTAGGAGCACGCATTTTCATAGACTGTATCAATTGGGATTTACCTATTCCAGGATCTCCAATCAATAGTGTGTGTATTGTCCATCTGTCCATTTGGCTGGTTTTGAAAGTATCATTTGCTGGTCTGTTGCCTTCAAACAATTGAAGTATCAAACCTTTCTTGATAGTTTCATAGCCGTAGACTTCAGGAGCAATACTGTTGCACAGCAATTCAAAAATATTATCCTGTTTGGATAGCTCAATTATTTCAGCTACATCCTCTTCAGATATTCTTGAATCTTCAAAAATGTCATCTACAAGAGTAATATTGTGAACGTGAATGATGAACTCGTATCCGTCACTTCTGCCTTTAGCTTTTCTAGGTTCAATCTTGAAAGTGCCACATACATTAACGACGTCACCAACTTTGAGATTATGAAATGGGGATGCAAGATAATCCAAGACTATAGCTTTGAATTCTCTAGTGCTTCCACCATTTCTTAACTCTAGAGGTTCTTCAAGTTTCAATAACTTATAATTCCTGTAAATGCTGGTGTCCTTGTCAAGAAACATTGATTTACTGGTTCCCGCACAATCAGGATTCCTACAATATGCAGGTATTGTTTCAGATTGGTTGGGGTCGGCTATATTAACGGTATTTTGTGTTCCGCATTCTCTGCAGATATAGCTTGCTTGTTTTAAATCAACTCTAACATCTGTCATATTTTTAATCATGGCTTTGGTGCTTATCCATTTGTTATTGTCTGTGGCATCTAAATCATGGAGGTTATCTCTTTCAGGCACATTCATGAATTTCAGGGTAACATTGCCAGTATTGAAAATTTCTTCCATCTGATCAATAAATTCATAAATCTGATGTTTCCAGAAATCTTTTCCGGACTGATCAATTAAAAATTGATTCAGGTCTTCATAATCAATACTGACTTTACACTGTTTATTTTGAGATTTGAGCTTTTCAATCTCTTCAATATGATTATCTTTAATGTATTTTTTCAACAGTGCTTTACCGCTTGCCATTGTGAGTTTGCTCCAGCATTAATCTTATTTTACTTGGATATCACGTACAATGAAACTGTAGTATACATAGCTTCCAGTTTTTTCCTTAACCTGAATGGTCATCTCACCTAATCTGTTAACGAATTCACGGTATTCAGCAAGGTTGACATTTCTGATGATATTGGATTTACCAACTGAACCGGCATTTTCCAATTCAAGAATGCTAGTAATGAAATCAAATAGTACACTTCCTTTTCTAACGTTTTTATGGATATCTCCATCGTTTTTAAGGTTAATGTTGATTTCAATGTATAATTGGTCATCGTCCTGGAAGATGAACAGTTTGAATCTGTTAACGGTTTTTTCTTCGCCATCATCATCAAAGGTGTATGAAGTTACAGAAGACATTTCCGGTCTACCGGTTAAGAGTTTACCATCTTCAAAGTCTTTTAGCTCTGCTTTTTCATATCCGTCTGGAATTTCTACAATTTCTTCATAATCTAATTCAGTACCTGTGAATATAGTTTGTTTATCATTAAAACTCATTTTAACATTCTCCTAAATAAAAAAATTAAAGAGGAATTAGCTATTGTCCTCTTTTAAAAATTTTGACTGGTTTTGTGTTACCATTTTTTCAGCTGACATTTCTTCAGCACTAACTTCTCCGGCTCCAATCAGTTCAGCTATTGCACGGTTGGTTGCACGTGTCTTTGCAGTGGACATTATAGTGTGGTCACTCACTTTGTCTTTTCCTTTTTCTGAACGGGAGCACAATGCATCTGATTCTACACTGCGGCCATTAGGTAATGTTGCCCTTACGCAGTAGTAGGCTTCTCTGACTCTGCCCATTTTTGTTCGCTCAAGTTCACGATCCACTATTTCAGTATCAACGTTGAATGCACGGGACAGCTTTTGCCATGCTGATTTTTTCTTAAAGTGTCCTTTCACTTTAACATAGTTTCCGTTTTCATCCTTTTCTTTTACAATTATTTCCTGATAGTCAGTATCATTCAATAATCCTTTACAGAGTTTTTGATAGGCGTCCCATTGTTCAATAGCTACATCCACATCCGGGACGTTATCAATTTTCATGATTTCATTTTCCCCTGAAGTTTGGGGCTCTTCTATTAATTCCGCTTTAACCATTTTATCACCTTAATGTTGTGGGGGTTTTCTATAACCCTCCAGTGCTAGTTGCAATTCCAATCCATCCGATTACCAAAGCAACTAACATGCTTCCAATAAAAATCACTTTTGGATTCAATTTCATCGGTTCTTCTTTAGGATATAATCGGGCAGGCTTAGACATTCAAATCTCCTCGGTTGTTTTTCCTGAATCCTACAATGAATGCTTCGCCTCTTCTGAACTTTACAAATCCGATATCACCTTTGGCTGCATAATGTATCAGAGGCAACAGTTTGGCATGTATTAATGTAGGATATGCTTTTTTCCTACCTCTTACCAGTACTGTGCCGTTATCATCAATATGGAGGATTGTTTGCTCCACGTCACCTTTGGCAACTTTAATCTCACCCTTGTGAGTTAATATGCCGTGGTAGTTATCTTCGAATTGATTTGGCAAGGCCTCATCATCAGCCTCATAGTTTCTGGATGCTGAATAAAATTCCATTTTTATTCACCTATCTGTTCAATTCGATTAAATACATCCCATATTTCATCCCATACGTCTTTAGGTACTAAAATATGGGTTTTTCCGTTTACTTCCATTTCCATCATAACTTACAGACTCCTTTATATGTTAATAAATCACATTTCATCAATCTAATGGATCAAAGCTATTTAATCCAGTTTCAGTATCCTGATTTGATATGAATCAAAGAATTCCTTTTCATTGCTGATGTTTTCTGTTTCGGTTATCTCAGCAATAGCTTCTTCAAGTGCCTGGAAGTTATTGAAAATAATTACGTTTCCCGGCAAGGATTGCATCATTTCACACATAGTGTTTTGTCTCCTGTTTTTTTCACTTGTTAGTGATTGCATTCTCAAGGCCAAGTGTTAATGAGAAATCTCAGAGATTATTGGCCATACACTATGAAGAGATAAAAATAGTTTTTTGTGAAATTAATCTTCCATTACTTACCGAATATTTAGAATAAAATAAGTTTCTCTTTTTTTATGTGAAAATCTTTATATATTCCTTAAAATATACTAGATATTGGGTTAAGTTTTGAAAAATATAAATTTTTAACAAAGTTTTGCGGCCTTGTTCACTATTTTTATTCTTCATTACTGACCCATTATAGGGATTATATTAAAAAAATTTTTTAGCTCACTATTCATGCAAAAAAATATTTTTTTAATTTATAATCCTTTTAATGTGGTTTTTCGATCTTCTTTTTTATTGCTCTTTTTGATATTTTACCTCCCCATACTGATTTTTTAAGCCTCACAAGAAAAAGTTGTACAAGAGTGAAAAATTGTTTTCACTTCGTAAAATTGTTGTCATCATGTGATGGCTAATTGATAGTTTATCAAAATGAATATATAAACATTACGATTTATATTTTATTGAATACTGTACAGAAATTAAACTATTCACCTATTAGTTTGTATATCCATAAAAATAAAACACCGTATTTTCTACAATCGGTGTTTAACCGGAAAAGTAAAAAACATGCATCTGTATAAAATGACTAAACACTATGACCTGAAATAACTGTGAAAAAAATAGTAAAAATTAAAAAAGAAAAGTTTGAAAAACATCCCACATATCCAATTAAACATGAAGGATGTCCGCATTAACATTATATGATATCAGCTAATCGCCGACCTTTTCCTTAATGCCTGCAAGTTCCTGCTTGATTCTTTCAATATCTCCAAGCTCTCTTTTCATATCTCCAAGTTCAGTCTTCAATGTTTCATTCTCGACTTCCATTTTCTTGAACTCAGGAGATTTGACGGACAGCTTTTCAATCTCCTTGCTTATTGTAACGGCAGGAAGATGTTTGATGTATTCATATTTCAAATCTTCAGGATTGGTCATGAAATATGCTGAATCGGTTTTGTTTTTGGCTTTTCCCTGCAGGTCATTGACATTGTCCATGCTCATTCCATTATTGTATAATGCTGATGCATGGAATTTTCTAAGCATGTGTGGTCTGAAACGGACAAAACATCCTACCTTTCCCAAACCTAACAAGTTATTGAGATCTTTGAATGAATGGTTGAGATATGCTGGGTCTATCTGGAACAGTGCAGATTCAGGAGTTAAATCATCCTCACGTGTCAACAAATATTTGTTGATTGCAAGGACTGCTTCAGGGCTGCAGTAAGTTGTATAATACTTGTCGGTTTTCTGTCTCCATATGCTCCAGGTAGGAACAATTTCATCATCATCACCGAGATCATACAGTATTTCATAAATATCTGTTTTGTCAGTGTATTCTCCCAAAGCAGCAATATAATCCTTTATTTTGAGATTAAGAGTTTCCCTTCTTGCACATCCGCTGGAACACATGAATAATATAATTGCAACCATACGAACATTGGCAACACTTATTACTTCACGCAGTACTTCCTTGTCAGGCAAATCTTTAAACTGTACTGGTTCTGATTTTTTAACCTGTTTCGGATTGAGTTTTGGCAATTCAAGGATTTCAATCTCATAATATTTGTATATTGCAAGAATTGGCTGAAACATTGTTTTGACAGTGTTTAAAGAATAATTTTCAACAAGATATTGTCTGTAACTTATCAGCCTTCTTTTCAAGCTTCTGCGTTTCCATCGAATACCCTTATCTTCTTCAGCTTCTGCCTCATCAAGCAATTCGGATAAATCCATATTGCAAAATGTGGTGTATTTTTTTACGGCCAGTTTGTATATTTTCCGAGTGCTTATGCCATGGTTATACGACATGTGCACTTCATCTAAAATTTGCTCACTATTCATAATATCACATTTATTCAATCGATATTTATTAATTTGTGTGAGAGCATTTGATTAGTAATATTTTATCAAAAAAGTTGGTGATATTATGAGTATTATAACACTAATAGTTTTTCGAATATCACGAACTTTTGGCTCTAAAACGCCTCTCCGGCCGTTTCGATGGCTGATTTTTGATGAGAGCTGATAAAGACCCATTAGTTAGTGATAATTCGGGCACTATAACATTAATAAGTATGTTCGTTATTCATTAATAAAGTTTTGTTTAAAAAGCATATTTATAGGAATGTAACATATTTTAAAAAAATTACTTTTCAAATGCTCTCGGTAAAAAGATAATATTTATAATAAACATAACATTATCCATGCAAAGAAGAGGGGCTGTCAACTTACCGCTTCATGGAGGGCATCCTCCAAGCTGGTTATTCTCAAGAATGGTGAAGTTATCCGGAGCGCTAGCCACCGTAATCATTGAAGAATATAGTTTAGAGGAATTTCTAAATCGTATCTCAAATCCCTACTGGTTTCAGGCATTCTCTTGCGTTTTAGGTTTTGACTGGCACTCTTCTGGGACCACTACAACCACACTTGGAGCTTTGAAAGCATCATTAACACCTGAAGAGCATGGAATCTATCTGACAGGAGGCAAAGGAGCCAAATCCAGAAAGACCCCACAGGGAATAGAGCATGCCGGAGAAGTATTCAACCTAAAGACAAAAACAACAGAAAAGCTTGTTGAGACAAGCAAACTATCGGCCAAAATCGACAACTCCTGCATTCAGGACGGATACACATTGTATCAGCACAATTTCTTCATAACCGAAAAGGGGGACTGGGCCGTCGTCCAGCAGGGCCTGAACACTGCCAATAAATATGCCCGCCGCTACCACTGGCTCGGCAGTGAAGTTGACAAACTGTTGAATGATCCCCACAGCGGAATATCCTGTGACCTGAAAACTCCAAACACCCTGAACATGTCATCAAAGGAGAGTGAGGAAGCTCAAAAAATCAGCGTGGATTTAATTAACGACAATCCCAACCATTTAAGGCAATATTTTAAAAGAAAAGACAATCAGATGCTTTTGGAGGACTTCACCATGCCTGCCCATCACCCCGTCTTGGACATGGACATTTCCGACCAGGAATTTGAGGTGCTGACCAAGGCATGGGAAATACAGCCTGAAAACTATGAGGAACTGATTTTGCTTAAGGGAATTGGTCCCAAAAAAATAAGGGCACTTGCATTGATATCCGATTTGGTTTATGGCGAGCCTGCAAGCTGGAAGGATCCTGTAAAATACAGTTTCACTCACGGAGGAAAGGACGGTTTTCCATACCCTGTTGACCGTGAAGTATACGACAATTCAATCCAGACCATGAGGGACGCAATCGACCAGGCCCGTATAAAAAAAGATGAAAAAATGAAAGCCATCAAAAGGCTGGATGACTTCATATCCTAGCGATTTTCATTGTGAACGTTAACGTTTTTACCATGAGCTGTTGGAATAACCTCAAGAACGGGATTTTCAAATTCCAAATCGAATTCCTTGCCGTCCATCAACAGGTGCTGGAATACTGCCAGAGAAGACACTTCTGAGTGAGGCTGTGTTGTTACTGACACATTCCAGTCAGCAGCCTTATATACTTTTCCAGGAACTTTAGCCCCTCCTACAACGATTAAAATATCTGATCCGTCTTCCCTTACTTCAGGCGCTGTTTCATGTGCCTGTGTTCCATACATTGTAAGGTGCACTACCTTTCCGCCATCCCTTTTCCATCTGTTAATGACGCCCATTGCACTTTCTGTGTATTCTATTTCAAAATTTCCACCAAATCTTGAAGCGGTATCCCTTACGTTTTCCATTAAGCGATTGTCACGTTCGCCAGCCAGATATATTTTGCTTGCTCCAAATGCACGTGCAGTCAGGCACACATGAGTTGTTATACGTGTGTCTCTTTTCAATCTGTGGTCCAATCTTAAAACATTAACATTCATAGTAATCAGTTTAATTATTACTCCTTAGAATTATATAAATCTGATGAGAAAAACCACCTTTTTAGAAATAATGTGGAGGTGATACATGTATGCTTCATGAAATGTAATGTTTTATATGAAACGGGAAATTTTAACAAAACATGATTAAACAGTGGTAAATCTCATCAAGTATACATTAAACCTCATAATATTTAAAACAATGTATAATAAGACTTCAATATTGATTTAGACGTGTAAAATTTGTCTATAGGAAAAATAAAGCAACAGCCATAAACAATAATGAGAACAACCGTCCAACTTCATTGCTCATTCCCAAAACATCACCATTCGCCAGAACAAAATTTCTTCGCGCAACAGTGGCTATGATGATTCCGGATACAATTGCTCCAATTACGCCCAAAATACCTACGAATCCACCCAACAAGTATGAAATAAATGCTACAATAACAGTTGAAGCAAAATAATTGGCGGGATTTGTTTCCTTTATAAAATAACTTCCAATTCCGGGAACCAATGGCTTTGACAGCAATGCAGTGGTCAGAAGAGATGTCTTTGCAGTCATTTCACATATTATGATTCCCAATATGAAGTGATAATCCAGTATGTTATAGAGTCCGGCAACCGTAAGGCTTGCAACTATGAAAAGTGTCGCCATTGCACCGGCACCGACTGACGAATCCTTCATCACCATTATCTTCTTTTCTGGTTCGCCGTGAACCATGACACCATCGGCCATGTCCATCACACCGTCAAGATGATTATATCCTGTTATTATCATCAGAAACGCATAAACGATTGTGGCTGTAAAGAATGAGTTTAAATGAAGAATTTCCAATGACACATATCCGCAGATTGCGGCTAGAATTCCAATGAACAAATGTATGAACGGCCAGAACCATGTCAATTTGGTCATGCATTCGATTGATGTGAAAACATTGATGGGCAGTATTGTCGAGAATGTCAAAAGGCCCAATATCGATTTAATCGGTGAGAATTCCTCGTTTTCAAAGTAGCTGTCATCTTCCATAATCATTCCTCAAAAATTTTTGTCACACAACCTGCAATCAAGCCTGCAAAAATATCATCAATCATAGGCGGCAGACCCCAAATGATTCCAGGTTTTGCTTTATCATACAGATTAAAATTAAATGTCGCTTTTGTGCCTGCAATCTGATTTGAAATCGCAAGGCCCAATACCTTACCTGTGTAAATGTTTGTTTTCGAATTAATTTCACGTATCCTATGGGCATTCAGGTCCTGTTCAGTTCTCATTGCACCAACAATCAATGAAACAACATCTGCATCGGCCAATGATTTGAGAATCTGTTCTTTTAATTTGTCTTTCAGGCTCTGAGTTATTTCAACACCCTCAACAAGATCCAATCCTGCATCAACCAGATCCCCAATCTGTATGCCCTGTGAAACCAAATAATCCAGAATGCCAAATGTCAAACCGTAATATCTAAAAGCGTCCTCCAGGCTGATTTCAATAGCCTCAGAGATTCTGACATTCAAATCATCGAAATCAATATTATCATATTCAGCATTGTTTATTTCCAAGGATTTTCCGTTATTTTCAGGTAGATTTCCCAAAACGGCTAAAAAATCATCTGTGTTCAAAATATTCTGAATATGCAAAGGCAGTGCCATATCGGCCAACACTTTAGCCTTGACAGCAGTTACCAGCTTGAATATCTTAAGCAAATCTTTTGGTGAAATCGCCTTATCAAAATATATGACATGGCTGAAATTGATTCTTGCATCGGCAAAACCTTTAGATGAATTGGCAACCTGCAATTCATCAGTGAAATCTTCAATGACAACATCATTTGCCATGAATGTGAAAATAATCAAATCCCCATAATCATTTGAAAAATAATCAAGAGACTCTGTTGCCTGAGCAATGTAGGATGACTGTGATTGATTAAAGGCCTGTGCCCTTTTGGCGGTAGATTCGAATTCATCTTTTGCCTTTAAGATATTCACATTTTCAATAATGTCAATCCCATCGCCTACAGTGAAATCGCTGAATGCTAAAAAATGATTTGGATTGGTGATACAAATCCCATAATCCTTTTCGACGACATCAAATTTCATAAGATAATATATATTAATTATTTAATTTAAAGTTATATTATACCACTTTAATAGGACTTATCATTATGACAGTAATTATTGACCCACAATCCAGTGGAATAGCAGGAAATATGATAATTGGAGCATTTGTTGATTTGGGAGCAGATGCCAATGAATTAAAAGAGATAATGGAAAAATCAGCACTCGAATTTGGAAAGATTGACGTGACCTTCGAAAAGATTCAAAAGCATGGAATCGACTCAACATTCTGTCACGTTGAAATGCTTGAAAACAAACCTCCGCTCAATTATCCCGAGTTCATTTCAGGAATTGAAAGACTGGATTTGGATGAAAAGGTAATGCAAACTTCAATCAATATTTTCAAAAGAATAGGTGAAGCAGAAAGCAAGGTCCATGGAAAATCACTGGATGAAATTCATTTCCATGAGGTTGGAGCCAGCGATGCCGTTGCTGATGTGATAGGTTCTGTTTACGCTTATTATCAATTGGGTTTTGATTCACAAAAGATAATCGGGCTTCCGATTGCAGTTGGGGGAGGCAGAGTAAAGACTGCTCATGGAACGATACCTGTCCCAGCTCCTGCAGTTGTTGAAATTCTGAAAGATGCCAATCTTGTTGGAGGGCCTGTCAGAAGTGAGCTTGCAACACCGACAGGATGTGCAATCTATATGGAACTGTGTGATGAGATAAAAGAGTTCATCCCAATGGCAAGACCTGAAAAAACCGGTTATGGTGCTGGAAAGAAAGATTTTGATCATCCTAACGTTTTAAGGATAATTGAAAGTTCCGACATCTGCAACAGCAATGAAATAGATGTAATCGAAACAAACATCGACCATTTGACTGGCGAAGAAATCGGCTATTTGTTTGATGTGATTTTAGATGCAGGAGCCAGTGACGTGTCAATTACTCCAATCATCATGAAGAAAAACAGACCCGGAAACCTTTTGAAGGTCATTTCCCGAAAAGAAAATAGGGAAAACATTTTAAACATAATTTTCAAAGAAACCGGCAGTTTGGGCATCAGGATAACTCCAAATATTCACAGAGGAGTTGCAAAAAGAGAATTTGAAGTTGAAACATTCAATATTGGCGGCAAAGATTACGATGTGACATTCAAGACAGGTTATGTTGCAGGTAAAGTCATTTCCAGAAGGCCGGAATATGAAGACCTGAAAAGAATTGCAAAAGACAGCGGACTTGCACTAAAAGACATTAAAGAGATGATTCGATGAAAAAAGCAATTTCAGTCTTTTCAGGAGGCCTTGACTGTGCTGTGGCAACAAGTGTTTTTGACAAGGAGTATGAGATTCATGCAATAACATTCAATTATGGTCAAAAAGCGGCCAAACAGGAAATCAACACTTCAAAAAGGATTTGTGAAAAGATGGGCTGGACCCATGAGGTAATCGATTTGCCATGGCTTTCAAAAATCAGCACTTCAAGCTTAAATACAGATGAAGACATTCCCGAAATTGAGGAAAATGATTTGGATGACCTAGAAAAGAGCAGCGAAACCGCAGGTAACGTTTGGGTTTCTGCAAGAAATACAGTATTTACATCAATTGCGCTTTCTTATGCCGAAAGTATAGGTGCCGAAATAATTATCGTCGGATGGAATGGTGAGGAAGGAGCCACTTTTCCAGACAATTCCAAAGAATATATGGAAGAATTCAACAAACTAATTGATGTTGGTTCACCGGAAAAAATAAGAATTGAAGCACCAGCCATTGATTTGAATAAGGAGGAAATTGTTGAACTTGGCCTTGAGGTCGGTGCTCCAATGGAGTTGAGTTATTCCTGTTATAAAGGAGATGACAAACCCTGTGGAGTTTGTGAAAGTTGTGTGAGGCGGAAAAGAGCATTTAAAAAATTAAATATTAAATATGATTAGCCATCATATTTTTTAAGTCTCCTGTTCCAGCCAGTAGCGTCCAGTTTCCGATTTAATCTCATATGATCTGCAGCATCACTTACTGAACAGTACACATCATCAAAACCTTCTCTTGATTTCCTATAGTTTGCAGTATGAGTTTTTTTGATTCCAATATTCCCCGCTTCAGAATAAGAATCGATGTCTGCACCGATGTAGATGAATTCCCAATTGTGGTTGCTGATTAAATTGCGGATTTTTTCTTTTGAAAATTCACGGGAAGAATTTTCCAAACCGTCAGTCATTATTATAAACAAAACCTTGTTGTCGATTTCCTTGTCGAGAGTATTGATTGTTTTTCCGATTGCATCAAGAAGTGCAGTGCATCCTCTTACCCAGTATTCATTTTCGGTCAATTCAGCAACTTCATCTATTGATTTTCTTTTGTATAACACCTCATATTGGTCGTCGAAAAGGACTGTTGTTACACGGGTGTTAAAACCTTTCTCTTTTTCCCTTTGAATGAAGGAGTTGAATCCTCCAATGGTATCGCTTTCAGAGCCACTCATTGAACCGCTGCGGTCCATTACAAATATCAAATCCAAATTTTCAGTTGATGGAACTTCTTTCATGTTTTTTCACTTCCGTTAATTTTGTGTTTTTAAGTTGTGTATAACTTACACACAATATATTAACATCAGGTAGTATATAAAGGTTTCCATGAAGTGAAAAAAAATATGAAAAAAAGTTATTTGAGTTCATTTAACATATCCAAACCGTCTTCAGACAATCTGTAAAGACGCCCTTTCCTGGCACTTGGATTAAGGCACTCTACAAGGTCTTTCTCCTTAAGCTGCCTTAATACATTAGATATATGATTTTGTAAAATACCACTGTCCTCAGCAATTTCTTTAGGCATTTTTACATCATTACCAATAGCTTTTAAAGTACGGACCCTATATTTGGACCTGTTAACATATTTAATTGTAGTTTCATCCATCATATCACCATTAAAGTTTATTTCCACAGTTTATGCAAAACTTATCTGTGGGGTCAACCAAATTGCCACATTTTCTGCACCTTAACTCAACATCAAATTTTGCCCCACAGTTAAAGCAGAATTTGTCACCCTCTCCAATCGGCACTCCACATTTTGGACAACAGACAGTATTTTCTTCAACCAAATGGGAATCGGCAAACTCTTCTTTTGGCACAGGAGAATCGCCTAAAACTGGTTGAGAGTGAAAATCCCTCTCATTTTCGATTTCATTAATCAATTCATTCATCACAGCAATCCTTTTTGAATCGGCAGGATGTGTCGAGAAAAAGTCATGCTCATTGGAATTTTGATTAGCCATTGACTGCCAGAATGCAGGAATCGGCGAAATATCATAACCCGCCCAATGAATTATCATCATGCCTAAACGGTCGGCTTCAAGTTCCTGGTCCCTTCCCCAAGGATTCATTAACAAAAATTCGGAACCTATATCTGCCGCATAGGTAGCTGCCCTAGTCAGAGAACCAAATCCACCCAATCCAACCAAATCCATAGCAATGCTGCCAATCCAAGCGGCGGAAGTTATCGCATTTTTTGCAGTCTGCGCACTGGCCTTTGTTCTTGAATGGTCAAGAAGCGCATGAGCCATTTCATGACCCAAAATAAATGCAACCTTGTCTTCAGTGTTTGCAATCGACAAAATGCCTGAAAACATCACGATTTTACCTCCAGGCATGCAAAAAGCATTTACGGTATTGTCAGCGACCAGATGAAAATCCCAATCATAGTAATCTTCAACATAATCATGCCTTCCGATTTCAGTCAGATACTTCTCAACGGCCTGAATTAACCTGATGGCCACTCCTCTGACAATCTGCCCATTTGGAGTGTTATCCAACAGCTGTGCCCTATTGATCATGGCATAATACTCATTATATGAACTCTGGAGAAAATTATCATCATTGACAATGTCGAAATGTGATTTTCCGGTAAATGGATTTATGCCGCTTCTGTCATCCTTTGCCATACTATATTTTATTAACACTTTGTGTATAAATAACTTTTTAATTAATCGCCTGAAATTGAAATCAACATAATACCAAGTTATTCAACTTTTAAAAAAAAATAAAATTAAAAATTAAGTTCAAATGACCATAATTTCAATAATATTTATATAATTTAATACTAAAAAATAATAAATGAGTACAAGTTAAATTGTATCTTTAAAAACATAATTTTAAAATTAGCGCGTGGGAATTATCATGAGCAGAACAAAAAAATTAATAATAGCTATTCTTTTGGTTATTCTTGTGGGACTCTTGGCTTCAATCTATGGAGCATTAAACTCAGGCCCTGATTTAACACAAGAAGATAGCGATATCCTGATATTGGCTGCAGACAAATATGAGCAATCCAACGGAGGAGTAGATATGGCGTTCATGATTCATTTAGAGAATGGAAGCTTTGCAAACTACACTCCAATTTATCCAGGTGACATGACACACCCAACACAGCCCGCATCAAGTGCGATAGGGGGCGGAAAGATGTACATGCACGACAGCCTTTATGATGGCGTGGAAGACGGTATGCAATATGCAAAAGAGATTGTAGAAGCAAATACCAATTTCACACCAGATGCAGTAGTTGTAGTCTATGATGAAGCTGTAGACAATGTTATCAATACCATCAAACCATTAAAAGTTGATGGAGAAGTGAAAAACATTAGTGCGGCAGACATCATCCGTGAAAACGATGCATACGCCGGATATGCAGGTAATGAAGGCGTGACCGGAACCATGTCAAGAGGAGATGCAGTTATGGTATTAGTAAAAGCACTAGCAAAAGCAGCTGCAAATCCGGATAAGAAAGCCAAAATGATGAGTACTGCATTGGATGAATACAATAAAGGAAATATCATAATGCAACCAGAAGGTTCCTTTACAAAATTGCTTGCTACAAAAGGAATCGAAAGCATAGGAAAATAAAACATGAAATAAATCTTTAAAGGATTATGCATTAATTCTTTAAAGAACTTTTTCTTTTTAATTTTTATAATTACAAATATACTGAATACAATAACTTTTTTTAATAAATAAAATCATTCAATAAACCATTCAAAAGAGTGAAAAAATGACATCAAGTAAAGATTATCTGGAATATGTCCTCGAGCAGATGTCCGATTTGGATGACATATCACATAGGGCAATGATGGGAGAATACATTATCTACTATCGCGGAAAGATTATTGGAGGCATCTACGATGACCGTTTTCTCGTTAAACCTGTAAAATCCGCAATTGAAATGATGCCTGATGCAGATAGGGAATTGCCTTATGAAGGTGCAAAGGAAATGCTGCTCGTTGATGATATTGAAAACAGAGAATTTCTTGAAGAGCTCCTAAATGCAATGTATGAAGACCTTCCCGCACCAAAGAAAAGACGAAAAAAAGTTTAGCCATACCCATTGAACCACCCCCCCTAAAAGAGGGTGGGGTGGTTCAAAAAATTTCCAACGATATTGGGCAAAAAACTAACAAAAAATTAAGCAAGATAGAAATTAAGCATTTGAGAATACTAATTTTGATATTGATGTTTGTTGTTGTATTTTTCATAGGCCATGAACAGATATTCACTTCCATGATTTTCTTTACACTGGATCATGTTAACAATACCGTACCTCTTTTGAACATTGAAATCCAGCCTACAATTTACTTGACAATCAACACCATCTTCATCTGGTGCTTGGCCCGATTCTGATTAAAATATATGACATCTTGGCAAGTAAGAATAAAGAACCTTCCTCCATCACTAAAATAATTATAGGATTGTTTTCCTTAGCTATAGCATATCTAATTTTAATGCTTTCCCTAAGCACTTTTGACAAGAACATGCAGATTCACATGATTGGATGATATTTTTCAACTTGTTCATAGTGATTTCAGAGTTCCTGATAATACCATCCACATTGAGCCTGATTTCAAAGCTGACCCCTCAAAAGTACCTTACTTTGATGTTTGGAGCATATTACACTACATTGGGAATTGGTGAAGTGGGTTCAGGTTCATTTGCAGCCGCTTTTCCAGGTGAAGGACCAACAACATTATTAAGTTTCATCCTTATTGCAGACTTATTCTCATTCTTTTCCGTGTTTGCAATATTAGGATTGGTTCTTGGTGCAATATTGCTATTGTCAAGAGGCAGACTGGAAAAGATAATCAATATGACCGATTAGGAATTGATTTGTGTCCGTCCTTAGCCATTCAATCCTTGTGTAAATGCAATTCACTCCATTTAAAAAACTCATCAATATTTCAGTTAACATTAACATCAAACTTAGGCGATCGAAATTGAGTTTTACAAAGCCTTTGATAGAACTTGACATGCTCTCGACGTGCTTTTGATACTCTTCAGTCCATTGAGTTGAATTCTGCCTATCACATGAATATTATTCGGTTCAGATTAGTACTTAAAACAGGTACTGGTTTTTTTAGAGTAGCAGTTATTGCAGCTTTGACAGATTGATTCTCCCTCACCATTAGCTTTCCAGTCGGCCAGAAAGTCCGCCTGTGCCACAAACGGCTTGGACATTGACATGAACTCGACCTCACTATGATTCAAAACATCATTCATTGATTTCATGTCCCTTAAAGATCCTCCGAGAATAACCGGAATATCCAAAGAGCCAATCAGCTCATCGGCATATACCAAAAATGGATTCTTTTCCTTGCCGTCATAAAGATAGGATATTGTGCGTGCAGTCAATTGTATGCTGTCAGCTCCCGCTTTTTCCAATTCCTGTGCAACTCTGATACTTTCTTCAGCAGTCATTCCGTCCTTTCTCACATCCCACGGATTGATTCTGATGCTTACATGAAAACCAGGCATTGTCTTTTTGATAACCTTGATAATCTCTGATGCAATCCTTACGCGATTTTCAGTGTTTCCACCATAATTGTCTTGTCTTTGATTGAAGTAAGGGTTTATGAAACGTGCCAAATAGAAATTGTTACCCATGTCAATTTGAATTCCATCAAAACCTGCGAATGAGAATTTCTTGGCCGCCATTATAACCTCGGCCTGCAGTTTCCTTATTCCTTCAGAGGTTAAATCATTCGGTTCCGCCTTCTGATTGTCACCGTCATCATAGTAAAAGAATGCCAGTTGCCCTAAAATAGGCACATCATGATTGTGGCAGATGTCTGTTACCATCTTGTATTCCTTAACGAAACCCAAATAATTCAGGTTTGCTGAATATGGTGCAAAGCGGTCCTTGCGGTCAAGCACAAACATCTCGGATATTATCAGACCGGTTCCGCTGCCTGCAATCTTTTCATACTTGTCATATATTGCTGAGGATAAAAATCCTCCCTCTTCGGTTTCTGTCTCCCAAGTCCCAGTTCTGACAATTCTGCTGTTAAGTTTTAAATCTCCTAATTGACATTCATCAAAAATATCCTTCATAATAATCACCAAAATAACTACTCACTACAATAGTTAAATTTTAAAAACATATAAATTTACAAGTAAGTTTAAAATTACTAAAAAAAAGAAAAAAATAAAGGTAATCTATTTGATTACCATTATGCAGTCATCTTTCTTGAGTTCGTCACCATCTTCTACGAAAATTTCCTCAACGACTCCGTCAACTTCTGATTCAATATCGTTTTCCATTTTCATAGCTTCAATTACACAAATGGTGTCGCCTGCTTTGACTTCATCACCCACTTCAACTGTGAGCCTGATTACCATACCTTGCATTGCAGACAATACAACGCCCTCTTTTTCTTTACATTTAGAGGATTTTTTGCCTCCTCCGCCTGCAGTTCCATGAGGCAAGATTTTTACATTGAAGATATCTCCATCAACTTCAACATCGTATTCGGTTGGAACTTTATCTTTATCAGTGCTGGTTCCTGGTACGCCGCCTTTTTCTTTCAATTCGCCTTTAAGGAATCTTGGGGCTATCAATGGATATAATGCATAAGTCAATGCATCTTCATCAGATTTGACAAATCCTGCTTCTTCACCTTCTGATTTGAATTTATCAAATTCATCTTCAATCAAGTCTGCAGGTCTGCAAGTGATAACCTCTTCATCACCAATGACCATCTTGGATACCTCAGGGTCAACTGGTGCTGGAGGCCTACCGTACATTCCTTTAAGGTATTCTTTTACCTCATTGGTTGGCTGTTTATATCTTTCCCCGCCTAACACATTATTTACGGCCTGAGTACCAACAATCTGACTTGTTGGAGTTACAAGAGGAGGGTATCCCATGTCTTTTCTGACTCTTGGCATTTCTTCCAATACATCGTTGTACCTGTCCATAGCATTTTGCTCTTTAAGTTGAGAAATAAGATTTGAAAGCATTCCTCCAGGTATCTGATATAACAATACGTCAGTATCAACACTTTCTGAAATCGGGTCAAGAAGGTAACCATATTTAGCTTTAATCTCATCAAAGTATTTTTTGATAGATGTCAACAATTTTAAATCCAAACCAGTGTCGAATTCTGTTCCCTGAAGTGCAGCAACCATACTTTCAGTAGGCGGCTGTGAAGTACCCCAAGAAAGAGGTGAAATTGCAGTATCCAAAACATCAACGCCAGCCTGACAAGCGGCATAATAACTAATAGGAGTCATACCACTGGTACAATGACAATGTAAATCTACAAGCAAATCAGTTTCTTCTTTTAATTTTGTAACCAATTCAAAAGCTGCTGAAGGAGTAATCAAACCTGCCATATCCTTAATAGCTACTGAATCACAATCGAGCGCTTCTAAATTTTTTGCAAGATCTACAAAATTATCCAAGGAATGAACAGGACTTATTGTATAACTAATTGTTCCCTGAACATGTGCACCCTGGTCTTTTGCAACCTTAATTGCTTTTTCCATATTTCTTATATCGTTTAAAGCATCAAAAATTCTAAAAACATCCACTCCGTTTTCATAGGATTTTTCCACGAATTTAGTTACAATATCATCAGGATAATGCTTATAACCCACTAGATTCTGTCCTCTTAAAAGCATTTGTATTGGAGTGTTATTAAATCCTGCTTTGAGCTCCCTTAATCTTACCCAAGGGTCATCATTCAAATACCTGATACAAGTATCAAAAGTAGCTCCACCCCAAGCTTCAACAGAGAAATATCCCACTTTATCCATCTCTTCTGCAATAGGAACCATGTCTTCAGTCTTCATCCTGGTTGCAAGCAAAGATTGGTGAGCATCACGAAGTGCTGTTTCTGTAAATCTAACTTTTGCCATTAATTACACCTCTTTTAATTTGAATTTATAAAATAATCATAAATTATCCAACTATAATATATGTTTTTATTAATATATAAATTGAATATATAAATCCCTTTTAAATGTGATTTTAAAAAAAAAGTTATTGAAAAATAAAAATTAATAAAGAAAAAAAGTGGTGAAAAATTGAAAAATTATCTTTCCAATTCACCGGAAATGAATTTTTCAACATTTTCATATGCTACATCATCAGTGTATTGAATTGGAGGATGTTTCATTGTGTATGATGAAATTGAGGTTAACTGTCCGCCGACACCTCTTTCCAGACCAATTTTACAACATCTTATAGCATCAATTACGCATCCTGCTGAATTTGGAGAGTCTTCAACACTTAATCTTAATTCAATGTTCATTGGAACATCACCGAATGTACGACCTTCCATCCTAAGGAAGCATAATTTATTGTCATTTTGCCATGGGACATAATCACTAGGTCCAATGTGAATATCCCGATCATCCATTCTTTCAGTCAATACAGATTGAACCGCTTCTGTTTTAGATTCCTTTTTGGAGTCCAGTCTTTCACGGTTAAGCATATTTAAAAAGTCAGTGTTACCACCAGTATTGATTTGATAGGTTCTATCTAATTTCACTCCCCTATCCATGAATAAGCTAGCTAATGTTCTGTGAGTGATAGTAGCACCAATTTGAGCTTTAATATCATCTCCAACAATAGGAATTCCTTTTTCCCTGAATTTAGCATCCCAGTCATCATCACTTACAATAAATACAGGCATACAATTGACGTATGCGATTTCAGCGTCTAGAGCACATTGTGCATAGTATCTTGCAGCTTCCTCAGAACCTACAGGCAAGTAGTTAACCAATATTTCAGCACCGCTTTCCTTTAAGACGCTTACAACATCAACAGGCTCTTCGTCACTTACAACAAATGTGTACTCATCATCATAATTTGACATGTGTTCAGCAACACCGTCTAAAACATGACCCATGCTTACTTTAACATCAGATTTCGGAATGTCCTTTTGGAAAACAGTTGTACAGTTCGGTTTGGCAAATATTGCCTCATCAATTGTTTTTCCAACTTTTCTTGCATCTACGTCAAAAGCTGCAACCACTTCAATGTCACTAGGAGAATATCCTCCAATATCCCAGTGCATCAATCCAATTGCATCTTCTGGATTTTTACCATCATAATAATGTATACCTTGAATTAAGGAACTTGCACAGTTTCCTAATCCGACAATGGCTATCTTAATCTTATTCAATTATAACACCAACTAAAAATTATAAAAAGTAATTCTTTAATTTATAATACTATATTATGATATCAATTATAGAATATATATAATTTATCCTTCCTAAAAAGTTTCATTGATATTTTTTAAGAATTCAAGTGCCCCATCAAAAGCATCATCCATCTCTTCAGTTGAACCGAATTGAGCCTCAATCAATTCCAGGGTATTGTGATTTTCAATAACTTTTGGAAATTCCATATAATCGGGGCCAAACATGCTGGTAAGATGATGATTGCAGTCTTTTGGACATTTAAATTTATGGCCTTCAAATTCAATAGACTCCAATGGAAATGTTTTGTCATAGTCAAAGATTCTTATTTTCCAATGGGGAACTCCTTCAATGGTGTCTGAGAACTGCCTTGTTTTGGAATCCGTAAATCCAACTTCGCTGCGTGCAGAATCAATCCTGTCAAAGAATTTAACCTTATTCCTCAACATGTCATCGTAAAACTTATACTGGGCAGGGGCAAACTTGCTATAGATTGCGTCCAACTTATCATCCTCTATAAAATCAAAAGGGAATATGTCTATCTTGACAAAGGGTTTCATCCAAGCAATCTGCAGAAAGTTATATTTTCCATCAATCATGCGGTTTCCGCCCTTATCCTCAACATCATAAACGCTATTGAAATCGCTGAAGTAATTTTTTCTGTTTTCCAGAAGCAATGTCAACCCGCAGGATTGCTTCAAATCATGCTCTTCAATCTCCTTTGGCAAAACTTCAATAAGCTTTTTGTAATCCTTTCTAAGAATGACCAGGTCAATATCATCATCCCATGGAATGAATCCTCCGTGCCTCACAGCACCCAAAAGTGTACCGAAACCGAGCCAGTAATCAATATCATGCTTGTTGCAGACATTATCTACAAAAATCAGCAGCTCAACATATAATTGGCGGAATTTTCTGCGCAAATTGTTAACTTCAGATTCCTCAGACAATTTTAAAAGATAATCCTGAGTGGAGATTCCGTTAGATTGCTTTATCCTATCTGTAACATCAAAACTCAATTTCAGAATTTTCGGATTAAATTTTATAAACCCTGGAAGTTTAAGATAATAGTCCTCTAAAGTCATATTTTCCCCAATATTTAGTTAAAAATCGTTTTATGAAATAATCATTGACTGAAATTATATTTTTAAATACTGAAATATAAAAGTTAGGGAAAAATTATTTTAAAAGTAACTATAAAAATTATAATAATAAAAATAACCGGGATAATACATGAAAAAGGTCATTTATATCGCATTTAACTATAATCATGATACTGGAATCGCATCAAAAAGGTTGAGGGGAGTTTCTAAATACCTGCCTTCATTTGGATGGCAACCTATTGTGATTGTGCCAAGGACTTCCAACGATACGGTTAAAATTGATAATGTCAGAGTCATTGAAACCGATTATCAAGACATGATTTCAAAATTCATGCCAAAATCAAATAATACCGGCCGTAAGAGAGAAGTTAGCGGCAGAGACCAGACAAATAAGTTCGTCTCAAAATCATTATCCCTTGCAGGAGAGATCTTTGCATACCCGGATAGCATGAAATACTGGAAAAAGCCTGCAGTTGAAGCAGCTTCAGAAATCATCGAAAATGAGAAGATAGATGCGATACTGTCAACATCATCTCCAATCACCTCGCATATCATAGCACATGATTTAAAGGAAAAGTACGGCATTCCGTGGGTAGCGGATTTGAGAGATTTATGGAATTTAAATCCTTACATTAACCATAATGTCATTAGAAGATATTTTGAAAAAAGATTGGAAATGAAAACATTCAAGAATGTCGATGCCCTGACAACAACGACTGAATTGGCTAAAACAACACTTAAAGGCATTCATCCAACAAAAAGGATTGAGTGTGTGGTTTCAGGTTTTGATCCGCAAGATTTTGAAAGAACAAACCAGACGGAAAACAGTGAAAAACTAACCTTGATGTATGCCGGATCACTTTACAGTGGAAAAAGAGATCCATCAATATTGTTTGACGCAATCGGTCAATTGATTGGTGAAAATAAAATAGATTCAGATAAAATCGTTGTTGATTTTTATGGGGATGAAACAAATCTGGCCGAGCTTTCCCAGAAATACAATATCAAAGACAATGTCAATATCCACGGAAGGATAACACAAAGTGAAGTCCTCCAGCATCAGATGAACTCTGACATATTGCTTTTAATCTCATGGATGAACGAATCCGAAAAGATGTTCATACCCGGCAAAGTCTATGATTGCATAGGCTGCAAAAAACCGATTTTATCAATCGGATATAAGGAAGGTTCCCTTAAAGACCTGATTGACAAGACAAATATCGGATACCACGTATCCAATGTCGATGAATGCAAAAAAGCTATTTATGATTATTACACAAAATATAATAAAAATGAACTGAAATATAGTGGAAATGAATTTGCACAGGATTACTCTTTAAAGAATACTGCAAAGAATTTTTCAAAAATCCTTGAGGAAGTCATATGAATCCATACATAGAAATTTTAAGACCTGGAAATGCAGTGATGGGTGCAATATCAATCATCTTAGTGGCAATAATTGATAAGACAATCAGCATACCTATTATACTTGCAATGATAACTGTGTTTTTTGAAACAGCAGCTGGAAATGTGATTAACGATTATTTTGACTATAACATCGATTTGGTTAACAAGCCTGAAAGGCCACTACCTTCAGGACGAATTTCACGTGAAAATGGTAAAAAATATGCATATCTCCTCTTCCTGGCAGGTACACTATGCGGATTTTTAATCAGCTATCTGACATCCAACTGGATTCCTTTTGCCATCGTTCTGATTGCAGATGTGATTCTTTATCTATATGCGTGGAAATTAAAAGCAACACCATTGATTGGAAACCTGGCAGTGGGATTCATGACAGGATTCGGATTTGTTTTCGGAGGATTCACCATTAACAATCCCAACATTGTGATGACTTCAATATTTTTAGGATTCTTTGCATTTGTCATGACAACCGCACGTGAAATCATCAAGGATATAGAGGATGTTGAAGGGGATAAAAAGGACGGTGCAAGAACTTTGCCTATTTTAATCGGTAAAAGGACACCTGCAATACTTGCCACAATTCTAATCATTATCGACTGTGCGTTGTGTCCATTGTTATACATTTACCATATTTTTGGAATATTATACCTGGTAATAATAGCAATTGCAGTAGTACTATTTATTTACTCCGCAATTTTAATTTTGAAATCACAGGATGAAGCTACTGCCCATAAATCCTCAAAACTGTTGAAGATTGGGATGCTAATTGCCTTCCTATCATTTGCACTTGGATCATTTTTCTAACAATCTTTAAATAAAATCATTAAAAAAAATAGTAGTGATGTTTGAGGAATTCAATATAAAACAAAAAGATAAATATTATTTGCTGTTTATTCTGATTTACAGCATTATTCTGGTCGCATATTACATAAATTTCAATAATAATCTTGGAATTTACTGTTCTGACGTTTACGTTTATCTTTTAAATGCACTTTATTATACCGGAACAAATATTCGTGCAACAGGAACGATTTATTTGTCCCCATTAATTTGTTATTTAACATCAATATTCTTCCGTTTGGGATTTGTAGACCTGCAGGCCATTTATATAGTAACAGGAGCATTTGCCGTATTCGGAAACATTGGTTTTTATATTCTGCTTAAACGATATTTCAATGAAAATTTAAGCTTGACAGGAACTATAATTTACTGTTCATTAACTCTTTACCTGACCTGGCTGGCAAACGGGACTTTAGACATTCCTGCCGTATCCATGACCATTTGGACAGCATTATTTACAGTCATTGCAATAGATGACAATCCAAAATACTATCAGCTTGCAATATTATTCGTCATATTAGGAATCTTTACAAGATACACCATCTTATTGACATTGCCTGCACTTGCACTTTATTACGTTTATCAGAAAGGATTCAAAATCGATAGAAAGGATTTGAAATATATCCTAAAAGGAATTGCTATTGGTGTGATTTTAACATCCATTATCATGGCATCGATAATAACTTTGGGAGGAGGGACTTTTGGTGCGGGGAACCAGATTTCATCAGGAGTCAGCGGCGCCCAGGGATCACAAACTGACCCTGCATATAATACTGATGTAAGCTACTATCTGACAAATTTCATCAATTTCATCTCAAATTCACATACAGTAATTGATGGAAATCCTGTTTTAGACAATCCTACGCCGCTAGCTTGGGGAATTATCGGAATAATGATTATTGGAATAGGCTTGTGGCTATATGATAACAAACGATCCCCTCAAAAAAAGGACATCATTCCATTAGTATTCTTTATAGCTGCAATAGTGAGTTTTACCAGAATAAGCTCTGTAATTACAACATTGCTGGTTCTGCTGGGCATTTATTTCATGGGCAAGGATAGCGAAAATAAAGCGGAATACTTCATGCTCGCATGGATATTTTCCAACATAATATTCTTCAGTTATTACACAATCAAAGTAAACAGATACATACTGCCAGTATTTCCGGCCATAATCTACTTTATCCTACTTTCAATCGATACAATAAATAAGCGCATCAAAATCAATGAAAATATAATCCCTATCATACTGATTGCATTGTTCATCATTCAAGCTTTCGCATTTACATACACTTTTGACGAAACAAATAAATTTAAAACAATAGAAGATGTTTCAGATTACATAATTACCAATAATCCGGATTATAAAAACATTTCAATCGGCACTTACAATGTAAGAGCATACAATTGGTGGTTAGGAGAAAATGTCCTGCCAATAAAAAGCTATGACACCGAAACGATTGATGCAAGCAACGTTACTTACTATATCTCCGACCGAATCCAGAATAATCTGACAAATTATACTGAAATAAAGAATATAAATAATGTTTACATATACGAAAAAAGTGTTTAAAATGAATATTTTACATGTCGTGCCTTCATTCGCTCCCTGTTTTTCACACGGAGGGGTTGTGAATGCATCTTATCAAATTGCAAAAAAGCAAGTGGAAAATGGACACAACGTTTGTGTTTATACCACAGATAGCTGCGATAAAAGATTAAAATTTGAGAACAATTACAATGTGGATGTTGAGGGCATCAAGGTTTTTTATTTTAAAAATTTGTCAAACTCATTTAAAAACAAAATGACCATTGACACACCTCTCAGCTTAATCAACTACCTTAAAAAGACAATCTCTGATTTCGATATAATCCACATTCATGAGCACAGGCAATCCTTAGCGATTGCAACCCACAGATATGCTCAAAAGAATAATGTTCCATATGTTCTACAAGCTCATGGATCAGTTCTCCCCTTTTTTCAAAAGGAAAAATTAAAGGAAGTTTTTGATAATCTTTGGGGATTCAACATATTGCATGACGCATCCAGGGTTTTTGCACTGACTGAAGTCGAAAAAGAACAATATCTGAAAATGGGAGTGTCCAAAGACAAAATTGAAATTGTCCCATTGGGAATTAATATGGCCGAATATGAACAGTTGCCGGACAAAGGCAAGTTCAAATCAAAACACAATATTGCCAGTGAAGAGAAATTAATCCTGTTTTTAGGAAGAATTCATGAAATAAAAGGACTTGATTTATTGGTTAAAAGCTTCAGCAGGATATCTGACGATAATGTCAAATTGGCCATTGTCGGAGGAGATTATGGTTTTAAAGAAGAACTTGAAAAATTAATTGACGAGCTTAATTTAAAAGATAAAATAATATTTCCGGGAGTTTTAACCGGAAATGACAAAATTGAAGCATTGGTTGATTGTGACATTTTTATCATGCCTTCAAGATATGAATCATTTACCACAAGCGGCCTTGAGGCCATGGCTTGTTTTAAACCGTTGATTTTAACAAAAAACAATCATATACAAACATGGGTAAAAGATAATGTGGGCCTTGTTTGCGAATTTGATGAAAATGACTTATCCAATTGTATTGAAACATTATTAAATGATGAAGAATTATGTAACAAGTTTGGAAAGAATGGAAGAAAGTTAATCGAAGAAAAGTATGATTGGAATAAAGTTTCAAAGCAAATTGAAGACATTTACTATGAATGCATCAATAATTATTAGAAACATATATAATAAAAAAAATTTATAACTAATATCATAAAGCAATTTTAAGGGATATTATGAAAGTTGTATGCTGTAAGAACTGTGGTGCAAAATACCAACTCGATGATGATGACGATATCACAACATTTGAGTGTTCTTCATGTGCAGGTGACTTAGAATATTTAGAAGATTATTCTAATGAGGAAACTAACGAAAATTCTTCATATACTACTACATTAAAATATGATAATTCCTATATTGTGCAATGCCAAGACTGTGGATTAAAATATAAGATAAGAAGTAGCGATAGCATACTTGATTATGAATGTGATAGTTGTGGAGGTCCTTTAAGATATTTAGATGACGAGATGAATAAGGAATTGGATAAGTATCTTGAAGAAAGACAAGAAGAGTTAAAAACCATTAGACAAAACTCTAACACTGAAAACCAAACACCTGAAGAATTAACAAATGAGGAACCTGATCGTTCTTTTAAATCATTTACTGATAGGCTCGGAAATTTCTTTTCAGAAGAACATATGCAAAAGATTGCAGATGACGAGAAAAGAGAACTGGAACTCGAAGAACAAGAAGCAAGTAATGCTAAAACTGCAAGAACTACAATTCCTGATGAAGTTTTATCTAAATTTGGTAAGGAATTTGCTATTCCAAAAACAAATGACTACAATATTTTGAAGAATTTCCTCAAAACTGAATTTTTCAAAAGCATGAATGATTACTATCCAAAAGATAGTGAATATTCTAAAAAATCATCTGGAAGCTTCCTGGAAAAAATAAGCATTGCAGAACCTGACAATGGTGAAGTGGTGCCTGAGAAGAATTCCCTTTATGAGCCGGATATCGGATTTGACATCAATAATATGGATACCAATTCAATCATTCTAATTGTAGGTATAGGTATTTTCGTAATAAGTATTATTGAAATTCTACTCATCAATAGTGGTATAGGTATTGTTGCAATATTTATTGGAGTCATAATGCTTTGTTATGGACTATATAAGTCAAGAGATGACAAACAGGTAGAAGAAAGAACAAGAATTATTAGAGAACACTTATTAACCCTTTCTAATGATTACTATGTATTCTACAATTTAAAAACTCCTACATCTTCTTCAAGCATAAACCACTTAGTTGTAGGTCCGACTGGAATCTATGCTCTTCTTTCACAGAAATACAATCCTAAACTAAGATTAGAAGCAGAAAATGAAAATTTAAGTCTGATTGGATCTACTGAATTAGATGAAGACAAAATTGAAGAGATTCCGATAGATGGAAACAAAAGAAGATTTAGATACACTACAAAACAAGCTAAATTTTCTCAAGATGATAAAATCAAACAAAAATCATTGTCTTTAGGTGAAGATTTAATTAACTTCTTAAATGATAATAATATCAAAAATTGCTTTGTTGAACCGCTAGTTGGTTTTATTAATAATGAAGTTGTTGTAATAAATATGCCTTTGACTGATGAAGACCTATTTATTGAAGAGCTATTATATAAAATCAAAAATAGCACAATTAAATTAGATCAAGAAACTATTGACAAATGCGCTGTTTTACTCAGCAAATATTCTGCAGATTGTTCTGCAGAAATTTAATTTCTTTTTTTTAGATACCATGATTCTTAGCAAAATTAAGAAAAAATTTTATCAACATAGATGTGAAAGTGTTGCAAAAAGCTATGGCAATAACTTCAAGGTAAATGGTGAAAGTTACGTTACGCCAAATACCACTTTAGGTAATAATGTTAATTTTAATGGGATGAAAATTCAAGGAAATGGTAATGTTTCCATTGGTGATAATTTCCATTCAGGCATAGAATGCATGATAATCACAAGCATCCACAATTACGATAAGGGCAATGCAATACCATATGACGACACAATAATCTCAAAAGACGTGATTATTGAAGATAACGTATGGCTGGGAAATCGCGTAACAATACTTCCGGGCGTAAGGATTGGCGAGGGAGCAATAATCCAGGCAGGCAGCGTTGTGGTCAAAGATGTTGAAAAATATGCAATAGCAGGAGGACACCCTGCAGAAGTCTTTAAGTATAGGGACATTGACCATTACGAAAAACTAAAAAAAGAAAAAAGATTCCACTAAATCATGCCTTTAATCAGATTAATCTCTTTTTTATCAATTCCCTTTAACAGTAACAGCACAGCAAAGTAAATTACCACCGCCACACCAACAACAATTAAAATATTGATGATACCTGTAGGATTTGCAAAAGTTACAAATATACCCATGACTATTGAAGCGATTAATATCTTGGCAATTGATTTATAGTCAAACGGCAATCTGGCATACTTTTTACAATAAAATATGGTAACTGCAAATGCGAAGAAATAACAGACCAGTGTTGCAAGCCCCGCACCATAAATTCCAATATATGGCACAGAAAATATATTTAAGACAATGTTTAAAATAGCCACTGCAATCCATATATGTGCAAGGATTGTTGTCCTTTTCTCAAGAATAATGATATTGTTAACGATACCATAAATTCCCATAAATACCGCTCCCAATGCCACCAAAGGAGTAATCATGAAACCATTGTCTGCAATGACTGTAGTAGTTAATATGTAAAGCAGAGGTTTTGAAAGCAAACTCAATCCCACAGTTGCAGGAATGGTAAGTAACAGATAATATTTCATCGAATATGTCAAAAAGGTGTCTACAGTACCCATGTCTCCCTTTTCATAATATTCTGGCAATACTGCAGGAAGCAAAACTGCAAACGGAGTCAAAAACATCAGAATAATGTTTCCCAATGCATATCCCGGAGAGTAACATCCAACCGCAGCAGATCCAAGAAATATACCTATTACAAATTTGTCGCTTGAATCAACAACCCATGATGATATGTTATTCGGAACTGTCGGAATGGCAAATTTCAATTCATCCTTCAAGCTCTTGAGTTTTGTAGTGAATCCCAACTCCCGAACAATCAAAATGGCCATTGCCACAAATACAAAGAAAAATCCAAAGAAACGTCCTAAAACAACCACATCAATAGGCTGATGCATCCAAGTCAAAACAATACTGAACACTACACCGATATAAGTTTGCAAGACTAAAAATGTGGAGTAAAGAACAATCTGCTGAAATGTCCGGAAATAGCTCAAAAGCATCAAATCCAAACATGCGAAGAATGACATTATTATAACAATATACATTATCTGCATGCTTCCATCAAATAACGCACTGGCGATTTGATTTGAAAACATCAGGAATACAAAAGACACAATTACAGTTGACGCCAAAACCAACAACATCATTGAATAAAAAGATTGCTTAATAACCGTCTTATCCTTTTCCGCCGCTAAAAAGCGAACCATGGTATATGGAAGGCCCAAATTAACAAAATTTGGAACAAGTGACACAAAGGTATTCACCTGAGCCCAAACACCATAATCTGCTGTTGAAAAACTTTTTGTGATAATTGGAATGAATATCAGCCCGCTGAGGGATATCAGTATATTTGCAATTCCCACTACACCCATTCTCTTGATGAACTTGACATATTCATCCATTGTCAACCACTCTCTTCAACAGTTCTTTGTCCAAATTCTTAAAAAAGAAATTTTTATCATAATCGGTAGGTTTGAAATTTTCAAGATTATCGTTTAAATCATCAGCATCCTCGATTTTAAAAACATAACCCCTCTCAATCAAATCATCCAGATATTCAACACCCGGAACATCCAAAATAAATGTTTTGCAACCGAACATCATTCCCTCATAGATTGCTGTTGAAAATGCACCCACCTGATAATTGGATTGCGCCAGCATCTTATAGAGTGGAATTTCACTATTGTCAATGACTTCAAAGTTGTCAAAAGCTGAAGCCTCAACCAGTTCCGGATAATTTTGCCTCCAGGTTTCATATTCGCCGGGATGCAGCTTATAAATTATTTTTAAATCAGAATGACTTTTTGCAAATTCAAATGCCAGCTTGGACAGGTATTTTCCAATTACTCCCTGGGATATGAATAAAACCTGATTGTCGATGACTTCAAGGTCGATGAAATCCTTTGACTGATATTCGAAATATGGAAAGCCTACTGGAATGATATTTTCCATGGCAATTGGTGAGAAGTCCTCATTCATCCAGTATTCGCCAAAGGACAATATCTTATCTGGGAAATATGGAATTTCACCATTCAATCTGGTTTTTTCGGGATAGGAATAGCCCAAATGATAATGAGTAATGGTTCCGTGCTGAAGCTCAATGACTTCAATGCCCAAATGTTTGGCCGCAGCCACAATAGCATGATTTTCATAAGCCACTACTACAAAAACCATTTTAGGCTTTCTTTTTTTGAATAAATCAATGTATTTCTTATAATCGTACTGGAAATTCAAGATATGTGTCCTCATCATCCATAAAATGTTAAGCTTTATATTGAAAGCGTTTTCCAAATCATTCTGAACCTTTAAAATGAGTTCTTCCTCTTTTTGGGTGAACTCGACCTTATTGAACTTCTTGTGAACATATGCCCCCAATTGAATTGCATCGGTATAGCGAATGTAATCCTGCTTTTTGGTGTAGTGATGATTCAAATAAGGGGATTCCAACACTTCAAAAGAGTAACTTCCATTTAAAAAATCAACCAAAAACTTGCTGTAGATATCACAGTATTGTCCATTAAAAATTACCTTGCGCGGATGGTCAAAAATTAAAATGTCCTTTTGATATTTTCCACTGAAAGGGTTGTGCATCAATGAATTTTTGAAAAACGGTAAGAATGTGGCAAATTTGTCTGCAAGTGACAATGCTTTCTGCTGGGGAGCCCCAAAGATTTCTGTTTTTCGAGTAATGTCATAATAAAGATGCATTCTGATTAATTGCCATGCATAACAGCCTTGAATCTCCTGATAATTAAGATCATATTTCTCTTCAAGGGCAAAAAAAACTTCACAGATATCCCTAACACTAACAGACATTAAAACACCAATCTATTCAAACATGTCAAAATCAAGTAATGTATCTTCAGAAATATCAACCTTGGCGGTTTTCCCAATGACTTCATCAATTTTTGACGGATAAATTCCAGTGCCCGGACGCTTGAATGTCAAATCATCTGAGGTTATGACATCTCCTATGTTGATATCTCGAACTGCAACAATGGATCTTCTTGCCTGACGCCTTGATGAGGATTCGCAAATCAATGGCTGCTTGTTTTTCATACCGTTGATTTTAGATATGAAATTAACATTCCGCCTGAATTTGATTACATCATCAGGGTCCATTGCATGGTAATGATCATTGCCCTGCAAAGTCTTATCCAGTGTAAAATGCTTTTCAAGAATTGTAGCACCATAATTATAAGCAGTTGTTAAAACCGCCATGCCCTTGTCAGGTTTTGTGTGGTCAGAATAACCAATTTCATAATCCGGGAAATTTTCGGCCAAATCCTTAATCATCAACAGATTTGCATCCTCATATAATGTAGGGTATGACAAAACACAATGCATTATTGCAATGTCCACTGTTGAAACTTCTTCAATTGCATTGACTGCCTCTTTTATTTCATTTAATGTTGCTGCACCTGTTGAAAGTAAAATAGGCTTATTCTTGCCTGCAATATATTTAATGAAAGGAATATTTGTTAAATCAGAAGAAGAAATCTTGTAAACGTCCATAAATTCATCCAAATAGTCTACAGATTCAAAGTCGAAAGGTGTGGACAAAAACTTTATTCCAATCTGCTGGCAATACTCTGCAAGTTCCCTGTACTCTCCGACACCGAACTTATCGAATTTTTTAAACAATTCGTACTGGGAAGTTGTAGGCTCTTCGGACAAATCCCAATATGCTGGAGAATTTCTTGACGCAATTGTTTCTGCTTTATATGATTGGAATTTAACTGCATCTACGCCACATTCCTTTGCTTCATCAATCATGAATTTGGCAGCATCCATATCAGACATTCCCTCCTTTTCGGCAATGTCATAAAAATTAACGCCAATTTCCGCAATCAAATATGGATATTTATTGAATATTTTCATGTTTTAACCTCTCTAGTTCAAATTTCCTATATTCTTCACGAATGATTGACCAGATGTTTTCAAAACCATCCTTTAAATCAACGTCCAACATCTTCTGATTCATTTCAAGACGTAACTCATAATCGTTTACTAACTTAAGAAATTGATCAATGATTTGCTGTTTTCCAACATCAACACCCAACCCCATATTAATAAATCCGTTTGTCTCGTTTGCAAAGACATGTGTCAGCTCACGTTCATTCTGACATAGGCAAATTGTCGGAACACCAAGTGAACAGACCTCATACATTGTTCTGCCAGCTGAAGTGAATATCAAATCAGCCTTAAACATGAATTCGCTGATGTCTGAAACATTCCTATAAATCTGAATGGAGTTATTTGATTCATATTTATCGATTAACCTCTCTAGGCCATCATATCCCAATCCCAGGATTACGTTAATCCTTCCGTCATAGCTAGTTGCCAAAATTGAATCTATGACCTTTTCCGTGAAATTGTTCGGGTCGGTTCCTCCAAAGGTAATCATGATATTTTCAACCTTTTGAGTGATGATTTTTTGGGGCTGGAAGTAGAACTCGTCTTTCAGGATATAGTATTTGTGGCCTGTGAAAACATTCTTCTCACTGACATCATGTTCGTACAATGCATCGAATACCACATCAGCCACTTCAGTACCTGTTCCCAAGTCCTCAAAGTTAACTACAAAATAACCATCCTCTTTCAATTGAGTGATATACTCGCTGGAAGTATCCAAAATATCATTGACAACTATATTCGGAGAGTATTCCCTCAATATTTTTATCAGGTCATCCTCGCCATCATAGAGCTTGAATGGATAATTATAGTTGCTGACAATGTCAATTCCAAGCTGGCGCTGCTCATCCATCAAGAAAAGAACATCATGGAAAACAAGTTTGGAAGCGATGGAAAGACATCTGTAAACATGACCGGTTCCTATTTCATCGTAGGCATTTACAACGATTGCAACTTTCTTTTTCTGCAGGTAATTCTCGGCAATCCACCAGTCCTCATAATTGTCGATGTCAACGCTTTCCTGGCGGGACACCTCAATCAGGTCAAGATTGGTTCCCAAACGTGAATCCTCATGAACAAAGTTTCTGCGAGTTATGAAAATTGCGCCAGTTTCCCTGAAATCCTTTGGAAGGTACTGCCTGTTTTTTCGCTCGATATAATTCGGAAAATACCTTTGGTGATTCTCATCATATCCCCAACTCAAATGCCTGTCATCCACAACTGACAACACGCTGTCAACAGCAAAATCCTCAAATTTCTCAATTGCCGCATCCAAAGTGGATGATTTCAGTAAAGGTGAAGTCGGCTGAAGAGTTACTACAAGGTCATACTCATCAAAAGCTTGCTTTTCTTTTTTAACCATTGCATCGTATATGACCGGATCAAGCGGAACATCATCGCCTGACAATTCTTCAGAACGCCTTATCACACTTGCTCCGAACTTTTCTGACAACAATGCAATTTCAGAATCATCAGTAGATACCACAATGTCATCAACGTATTGTGATGATTTGGCTATATTGATAGCATAGGAAATCAAGGGCTTATGATTAAGCAAACGAATGTTTTTACGCGGAATGCCCTTTGAACCTCCCCTTGCTGGAATAACTACTAAAATTTTATTATTGTTAAACATAAATCTCCCTTATAAATCAATAAATTTAATTAATACAATAATAGATATAGTAATGATATAATATTAAATCTTCGGTGTTATTATGAGTATGAAAGAAATGTCAAAAAAATTAATAGATAAAATTAACGACTTAGCAACACCCGTTAAAATAATGCACGTGTGCGGTTCCCACGAACACACAATCATGGAAAATGGAATTAGAAGCCTGCTTCCTGAGGAAGTTGAAATCATTGCAGGACCGGGATGTCCTGTATGTGTGGTTCCATCACGTGAAATCGATGAGGCATTGGAACTCATTGACAAGGGAGTTACAATAACCACATTTGGAGACATGCTAAGGGTTCCGGGTTCAGAAAGATCCCTTGCAGATGCAAAGGCAGAAGGCGGAGACGTAAGAGTTGTTTATGGTATCAACAAGGCAATTGAAATAGCTGAAAAGGTAGACAATGATGTCGCATTTATTTCAGCAGGTTTTGAAACAACTGCACCAACAACCGCTGCAGAACTTCTCTCAACACCTCCCGAAAACTTCTCAGTATTGTCATGTCACAGACTGATTCCACCTGCAATCGACTTTTTGATAAATTCAGGTGAAACAACATTGAATGCATTGATTCAACCTGGACACGTTTGCACAATCATCGGAACCAAACCTTTCGAATACTTCTCAACAGATTACGGAATTCCACAGGCAGTAGCCGGATTCAACCCATTGGACATACTGATGTCCGTTTACATGATTTTAAGACAAATCCATAACGAAACACCGAAAATAGAAAATGAATACAAAAGAGCAGTTAAGGAAGAGGGAAACGTAATAGCAACAGACATGATTGACCAGGTATTTGACGTTACATCAAGGGAATGGAGAGGATTTCCTAAAATACCTAATTCCATTCTTGAAGTCAAAAAGGAATTTGCAGACTTCAATGCCCGTGAAAAATATGACATAGAAGTCAAGGATGTTAATGAAGCTCCTAAAGGATGCATATGCGGACCTATTTTAAGAGGTCTTGCAAGACCTGAAGACTGTAAGCTATTCAGAAAAGCATGCAATCCGCTTCACCCAATCGGAGCATGCATGGTAAGTAAGGAAGGAACATGTAACATTGCACACAGATATTCAAGGGGATAAAATGGCAATCGAAGCAATAGCCGTGGACATTGACGGAACAATAACAGACGAGAAAAGGCAAATCTGCATTTCAGCAATTAAAGCCTTAAGAAAGGCAGAAGCTGCAGGAATTCCGACAATAATAGTAACTGGAAACGTTGTTAACTATGCCTACGCAACAGAAGTTTTAATAGGCTGCAGCGGAGGAATTGTCTGTGAAAATGGAGGAGTTGTCTTTAAGGAAGGAGAAAACAACAATGCCGTTGAAACAATGGTTGAAAGGGACTTTGTAACATCAGCCGAAAATCATCTGAAAGAGAAGTTAGGCGAAAAGTTCGACAAGCATGCATCCCACGACAACATGTACAGGCTAACTGAAACAGTATTCTACAAGACAATACCAAGAGAAGAATTGGAGGATGCTCTGAAAGACTTTGAATACCTGGACCAGCTTGAAATTTATGACAGCGGCTTTGCGCTTCACATTACCGATAAACGTGTCAACAAGGGAACTTCACTTAGATACCTTTGTGAAAGAAACGGAATAAATATGGAAAATGTAATGGCAATTGGAGACAGCCAAAACGACGAAGACTTCCTAAGAGAGGTAGGATATAAGATAGCTGTCGGCAATGCGGACGACAAACTAAAAGAGATAAGCACCTACACCTGTGAAAACCTATTTGGCGATGGAGTTGCCGAAGCCATTGAAAAATTTGCACTATAGTGATAAAATGATATATGAAATTGCGGAAGACGTTAAAAGGACACTTGAAAACAAATGTGACGATTACGAAATTTACATTGATGAGGGAAGAACAATCGAACTGGATTCCCTCAAGGATGAATTGAACTTTGCAAAAGAGGAAATTGAATTGGGCCTTGGAGTAAGAGTAATCAAGGACAACAAACAGGGCTTTGCATTTACATCAAACATCAATCAAGTTTCACAAACTGCCCTTAAAGCCATTGAAAATGCAAAACTTACCAAAAGCGATGAAAACTATGCATTTGCAGAAGTCGAAAAGGTAAGTGAAGTCAAAAATGTTTATGACAGCAAATTCAGTGACCTGAGTGTTGATGAGTCTGTCGAATTTTTAAAGGACACAATAGCAATTGCAAATGACAGCGGTTGTGAAGTAACAGGCTCCGGCTTCAGTGCAAGCGAAGGACGGTCACTGATTGTGAATTCCAATGGAGTTTCAATCGAAAATGAAGGAACAGGATATGGTTTAGGATTATCCGTAATTATACAGGAAGACGGAAAGATTGCAACTGCATACAACTCCCAATCCTCAAGATTTTTCGATATTGATGGTGAAAAATTGGCAAATGAAGTTTGTGATTTGGCGAAAAGCTCACTCAATACAAAACCTGTAGAAACTGGAGACTACAGCGTTGTGCTCGATTATTATGCTGCAGTTGGACTGCTTCAAACATTTTTGGGCGCTTTTGATGGTGAAAATGTGCGCAGGGGAAGATCAATCCTAAAAGACAAAACCGGTCAGGAAATAGCTAATGAGTCATTGACCATTACTGACAATCCATTGCTTGAAAAGGGAATGTATTCCTCAAAATGCGATGGTGAAGGAAGCGCATCACAGAAAACAGATTTGATAAAAGATGGGAAATTAAATTCATTTATTTATGATATATATACTGCAAATTGTGAAGGAGTCAAAACAACCTCCAACGGACTTAGAGGTTCCTATTTCTCAACCCCTATGATCAGTCCTACAAACCTTGAGTTCAAGTTCAGCGAAATGAAGAATTTGAGTGAAATTGACAGCGGCGTTTTAACAACAAGCGTTTTAGGAGCACACACTGCAAACCCTATTTCCGGTGATTTCTCAGTAGAAGCAAGTAATGCATTCAAAATAGAAAATGGAGAGCTAACCGAACCTATTTCAAAAGCCATGATTTCAGGAAACATTTTTGAAATCATGAAAAGTGTTGAAGGCCTTGAAAGCGACATCAAACAATACGGGTCATTCATCATTCCAAAATTATTGGTGCATAATTTAAGGGTTGTTGGCCAATAGTTAAAAAAAGAGATTGAGAAAAATTAGATTTTTTTCAATTTTTCTCTATATCTGTCTATTGTATCATGTTTATATTCAATAGACAAGTATTTTTCAGTCATTTGCTTATCTTCATCAAACATCTTGATTTTATCATTTATAGCCTTGTCTACTTCTTTATCTAATCTTTCAAGTTGTTTTGAAAATGAATATTCTGTTTTTTTAATATTCACATTGGTTTTGCGGGAAAGCCTTTGGACTTCCTCTTCAATATCCACTTCTTTTTTAGCCATGTTAACACCTACATTTCAATGATAGGTAATTGAATCTCAGTAATATAATCTTTTTCATCATCGCAGTTGTGGACACCTTTTATCAGAACTTCCTTAGGTGATCCAATAATGTCATAATGGTTCGCTTGGGCAACTTCAACCAAACCAGCATAAGTATCCATGATATTGTCTGTTGAGCCGAAATGTTTGCCTGCCAAAACCTTATTTTCAATCATGTCGACAACGCGAATCCTGTCTGTTTCATCTGCATCATCTTTAATTGGAATACTTACATCATAAACAACATCACCCTGATTCACTTCATGTCTTGGTGAGAAATATACGATAAACGGTTCTCCATCAGTTTCAATTCCTTCAGTATCAACCCAATCCATCAGCATGGATAAAAACACATCTAAATCACCAATTGGGGTTTTACAGTTAATAACTCCTAACTTTTGTTCTGGAATTACTTTTACTTCATAATCCATAATTACACCTACATTAAATTTATAATATTAATTGAATAAAAATACTTCGACTTCTTCGCCTTCGTCAACAAGTTCAACCAACTTTGGAATTTTCACATAACCATCCGCAGTGGATAATGAAAATATCGCTCCGGAATCCTTGAATATCGGATGTATATTGTCCCCATCAACCTTAACCAATTGATATTGCATTCTTCCAACCTGTGAATGGATTCTTTTTGTGATTTTACCTTTATGGGTTTTTAGCTCAAAGTCCTTATCGATTCCAGCCAATCTTGTTAAAGGCACAGCTACAAATGCGTTGAATATCATCAGTGCAGACACAGGATTTCCAGGAAGCCCAATTACGATTTTGCCGTCGATAACTCCGACTATTGTCGGTTTTCCAGGCTGAACTGAAATTCCATGGATATGCACTTCACCCAATTCATCCAGAACATGCTTCAGGACATCTCCAAGACCTGCTGAAGTTCCGCCGGAACAGAACAATACGTCAACTTCTTTTAATGATTCGGTTATCTTTTGCTTGACCTCATCATAGTCATCTCTCATGACACCTAAAAAATGGGCATCTGCACCGCAGGATACCGCATCGTTTTTAATCATTCCGCCGTTCACATCATAGATTTTACCATATTCCAAGTCCTCTCCCTGAAGAGTTATTTCATTACCGGATGAAAGTATGCCTACACTAGGCTTTTTAAATACTTCAATGGTTTCAAAACCCTGTGACAATAAGACACCAATTTTGCCGGGATTTAAGAAATCGCCCTTTTCAAGAATCAATTTTCCCTCTTCAATGTCTGAACCTTTTTTGGCAACATCCTGAAACGGAGTTGCAGTAGTCAGAAGATTGACAGCGCCTTCACCTTTTTCGGCATATTCGACCATGACAACAGCATCTGCACCTTCAGGCATTGCAGCTCCGGTACTGATTTCAATGCACTTTCCCTCTTCAACCTTCTTATCGGTGGTGGCGCCAGCTTCCAAAAAGTCAATGACATCCAATGTATTAGGAGATTCTTCTGAAGCTCCAAAACTGTCGCTTGAAAGGACTGCAAAACCATCCTTTAGGGCTTTGTTGAAAGGCGGAAAATCCATTCTGGAATAAACATCATCAAATAGGATTCTGCCGTAAGCTTCACTCACTTCAATCTCTTCGCTTTGAGGCTTTAAATTTTCATCGAATAATTCCTGAATAATATCAATAGCTTCATCACATTCCTTAATTTTTAAAAATTCTGTTCCCATAATATCACAATATAGTAAAATCCAATAAATTAATATATAATATATTACTATAAATATAAATAATTTAATCTAATGGATAAAATTATATTATTATTTTGGAGGAGAGTATTTGTCTAAGCCTAACAACAACCAACAACAAGAGTATAGAAGGGTAAGAACTCCTAAAAAAGGAGAAATACCTGGAGTAGTTGAACAAATTATGGGACATGGTAAATTAAAAGTTCGTTGCGCTGATGGCCATATCAGAATGACTAGAATCCCTGGAAAAATGAAAAAACGTATTTGGATACGTGAAGGAGATGTAATTTTAGTAAAACCATGGGATTTCCAATCTGATGAAAAAGCCGATGTAATCTGGAGATACACCAAAACAGAATCCAATTGGCTTGAAAGAAAAGGCTACTTGAAAATGTAGTCTCACTTACTTATTTTTTTGATTATAATGGATCCAAAAATAGCTAAAGCAGACGCCAAACATGCAAAAATTCATTCCGAAAAAAGAAGAAAGGACAGTTCCGAGAGAAAAACCGGAAATGAAGTTTTTGACAAAATCACACTAGAAACATTATACAAATTAGCTAATCAGGGATACATTGATGTTTTAAACGGTGCCATAAGTACCGGTAAAGAGGCTAATGTCTTAACCGGAATCACAGATGATGAAAAATTCGTTGCGGTCAAGATTTATAGGATAGCCACATCTGATTTTAAAAAAATGGATTATTACCTTAAGGGCGACCCAAGATTCAATGTCAAGACTAAAAACAAAAGAAAAATAATCTACTCTTGGGTGACAAAGGAGTTTAAAAACCTGACAAGACTTGAAAATGCAGGAGTCAGAGTTCCAAAACCTATAACAAGTGCAAACAATGTATTGCTAATCGAATTCATTGGTGATGAGGATGGAAACCCTGCACAGCCTGTCAGAAACCAGCCTCCACAAGATCCGGATGAATTCTGGAACCTTTTGCTTGTTGATTTAAAACGATTTGTAAACGATGCAAAGCTCGTTCATGGAGACCTGTCCAATTATAATCTCCTGAATTTGGATGAAAAACCTGTGATTATTGACGTTTCACAGTCCGTGGTTCTGGACAATCCGATTTCAAAGGAACTGCTTGAGCGAGACATCAACACACTTGTTCGTGAATACACCAAGCTTGGCGTTAAAACCAGCTTTGAAGAAGTTTGGGAATATGTGAACCCAAAGTTTTAGAAATATGCAAAAAGTTTTTTACCAATTCAAGATTTTGACTGCATTATTCACCATAGATACTTCTTCGGATATTTTCAAGAAATTTCTTTTCATCATCAGTTAAATCTACTTCCACCAATTTGTCATTGGTAAAACGTCTAGTGCGAATTATGAATACTATAATTAAAGTCAATAAAAAAGACAATATACTGGCCATTGGAGATATGAATGCCAATAAAAGGGATAACAATGAACTTATGACCGGAGCCAGCAAAAGATAGAACAATGTTAATGTAACACCCCTTATATATATTTTCAAGTTTGTTAATTCAATTCCATCATCATAAGAATCCTGCACGGCTGTTTTTATTAAATCCTTGCTTTTGAAATAATCCGCAAAATTAAATCTAACCAAAAAGAAGAATAACACTAGGTACAGTAAACTGATTCCCAATATCAATAATGAAAAGAATATGTTTGCATTAGTGTATTGGTAAAATTTGAAAAGAAATCCGGTTCCAAATGGTATCAAACAGACAGCGGCCATTGTAACCATGTTCAACATCAATATTCCATAGCTTATCTTACTGAAATTAAAAAGGATTACAGTATTTTGCCAAAAATTATATACAATATAAAAACTTACGAAATATATCAAAATGGACGGCGCCAAATAATTAATGAAATATTGGTTTAAAGCAATCCCTGATGAAATATCATTGATCGTTGGAACAGCAAATTCCAAAACAAGAATGGTCATGGCGATTGCAAAAACGCCATCAGTAACCGCAGCATGCCTATCATTAGAATTGTTTAAAAATTTATTATTCGCCATCAAATATAAATAAGTTTTTTATCTTATTTAAGTTATGTTATCTTTAAGACCACTTAATTTAACGAAAATCATAACTATCAAAACATTTAAACATTTAAAGGTAAATAAAATAATATTAATAAGGTGATATTTATGCCAGAAACAGATTATTTAAAAATACCTCAAAATAGAGTGGGGGCATTAATAGGAAGCAATGGTAACGTTAAAAAATCCATTGAAAAAGCAACTGGAACCATCCTAGATATTGATAGTGATGAAGGCACAGTCTATATTACACCTAGAGATGACATGGAAGACCCATTAGGAGTCTGGAATGCAAATCATATTGTTAAAGCGGTAGCCCGTGGATTCAATCCGGAAGTTGCTCTCAAGCTCATTAGCGATGACATTTATTTAGAAGTGATCAGTTTACCATTATACATCGGCAAATCCAAAAAGGCCCTTGCAAGACACAAAGGAAGGATTATTGGAAAAGACGGAAAAACACGTGAAATCATCATGGAAATGGCAGAAGTTGACATGGCAATCTATGGAAAAACAGTTTCACTCATCGGTGAAATGGACAACATCATGGTTGCAAAGGAAGCCATTGAAATGATTCTTAACGGATCAAGGCACAAATCAGTCTACGGATTTTTAGAACATAAAAAAGAAGACCTGAAGATGAGAGAATTCAAAGACCTTGTCGGAATTAATGACGATAAAATCGAGTTCAAGGACGGCATCGACTTTGATGAGAAGGATTATTAGGAGTTAAATACTCCTAACACTTATTTTTCGTATAATCATGAACATATATCACTGCTTCAGGATTGAAAATAATCATTATTTCATCAAATAACTCTTTAATCCTATAATCACCATTAGAACCATTAACTTTTTTCTCATTTTTTTATCAAAGAAATATTACAAACATGAATCAATTAAAATAATACTTACCTATAAAAATTATGTTAATACTTAAAAACTTTTATATACTGTGACCAACATATATAGATAGTGCAGTGTAAATACTATATTTTTTACATTTTTTTAAATTATTATTTTACCATAAATTTAGATAAGATAGATAGGGTAGGGTATGAATATTACTTTTCAAATGCTCTCTCACTTTATTTAAATATAGTAACTATAATACATTTAACCATACCAATTATGAAGGAGGAAAAATTTTGGCTCAACAAGGAATTGATTGGGATGTGGATTTCGACAGATTGACTCCGTCCCAATTCTTTAGAAAGAACAAACAGATGTTAGGATTTACTGGAAAAATCCGTTCATTGACTATTGTCTTCCACGAACTGATTACAAACAGTTTTGATGCATGTGAAGAAGCTGGAATATTGCCAGACATCGACATCGAATTAAAACGTGTCGACAAGGAACATTACATCTTAAGACATAAGGATAACGGACCAGGCATTCCTGAAGACTATGTAATGCAGGTATACTGTATGATGTTTGCAGGATCAAAATTCAGAAACATACAATCAAGAGGACAACAAGGTTTAGGTTGTAGTGGTTGTGTTCTATTATCACAAATGACCACCGGTAAACCTGCTCACGTAATTTCATGTTACAAAGAAGGAGATGAAATTAAAGGAGTAAAAATGAAATTCCAAATGGATGTTGAAAACAACCGCGGAATTTTAATGGAAAGTGAAGATTATCCTGCCGAAAGTACCGGAGTATGTATTGAATTACAATTTAAAGATGTTTCATACTCACTTGCAGAACAAGGTGCATTTGAATACATCAGAAGAACCATGATCGGAAATCCTCATGCTAAAATTACATTCAGAGACCCATCAGGACACAAATATATCTTCAAAAGAGCAGCAGATGTTGTTCCAGTACAACCAAAAGAAGTATTGCCACACCCTAAAGGTGTAAGTGCTGACGATTTAATGACAATGGCGAAAAATACTGACAGCAGAAGATACAAAAGCATGTTAACTTCATCAATGTCAAGAATGTCAGCAAAAAGAGTTGATGAAATCGCAGAAATGACTGGAATCGACATGAACAAACGTCCAAAAGACATGACTTTCCAAGAAGCAGAAGCTATTGTTCAATGCTTTAAGAAAATGAAATTCATGGCCCCTCCTACTGACGGACTTATACCAATCGGATCAGAACAAATTGAAAAAGGTATGAAACAAATATTAAAACCTGAATTTGTGGCCACAATAACAAGAAAACCAGTTACCTATGCAGGTGGTGTTTCATTCATCATAGAAGCAGGTCTTGCATATGGTGGAGATTCAGGTAGGGTTGTCAATGAACAAAGAAAATCCGAAATTATGAGATTTGCAAATAGAGTTCCATTAACATTCGATGCAGGAAGTTGTGCAATCACAGAAGCTCTTAAAAGTATTGATTGGAAACGTTATGGGCTTAAAGATATGGACAACACTCCATTAACATTATTCGTTAATATTATCTCAACTCAGGTCCCTTACCTTTCAACAGGTAAACAGAGTGTCTCCCCAGAGCCAGAAATTGTTCATGAAATCAGACAGGCAACCATGAAATTAGCCCGTAAACTACAAAAACATATTAGGGCTAAAAGAGCTGCAAAAGAAAAAGAAAAACGTTCTAAAGTATTTGAAGAATATGTTCCAGTCATTATTGAAGAAGCTGCAAAACTTGGAGAAACTGGAGTTCCTGAATACCAAGAGGTTTTAGCGAAAGTTACTAAAAGAGCACTTGCGGAATTACTAGGAGAAAAAGTTGAAGAGGAAGAGGAAGAAGAAGAGCTTGATGCACTCATCATGGAAGAAGTTGACGAATTCGGACACACTGTTGACGGTAATTCAACACTGGATAA
>NZ_JBGUPC010000039.1:0-13820 GCF_045130115.1 Methanobrevibacter sp.
AAAAACTAATTTGACGATTTTTTATATTTTGGAGATTGTATTATTATCGACTGATAATATGTTTTGTTTAAGTGAAAATTTAGGCATACCTAAATTCATGTCACTTGTATAAAAGTAGGTCATCATAGTATATAAAGGTTTTGGTAATTTTTAGGTAAACCTAAATTTTTTTACACTATGACTCTGAAAAATTAACACATGTTATATTAAAGTAGATCAACATGATATTTAAATATTTTGATTAACCAAAAAAAAATTTAAAAGGGAAAAATGAATTTCCCTCATCTTTTTACTTTGACTGTAGTTTTGATAGTGTCTTTAAGATAGGTAATTTTAACTGTGTATTTTTTACCTTTCTTGAGTTTTTTGATAACATTCTTTTTAACGGTTACCTTAGCTATACCCTTCTTGTTGGTTTTAGCCTTGTAGGTTTTGCCTTTGAATTTGAATGTTATTTTCTTGTTTTTGATGGCTTTGTTTTTGCCGGTTTTCAATGTTGCCTTTAAAACCAATTTCCTGGCGGATTTTTTGACAGTTACGGTCTTTTTAGATTTCAATACCTGTTTTACTTTAACTGTTTTTGAAATTGTTTGACCGGCAAATGTGGCTTTTAAAGTATATTTTCCAGGAGTGACAACATTAGGTATTTTAAATGAAACGTAACCTTTCGCATCAGTAAAAGCAGTGTAACGTTTATTTTTAATGTTGATTGTTACTTTTTGACCTTTAACCAACGGATTGGCAAAGTCATCATAAAAAAAAAGAAATAAGATAAGTTATTGAAAAATAACTTAAATGATTAATGGAAAAATCAATGAATACTATTTACATTAATCTTCCGACACCAGTAATCTCGATACTGGCTACGCCGTCAATATTAGAAACCATTTCTTCAACAGGTTCAGATCCACCTTCACCATCTTCAGTGATGAAATTTAAGATAATTGCAACTAAACCGAATGCAATTGGTTCTTCAGTAATTTCGTGGATTCTTGCGCCTTCAGGCATTGAACTTTCAATAGTTGATTTGATAGCTTCCAAATCTATTTCCGGACTGTCTGGCATAATTTTCATAGTAGTTAATACTTCACCCATTCTAATTCCTCCTTTTATATTTATGGTCCTTCAAAACCACATTCACATTTGTAACCGTGACCGAAAGTACGGCATTTTTCACATCTTGCTATTTTTGCTCCACAAATTGGGCATTCGAATTCGACGAATGTTCCAGTTAATGGAATTTCTTGTTTACATGAAATACATTCAACTTTTTTCATTCTATTCACCTATTATTTGTGTGTAATCGAAGTTATAATCATTTATATTATCGTCTATTAAAGACATAACCCTTTCTGGGTACTTCCCATTCACAACATAACAATTAGTCCCATACCTTAATAAAAGAGTCGGCAGCATTGCATCAATCGATGACTCTTGAAAAGTTAGTAATGTTGTTGCATCGATTTTACTTATGAATGTCGAACCCGGCTCCTTCGGTTCCTGGGTATATATACCATTTACATTTGTTACTATAAAAAGGTTCGCATTTAATAGGTTTGCAACATATGCCGCAATCGAATCAGATGTCACATCCCAACTGCATTCGAATGGATCTTCAACTTTTAAAAACTCGGAAACAACAAAAATGGGAGTGAAACCCTCATCCGATATTTCATGAACCTCATCTATTGTATATGCCAATTTTGCGGAATCAACCTTATCGTTCACAAGCTTTGCAATGATTTCCATGCAATCAATAGCTGTCCAATGGTTAGCCTCATCACTGAACTTCATTTCAGAGTCATATCGGCGAATAAGGTTGGCAAATTCCCCGCCTCCCAAAACTATAACTGAACCGGTGTTTTCAAGCCGTTTTGCCAATTCGATTGCATGCTCTGGAAATAGGCTTCCCCCAATTTTTACAACCTGTTTTATGCTCATAATTCCAACCATGTTTAATTAAAAGTAGCTTCGATTAAACGACATCTTTTCTACAGAAGTTTCAAATCCCCAGTCACTTCATCAAGAATTTCATCCTCATCAGGGCCCAGTGCCAAAACTGTAACGCTTGATGTAGGTATCTGGGTCCTTCCTGCATCAACCACAAGATAATTGGCGATGCCCTTTTGGTCAGCAATTTTTTTCAGTTCAGTCAGCTCCTCCAAAGTCTGAACCTTTAAAACCACCTTGGCATAAGCCTCATTTTCCCATTTTCTGATTTTATCGGCCGGTGATTTCTTATATGCTCCAATGGCGCCATGGCAGCATTGGGCTGCGATTTTTCCCTTGCGCATCTTTAAATCTGTCCTTACAATCATGACCTGTTTCATATCATCACATCAACCAATTAATTGAACTAAAAAAAGTATTTGAATAAATTTAATTCCTGATTATACATATTTTTTAAAAAAAGAAATATATAAATTTGATGAAAAAAAATAATAAAAAACTAGAAAATACTAGTTTTTTACTCTAATTTATAGTATACAACAATTAAAAGTGCAACAACAATCACAACTCCGATACTTAACATTATAATGTATGCATTATCACCAAAGATGTTACCTTGAGGAGTAGTGACATTTGTATGATTGGTTGTGTTTGTCAAGTTATGATTTGTATGATTGGTTGTGTTTGTCACATTATTTACTGAGTCAACACTTCCATCAGAGACGCTTGAATAGGTGGATGTTGGTTGGTCATATGAATAAGAGTATGAACTTTGACTGTAACCTGAACTGGAGCCTGAATTCGAACTGGAACCAGAATCCACCTGTGAATCTGAAGAGGTATCCTGACTTGAAGAATCAGCTTGACTATCTGAGCTACTGGATGAAGAATCTGAAGAATCTGAAGAATCTGAAGATGGAGTAGATGAATCTGATGAAGAAGGAGTGTCAGATGACGAACCTGAATCATCAGAGGTTCCTTCACTTCCAGATTCTGCAAAAACAATTCCAGAAGCTGAAATTATTAATACAAATACTAAAAGCAAACCTAAAATTTTATTAATTTTCATTTAATCACCGAAATTAACTTCTATATTTAATTATGAATTTATTACTTAAAACTTTTATCATATTCGTGTCAAAAATGTAGACAAATTGCAATTCAACAAAATAATTGACAATGCAAAAACATCCTTTTGGCAAATTTTGCAATAGTTTAATTAAATAGAATTAACATAACTATTTATGATTATATTTTTAAGGAGATTATAATGAGTCGTATATCAATTTTAGACAAAGACAGATGTCAACCTAAAAAATGTGATTATCTCTGCATACACTACTGTCCTGGCGTCAGAATGGACGAAGACACAATAGTTGTAGACGAAGATACAAAAAAGCCGTTGATATCTGAAGAATTATGTGAAGGGTGCGGCATATGCACTAACCGATGCCCATTTGATGCTATTTCAATCATAAACTTGCCTGAAGCGGCAGGCGAACCGATCCACAGATTCGGACAAAACCAGTTTGAGCTTTTTGGACTTCCAAATCTTGAGGCCGGAACAGTTTTGGGTCTCCTCGGTCCAAACGGTATCGGTAAGTCCACAATCATGAATATCCTATCAGGAAGCCTGATTCCAAACTTCGGAGACTTTGAAAACGATCCTGAAAACTGGGATGCAGTGATTGACTTTTACAGAGGATCATCCCTGCAGAAATACTTCCAGGACCTGTCCGAAGGCAACATCAAGACCATCCTGAAACCACAGATGGTGGACAAGCTTCCAAAGGTCGTGAAGGGCAAAGTTAAGGATCTTTTAAGCAATGTGAATGAGCGTGACAAGCTTGAATATGTTACAGAGGAACTGCAACTTGAAAACGTTCTGGACCGTAAGATGGAAAACCTGAGTGGTGGAGAGCTTCAAAGGGTTGCAATAGCCGCAACCGTCCTGAGGGAAGGAGATTTCTACTACTTCGACGAACCGACATCCTGGCTTGACGTGTCTCAAAGACTGAATGCAGTTAAAGTCATCAGGTCACTTGCCGAAGAGGGCAAAAGCGTGCTTGTCATTGAACACGACCTCGCCACATTGGACGCACTGTCCGACAATATCCACATTCTATACGGACAGCCTGGAGGATACGGTGTAGTTTCAGGAAGAAAAGGAGTTCGTTTAGGTATCAATGCATACATCAACGGATTTTTAGCTGAAGAGAATGTCAGAATCAGAAGAAATCCTATTGAATTTACAATCAGGCCACCTACGCCTGAAGACGAAGGGGATGCGCTTGCAAGCTATTCCGACCTGTCAAAGGAGTATGACGGATTCAGCCTGAGTGCCGATGCTGGAGAAATATTCTACGATGAGATCGTCACAGCATTCGGGTCAAACGGTATCGGTAAGACAACATTCGCCAAAATACTTGCAGGAGTGGAGGAACCGACAACAGGAGAGGTTGACGAGGAGGTCACAATAGCCTATAAACCACAATACATCGTTTCAAACTTCGAAGGAACTGTCAGTGACTTTTTATATATGAACGCACCAAGCTTCGGATCCAAAATCTTTGAAAGCGAAATCATGAAACCTTTGACATTGGACGAAATGCTTGACAAACCGGTCAAAGGCCTCAGTGGAGGAGAGCTTCAAAGGCTGGCAATAGCTGCAACACTGTCAAAGGATGCTGAAATCTATCTTTTCGACGAACCTACAGCATTCCTTGATGTCGAGCAAAGGCTGATAGCTGCAAGAGTCATCCGTAAGATGATTGAAAGCAGAAATGCCGCATCATTAATCGTTGACCACGATATCGTATTCATCGACTACATCTCCGACAGGGCAATGGTGTTTGACGGGACTCCAGGTCTCAACGGTCATGCTTCAAAGCCAACCGATTTAAGGAATGCAATGAACGAGTTTTTAGGAAACCTGAACATCACCTTCAGAAGGGATAAGGAAACCAAAAGGCCAAGGGTTAACAAGCTCGATAGTTACAAAGACCGTGAACAGAAAGAAAAAGGAGAATATTACTATCTCTCCGATTAAATTTAGTGTCCATCACCATTAATTAAAAAAAAGGAGTTATTAAAGCAGAGGAGAGAAACTTTAATAACTTCAACGATAAATAATCCATTATAGTGAATCATTTAACGATACAAATGACTTTACCAAGATAATTAAAACATGATTTAACTATCTTTCTAAGATTACTGATCGACACAATAATCTTAGAAAGACAATTAAGATAGAGAGTAAATAGCCCTGACGGCTATTTACAGTAGTTATATGACCTAATTTTATATTGAGGTATGGACATATAAAAATTATCAAATTGAGGTAAAATTCGATAATCTATACTATACTAACTAGTAATAACCATATAAATGTTATTAAAGTATTACTCCTTGAATTGAACTTAAAATTTAAAGATAAGGAATAAAATTTACTTAATTCGATAAATAAAGAACCATGTTTATAATTATTTGAAAATAACTTTTCTACATCCTCCATTAAGAAAAAATAATAATTGCAAAAATTATTAAAACCACTTTAAATCAAAAACCCCAGTGAAAAAATATTTAAATTGCTGAAAAATAGATTTAAAAAAACTTATTTGATAAAATAAGGTTATTTTGTTAAAGTTATTGCCATTTATTTCCACAATCTATTGAAATAAAAATTGTAATACTTTTTCTAAAAATAATACTATTAAAAATAATATTTTTTTAAAAAGAAGTAATATAATTGTATGAATATAAAATAGCTATTAAAGACCTGAGGAGTCGATTGCTTTAATAGCTATTGTAGACAGTGAAAGAAACCCATATGTAAATATACAAATCTCTTTTTTATTAATTATCCTACATTGATGGAGAAAATAAGCAACATCAATTGGTTATGCCAACAACCGATATTGCTCGGCTAATGATGAATTATCAACATAAAGATAATTAATCGAAAAACAGTCAAAACATTCGCTATTTTAACTATTTTTCTAACATTAGTGAGCAACCCACTAATCTTAGAAAGACAGCTAAATAATGAAAGTAAATAGCCAAAAACAGCTATTTACAATCATAATCTGGCTTGACTATTTTTACTCTATTCTAATTCTAATGGCCCTAATTTTGTGAGAGTTTTATGAAATTCTTCCATTGTTCTTTGGAATTTTTCACCTTCAGACGCTGAAATCCATTCATGACGGAACCTTTCCTTTTCAATTCCGAATTCCTCAAGGATATCCTCAACGATTTTTGATCTTCTTGACCATTTGTAGTTACCTGCATCATAATGGCAGTCACCAATATGGCATCCTCCTACAAACACTCCGTCGGCACCTTCCTGAAATGCCTTGAATATCATTGAAGGATTGATTCTTCCGGAGCACATTACACGAATGATTCTGATGTTTGGTGAGTATTGCATACGAGCAGTTCCTGCGGTATCAGCACCACCATAACAACACCAGTTACATAATAAACCTACAATTTTTAAATCATCAGACATCAAATCACCTCATAATTCAGTTTTTTCTGGACTGTATAATGGAGGTTTGATGTCATCAGAAACTCCAGCTACATAACCAGTTCTATTATAGTATTTTTTCTGCAATTTATCGAAGATTAATGAAACAGGAATGTCCATTGGACATACATCATCACATTGACCGCAGTCAACACAGCTGAAACTCATGTGGGACAGCCTTACACCCTGAAATGCTATTGGGACTGGCGGAATATTTGCCTCATCCTTGAAGTAAGGCTTGTTCAACTCACAGTTTTCAAAGCACCAGCAAATCGGACAGACATCACGGCAAGCGTAACAGCTGATGCAGCGGCTCCATTCAGTCATCTCACTGACTGTAGGATATGTTGCATCCTGATTCTTTTTGGCCATTTTAATCATGATGTTTTCAACTTTTGACCTGCCTTCAACAGCAGCATCGGAAGGAGACTTGGTTTCTAAAATTCCTGCCTTTTTAGCACCATCTATGAGTTCTTGACCCTTTTCATCATTGATTTCAATGAATGTCCATCCGTCCTCTGCACCCCAGTTTCCACAGGCAATATTGGCTTTTCTTGGGATTTTCACATCACATCTTTGGCAGTTGCTACGACGTCCGTAACCTTCATTCTCAAGATCGTGGATTTTCACTGCCTCTTCAGAACCGTCTGCAAGCTCAATGATGAATTGACCCTTATCGATTTCTTCGCTGACAACATCGTCAGGATCAGCTTCATAGAACAAGTCAATCATTTCCCTACCGCTGACCGGCGATACTGTTCCTCCACAGTTTAATCCAATCATATAAATGTTGTCCCTGTTAATTTTATGCCTCATGATAAGCTCTTCAACAGCTCTCATATCACATGGCTTGACTGTAAATGCGACTTTTTTATCGATGAAATATTTTTGAACAAGGTCCCCAATCATTGTTGGAGCACAATGATAAGACCCCGCAGTTTTCAACAAATCTTCTGAATCAGTGACGAAAACAGGAAATGCATCATAAACATCATCTTGAGGACTTAATGCCAAAACACCATCAACCAGCCCTTCATCAAGCAAATATTTGAGAATGCTGGTTACAGCTCCTCCACATTCACCTGCTTCAAGAATTTCATTATTTTGAGATTTCGCTAAAACATAACTCATATTATCCCCTCTATTTGTTTAACTCCTCGATAACTTCGACAATACCTAAATTATCGGATTCAACTACTGAACTGAAATTTTGCTCATCACCCATTGCATTGACAAAAGATCCGTCTTGTTCCAACCAGGATTTGACAGGAATGATTACGTCTGCAATTTCAGTAGTGTCATTTTCACAGCAAGCCAAAGTGATGATTTTTGATACCTTGGTAAAATCATAATCGAACTCATCAACAACATCATCATTGAAGACCAATAGCAATTTAGTGTTATCAAACAATTCAATCATCTCATCACTTGATTTTGGATTGACGACATCTAAAGCGCCTTTTGTATTAGGTTTGCTGAAAACTGGCAAAATTTTACAATCCAAGGATTCAAATTTATCCAAATCTTCTGCTGCATCAACATAGTTAAATACGACAACTGAAGAATCATCAATTTCCCCGGCAAACTTATCCAAAAATTCCTGAACGGATGAAGTGGATGTTTCATCGGCAATGTTGAAAGTGACCGCATTCTCGTTTTTGCTCAAAGCATACACTTTTGCGTCATTTTGCTTTGCATGAACTATTCTTCTTCCAATCAATGGGTTTTCATATAATATATCGCCGATTGCAAACACTTTGCCTGCACCTGCAAGCTCATCATAGGAAGCGACTTCATCAAAATTTTTCAAGTCGTTTGCATAAAATCCAATATTGAAACCATTGGATTCTGCAAATTCTTTAATAGCTCCGATCTCTTCAACGGTATTGTTACCTGAACATATTACAGATACGTCTGATGCATTACATGATTTAATTTCATTTGAAGCATCTGCAATTGCTTTATCAAAATCAATATCTTCAAATTTGCTTTTACAGCAGTCAATAGAATTTCTTCCATTTAAACAGTTTTTACCGGCATTAACCGGGTGTCTTTTATAGGGAAATGTCCCAACAATTTCTTCACCATCTAAAATCACATTAATACCACAACCAACACTGCATGAAGGGCATAACGTGTGTTTAATTTCAAACATATACATCACCAAATATTTAAAAAGCAGCATTCAGATTTACTGCAGAATTTGTATCCTCTTTCAATAGCTCATAATTTGACTGTCTAGTTAGGGAAATCATGTCCATTAACATAGTGCATGCGTGATGGAAAACGATTTGAGAACATTCCTGCTGGAGAAATTCCTCAAAGATGTCCAACCTGACTAATCCTTCAACCTTGAAACTTAAATTCAAATATTCGGCAGATTTTAAAACTATGTTGTAGTTTACATTCCTTTGATCAGTATTGGTATACTCAACTGACCAATCAATATCCAAATTTAAATTCGCATTTTTGGGATTGTGATTTTCTCTAATCATTGCTATTTTTTCTACAGTAATTTCCACACTACTCTCTCCAATTATTATTAAAATAATCTCCAAATTATTCAAATTAACAAATTAATTAAAATAATCTAATTAAGAATCAATAGTAATAACCATATAAATGTTATTAAAGTATTACTAATTGTATAAAACGATTTTAGCTAAACTAAAATAATTAAATGCTTAAAAATATAAATAAATAATAATTCAATCCCAATTATCTTAAAAAAGTGTTTTTATTGCTTTTTGAAGAAAAAATAATAATATGAAAAATCGTTCAAATATCTTAAAAATAGAAAATAAATAATAACAACATTTATTTCAGCAAGAAAGAAATGAATTAAAACATATTTTAAAAAATAGCTAATTAAAATTAATTAAAATGGAAAATATTATTGAAAATATAAAGATAAAAATAGTAATACTTTTTATAAAAATAATACTACTTAAAAGCATAATTTTTTATAAAAAATTATTACTAAACGATAGTTAATGCATTTGGAACTTTTTTCAAAATACTTTCCTTGACCGGAATCATTGTTGATGAGGCGATTGAAAAGTCTGCACTATCGGCTGCAGCCTTGTCATCCTTTTCAGCAATGATTGTGGCATTCAAAGCATCCTGAAGATTACTGACAGTGTTTTTCAATACCCAGTCGTCAACGTCAGATATTATGATTTCATCAACATACCTGTCCAATTCGTTTGCAATAACCCATGAGATAAACCTTCCCCCATGCAAGGAGATAACATTTCCGCGAGCCAATTCAACAATATCGTTTAGGGTATGTTTCAGTTCGATATTCTTATACATCCTTGAGTTGACCAAAGTTGCCCAATGGGCATCTCCAACATGATATGACCCAATTTTCCTAGGATATACATAATCAGGGCCTGCAATCTTGACCGCTGTTGCCAATGAGAGCAAATCATGCTTTTGAACTGGAAGGCCACGATTCGGAAATTCCTCATTGATGATTTGTATGATTCTTGGAAGTCCGAATTTGCCCCTTCTGGCTGTGCCCGGTTCATATCCGCACATATATCCATGATGATTTTTAGGAAATCCTGTAATGACCATGTTCAATCCTGTTCTCAAACCTGCCCTGACCTCATGCTCATAGGCTCCATTGGTGGCCACAACCTTTCCTGGAGACAATATCCTCGCAGCCGCAATTGTTTTTGCAAATGCCTCTGTTGTGTTTTCGCATCTGTTGAAAGGGCCTCCCTCAACAACAATGACATCCGCACCGATTTCAATGGATTTTTCAAATCCGGTTATGACCTCATCATATCCGTCACCAACAAACATGATGGATTCAAGGCCCCTGCCATATTTTTTAGCCAATTGTGCAATGTCTTCGGCTTCCCTCAATGGAGCAGCATGGCCGTCACCGGTCTGCTCGCAAGTGACATTTACCGCAACGGATGATGACAGCTTAACCCATTCCTCCTTATCATCCTTCTGTTCCAGTTCCTTATCAATCAGACGCTCGTGAATCCTACCTCTAGGACATTCAGTGAATGCAGGACCCTTATTATAGCATTCACCCCCACATCCGCTAATGTTTTTTGGAAGTCTCATCGCACCGTTTTCACCGAAATGATCCAAATCAAGGGGAACATCAACAATCTCATGAACCTTCTGCATAACTTCAAGTCCGGTCATTCCGAATTTCTCCCCTATGTCTGAAAATGCATATGCGCAGATATGAATTGGAGCGCCGATCATATCTGACAATCGACAGTTGCCCAACAAATCCATTATCTCCAAATCAGAGGCACATGTTCCGGCAACGACTTCAGTCAAATCGCAGCCCAAAGGAAATCTTTTAAATTGCATTCCCAATTTCATTGTCTCTTCAAGGGAAAGTTCTGAAATCGCATCAACGACAGAGGTCACATCCTTGTCCATTTTCGAAATTTGAATTGCGGCATCATCATCATGAACCGCTCTTTTTATTAAGTCATACATGAAATTTACTCCAAAATTATATTTATCTATATATTTTTCAGTGAAATCATCAATAAATAAGTTTCGATTTAGGTAAACCTAAAACAGATTTATATTAATTATAATGTAAAATAAAAAGTATTACTAAATTTAATTATAATAAAAAAATAGTAATAACAGTATTACTAAAAATAAAAAAATACTATAAAAAATAATACTAAAACAAGAGTAATAACAAGTTTTAAATAGTACTATATTTTAAATATAATTTATTACTGCATGGAATAAAACTACCATAATTTTTATTACTCTTTGGGTTCTGCTCATTGAGTCTCCATGCAGTAAAACTTTTGAAATAGTTTCGACTATGATGAAAGTTCATTAAAATAAGGAGACAAAAAAATGGTACTTTCTAAATTAAAAGAAAAATTTGGAAACCATGATAACAAAGGAGACAAAAAAATGAAAGTAGCAATTTTAGGAGCAGGATGTTACAGAACACACGCTGCAAGTGGAATTACCAACTTCTCAAGAGCTTGTGAAGTTGCAGAAGCAACCGGAAAAGAAAACATTGCAATGACTCACTCAACCATCGAAATGGGTGCAGAATTATTAGAATTAGCCGGTGTAGACGAAGTAGTCGTATCCGACCCTGTATTTGATGGAGATTTCGTTGTAGTAGATGATTTTGATTACGCAGAAGTAATTGCAGCACACAAAGCAGGAACCCCAGAAGATGTAATGCCTGCAATCAGAGCAAAAGTTAACGAATTAGCAGAAACTGTACCAAAACCAGCAAAAGGAGCTATTCACTTTACTCACCCAGAAGATTTAGGAATGAAATGTATTAACGATGACTCTGAAGCTGTAGCTGACGCTGACTGGGTAATGACCTGGTTACCAGAAGGCGGTATGCAACCTGACATCATCAAAAACTTCGCTGATGACATCAAAGAAGGTGCAATTGTAACTCACGCATGTACCATCCCAACCACTGGATTAAACAAAATTTTCGAAGACTTAGGAACCAACGTAAACGTAGCTTCCTACCACCCAGGTGCTGTACCTGAAATGAAAGGACAAGTATACATTGCTGAAGGTTTCGCTGACCAAGCTTCCATTGACACCTTAATGGAATTAGGTCAAAAAGCAAGAGGATCTGCATTCACATTACCTGCAAACATGGTAGGTCCTGTATGTGACATGTGTTCCGCAGTAACTGCTATTACTTACGCAGGTATTTTAGCTTACAGAGACACTGTTACTCAAATTTTAGGTGCTCCTGCCGGATTTGCACAAATGATGGCTAATGAAGCTTTAACCCAAGTAACCGCATTAATGCAAGATGAAGGTATCGACAAAATGGACGATGCTTTAAACCCAGCTGCATTATTAGGTACTGCTGACTCAATGAACTTCGGTTCCTTAGCAGAAATCGTACCTACCGTACTCGATTACTTAGGTAAAGACAAATAAACACAAATAAGTTATAATTGTTGATTTTTATCAACAATTCCTTAACTTATTTTTTAATTGCTGTGAAAAATAGCCATTAAAAAATAAGTTAATGATTAAAGATAAAAAAAAATTAAGGTTAGGTGTTAAATTGATTGATGAAATCTTAAATAAAGCAAAACAAGGACAAGAATTAAGCGATGAGGAATTTTTAGAATTGTTGAACATCGAAAACGATGAGGATTTGGAAAAGTTGTTCATGATAGCTTGCAATATAAGAGACAATCAATCAAAAGTAATCAAATTAACATCCACCGTCCATCTTACCAACAAATGCCAAATCCAACCTAGATGCGAATATTGTGGATTTGCAGAAGAGACTTCCGAAAAAGGATACTACAATGCATTTTACAAATCCAATGATGAAATACTGAAAGCTGTAAAATCCATTCAACAGGCACACATTCCCCGCGTAAGCTGTTCTGGAGGATACGGATACAAAGGAAAGCAGGCAGTTAATGCATGCAGAATCGTAAAAGGACAATCAGATTTGGAAATTCTTGTAAATGTCGGTGGGGATTTAACCGAAAAGTCCGTACAGGAATTGGCTGAACTTGGTGCAGATACAATCTGCTGCAACCTGGAAACCATTAATGAGGATGTATTCTATCAAAGAAAACCTGGAGACTCACTGGATCAAAGAATATTAACCTGCAAAAGAGTAAGCGAAGCGGGTGTGGGATTGTCTTCAGGACTGCTTTTAGGTCTTGGTGAAAGTAAAGAAGATAGGATAAAACACCTGCGTTACTTATCCAACTTCAAAACTTTAGAAGAAATTCCAATAATGGGATTCAACCCATATGAAGGCACACCAATGGAAAATTATCCTGCATTCCCATTGAAAGAGCAGCTGAAAATGGTTGCGATTACCAGAATAATGTATCCTGAAATCACAATTACAATGCCGACACCGACCGTCGGTCCTGAAAATGTGGAATTTTCACTCAAGGCAGGTGCAAATAACCTGGCAACCGTAATAGCCGACAATTACCCTCACGAAGTTAAAGGGGTGGGCTCTCCGGAATATGGAAATTATAATGAAGTCGTCAATGTCATTGAAAAACTGGATTTAATACCTCAAACTATTTAATCACTTTTTTTAAAATATGATAATATGGCATTTGAAAAGATGATAAGAAATGCATTTGAAGAGTCAAGAGATGACCGCAGGTTTGGAGATACTCTTGATGAAATCGCAGAAATTCAGGATTACATAAAAAATGCTGAAAGAATATGCATTCCCAATAAAAACGGAATAAAGGTTGAAGTTTTAAACAGAGTTTTAAGCGAGTACGGGTTGCCTCAAGCTGAAATGCTTCAGATTGACACAAATACTGCAGACACCAGCAGAATCCCTGCCCTGGCAAAGGCA
>NZ_JBGUPC010000040.1:0-149646 GCF_045130115.1 Methanobrevibacter sp.
AAAAGGTGGTTATCTGTGAACGTACAGTCAGATGTTAACATAGGTTTAGTTGGTCACGTAGACCATGGTAAGACTACTCTTACTAAAGCATTATCAGGTATATGGACTGATACTCACAGTGAGGAAACAAAAAGAGGTATTTCAATTCGTTTAGGTTATGCTGACATTGAATTTAAAAAATGTCCTAAGTGTGATGAACCTGAATGTTACACTACTTCTGATAAATGTGAAATCTGTGGGAGTGAAACCGAATTAATTAGAAAAGTATCTTTTGTTGATGCTCCGGGTCACGAAACTCTTATGGCAACTATGTTATCTGGTGCTGCAATTATGGATGGTGCAGTGTTAGTAATTGCTGCAAATGAGTCTTGTCCACAACCACAAACTAAAGAACATCTCATGGCGCTTGATGTTATCGGCGTTAAGGATGTTATCGTAGTTCAAAATAAAATTGATATTGTTTCAAAAGAAAGAGCTATTGAAAGTTATAATGAAATTAAGGAATTTGTTAAAGGTACTTGTGCTGAAGATGCTTTAATAATACCTGTATCTGCTCAACAAGGCGCTAACATGGATATCTTAATTGAAACTATGCTTAAGCAAATTCAACCTCCTGAAAGGAATGTTGATGATACCGCATTAATGCATGTTGCAAGATCATTCGATATTAACAAACCAGGTTCTGGCGCTGATAAAATCAAAGGTGGAGTAATAGGTGGTACATTAGTCCAAGGAACCTTCAAACTTGGCGATACCATTGAAATTAGGCCTGGTCCTACTAATAACGGTAAAAGAGTTACCTTGAAGTCTGAGATTATTGGTCTTGAAGCTAATGGTAAGCAAGTTAAAGAGATAGGTCCTGGAGGTCTTGTCGGTATTGCAACTAAATTGGATCCGTCTTTAACCAAATCAGATTCATTATCCGGAACTGTTGCTGGTGAAGAGGGTACCTTGCCGGACGTATTGGACGCTTTTTCAATGGAAGCTAATTTACTTGACCGTGTTGTAGGTACTAAAGAAGAACGTGAAGTTGCTCCAATTAAGATTAAAGAACCGTTAATGATTAATTGTGGTACTACAACAACAATTGGTGTTGTTACTTCAACTAAGAAAAATGATGTAGATGTTACTCTTAAATTGCCGGTTTGTGCTAGCCCTGGCGATAGAGTTGCTTTAAGTCGTAGAGTCGGTGCTCGTTGGAGATTGATCGGTTACGGTATTATTAAGTAGAGGTAAATGATGAACTCTAAAGAAGTTGTGATTGATACCAATTTTTTTATGGTTCCTTTTCAGTTCAATGTTGATATTATCACTGAACTTGAAAATAAATTACCTTCTTATAAATTAACTACTCCAAGCTTTGTTATCAATGAATTGAAGGGTTTAAAAAATAATAATAAAGGTAAAGTAAGGCTGAATGCTAATTTGGCCTTAAAATTAGCTAATTCTTCAAAAGTTGAAATAAAGGATATTTCATTACTTGAAAACGAAACTGTGGATGATGCGTTACTTAGAGTTTCAGAAGTATTAGCTACAAACGATATTGAATTAAAAAATCGTGCAAAAGATAAAGGTATTACAGTTGTGTATTTAAGGCAAAAAAAATATATTGCTGTTGAAGGTAAAATATAATATTAATTAAACTTATTAAAAAAACGAGGGATTATTTTGTATTATAAAACAAAAATTGAGGATACTGTAAGAATACCACCTTACAGATTTGAAAATCCACTTGAAGAAGTTGCTATACAGACCTTGAATGAAACTTATGAAGGTCGTTTAGACAAAAAACTAGGTTTACTTATTTGTGTTAACGCAATAGACGAAATTAGTGAAGGAAGACTCATTATGGGTGATGGAGCATCATATCATAATGTTGTATTCGAAGCTATTTTCTTTAAACCGGAACAACATGAAATCTTTAATGGTGAAGTAATTGATATTGTGGATTACGGTGCTTTTGTAAGAATTGGACCTATGGATGGTTTGATTCATGTTTCTCAAGTTACTGATGATTATATTAATTATGATGCCAAAAGAGGAGCATTGCTAGCAAAAGAATCTAACAAAACCCTTGATGAAGGGGATTTGGTTAGAGCTAGAGCAGTCAGTGTTTCCATTAAAGACGAATCTACTAATAATATTGATAATAACAGGAATTCTAAAATTCCTCTTACTATGAGACAAAATAATTTAGGCAGATTCGAATGGATTGAAGAGGCAAAACAAAAAAGTGTGAAGGGTTAAAAAATGAAAGCTTGTACTGTTTGTAAAATGATTTCAAGTAAAGACCATTGTCCTAGTTGCGGAAACCCAACTTCAGATAATTGGAGTGGTCTTTTAATTATAACTGATCCTGAAGAGTCCAGAATTGCTCGTGAATTAAATATCGAGGTTCCTGGCGAATATTGTTTAAGAGTAAGATAAGGTGTTTTCGTGTTACGTTTAGATGCAGAATTAAATAAAGATATAATAATTGATCTCAAAAAGCCTTTGGGTAAATTATATCCCGACTTTGAAGATGCAATTGATGAGATTAAATCTTCCGAGTTTTTAATTTCTGTTGGTGATGCGACTTTTGCTAATCTTACCGAATACAAATTATATCCTAATATTGGTATAATTGATAATTTAATTCAAAGAAAAAATCATACTCATGAAATTATACTTGCAGATCACATTCTAAAAGCGGATAATCCTGCTGGAACCATAACTGATGATCTATGGGAAACCATAGGCGAGGCTCTTGAATTATCTAACAATGGCGAATGTTATGTAATTGAAGTGGCTGGGGAAGAAGATCTTGCAGTTCTTCCTTGCATCTTAATGGCAAATCCGGAAACTACCATTCTATATGGTCAGCCGAATGAAGGATTAGTGCTTTTAAAAGCTGGTGATTTAAAAAATAAAGCTCAAAAGCTTATTGACGGATTTATTAATGAATAAATTAAATGAGGTTTTATCATGGAAATTGAATTTATTGAAGAAAAAGAAAATAAATTATTTAACAGAAAAGAAATTAAGTTTTATGTTGATTACGATGGAGAAGCAACTCCTAAAGTATTGGATATCAAATCCAAATTAGTTGCTTTATTAAACACTAAAAAAGAATTAATCGTTGTTGACAATGTACAACCACACTACGGTGAACCTAGAGCATTAGGTTATGCTAAAGTCTATGATACAGTAGATGATTTAACTTACATTGAAACTGAACATGTAATTGCTAAAAATGCAGAACCGGAAGAAGAACCGGAAGAAGATGCTGAAGCTGAAGCTGAAGAATAGGTGATATGATGGTAAGAAAATCTGATTTATATGAAGTAGATGGAGACAAAATTGTAAGAAAAAACCAAATTTGTCCTCGTTGTGGTGAAGGTGTATTCATGGCTGACCATGGTGACAGAGTCGCTTGTGGTAAATGCGGATACACTGAAATGAAAAAATAGATTTTTCAAATCTTTATTTCTTTTTTTTATTTATTTTTATTTCTTAATTATTTTTTAGAAGGGATTTTTTTGGATAATATTAGAAATGGTCGTTTTAAAACTGGAATGACTGATGAAGCAGCTATTTACACTTCATCACTTGAAGCAGATAAACTTCTTTTTGAAGCTGATATCAAAACTAACTTTGCACACACTTCAATGCTAAAGCATGAGGGAATCATTGATGAAAAGATTGCAGACAATATTTTATGTGCCCTTGATAGCCTTAGGGAAGAGGGTTACGAGGCATTAGTGTTTGACCCTTCAGTTGAAGATGTTCATATGGCTATTGAAAATTATGTGACTTCTAAAATTGGTCCTGAAGCCGGTTTTATGCATACCGCCAAATCTCGTAACGATCAGGTTGCATGTGATGTCAGACTGGTTTTACGTGAAAAAATCATTGAGCTCCAAATTGGTATCCTAGAGTTCATTGAAGGTATAAATGAAATGGCCGGAGAACATTTGGAAGATGTATTCATTGGTTTTACTCACCTTCAGCATGCCCAGCCGATTACAATTGCCCATCATTTGATGGCTCATGTACAGGCTTTAAAAAGGGATTATGAACGTTTTGAGGATACATATAAACGTGTTAATTTAAATCCATTAGGTTCAGCTGCAATGGCCACCACTAGCTTTCCAATAAATAGGCAATTAACCACTGATTTGCTTGGTTTCGATGCGTATTTGGAAAATTCCATGGATGGAGTTTCAACAAGGGACTTTATTGCTGAAGCAGTGTTTGACATGGTTTCACTTTGTACCACATTATCTAAAATCTGTGAAGAGCTTGTTTTATGGAGCACTTATGAATTTGGCGTTATTGAAATGGCTGATGAGTATTCATCCACTTCTTCTATTATGCCTCAAAAGAAAAATCCTGACGTTGCTGAACTTGCAAGAGGAAAATGTACAATTGTCAATGGGGAATTGGTAACAATTTTAACAATCTTGAAAGCCATTCCGTATACATATAATAGGGATTTACAGGAAATCACTCCTCATTTATGGAATTCCATTAAAGTGACTCAAGACACATTATCTATTGTAACAAAAATGTTGCTTTCTGTTGAATTCAAAATCGATAGGTGCGCTGAGCTTGCAGGCAAAAACTTTGCAACTGCAACAGATTTAGCTGATATCATGGTTCGTGAAAAGGAAATACCATTCAGAACCGCTCACAAGATTGTCGGAAGAATTGTTAATGAGGCTACAGCAAAGGATATGGCTGAAGAGGACATCACTTCCGCATTCATTGATGATATTGCAGTTGAGTTAGGTTTCGATGAATTGAATTTATCAGATGATTTAATTCAGAATGCTTTAAATCCTGCCGAAAACGTTAGAATCAGAGCTGTTCCAGGTGGTCCTGCACCTGAAATGGTTGATATGGCCAGGGATAATATCAAATCATTCTTGAATGATGAATTTGAAAGGAAAGGAATTTAATAATTCCTATATTTTTTTAATTTTAAAAATTATTTAGGTTTACCTAAACTTTAAATACTCTAATAGACAAAAATAGTATTGCTAACATAATCATTGATTATGTGGCATAAGTGGGATATTTTTAGAATTACTTAATAAATTCATAAGTAAGGCTCAGCTTCTATTAATATCTCACAATATTTAAAATCTGATTTTAATTTTTTCATTTGACTTTGTTGAAGCTCCATATTAAATCAAGAGCTTCGCCAGGTTCCAATGCACCTGATCTGGTTTCTCTCAGTATTCTTTGAATTGAAAATTTTCTCATGTGGGGAAACTTTTTGTGAACTTCATAAAGTAGTGGACAACCAAATCCTTTGAATGTCTGTAAATTATAGTTTGCAATTAAGGATTTTATCTCTTGCTTACCAACACTTAAACTTGCCGGAAGGTTCAAGCGATATAATGAATCGTCCTGCAAATTTATGCATTGACTGCCTGTTGCAAGCATATCACCAAAGACAATTATTGGAATTTCGTTATCTTTTGCATATTGCTTCACTAATTTCCCAGTATTTTTAGAACACCTTCCGCAAGGATGCACATTGCCGCTGAAAGATTCGCTTATGATGTCGGAATAATCTGCATTAATGTATTCATGTTTGACATTTAGTGATTCAACCAAAACTCTGATGTTCTTTTTAAATTGGTTTGGCAAAATGATAGTTCCCGGATCAACTGTAACTGCCACAGGGTTAAAACCAAGTTTTTTAGCTAAAATAAGTGAAAAGCTACTGTCCACGCCGCCTGAAAGGGCAACAACAGCTTCAATATTTGATGACTCATCAAATTCGTTTTCACTGAAATACTTATCAAAATTGAAACTGTAAATATTTTCTAATTTATACTCAATAGTTTTTTCCAGGTTCTTCAAACCAACTAAATCCAAATCAAGGTTCCGGATTGTTTTTTTGGATAATTTCAATTTGTAATTCTTATTTAAAAAATCGCCATAAGATTCAACATGTATACTATCCAGGCCTAACTTTTCTTTGAGTTTGCCGACGACCCAACCTCCTTTTCCAATTATTGCTGATTTGTCTGGCCTATCTTCTGTAATAATCCACAATTCATTATTTTCAATGTAAAATTCCTCGATGAAGATATTAACTTCGTCATGACCTATTTCATCTCTAATGGCATTCACTTCATCTAAAATAAATTCTTTAGTATACATCTAATATGTATCTTTAATTTAGAAACTTTTAAAGATTTCTTAAAACATATTTTACATTGAGGGAAAATATGGAATATAGAAAGTTAGGTAACACTGGTATTGAAGTATCTGAAATTGCTTTTGGTGCGGAATTTTTAGTGGAAAGACCATATGAGGATACTGAAGCATTAATTAAGGCCTGTGAAGAGAATGATATTAATTTTGTTGATTGTTGGATGAGTGAACCTGATGTTCGCTCCCATTTGGGCCGTGCAATCAAGCCGAATCGTGAAAATTGGGTTATTCAGGGTCACATAGGATCAACTTGGCAAAACGGCCAATATGTAAGAACACGTGAAATGGACAAGGTAATTCCAGCATTTGAAGATTTTATGGAGCGTTTTCAAATTGATACGCTTGATTTTGGAATGATTCATTATGTTGACCAGGTGGAGGATTATGAAAATATAATGAACGGACCCTTCATTGAATATGTAAGGAAGCTTAAGGATGAAGGAACAATAGCACATATTGGGTTAAGCACTCATAATCCTGAAGTGGGAATATTGGCGGCTAGAAATCCTGAAATTGAACTTTTAATGTTTTCAATAAATCCTGCTTTTGATATGTTTGGGGCAATGGATGATATTGAGGAGTACAGAAAAGAGGATGCCTATAGCGATGATTTGTCAAGCCTGAACCCTTTAAGGGCAGAAATTTATGAAACTTGTGAAAAAAATGGAACTGCATTGACAGTAATGAAGGGTTTTGCAGGTGGAAATCTGCTTTCGGATGAAACTTCTCCTTTTGGAGTGGCTTTAACTCCTGTTCAGTGTATACATTATGCTTTAGAGCAAAAGGGTGTTTCAAGTATTTTTGTTGGTGTTAAAACAGTAGAAGAGCTAGAAGAATCTTTAAAGTATTGTGATTCAACAGATGATGAAAAAGATTATGCTGAAGTTCTAAAAAATGCTCCAAAACATTCATTTGAGGGGCAATGCACATACTGCGGACATTGTGCGCCATGTGCATCTCAAATCGATATTGCAATGGTGAATAAATTGTTTGACCTTGCAAAAAATCAGGATGAAGTGCCTGCAAGCATTCAGGAGCATTATAACAATCTGAAATTTAATGCAACAGATTGTATCGCATGTGGGGAATGTGAACCTAGATGTCCTTTCAATGTTCACATTGTGGATGTTATGCTTGACGCACAAGATTTATTCGGCTTTTAGATGAAGATCTTATAGTTCTCCATCTAACGCATCCCATAAATCCACTGCCCAGCCTTGCTTGCCGTCAATTACCATGTCGAGCAATCTCACTTTGCCGTCTCTAAAACGGAATAGTCTGTAGTCCAGTTGGGGTTTTTTAGCATTGCCTTCTTTGTTGCAGTCAAGATAAATTCCTTCACTATATTCTTCTTCAAAATCTCCTGCCTGTACAAAGTCTCCAACTAATGAATAACCATTTTTTACACTTTTGTCTAATTGATCCACGGTTTTTAACCATCCGCCATGTGCTCTGAATTTTATGTCTGGGTCAATTCTTGTTATTTCATCTTTCCAATTAATTATCATATTAGCAAATCCTTTTTAATTTTAATTTGGAATTTCATATATAAATGAAAAGTGCGAGAGCATTTGAAAAGTAATATTTATAACTATAGTTATATATACTTATATATAAGTTCAAGGATATATTAAATAATAATATTAATATTAAGTCTGGGCTTTAAATGAATTTATTTGAAAAATTTGATATTGAAACTGAAAATGAACATTTATATGAAATTGCATTCACACATGCTTCATATGCAACTATTCATGATTTGGATTACAATTATGAAAGATTGGAGTTTTTAGGAGATTCTGTCTTAAGTTTGATTGTATCTGAATATTTATTTAAAAAATATCCTCATTTTGAGGAAGGAGAATTAACTAAGAAAAGATCAAACTTTGTATGTCAAAATGCGTTAATTTATTACTCTCAAAAGTTAAAATTAAAAGATTATCTTCGTGTTTCTGCCGAAGAGTCAAATTTAACAAAAAATGAGGTAATTTCCATTACGGCGGATATTTTTGAATCATTTTTGGGAGCGATATTTATAGATCAAGGCATTGAATTTGCAAAAGACTTTGTTTCCAAATGGATTTTTAAATATATAGATCAGGAAAGAGTTTTCTTTGAAGATTATAAATCAGCAATGAAAGAATATGGCGATGCTAATGAAATAGCTATCGAATATCAGATTTTAAAGGAATATGGAGTTCCTCATGATAAGACATTCATTATCGCTTGTCTAATAGACGGCCAGGAAATGGGTGTTGGAAGAGGCAAAAATAAAAAAGAAGCTGAACAATCAGCTGCAAAGAGTGCAATGCGTAAATTACGTCTAGGGAGAAATTAAATGAACAAAGAATCTGTTGGTAATGTTGAGACAAAATATTTCCACATTGAAGAACCAATTGACTTGGATAGCGGTGAAGTTCTGGAAAATGTTACTGTAGCCTATGAGACATATGGCGAGCTTAACAAAGAAAAGTCCAATGCTATTTTGATTTGTCATGCTCTTACAGGCGATGCCCATGCTGCAGGATGGCATGATGGGGACAAAAAGCCTGGTTGGTGGGAAATTGTAATAGGTCCCGGTAAAGCCTTGGACACAGAAAAATATTTTATAATATGTTCCAATGTTCTAGGAGGATGTAAAGGAACAACTGGTCCAAGTTCAATAAACCCTAAAACAAAAAAGGAATATGGTCTTGATTTCCCGGTTATTACCATTGGGGATATGGTTAAGGTTCAAAAGAAACTTGTCGATTCATTTGAAATTAATCAGTTGGCTGCCATTATTGGCGGTTCAATGGGTGGAATGCAGGTTCTTGAATGGATGGTTTCATATCCTGAAATGATGAAAAAAGCGATTCCAATAGCTACAGCTGCAATGTCTTCACCACAGCAAATTGCATTCAATGCGGTAGGTCGCCAATCAATATTTTCCGATCCTCATTGGAAAGGCGGAAACTATTATGAATCTGGAGTAATCCCAAGAAACGGATTGTCTCTTGCTCGTATGATTGCTCATATTACCTATTTAAGTGATGAATCAATGGACATTAAATTCGGACGTGGCCTTCAGGATAAGGATGAAATCAGCTATGACTTTTCGGTTGATTTTCAGGTTGAAAGTTACTTGAAACATCAGGGGGAAGCATTTGTAAAGCGTTTTGATGCAAACAGTTACCTGTATATTACAAAAGCGGTTGATTTATTTGATTTGTCAATAAATGACTCACTGATTGACGGATTCAAAGATGTTGAAGCAAAAGTCCAAGTACTTTCTGTTGATTCTGACTGGTTATATCCAACAGAACAGAGCACTGACATTGTAACTGCTCTTAATGCCAATAATGTTGATGTAAGCTTTTCAGAAATTAAATCCAACTATGGGCACGATGCATTCCTGCTTGAAAGAGGCCAACTCAATTATCTTCTTGCTAATTTCTTATCAGAAAATGTTGTTGAAGACATGATGATGGAAAATATTGCAACAATTAAAGCTAATGCCAATGTTCAGGATGCTGCAAAATTGATGTTGGAAAAGCATGTGACACATATTCCTGTTGTCACTGATGAAAATAAGCTTATTGGTATTGTAACAAGTTGGGATTTATCCAAATCCATTGCAACTAATTCAAATCATCTAACCGATATTATGACTACTACAGTCAAATATTGTAATGCTGGAGACACAATCGAGGAAATTGCTCGTAAAATGCGTAAATTTGATATATCCTGTCTTCCAGTTGTTGATGAAGATATGGTTGTTTTAGGTTTGATTACAACAGACCAAATCAGTAATTTACTTAGTTAAATTACATATTTTTTTTAATTTTTTTTGGGGAGATATTATTTCAAGAACTGCTAAATTCATTGATGGTGCTAAAAAGGGTATTCCGATTACTTTTGGATATGTTCCAATGGGTATTGGATATGCTGCAATTGCTATAAAGGCAGGCATGACTCCTCTTGAGACCATATCCATGTCATTTTTAGTATATGCTGGAGCGGGCCAGATTATTGCGGCATCAATGGTATTAAGCGGAGCAACTGCAATGGCAATAATATTGACCAATTTTGTGGTTAACTTAAGGTATTTTGTAATGTCCACATGTGTCCTGAACAAGGTTGAGGACTCAAACACTCCGTTGAATATCCTGGCGGCCCATGTGACTGTCGATGAATCCTTTGCGATGTTTTCGTTAAGTGATGATTCAAGCATATGGACCTATCTTGGAATTGCAATTACTGCATGGCTGAGCTGGTGTTTGGGAGCTGGAATTGGTGTTGTCCTTTTGGATATGCTTCCGGTAATTGTCACAAACAGTTTCAACATTTCATTATATGCTTTGTTTGTAGCTATTTTAACACCGGCCGTTAAGGAATCCAAACAGATTGCGCTTTTGGTATTGATAACTGCGGTTTTAAACATTGTTTTAAGTCAGTTTTTAGGAAACTGGTCTCTAATCGTTTCCACTTTGGTTGGAGCGGCTATCGGAATGTATATAGTTGATGATGAATATCTGATTTCGGGTGATGCCTAATGGATTACATGGCTTTGGTTATTTTAGGCTGTGCAGTTGTAACATTCATTCCAAGACTGATTCCGGCATTGTTCATTGACAGATTGGATTTTCCTCCGAAAGTGGAGAAATTTCTGAATCTGATTCCTTACACAGCTCTTGCGGCATTGATATGTCCGGGGGTCTTGACAGTTGACAATCAGCTATGGTATATCGGTTTGATAGGGGCTATTGTGGCAGCAGGACTTGCCTGGAAGAAGGTTCCGCTTGGGGCTATCGTGATTTTAACTGTGGTAATTTTAATTGCAGTCTATTCAATCGTACCGTTCTTTTAAGTGATTATATGATAATTGGATTGGTTTTTTTGGCATTGTTATTGATTCCGAATATTATTTGGAGCTTCAACAAACCTGATGATTATGACAAATATGTTAAAAATGAAAATAAAATACTGCTGGCCCTTGAAAGAATAGGTCAGATATCAGTAATTGTTTTTACATTGTTTTTCAATAATTATAATAATGATTTTGTCATAACTTTAATTATTGCTGTTGTACTGATGATATTATATGAAATGTATTGGTTCAAATATTTCAGGAGTGAAAGGCGAATGAGTGACATGTATTCGGATTTTTTGAAAATACCTGTTGCGGGAGCCACAATTCCCGTATTGGCATTTTTCTTTTTGGGAATATATGGTCAAAATGTATTTTTGATAATTTCAGTCATTGTTTTAGCGGTTGGACATATTGGAATTCACTTAAGCCACGAAAAGGAGATTTATAATGTTCAGTGAAATTAATGTTGATTTATTTTATTTTTTCAATCACAATTTTCAAAATCCCATTTTTGATGCTATAATGCCAATAGTAACTCATTTTGGAGGATTTAAGCTATTGGCAGTTGTGCTGATTGCAATTATAGCATATGCACATTTTAGGGATAAGAAAACACTTAAAAGACTCAGTATTTTAGCATTGGTCGCATTCTTATGTTCTGACATTGTTACAGCTATCTTAAAGCATCTGATTTGTGAGCCAAGGCCTTTTGCAACTTTGGATAATGTACGTTTGCTGATTACTGAAACTGATCCTCTTTCATTCCCGTCAGGCCATACCACTTCAACGTTATCCTTCGTAACATTTTTTGTATTGAACATGAAAGAACTGGCTGAAAAACATTATAAAATAATAGATGCCATATTAATCATATTTGCGATTGTTATTCCATTTTCCAGAATGTATGTTGGCGTACATTACCCTGGCGATGTCCTTGCAGGTGCCGTTATCGGTATTTTGGGTGCATGGATTGTCAACAGATACAAAACAAAAATTAGGGTTTAGTCCAAGCAGTTTTTTTTAGGGAAAATGGGTTGATAATCATATAAGTTTGATTTGAATTAATCTGCTTGGAACTATTTTTGCAACAAAATCTGTTATAGAAATGTTACATATGTTAAAGATGTATTACCTACTATATAAATGTTTCGCTTATATTTTTTCTTTAAAAAAATAGTAAATCTTTTGTTAAATAATGATTTATTAATAAATATTTATTTTTATTTTAAAATAAATATTAAAGATTATTATTTATAAAATTAATAAGTTTTTTAATGTTTATTTTATTTTTTAAATGATTAAATTAATTTTTATAAAAACCGTTAAGTTTATATACTATGTAATGTAACATTAACATAAGTAATTAGTTTTTAACATAATTACTGAAGTACTTAAATACTTTTTGCAAAAAATTAATTTGTGGATTACTATGAGAACCATGATTAAATATTTAAGACAAGAGCTCAAGATGAGCCAAAAAGAATTGGGTGATAAAGTTGGAGTTACCCGACAGACCATTAATGCACTTGAAAATGGCCGGTACAATCCATCTTTATTTTTGGCTTATGAAATAACCCAAGTCTTTAATAAAATGATGTTTAAAGGAGATCGAGAAAAATACTTTGTTATGGAAGAAATATTTATTTTCGACGATGATTACTATTAGGTGATAAAAATGATTTTAGATATATATAAGGATTCACTGGAATATTCAGCAAAAGACTGGAAAACTCTAGTGATATTGGGAATAATTTGTTTTTTCAGTTTCTTATTGCTTCCAGTATTTCTGATTACTGGTTATAATTATAGGGTTATCAACAATGCGGTACATGGAGTTATCAACGGTAGAGACCCATTGCCTGACTTTGAAGACTTGATAAGTATGTTCATTGATGGTGTAAAGGTTGTGATTGTTCAGATTTTGTATTTGCTCGTGCCAATCATTATCTTTTTTATATTTGCTCTGATTGCAGGACAAGTAAGTAATGTTGCAGGATTAGCAATAATGATTATCGGATGTATACTAACATTTGTCGCTTTTGTTGTTGTAGAGCTGATGATTCAAATTGGATTATGTCACATGGCATATAATGATGGGGCATTCTCAAAAGCATTTGCTATAAGTGAGATAAAAGAGGCCATAGATGAAATCGGATGGTTTGAATGCATTGCAACATTATTGGGATTAATAGTCATAACATGGGTTATTTTCACTGTTGTTTCAATGGTCATAGGAATAATATTTACAGTATTTGGAGTTTCCACTGCTGTTTTAGGTATTGATCCAAGTGCAATATTCCTTTTCGGTGTAATGCTCAACTCATTAGTTGCGATGTTCCTTGTCGGACCATACTTAAGTATATTCAATTCAAGATCAATCGGATTGTTATACACAATGCAGATATAAGGTGATTATGTGGCAAGTATTACTGACTGTGTCGTTGAAGGATTGAAATATCCCTTCAATGACATCAAAAAACTTTTAGGATTTGGAATATTATTTGTAATATGTGATTTGGTTTCAATGGTTTTCACCCTTAAGACTGTTGATATAACCAGAATGATTATGGACACTGTAGAAAAAACCAATGCTACTGCATCTACTTTAAGCCATTCACAGTTGCCTAATGGAGATATCTATCTGGCTTTTGCAATACTTATAGTGGGATTTATTGTATCATTGTTTATAATGGGATATCAGTATAACGTGATCAGCTTCTCAATAGACAGGAAAGATGATCTTCCAGGATTTGGAGATATAGCGGGAATGTTCATCAAAGGAGTCAAATATTTCCTTGTAAGTTTTGTATACAGCATTCCTCCAATGATTGTGGCATTTTTGGCAATAATATTGACAAGCGACTCATCAGCATGGCCAGTCGTAATGATAATTTCTCTCTTACTGATGATAATCTGTTATTTCCTCCTGATTATGGCATTGAACAATATGGTTGCCCATGACAGCCTTAAAAAGGCATTTGACTTTAGGGAAATAACCGACAATATCTCTAATCTAGGATGGGGCAAATATGTTGGAACAGTCATATTTACAGTAATAGTGTTCATGATTATCAATATTGCTATTGGAATTATCATGAGCTTTTTGGCAGTAATATTTGCAGCGACTATTAACAATCAGGCAATAGTCATATCAACAGTCATATCAATTATTCAAGCATTATTCGTAACCTCCTACTGCAGTGTATTCTTCAATAGGGTTTGCGGATCAATATATAGAGAATCAATCAAATAGTTGGAATGCTTTTAACATTCCATTTTCTTTTTTTTTTAAGTGATTTTATAGGGAGTTTTTAACATGGTAGACTACGTTATCGAAACAAACAATCTGTCAAAAACATATTCCAGGAAGAAGGTTGTGAATTCAGTAAATATGCATGTTGAAAAAGGAAAGATATATGGTCTTTTGGGAAAAAATGGAGCCGGAAAAACCACAACAATGTGTATGCTACTGAACCTCACATATCCAAGCGATGGAGAAATATATCTTTTTGGAAAAGATCCTAAAAGATATTCAAATGAAATCTATCCGAAAATAGGTTCAATCATTGAAACTCCGGGATTTTACGAAAATCTGACTGCATATGAGAATTTGAAAATCATTGGAAAAATAAGGGGCGATTATGACCCTCAAAAAATTAGATTAGTTCTTGAAATGGTTAATTTGGTAGATTCAAAATCAAAAATATTCAAGGATTTCTCATTGGGCATGAAGCAACGTTTGGGAATAGCGGCAGCTATTTTGCATAATCCTGAATTACTTATTTTGGATGAACCGATTAATGGTCTTGATCCTTTTGGAATAAAGGAAATCAGAACATTGCTTAAAAGATTGTCCCATGAATTTGGAATAACAATTCTCATTTCATCACATATATTGAGTGAAATTGAAAATCTTGCCGATGTCATCGGTTTTATGGACAACGGTGTTTTAATCGATGAAATATCAAGAGAGGAGTTACATGGCAGGTTAAAAAAGTTTGTTGAATTTGAAGTATCAGACATTAATCTTGCCCTCAGTATCTTTAATGAATTGGAGCTTAAGGAAAATGAGGATTATACATTTGACAACAATATGATTCATCTCTATTCTCATCTGAATATGAGGGATAAATTTAATGCATTGTTTGTTAAGGCAGGAATTGATGTTAGAAAGGTGAATTTGTGTGAAGAAAACTTGGAAGAGTTCTTTACAAGATTCGTTTCCAATAATTGAGGTGATTGGATGTTAACTTTCATAGAAATGGAATTTTTAAAACTTAAAAGGTCAAATATCTTTCTATTGAGTTTAATGGGGGCCATTTTACCTCCATTTCTAATGTTTATAGCAGTTTTTGCATTTGGTGAAGGTCATACTTTTGAATTATTGTTCGATAATGTAAATATGTACATGTCAGCATTATTTGGAGTCCTGCTTTTTGCAATAATGATTTCCTATCTGTTTGGAAGGGAATACAATGAACATACTCTTAAAACAATGTTGACTATTCCAGTATCTCGAGGAAATTTCTTGTTAAGCAAATATGTCATGTTTTTAGTTTGGATTTTAATTTTAACTGTTGTTACAAGTTTATCAACACTTGTCTTTGGTTTTATTGCGGGGCTTGATGGATTTAGCTTAAAATTATTCATTGACAGTTTTATCCAGCTTCTCTTTGCAAACGTGCTGCTGTTTTTAACATTTTCTCCATTTGTATTCTTGTCATTGGTGATTACAAATATGGTTCCAGCAATGGTTGGAGGGGCCGGCTTGGCATTGGTGAACATTTTGATTTACGGACAGGCCTGGGCGCCTTATGTTCCTTGGGTATGCCCATATTTGATTTCCTCTGGTGAAATTGCTAAATATGGTACAGGAATGACAGTATCTTATGGTGTAATCTTGGCAACTTTTGTGATCGGATTACTTATCTCCTATATTTACTTTACAAAAAGAGATGTTACACTTTAACATTACTTTTCAAATGCTCTAAAATATTTTAAATATTAAAAAGTTTAAATAATGGATAGGATGTGATACAATGAACGAATTTGAAAATCAAAAATTCTGTCAATCCTGTGCAATGCCTCTGGCAGATGATGAACTCTTCGGAACCAATGCAGATGGCAGTAAAAACGAAGACTACTGTATATACTGCTTTAAGGATGGAGAATTCACATCAGACATGTCAATGGATGAAATGATGAATTTCTGTATCGATAAGATGGTTGAAGTTCATCCTGAATTTGACAAGGAGCAGGCAAGCGCAATGATGAAAGATGTATTTCCTAAATTAAAAAGATGGGCTAATGATTAGATTGGCTCATGTTATTTTTTTTTTTAAATTTTAAGTATTATTAATTTCATAACATTATATCATGTGTTCAATAGTAGGCCTTCAGGGTAACGTAAAAGCGGATGATATTGTTAAGATGTTGAAAACCTCAAAAAACAGAGGTCCTGATTCATCAGGTCTTTTTTTGGATAAGATTTACACTGACATTGATTTGGATGAATTTGAAGATGATGGCACCTATCCGATAGCTTTTGGCCATAACCTGCTTTCAATCTATGATTTGAATGATAGAGTTTCAGAGCCACAGCCTGTATCAAATGAAAACCTTACTATGGTCTTCAACGGTGAAATATATAATTTCAAGACAATAACCAATCTGCTTTCCAAAGTGGGAGTGCAAAAGGAGATATTATCAGATGCGGAAGCACTTCTTTACCTGATCGACTGTTACAATAAGGGAGATCTTGTCAAGGCTATCCAAATGGCAATCAGATTGGCTGATGGAGATTATGCATTTGCTGTTTGGGATGGTGAAAACTTGGCGCTTGTACGTGATCCTCTTGGAGTGAAGCCACTATTCTATGCACAAAATGATGATTTGAAGGGATTTGCATCATCAAAACAATCCTTGAAAGAAGTTGGATTTGATGAAATCGAAACCTTAAAGCCGGAACATATCCTATTTAACTGGGAGGATATAGCTCCTGCACAGGCAATATATGAGAAGGTCTTTGAAGGTGATGTATCTAAAATAGACAAGATGTTAAAGTTAAGCGTTTCCAAAAGAATTGACGGTTTGACTGAGCTGGGTGTAATATTTTCAGGTGGTCTTGACAGTTCATATCTTGCATTGCTTTTAAAGGAGATTACTGAAAATGTTCCTCTGAAAGTTACTCTTTATGCAGTTGGCGCTGAAGGCTCAAAGGATGTTGAAGCTGCGATTTATGCATCAAAATTCCTTAATCTTGATTTGAAAATCTGCGAAGTAACTGAAGATATGGTTCGCGAAGCTTTGCCTGAAGTTGTCAAAGCCATTGGCGATGATAACCTGATGAAGGTTGGCGTTGGCCTCACCACATATTTTGCAACTAAGATGGTGGCTGAAGATGGTCTTAAAGTAGCATTTTCCGGTCAGGGTGCCGATGAGCTCTTTGGAGGATACAAACGTTATCTTCAAAGCTTTGTTGACGGTACACTCAACTATGATTTGAGGGTTGACATGTCCAACATGTATCATGTAAACCTTGAAAGGGACGATGCATGCTCAATGCTTAACGGCGTTGAGTTGAGACTGCCGTTTTTGGATAAGAATCTTGTGGAGCTGGTCCTGAATATTCCGGACAACAAAAAGATTGTTTCAATGCATGATGATATGAGGAAAAGCATTTTGCGTAAAATCGCTTTTGAAGAGGGCCTTGACTATGAAATAGCCTACAGACCTAAAAAGGCAGCCCAATACGGAACCGGAATCGACAAGATATTGAGAAAGAAAATCATTAAGGACACTGACATTTCCCAATATTTATAATATCTTTTAACTTATTTTTTTTAAATTATTATTCTACTTTTCTTTAACTTTATTAATGTTAAAAAACATAATCAATTATATTATTAATTAATAGGAGTTTATATTAATGACAATCGAAAAAGATGCAGAAGATATTATAGAAAAATTCTCAAAAATATTGGAAGATATTCCAGATTCAGACGAAACCTGGTACATTACCGATAATTTAAATTTAACACGTGAAGACGAAGCTCACGAGAAAAATCCTGAAAAAATATTAAGAAATGCCAATATTGATAAAGATGGAAATCTTATTGTGAAAAGAGCTGATTGGACAAATTAAGAGGGATTTATATGAGAATAAACTTGGTTCTAGAACTTTTAGATTCTCCAGGACAGTTAGTTAAAGCATTGGAACCAATAAGTGTGTTTGGCGCTAATTTAGTAACTGTTATTCATAAAAGAGATTATAAAAACGAAAATGGAAAAGTTCCTGTTCAACTTACTTTGGAAGGGGATCATGAAGACCTTAAAAATGTGGTTGACAGATTTGAAGAATTAGGATTTAGCATTATTGAAATAGACGGTGTTGTTAGGAAAGAAACAATCACTACAATATTCTTTGGCCACATTGTAGACCAAGACTTAAGGGACACCATGGACAGAATAAATGACTTGGAAGGTGTTGTAATTGTGGCATTTGATATTAAATTAAACGGTGAGGAAAAATCCACCGCACTGATTAATATCGAAGCGGATATTGGTAAAAAGCAAATAGTATTTGAAAAGATTGCAGAAATTGCAGAGGAAAAAGAATTGCTAGTGATTAATGAAGTTTAAGTGATGATTATTATGGATGAATGTAAAGTCATTATCATGGGATTCGGTTCAGTTGGTCAAGGTGTTGCCAATGCCCTTTCCATGAAGAAAGATTTAATTAAGGATAAAACTGGTGTTGCAGTAAAGGTAGTTGCAGCAGCAGATTCATCTTCATCTGCAATCTCACAAGATGGCTTAGATGAAGAATTACTCGTAAAGACTAAAAAAGAAGAAGGAAAATTATCAGCATATCCTGAATTCGGGTCTGATAAGAATGGTGCAGATGTTTTAGATGCAGTTGAATACGATTGTCTTATAGAAGCAACTCCTACAAATATCGTTGATGCACAGCCTGCACTTTCACTAACCTTGAAGGCATTTGAACAGGGAAAGGATGTTGTAACCTCAAATAAGGGTCATTTGGCCTTAAAATTCAAGGAAGTTGTTGGTGCAGCTGAAAAGGCTGGCGTGGAATTTAAGTATGAAGCCAGTGTTGGCGGATCAATGCCAATCATCAATTTCACAAAAGATACACTTGCATCCTGCGAAATCAAATCAATCAAGGGTATTCTGAACGGTACCACTAACTACATTTTATCAAGAATGACTTCAGAAGGTTCAGAATATGAAGTAATCTTGAAAGAATCACAGGAATTGGGTATTGCAGAAACCGACCCTACCCAGGATGTTGAAGGTATTGATGCAGCCTGTAAAACCGTCATCTTGGCAAATTCCCTATTGGGAATTGATGCAACCTACAGTGACGTTAAGGTTGAAGGTATTTCAAAAATTAACTCTCAGGCCATCGAGCTGGCCAAAAGGGACGATTACCTGATAAAATTAATTGCTGAAGTATCTCCTGACAATCTGCAGGTGTCTCCTCGTTTGGTTAAAAGAGGAAGTTCCTATGATGTAAGCGGAACCTTAAACATGGCTACAATCAAAACCGATTTGGCTGATGAGGTATCTGTAATTGGACTTGGAGCAGGTTCCCTTGAAACTGCTTCTGCGATGTTGACTGACTTGATTAGTATTTTAAAAAATAAATACTAATTCTTTATTCTTTTTTTGATAATATGAAATATGTAATTTTTATTCCTGATGGTTCCAGTGATTACCCTGTAGATGAATTGGATGGCAAAACCCCTTTGATGGTGGCTAATACTCCAAATATTGACAAATTAGCCAAAAAAGGATTTGGAGGTTTTACAAACAATGTTCCTGAACAGTATACTCCGGGGTCTGATGTTGCAAATATGAGCATTTTCGGTTTCAATCCTGCAGACTACTATACCGGCCGTGGACCTTTAGAGGCAGGCAGTGAAGGCATTCCGACAAAACCTGAAGATGTTATATTCAGATGCAATACAATATTCAGCGAAAGCGATGCAATGGATGACTTTAATGCAGGCCACATTTCCACCGAAGAGGCAGACATGCTGATGAAAGGTCTGAACGAATATTTTACAGAAAAATACCCTGACTTTAAGGGCAAGTTCTACACCGGTGTCAGCTACAGGCACTTGTTCATATATTCCTGCGACAGTATAGAAGATGCAGAAATTCTTTCAAGCATCAAGACAATGCCTCCTCATGACATTGTTGGTGAAAATCTTGTAGATAACATGTTTGGAGAATGCGAATTGGCTGAAGAGATTCAAAACATAATGTTCGAAGCAAGAGAATACTTAAAAGACCATGAAATCAATCAGAAAAGGGAAATTCCTGCTAACATGGTATGGCTATGGGGACAAGGAGTAACTCCAAGCTTGCCTAACTTCGAAGAGACTTACGGAATTACCGCTTCAGTAATCACAGGTGTAGATCTTCTAAAAGGTATCGGAAACTTCGCTGGAATGAACATTATTGATGTTCCTGGAGCAACAGGATATTTCGATACTGACTATAAGCAGAAAGGCGAATATGGTATTGAAGCATTAAAGGAAACTGATTTATTATTGATTCATATTGAAGCTCCTGATGAAGCGGGTCATGCTCAAAATACTGCCGAGAAGGTAAAGGCTATTGAAAGGATTGACGAGTTCATTGTTGGTCCTATCATTGAAAGTCTTGAAGGCTCACCATACAGGGGAGCAATATTGCCTGACCACCCGACACCGATAAGCGTTGGAACTCACACCCGTGACAATGTGCCAATAGTCATATTTGATTCCGAACGCGAAGGTGACGAATGCGAATCCTTTGATGAGGAAGGCGTTAAAAAAGGTTCATTGGAATTCAAAAAAGGACATTTGTTAGTTCAAAGATTGATTGATGGAGATTATTAAAATGAAAGTATTATTGGTAAATGGAAGCCCGCATAAGAACGGATGCACATACACTGCATTAACAGAAGTTGCGGAAACCTTAAAAACACATGACATTGAAACAGAAATATTCTGGATTAAAACAAAACCTATAACAGGTTGCATCGCATGCATGAAATGCGGCGAGAAAGGGCAGTGCACTTTTGACAATGATGTTGTAAACGAATTTGTTAAAAAGGCATATGATGCAGACGCTTTCGTATTCGGCTCACCGGTTTATTATGCCAGCGCAAACGGATCCATGACTTCATTTATGGACCGTGCATTTTACTCAAACTCACATGGGGCTAATGGAGAAGCTTTTAAGCATAAGCCTGGAGCGGTGGTTTGCTCTGCAAGACGTGGCGGTACAACTGCAACTTATGACCAATTAATCAAGTATTTGGGAATCAGCCAAATGCCTATCATTTCCTCATTCTATTGGAATATGGTTCATGGAAACACTCCTGAAGAGGTAATGCAGGATGAAGAGGGATTGGGAACAATGAGACAATTGGCCCATAACATGGCATTTTTCTTGGAATGCATGAAAGCAGGTGAAGAGAAAGGTTTAACCATAACCGAAGAAGAAAAACCACGCACAAACTTTATAAGATAATTTATGAACATATTTAAAACTCCTGAAGGATACTTATATTCAAATAGGGCATTACTTGCTCTATTCATTCCTCTTTTAATAGAATATGGGCTTGAATTCTTTGTAGGATTTGCCGATTCAGTAATGGTAGCCTCATTAGGTGAAGCGGCAATTTCAGGAGTTTCTCTAGTTGACTTTTTAGTTCAGCTTCTTATTTTTTCATTTTCAGCCCTTGCAACGGGCGGTGCTGTTGTAGCAGGGCAATATTTGGGTGACAAACAGATTGACAAGGCACGAAATTCTGCAACCCAGCTTGTTTGGTTTTCAACTATCTTATCAACGGTTTTAATGATATTGGTAGTTCTGTTAAGGCACTTCCTGATTGGAATCCTGTTCGGCCAAATCGAGGCGGACGTGTGGGCAAATGCAGATATGTATTTGTATATTGTTGCACTTTCAATTCCATTCCTGGCCATTTATAATGCAGGTGCTGCAATTTTCAGAACAACCAACAATGCAACCATTCCAATGAAAATCCTACTCATTTGTGATGTATTTAATGTTGTCGGAAATGCATTTTGCATTTACTATTTGGGATGGGATGTTCGAGGAGTGGCTATTCCAACCGTGATATCAAGGGCATTGGCCGCTGTTTTGATAATGTATTTTGCCGTGGACGATAACTATAAATTACATATTAAAAAGACATTAAAACATAAGTTTGACTTCGTTATACTTAGAAAGGTATTACAGGTCGGCATTCCATATGGTATTGAAAATGGACTGTTCCAATTGGGCAGAGTTTTGGTTTTAAGCATCGTTTCAACATTTGGGACAATGGCAATAGCTGCAAACTCTGTCGGTTATGCTATTGGAATATTTTCAGTTCTGCCAGGGTTTGCGATTAATCTGGGCCTTACTGCTGTGATATCAAATTGTGTTGGGGCAAATGACTATGAACAGGCCAGATATTACAATAAGAAATGCTTAGTTATAGTAATCATTTCTCATATAGTCATCAATCTCATGATATTTGCAGGACTGCCTTTGATTTTAGGCATCTACAACCTGTCTGCCCAAACAGCAGCCATGGCTAGTGAAATGATAATCTGGCATGGTATTTTTGCAATAATAATATGGCCATTGTCGTTTACAATACCTGCAACATTCAGGGGTGCGGGAGATTCAAAATCAGTGATGTATATAAGTTTGGCCGTAATGTTTGCATGCAGAATTGGCCTTTCATATGTGATAGCCGATTGGATGGGCATTGGAGTGTTTGGAACATGGATTGCAATGTTTATCGATTGGTATGTTAGGGCGGCAATTTACGTTTACAGATATTTCTCAAATAAATGGACAGAATATAGGGTGGTTTAAATAAGAGTAAAGATAACATACAAAAACACACATACATTTAGCAAAAAAGAGCTTCAGGACTTGTTTTTATCCGTTGGATGGTCTTCAGGCCATTTTCCTGAAAAGCTTGTAATCGCAATGAAAAACTTCGAAACGGTTTACTCCGCATGGGATGAGGATAAGCTTGTTGGAATGATTTGCGTAATGGATGATGGGATAATGAATGCATATGTGCATTATCTGCTTGTTCATCCTGATTATCAGCTAAAGGGAATAGGAAAGGAACTTGTGGAGAAAGTTAAGACTCATTATAAAGATTATATGAGAATTGTAGTTGTTGCATATGATGTGGAAGCAAAATTTTATGAATATTGTGGATTTGAAAAGGCAGAAGATGCAAGTCCGATGTTCATAACCAAATTGTGGACATAGAATGACTTTAAAAAATAATTAACGGATATCTACTGTGGATAAACAGTTTGGATAGTGATATTATGGTTCTATTTAGAGGAGACATTAAGTGCAAAAGCCTGCAGAGACGTACGTCAATCAGCGTAATATTGCCGGCGGACAATATTCACTTTTTACAGGATACAGAAGAGATTGTTCCGAAGCCTTACAAAACTCTGTATCTGCTTCACGGACTTTACGGCAGTGATGACATATTTCTTGCAAATACATCCATTCAGAAGTTTGCCGAAGACAATGGAATAGCTATTGTAATTCCTTGTGGTGAAAACAGTTTTTACGTTGACAATCCTAAGGCTCATGCATATTATGGTGAATATGTGGGTCAGGAACTCTTGGACATTACAAGAAACATCTTTCCGCTTTCCCACAAACGTGAGGATACCTTCATTGCGGGATTTTCCATGGGGGGATATGGTGCGATTAGAAACGGTTTGAAATATCATGAGAACTTTTCAAAAATAGGAATGATATCTGCGGCCTTGATAACAGATGATATTGTAAACTATACTGATGACAGTAATGTTTTGCGCTCTAGGGATTTTTACGAGTCAATTTTTGGTGATTTGGATAAATTGGAAGGTTCAGATATGGATCCGAAAGCATTGATTGGAAACTGTCCGAATATTCCGGACATTTACATGGCCTGTGGAGCAGATGACTTTTTATTCGAAAAGAATACTGATTTTAATGACTATTTAAAAGATAATGGTATTGATGCCACTTTTGTTAGAGCTCCAGGGGAGCATACTTGGGAATTTTGTGACGAGCATATAAAAGAGTTCATTAAGACATTTAGGGGTTAATATGAAATGTCCTAATTGTGGTAACGAGTTGGATGAGGACAACTATTGTGATGAGTGTGTTGAATTTTTCAATGACTTGGATGATGATTCAGAGGATTTTGAATTTGAAGAGGAACCTGATTTTGATTCAATGGTAAACAATGGGGATCAAATATGCCTGAACTGCACCTATTGGAGCGTAAGTCCATATGGAAGGGCTCATGGAATGTATTGCAGAAGAGGCAATGGGCAGACCGAACCTAACGATTCCTGTTTTGACTTTGTCCAGTCCCACAGCTTTGCAAATTATGGCGATGAAGGTCAGTTTCAGTTTGATGAAACATCAAGAGACATTTCAAATAAACTGAATAACTGGAGAAACAGGAGATATTAAAAAAAACTTAGATTCATTCAATTTATTATCAACTATGAGTTGATGATTAAATGTGCTGTAAAGGATTTTTTCATTGGTTTTGACGAATTCGATGAATTCCGTGCTTGCATGTGTACCTGAAGGGATTTTTGGATTTCCCATTAATCGATGAAAATAAGTTAAACGTCAATGACATCATGATATAGGTTTGTTTCCTTCACGGATTATGGAATTATTTATCAATATTTAGGTCTGTTTAATTACTGCATCTTTTTTTTCTTCTTTCATTGGTAAATCTGCATTAACGATAATCATTTTATCATTTTTTTTAAATTAAAATTATTCAGGATTTTAACATATTGATTTTGTCCTTTTTTAAGCAATTTTTACCTCAAATAAATTTTTATATATTATGAATTACTAAAATTATAAATGTAATTTTAATTAGGAGAGGATTTTTCTGACAAAGTATATTATTATAACTGGTGGGGTAGTTAGTTCCATAGGAAAGGGTATAACATCTGCTTCTATGGGAAGAATTTTAAGATCTTATGGTTTAAAAGTTTCAGCTATTAAAATAGACCCGTATTTGAACTGGGATTCTGGAACACTCAATCCATATCAGCATGGTGAGGTATTCGTAACTCATGATGGTATGGAAACCGACTTGGATTTAGGTCACTATGAAAGATTTTTAGATGTTGAACTTGACGGAATTGCAAATATTACTACCGGTAAGGTTTATGAATCTGTAATTGCCAAAGAAAGAGAAGGAGGATATCTTGGAGAATGTGTACAGGTTATTCCTCATATCACTAATCGTATTAAAGAGATGATTAGGGAAAATTCTGAAAGTGCAGATTATGATGTAGTTCTTGTAGAACTTGGAGGTACTGTCGGAGATATTGAAAGCCAACCTTTCCTTGAAGCCTTAAGACAACTCAGAAATGAGGAAGGCAGAGAAAACGTCATGTTTGTCCATGTTACATTTATCCCCTACCTAAATGCAGCTGGAGAATTCAAAACCAAACCTACCCAACACTCTACAAAAGAGCTAAGAAGTGTCGGTATAAATCCTGATGTTATTGTATGCAGATCACAGGTCCACATTGATGATGCTTTACTTGGAAAAGTTGCTCATTTCTGTGATGTTGATGTTAAAGCTGTGGTTAACACTCCTGATGCCGGAACAATCTATGAAGTTCCTCTTGTTTTGGAAGAGCGCAACATAGGAGAGCTAATCGTTAATAGGATAGGTCTGGATGTTGAAGCCGATTCTTCAAAATTGGATGATTGGGCTGAAATTGTCAAATCTTTAAGAATCACTGATCCTCAGGTCACTATCGGTATTGTTGGAAAATATGTTGAACTTGAAGATTCATACATCAGTATCCGTGAATCTCTGCTTCATGCAGCGGCCAGCATAGGCGTAAAGGCCAATATCCAATATTTAAGTTCAGATGTTGAGGAATTGGACCAGGATGCTTTAAGTAAGTATGACGGTATATTGATTCCTGGCGGTTTCGGAGAACGTGGTTTTGAAGGTAAATTGGATGCTATTGATTATGCAATTGAAAATAATGTTCCATTGTTTGGAATCTGCCTTGGAATGCAGTCCATGGTGACCCAATTTGCAAGAAGAAACGGTTATCCTGATGCAAACAGTTCCGAATTCGATGACAATTTGAAATACCCTGTTATCGACATGATGGAAGAGCAAAAGAAAATCAAAAACATGGGCGGAACTATGCGTCTGGGATCATATGACTGTAAAATCATCGAAGGAACCAAAACCTATGAGGCCTATGGTGAAATCGATATTGAAGAACGTCACAGGCATAGATATGAGTTCAACAATGATTTCAGAGATGATTTGCAGGAAAAAGGTTTAATAATTTCCGGTACAAGTCCTGATGACTTTTTAGTGGAAATTGTTGAATTGCCAAATCACCCTTGGGCTATTGGATGTCAATTCCATCCGGAATTTAAATCAAGACCTAATAGGCCACATCCATTATTTAAAGCATTTTTAGAAGCTATTTATGAGTTTTCTAAAAATTAATTTTTCTATTTTTTTTGCAATTTTACAAGTCAAAAGCAATTTAACGAGTTTATTTTCTATCTAATTAATATATTTTGAGTTATAATAGTACTATCATGAATTTTAGTACTATATTTTTGATTCAAATAGTTATTACAATGATATTTTGTATTTTGGCATCAATTTATGATATTCGAGATAATATTGTTCCCAACAGATTATGTTATGTCCTGGCGTTGTTTGGATTGTTATCAAATTTGGTTTTGTCATTAATTACAAGTAACGTTAAATTCATTTTAGCTTCATTTATTTCAATGTTTATCACATATGCTATAACTTATTTGTTATGGAAATTGAAAATGTGGGGTGGTGGCGATGTAAGGTTATTCACTGCAATTGCTACAGTAATACCAACTGGACTAAATATTGATTTTTTGAATATTTTTCCTCAACTGTCAATATATCCATTTTCATTCAGTGTTGTTGTAAACAGTATTCTTGTTTCATTTCCATTTTTGCTGATATTTGTCGGTCACCTAATTATTAAAAATGATGTATTTAAGAATCACCCATTTTATCTGATAACCTTGCTGAATATTGAGAATTTAAGAAAGATAATCCATTCAACTTTAAATAGGACAATACCAATTAAAGACTTAAAGGAAGGAAATATTGTGAATGATTATTATTTCGATGACAAATATATTATTGAGTTAATAAAGGATGTTGACGGCAATTTAGAAGTTTTTGAAAGTAAAAGTGGTGAAGGAAAATATTATTTTAAATCCATAAGTGCTGGAGGAATAACTGAAAAGGATATGTATCTTATAAAGATAATGAGTACTCAGGGATTTATCGGCAAGTACATCTCAATAAAAATTTCATATCCGTTCACTCCGGCAATTTTTGCAGGATTGATGATAGCGGTATTTTATGGGGACATAATAATGTTGTTTACAAAAAATCTGGTTTTGGTGGTGTAAATATGCATGATGACAAAGGACAGGTTTCACTTGAATATCTATTGATATTTGCAATATCATTAATGCTACTGATTGTTTTTACTTTGCCTTTGGCTGATTTAACGATTGGAAATACATTGGATGTATCGGATACCTTAAGTGCAAAATCGGATTTGTCAAAAATATCCCAAGCCATCGAGGAAGTTTATGGGCAGGGTCAGGGATCAAAACAAATGGTCCATGTAGTTTCATCAAAAGATTTGAAGGTTAATGTTGCAAATAACTATATTTCATGCAACTTAAAGCTCAATGGGGGCCAACAAAAATCTGAAAAAATATATTTCAAGTCAACTCTTGAAAAATCTGATATTTATTTAAGAAGAGGTGAAAATTCAATAATTGTGGAATGGCCTGAAAATACTGAAAATATGCAGATATATGTTAAATAACCCTATTTCATACAAAGTTTTTTAAGTATTATAATTTAATATTTAAATATACTTTTAAATGGCGTGTGAAATATATGGATATTTTAAGTGCAATAATTTACATTGTTTTATTTATTATAATGATGGTTTTTGTTTTTTCAATAGGAATGATAAGAAGATACATGCCAAGACGTGAAATTTTATTAGTTTTGGCGGTGGCTTTTTTAATTGGTGCAATTGGAGGAGCATTCTTCTTACAGCCAATATATGAAGAAGTGCCCGATTTGGCAAGTTCTTTTGAAAAAAGCATGCCTAATAATAAAGAAACATTATATCTTGATTTGTCATCTTCAGTCGATACAGATGCCCTTAGGCGTGATGTGTCTGCCATGGAGGGTTTCAAATCATTTGATGAAACATCTATCTCGATACCAATGTGGCATTTTAATGAAGTAGAGCACGATTATTTTGAAGAGATAGTTGGAAATATTGACAGCAATTATAAGAATTATAATGTAACATCAGATAGAATTAATATTGAGCTGGCAGATAATTACACATCTACCGAAGCTTTAAAAACTTTTTCAGATTGGTTTAAATTAGTGTATGGTGAAACACTATCCTATGCACAGATTCATGCAGTTTTAGTTGTTGACTCATCTCATTTGGATGATTTTGAAAAAGCATTGCTTGATAAAGGAATTGTAGCAAGCAGTATTGAAGGGCCAGTCCAGAATACAGTAAATAACACAAACTCCTCAATGTTGTCTAACCTTGAATTTACATTGGTTTGTGGTGGTGTTGGTGTTATTGTAGCATTGATTGGAATTTATATGGATAGCGTTGTTCCAGCATACAGAAGATTTAGGAAATCAATGAAAACCAAACGTAAAAGATAATATGAATGTAGCGATTTTATTTTCAGGAGGTAAAGACAGCACTATGGCTGTTTTTGCCGCTTTAGAAGCGAAAGAAGATGTAAAATATCTTCTTTCAATGAAATCTAAAAATGATGAATCGTATATGTTTCATGTTCCCAACATTCATGTCACTGATTTGCTTTCAGAAGCGATGGATATTCCTATAATGTCTGTTGAAACTGATGGCGTTAAGGAAGAGGAACTTAAAGATTTGAAGGCTGCTTTTGTTGATCTTAAAAATTTAGGTGTTGAGGCAATATACACTGGTGCACTTTATTCCGTTTATCAGAAGTCCAGAATTGAAAAATTGGGCGATGAAGTGGGCTTGAAAATAGTGTCTCCTTATTGGCATGTGGATGAACTGGAGTACATGAACAAAATTGTTTCATTAGGTTTTAAAATAATGATTTGCGGTGTCGCTGCATGGGGATTGGATGAATCCTGGCTTGGACGAATAATTGATGAAAAAGCAATCGATGAGCTTGTGAAACTTAATGAAAAATATCATGTTGACATTGCTTTTGAAGGGGGCGAGGCCGAAACTTTGGCTATTGATGGACCTATTTTTAAAAAAAGACTTGAAATATTAAAATATAAAAAGGAATGGCATCTTGACAGTGGTGTTTTTATCATCGAAGATGCTGTTTTAAAAGAAAAGTAATTATATACCGATTTCACTGAAATATTCATCAATCTTTTCGGTAAAACTTTCCAAATCACTTTCATTGATAATGAGCTTATCTGAAAGTGCAATTACTGTTCCAATTCCAAAACCTAATTCTGTATCGTCTCTTTTTTTGAATTCGGCGTAGTCTTGAGAATCATCTTCTCTCATTCTGAGTTTCAATCTTTCAAAACGTATTTTTGGATTTGTAAAGACTGAAAGGATAATAAAGTTATCGAAGTTTTCTTTAAACATCTCCACTTCGTGAGGGCTTCTTATGCCTTCAACGATTATTAGTTTTTCAATGCCTTCATCTTGAATTTTTTTAATTTTTTTAATTGTAAGTTCTGCCACTATGTATTGTCCATGTTCTGCTCTGAGATTTTTAGCAGTTTCTTTGCTACTTTCTCCTCTTTTTTTAGCTTCTTCTCTTACAATATCGCCCATACTGACAATAAGCGCTCCTTTTTCAGTTGCCATATCAGAAACTATACTTTTGCCAGAACCTGGCATACCAGATATTCCCATTACTTGCATTTTTTCACTCTTTTACTCTTATTTGCGCTAATGATTCTTTAAGGTTTTCCTCGTTGTCAAATTCATTAACTAATTGCATTAATATTTCTTTATCTTGATTTTTTAAATCTTCAGCTATTTTTGTCATGTAGGGTATTGCACGAACAATATTGTCCATAATTGACACATCAGACATCTTGGAAGTTCTAGATAGTGGATTCAAATCAATGGTTATTATATTTTTTCCACTATTTTTAAGTATTTCTGCTCTGTCGCCATCTTCTAATGGTATAAGTATGGTGTCGGCAATGTATATTCCAGTTTTACTTGCTGAAGACCTGCTATTTTTAATTTCATTCAAATATTCCATATCATCATCTAATGATCCTAAAATTTCTTTATATCCATGGTCTTTATATAGTTGAGTAATTATTTTTACTCTATCGTCGGTTCTATAGAATAAATTAATTTCAATTTTTGCATTAACACTTCTGGCCAGTTCGATAATCTCATCGCATGCAAGAGCGGTTGCATTTCCATTGACAGAAATCACAGGGTTGTTTGATAAAAGCAGTGCAGCTACAGCCACATACATCGCTCTTTTTGCAGGATGAGTCGTACGTTCGCCAATTAGATAATCAAATGCTTCGCCTCGGCCATGAGCTATCATGGCTGATTCGGCTAAATAGCCTTCTTTTGATGCTTTGACGATTTTGTCTCTTAATAATAATGATTCGTACCTTGGATGTGATTTTGGTATCATATTTTATCTCCTATTTTAAATCAATATTCATTTGAGCTAAATACCCCAATAATGTTGTTATTAATAATGTTAGAATGCCTATGGAAATAATATGCAAAGGATATGGTCCTGTAATTAATCTCCCCATATGTGGTATCATTGAAAAGGCTGAATCTAGAATAATGTCAATAATGACAAAGAGTATTCCAGCCAGAATTCCTTCAACAACTTCATTGCTTTCTATGTTCCTGATGTAAATTATCCCAAAGAATACAGTTGCAACAATTGTAACAATTGGTGTAATTATGTTGACTTGGGGAAGATTAGGATTGAATATGGGGTTAAAAATTGCTGTAGATAATGAAGTTATAATCCATATTAGAATTCCGCACATTATGCATAATTTCAGTTTCATTTTAAAACCTTAAATGTTAATTAATTATATTTTTAGCTTAAAATATTAAATACTTTTCTAAGGTTTTTTAACAGTTTAATTGCTTTTAATCAAAAAATAGTTTTAGGTTGTTGGGTAGATAATTAAAATAATTAACTATCTACCGACTTGTTTTCACAAGCTTTTAGAGAAATGAATTTTAAAATTTGGCTGTTTTTATCTATCTCTAGGCTACTTTGTAGCCAATTATATTATTTGAAATTTACTATATATAAATTTTATTATAATTTATAAAAATTCAAGTATACTTTATTAAAAAGCTTTATATTAAGGAATTTATAAAGTTTAATTGAATGATGCAAGATTATAATTTTGAGGAATATTTAAGAAAATCATTATCCAATTCCATAAGCTCACAAAATCCATCAGAAACTGCAAAAAATAAGGCGAGAAAGCTGTCCCCCTCTTATTATCGGGATTTAAAGGAAAAACTCTTAATCGAATATGAGGACAAATCACTGAAAGACATAATGGATTGCAAAATATCCACATCATCATTTGGGGACGTATTGAAAATAACCAAAAGGGAAAAAATAAACTTCAATATTGAAGACAATAACTTCAAGCATCAAATTAACAATAATTTAAAATTGCTGCCGAAAATAGGTCTTAAAACAGAACAGAATCTTAAGAATAAGGGTTTTGATACAATAGAATCCCTTAGAAATCATGACAGGTATGGGGATTCGGCATCAAAGTTTTTAGAAAATTTGGATGAACTGTCCTTTTGCGAAATCATGGATCTTTTGGACAGCAACAGATACTCTAAAAAGTGTAGGGATAATGTAATTAAAAGCATCAGTTTGACGGATAAGGAAAACTTCAAATTCATGGATATAGAGACTAAAGGATTATCTAATGTTCCTATAATATTGATAGGAGTTGCAGAAATTAAGGGGAATTCTATCCAAGCGTCACAATATTTCCTAAGGGACTATACAGAAGAGGCAAATATAATTGATGCCTATCTGTCTCATTTGGATGAGGATTCCATTCATGTAACATTCAATGGAAAAACATTTGATGTACCTTTCATAAAAAATAGATGTAGATACAATAGGATTGATGCCAATTTGGATTTGCCCCATCTGGATTTGATGTATTTTGCAAAAAATCTGTGGGGTGAAAAGCTGCCAAATTGCCAACTGCAAACAATAGAAAAGGAATTGTTTGGAATAAAACGTATTGGAGACGTTCCAGGACAATATATTCCAGGATATTATGATACTTATTTAGAAGAGAATAATATAGGTCCCGTAGTGCCAATAATAGAGCACAATGCCCAAGATATTATTTCGCTTGCAAGTTTTTTAGATAAAATGTATAGGGATGTAAATTAAAATGGGATTATTTGACAGATTCAAGAAAAGCGATAGCAAAAAAGAGAAAAAACCGATTGAGGAGAAAGTCATTCCTGATGATTTGGAAATTGATGAGGATCAACTACTCTTAAAAGACATAGCCATAAACAGTAAAGATAGATATGAGAGGGCTGCAGCAGCTGACCAGATTACGGACCAGTATGTTGCACTGGATTTGGCTAAAAATGTTAAGGACCGTGCAATCAGGTTAATTGCAATAAATAATATTAAAGATGAAAAGTTGCTTAGGGATGCGGCTGAAAACTCTCAATTTTTTGATGTGAGAAGCTTTGCGTGGGAAAGGCTTGGCGAAAACAACAAGTCAATTGCTGAAGTTGTAATAAATACAAAAAAGAATCCTCATGTCGATGAGATATTTGAGAAAGTGGTTGATGAAAAGACACTTGAATGGATTGCAATTGATGCTCAGGATAAAAAATACAGAAACGCTGCTGTTGAAAAAATCGATGATGAAGAAGTATTATATGATTTGGTCTTTAAAGCAAAGGACAAATCAATAAGAAAGGCATGTGTGGAAAAGGAAACATTCGTCAGTGAAGAGATGCTTCAAAAGGTAGCAATTGAGGATAAGGATGAATCTGTTAAGATTGCAGCAGTCAAAAAGATTGAAGACGACAAATGTCTGGAGAATATCGCACTGACTGAAGATAATGCGAAGATAAGAACCCTAATTTTTGACAAGATTGATGATATAAATATTTTACGGGACATTGCTCTGAATTCAAAAAAAGCAGATGTAAGATTGGATTTGGTTCAGAAACTGGATGATGAAGATTTATTAAAACAAATAGCTTTAAATGACGCTGATAAGATTGTCAGAAGTGAAGCTGTTAAAAAGATTACCGATGAAAATGCATTGTTGGAGGTAATCTCATCTGATGAGGACAGGTTTGTCCGCCAGATTGCAGTAAAAAACATTTCCAATCCTGAAGACCTTATTAAGATAGCCCTTGAAGATGAGGACCAGTTTGTAAGAAATCATGCAATTACAAACCCTGCATTGACAAGTGAAGATGATTTTACGTATGTTGCAATCAATTCAACTCATGAAGATGTGGCTATCGAAGCCTTAAATCACATCACTGAAGAGAAAAACTTCATAGATATTTTGAAAAATGCCAAATTGGATTCTATAAGCAAAGCCACTCTAGACAATATTGACGATTTGGAAACATTAATCCGGATTGTCCTTGCAAATGAGGACGAGGAATTCTCCCTTAAGGCATTGAATAAAATCAAAGTTGAAAAATGTTTATTTAAAATCTATGAGCAGGGCATATCTGAAAACATATCTGTAAGAGCAGTATCTTTAATCAAAAATCAAAAGATGTTGACTGACATTGCAAGAAACGCCCCATCCTGGAGAATTCGTGAAGTTGCTGTTAAAAAGATAGTAAGTAAAAAGGTTTTAAAGGATATTTCAATCAATGATGAAAACGAATATGTAAGGGAAGTTGCCAAAAAGAGAATGAATCTATAAATAGAATTCAGGCTCTTTTCTTTCGCTATTGGCTTCTTCAAAAGCAGGTTTTTTCGCTTCAAAAGCATCTCCGGAAAACTTACGGGCATTTTCAGGACAAATTGAAATGCAGGCTGTACATCTTGAGCAGATGTCCAGGTCTGTTTCAATCGGATCGTCTTCAGGAATTGCCTTTTCAGGACAGATTGAAACGCAATCATAACAGAATGCACATAAAGTCTCATCACAGCTTATTTCAAATGGCAACTGCTTATAATCAGTATATGGTCTGTTTCCAGGAATTTCAGATTTCAATGATTCTGCGGATTCCAGTTTTTCAATACAGTTTTTAGAAAATTCATCAATTTTTTCCAAATCGCTATCATCCGGTCTTCCGACTGCAACGCCGTCAAAAATTGAATGATGGGAGATTGTTGATGCGGCGGCAATTACATTAAATCCATTTTCATTTAATAAATCGACTAATTCGAGTAGGGAATCAGTTACATGTGCATTACCGTAGTTAACGACTGCAATTGCAGGGGTGTCATTTCCTTTGATTTTTGATAATCTCTCACGTGCAGTTTTTGGAATTCTTCCGGCAAAAACGGGCATCACTACGATTGCAATATCATCACTTTCTAATTGTTTTTCAGATTTAAAAATTAATAAGTTGCAATTCTCCTTTTCTTGGCTAAAATTACATGCTATTTGGTCTGCTACCTTTTGACTAGTCCCTGAAGGACTAAAAAATATTTCGACAATTGACATATTATCACCTATATTATATTCTATAGAAACTATTTAATATTATTAAATTAATAAAAATAATTTGGTGATACGATGGAATTAATGAGAGAGCTATCTTTAGCACCGGGTGTATCCGGCAGTGAAGAAAAAATAGCTGAAATTATTACACGCGAATTAAAAGATGTAGCCGATAAAATCGAAACTGACAGTATGGGAAACCTCATTGCAACTAAAAAAGGTGAAAAAAAGGCACCTAAAGTAATGCTTGCTGCCCATATGGATGAAATTGGCTTAATGGTAAGATACATTGATGATAACGGTTTTATTAAATTCTCAAATATTGGCGGAATTAATGACCAAATGTTGATGAACCAAACTGTAACTGTCCACTCTTCAGTCGGTGAGCCTATTGTTGGAGTAATCGGTTCAAAACCGCCACATGTAACAAGTCCTGAAGAGAGAAAAAAGGTTGTTAAATCTGATGACATGTTCATTGATATTGGGGCAAAAGACAAAGAAGAAGCAGAAAAAATGGTGAGAATCGGAGATAAGATGACTTTCAACTCACTCTTTGCCGAATATCCAAATAATCTGATTATGGGTAAGGCTCTGGACAATCGTGTAGGCTGCTATGTGATGATGGAAGTTCTAAAAAGAGTCGACACCAGAGCAACCGTTTATGGCGTAGGTACCGTACAGGAAGAGGTTGGCCTTAAGGGAGCTAAAACTTCTGCTTTCAAATTGAATCCTGACCTTGCAATTGCACTTGACGTAACATTATCAGGTGACCACCCTGGAATCAAACCGGAAGAGGCACCTGTTGTAATGGGCAAAGGTCCGGCAATTATTTTGGCAGATGCCAGCGGAAGGGGAATTTTGACCCAACAATCAGTTAAGGACATGCTTATTAGCGCAGGGGACGAAAACGAAATTCCATATCAATTAGAGGTAAGTGATGGCGGAACCACTGACGGAACTGCAATACACCTGACCCGTGAAGGAATCCCTACAGGCGTTTTATCAGTTCCTACCCGTTACATACACACTCCTGTAAGTGTATGTAGTATGGACGATATTGAAAATACAATTCAATTAATTACTGAAGCTATAAACAACTTATAGCTTCTAATTTTTCTATTTTTAATTTATTTAAATCGGGCATCTGATTTTTGTGATTTTGCCTTTTGGTGTTTGGTTTCAAACCATCCTATTTTTAGCTCATCAATTGTATCTTCATATAATTGGGGCACATATGGCTTGATGTCAAGAAGTGGTGTTCCGTCTAATATGTCAACGTTTTCTATATGGATGGTATTTCCTTTCACCTTGTTTACTTTTACCACGCTCATTCCGATTCTGTTCGGTCTTTTTGGAGATCTTGTTGCAAATACCCCGTGGGTGTCATTGTCCATGAATGGCTTTACTTCAAGCAGGTATCCCTCCACTTTGTGAAGCAGATATATTAAATGAATGTGTGAAAATTCTTCTAAATCTTTTAGGCCGTCTACATATTTGTCCTTGATTTCAATTGTTCCCTTTATTCCTTTTGCGCCTGTTGGCTGAATTGGCATGCCTTCTATTTTTTTGAATTCGGTATGGATGGTGCCAATTGATTCTAATTCAATATTCATAATTATTATATTCGTCATCCTCATTATTAAAACTTCCTTTTTCGATATGAAGCATTTCAGGTAATCGACTTAAAAATTCTTTATTTGCCAAAAAACGAAACATTTATATACAATTCGATATAACATTATATTGTGTAAAACACATTGAGGTGAAAAAATGAAACTTAGTGCAAGAAATCAATTAGAAGGTAAAATTACAAATGTAGAACTAGGAGCCGTTATGGCTAATATTAAAATCGAAATTTCAGAACCTAATACAATTACAGCTGTTATAACTAAGGAATCCGCTGAAAAATTAGGTTTAGTTGAAGGCGATGATGTTACTGCAATCATCAAATCTACTGAAGTAATTATAGGAAAATAGATTAGGAGTGTTTGATATGAAACTTAGTGCAAGAAATCAATTAGAAGGCAAAATTGTCGGTGTTGACAAAGGTGCTGTAATGGCAAACATTAAAATTGAAGTAACCGAACCTAACACTATTACTGCTGTTATTACCAAAGAGTCTGCAGAAAAATTAGGTTTAGTTGAAGGCGATGATGTTACTGCAATCATCAAATCTACTGAAGTAATTATAGGAAAATAAATTAAAAATATTATCTTTTTTTCATCCGGGGTTTATAAAAAAATAAGATTTGCATGACTTGTTCAAGTCATGAATCAATTATTAAAATTTTTAGGATTAATATCCTATAAATCTTAATAATATCAGAATAACAAAAATAACTATTCCTGCTTTTAAGAGTGTCTTTAAATTTTTTATTACTGCGTAAATAATCAAGAATAAAACAATTAATCTGAGAATTGTAAATAGCATTAATTATCCTCCAGCCAATATGGTTTTAGTGCCTTCTTTGGAAATTTCCTCTTTTTTAAACTCGACATCATATTTTACGGTTTCAATAACTTCTTTGAGTGCATCAAGGGTTTCTCCACGGTGTGCACCAAGCACTGCAACCAAAAACAGCATGTCTCCTGTGTAGAACTCGCCGATATAGTGAACAACGGATATTTCATGAACGTTATATTTTATCTTTGCGTTTTCCACGATCTTTTCGATTTCCTCTTTTGTTTTTTCCTTGTCTGGAGTTGTTAAAATTAACTTTTCCAAATTCATGTTTTCTTCTTTTCCGCGTACAATTCCTTCGAAAGTAAAAATTGCACCTGAATAATCAATTTTAGTATCTTTTTTTAATCCGGCTATTAAGTCTGCCATTGTAACTTTGTCTTCTTTTGCTTCTATTACTCTTACAACCATTGTGTCATCTCCAAGTGATATATTATATTCAACATGATATATAACTATTGTTATAATTCACTTACCTCTCTAACTGATAAATTCTTTAACCTTTCAACACCATCAATCTCATTAATCAAATCAGCGCTGGCTTTAGGGACCAATTCCTCCCAATTTTCATCATTTAAAATACGTCTTCTAACCTCAGTTCCTGACAAATGCAAACGGTCATATAATGGAGGCTGCCTGACTTCATATCCCTCTTCACGGAATAACTGCTTAACCAGAGAGTTGCCTGAATAAACAATTGAAAATGGAGGGGTCAGCATTTTAACATGGGAAACCCAAATTGCATTGAAATTGATGTCCTGCATTGGAATGATATAGTATCTTGACGAATCGATATCCCTTTCAGCAAGGGCCTGGCTCATCATAACTACACGCTCTCCTGCTGTAAATGGGTCTTTGAGCTCATGACTTACCTGAGCGCTGCCAATACCTATGATTATCTCATCAACTTCATCAAGAATTTGTTTGATAACTTCCATATGGCCATTATGAACAGGCTGCATACGGCCAATTAGTATTCCACGAACTTTATGCATACTATCACCTAAGGTGTTAATTCATCTAAACTTTTAATTAAATTCACTGCAGTTTTATGTTTTTGAGATATAGAATCTGTAATGGAGGTTTCAATAAGCAAGGTATTAATTCCTTTGTCCGCTATCGGTTTTGTAACCTTTTCAGGACTAGTTCCCAAATCAAAATTAAAATCAACAAGATTTACATCCTGACTTATCTTGGAAATATATGAATTAATCTTGTCTGTTCTGTTGGAAAGGCTGAATACGAAGTTGGAATACTCATATTCAGGATTTATCTCATGGACATCCACAACAAGAAACGGCTTGTCATTTGTAATATTTGGGACAATGAACTTATTGGCAAGCTCCTCACCGGCCGCCCTGGTCTCTTCCTGGGAGGTTAGGTTATCATTTGTCTTAATGTAATAGATAACATAACGTTTAGTTAGGTTTTGAGGACCGTTTTCCGATGATATTTTATAAATGGTTTTGTTGACTTCCTCGTGAATTTCGTGCTCTCTTGGATGAACGCCCAGAATAATGTCGACTGTTTCATTGGAAGAAGGATTTCCCGCTATGATCTTATATACGGTACCATTATTATTGCCTCCGATTTCAGTAACATTATAAGTATTGTCTGAGAGGTTAGTAACCTCGCCGATAATAAAGGATAGATTAAGTATTACAATAATAAGTAAAACTATCAGTAATATTTGGTACTTAAATTTCTTATTCATAAAATGACCTATTCTGTAAATTATTAATTTAATATCTAACTAAACTTATATTAAAGACTTTTTACTAAAAATATAATAACAAATAATTTATGGAGCATTTTTAATGGAAAATAAAAATTTTATTATAATTGCAGTAGTGGTTGTAATAATTGCTGTTTTGGGAGTTATATTCGCTACTGGAGTCTTAAATAGTGATGATGGAGTTAAAATTACACAAACTACTCCATTCAAAACAGAATTCATGGAAGGCAGTTTTTCTGGAAATGTTAGTTTAGTAAATGACACTGAGGAATTTATGCACTCTTATGAAGATAAGGAAAACAAGATAACATATAACATATCTACAGTAGATGATTCAAAAGCTCTTATGGATATCTATTATGTACAAGGCATAATGCATCCTGAAAAGCGCAGTTTCAATGGTCAAGAGTGGAATATTTACTTCACTCAGGCGGTTCAAGGAAATGATACCAATTCAAGTGATATAATGAACATTGTCATTTGTCAAGCACAAGGCGAAAAGCAGGGATACATTATTTATATGATTATTGATGCAAAATCCAAGGTTAATGCAACACTCAATACATATGGCGAGTCCTACACTAACTTTGTTGAACCATTGCTTAATAGTATTACCTTAAAGGAAAGCAAGAACGTTCCTAAAATCAATGATGAATTCGGTTTGACAGAAGAGCAGTTTGCAGAGCAGATGGATTTGATAAAGCAATTTAAGGCAGGAAATACTTCTGCTATACAACAACAGGAAGAGGCTACTGCCTAATGAGGATTACAGTTTTTCATGCAAACGAGTGCGACAAGAAAAAGTGCACTGCCATCAAACTGGCAAAAATGGGTAAATGTCGACTTGTTGACAATATCAATAAGATTCCCTCAGGTGCAATAGTTCTCAATCCGTATGCTGAAAAGGCTGTATCATATGAAGACTACCGATATGTTCAAAGGAGAGGAATTGTAGGGCTTGACTGCTCATGGAATGAGGTGTCAAGTTCTAAAAAATTCTTTTCACTTTCAAAATACCATCGGTCATTACCGTTTTTAATCGCTACAAATCCTGTAAACTATGGAAAGGCATGTATTCTTTCCACTGTTGAGGCAATCAGTGCCACACTCTACATAACACGTTTTAAAGAGGAGGCCATTGATTTGATGGAGGGTTATAAATGGGGTCATACTTTCATTGAACTTAACCATGATCTGCTTGAGGCATACAGTGAAGCTGACACCAGTGCCGAAGTTGTGAAAGTTCAAAATGAATTTTTAGATCAACACTAAAGTTCTTTTTTAAATCGTTTATTTAAGAATTAAATTATTTTCATAATCTAATTTTTTCTTAATTTAACTCATTTTTACTAAACCTTTAAATACTATTAAATCAAAATAACTAATTAATAGTTATGTATAGCATAACAATTTAGTTTTATTCAATTTTCACGATTATTAAGGAGGAGTTATTAATGGCAAGATTTGAAGAAGCAGAAAACAGAATGTTCAATGTTAAAATCTGCTTAAAATGTAATGCTCGTAACCCTGCTGGTGCTACAACTTGCAGAAAATGTGGTTACAAAGGTTTAAGATTCAAAGCGAAAGAACAAAGAGGATAAACATATTCTCTTTTATTTTTACTATTTTTTTCTAAAACATTAAATATTATTTTATACAAAACTATTTTTAGGTATTCTTATGAAAGACGTTGAAAATTACATTAGAGATATTTTGAAAACAAGAAAACTTCATTTTACTTTAATCGATCCTGACGAACAGACACCTGAAGAGGCTTTGGATATTGCCACTCAAGCTATTGAAGGTGGAAGTGACGGAATCATGATTGGAGGGTCCACTGTCAACGGGGACGATGTGGACAACACCTGTAAAATCTTATCTGAAAACATTGCAGTTCCAATTATCATTTTCCCAGGAAATACAAGTAGTGTAAGTAGTTATGCTGATGCAATATTTTATATGAGCTTTGTTAACTCCAGAAATCCTTATTGGATTAACGGTGCTCAGGCATTGGCCGCACCTGCTGTGAAAGCTTCTGGAATGGAAATCCTGCCAATGCATTATATGGTGATTTCCCCAGGTGGAACTGTAGGTTGGGTTGGAGATGCCAATCTGGTGCCTAGAAACAAACCTAAAATACCTGCAGTCTATGCAATGTCTGCAGAACTTTACGGCATCAAGTTCTTCTATCTTGAAGCGGGTTCAGGTGCACAGGAACCGGTTCCTGCTGAAATGGTTGCATACTCCAAAAAGGCAGCACCTAAAAACATTTTGGTTGTCGGTGGAGGAATCCGTGACGGCAAGGCAGCTTATATGGCTGCAAAAGCAGGCGGAGACATTATTGTTACCGGTACTGTTGTAGAAGAAGTTGATGATATCAAATCCAAAATTCAAGAAATTACTGGAGCTATCCTAAAAGCTTCAAAAGAGTAGTCCCATACTGCTCTTATTAAACTTTTTTTTTTCTTAGATTAGTTTTCAAATGCTCTCTCATTTGATTTAAATAATTTAATGGTTATAATTATACTTAGTGATATTATGTTAAATTCATTGTATGAAAAGGCCATCGCCAAAAGAGGATTCAATTTTGATATTGAACCAACAGCCGATATTGAATCCCAACTCGAACATAAATGGTTTGACCGGACAATCGGTGAAAGCAAAGATGATTTTTCGATTGCCGCCGGTGACGGAAGCTTCAACAAAAAGAAATTCCTCACCACCAATTTCTGTGCAGTTGGTGCTGAATCTATTATTTACGATGGTGAAATTAAAAAAATTGACGATTCGGACATTTTTGACATTCCTCATGTGTCCTTTTTGGATGAGCTTTTAAGTAATTACATGGCCATATATGAGTTGAAATGCGCCTTAAGGACGCTTAATGATTATAATGTTGACTATTACATGCTTGACGGATCCATTCTTGGGGACTTGCAGAATGCATTTCCAAGAGGTGCAAAGCTGCCTTTAAAAATAAAGGAAAACCTGGATGATTCATTGCTTGAGGAATTTCGCTCAAGGCTTAAGGTCAGGCATTACGGCTTGCTGTTTCCCAGCATCAGAGATGACTTTAAGTTGATGGAGATGCCTAAAAGTGAGAATTCAAACATTTTAAATGAAACCAATCTTCATCTGGCTTCAATTGAAAAGATTATTCTGTTATATGAGATTTTGCAGTTCAGAAAAAAAATCATCTCAATTTCAAAAACATCATCAGACAATGACCTGTTTCATTGGAATATTCCGGATATTGCATTTCTGGACAAGTTCACCAAAAAGCAGGGAATGACATTTATAAAATATAGGCAAGTTCATGAAAACGCTGCCTTTCCATATTTCAATGACTTTTTCAAAAGTCTGACTTTTACGGTATTTTATGTTCGACTGCAGGACAACAAGAATGTTTTGAAAGTGGAATTGCCTTACAGGGCCACAAAGGAAGAGGTTTTTGAAATCATCAGAAAGATTAACATATTGTCGGTTCAGGGATATCCTTACCTTTTGAACAAGGCCCATAATGATGTGGTGATAACCGACAGGAACATGAAGGAATTGATGAAAATAGCTAAGATTTACGAGACAACAAATAGGGAAGTGATGTCATGGTAGTAGGAATCTGCGTAGGAGAAACTAATTTAAACGAAGTAACTTTCATTTCAAATGAAATGCCACAGGTTGGCCAATATGTAACAATTGAATATGACGGAAAAAAGGTATTGGGAATGGTTGAAAATCTTGTCAGGGGAAACGATGCATTGAATGTGGACATCAATGACTTCAAGGCAATCCAGAAAATCTCCAAGATTGGGGTGGAAGATAACTACATTCGAGGCAAAGTCAAAATCCTTGGAGATGTCAATGATGATTTGAGGATTCCAAGAACACCTGTGCTTCCCGGAACAGAAATTCAGCTTGCCGATGCAGACATGTTGAATGAAATATTCAAGGTAAAAAATCCAATCAAGCTTGGAACATTGGTCAATCAAAATGAAGTGGATGTGAATGTCGATGCAAACCCTATACTGTCAAGACATTTGGCAATTCTTGCAATGACTGGAGCGGGTAAATCAAACACAGTTTCCGTATTGATTGATCAATTGCTGTCATATAATGTGCCTGTATTTGTATTTGACATGCATGGGGAGTATAAGGGTGCGGAATTCCCGAACGGCAATGTCAATGTGATAAAACCAAAAATCAACCCTACATACATGTCTTTTCTTGAGATAAAAAGTCTTGTGAATATTCCGACAAATGCCTATCTTCAGGAGCGTTATTTTAGAAAGGCATTCAAAGAGGCTAAAAAGAAAGTTGAAGATGGAACTGCTCATGAAAAGGATTTTTTACAGTTGATGTATGATATTCTGGAAATAGACTCTCTTGAAGAGGGATCAGATAAAAGAATAGTTGATGTAATGAATAAGATTGATGATTCTATGGACAAATATTCAAACTTATTCGACCAGTATACCGGAAACATACTGTCCAGCATTAAAAAAGCCCATGTAAATGTCTTGGATTTATCTCAAGTTGACGAATCAGTTGCAAGTGTGCTTGTAAGCCATATATTGAGAAATTCACTAAAAAGGTCTAAAAAGGCGGCCCATAACGGAAATAGGGAAGAACTGCTTGAAAATTCAGTATTCTATATTCTGGAAGAGGCTCACATTTTAGCTCCAAATAAACGTGACAGCGATTCAAAACGTTGGATTCAAAGGGTTGCAAGAGAGGGACGTAAATTTGGATTGGGATTGTGTCTGGTAAGTCAGTCACCGAAAACAGTTGACCATGATGCATTATCACAGATGAACAACATGATAATCCTAAGACTTGTAGAACCTGAAGACCAAAGGCATGTCCAGTCCGCAAGCGAAAGCCTTTCACAGGATTTGATCAATCAACTTCCTTCTTTGAATGTTGGGGAAGCTATTGTCTTGGGTTTGATGACAAAGGTGCCTACTCTTGTTAAGATAGACAAATTCCAGGGTCGTACTCACGGTGATGACATGGACATTGTCTCTTTCTTTAAGGATTCAGTGAAAAAGGAAGCTGAAGAAATTGAAAGGCAGGAAGATGAGCTAATGGATATGGGGTATGATTACTAACCATATCTTATTTTCACTATTTTTTTTAATTAATCTATTTTTTTGTTTTCAAATATTTTTTTACACTTTAAAATCAATATTGATTAGTTTTCAAATGCTCTCTTGGCAAACTATTAAATAATAGTTGATAATATACTATTACACATTAAATGCTTAAAATAGTGTTTAAATTGGTTATATACATAAAATAAAAGAAGGTAATATAATGAAATTTGCACATTTGGCAGACACTCATTTAGGTTACCGTCAATATGGATTGTTTGAACGGGAAAAGGACTTTTATGAAGTGTTTGATAAGGTTATTGATAAGATAATTGAAGAAAAAGTAGATTTTGTAATACATAGTGGTGACTTATTTGAGACCGCAAGGCCTTCACCTATGGCTCTCTTAACCTTCCAGAAAGGTTTGCTGAAGCTGAAAGGTGCAGGAATCCCTATGTATGCAATAGCAGGAAATCATGATGTGGTAATGAGAAAAGGTTCCATACCTCCACATGTTATTTTTAAGAAATTGGGCCTAAAAGTCATCAGCACCATTAACCCCACCTATATGCATGGAGACATATTCATAGCAGGTCTTCCTTACTATCCGGCTTCACATGGAAAAGCCTTAAAAAGCAAATTGGCGGAGCTATCCAAAAAGGCGAGCCGCCATGAAAAATCAATCCTGGTTCTTCACCAGGGAATTGACAAATATTTCAGCATCAACTATGAATTGGAGATTGGTGAAATCCCAGACAACTTCGATTACTATGCCTTAGGACATATTCACAAATATGTCAATGATGCTTATGGTAAAGGCAGACTGGTCTATCCGGGATCTGGTGAAATATGGAAAACATCAGAACTGCCGGATTATAAAAAGAATGGAAAGGGTTTTGTTGTGGTTGATTTTGACGGTTCAAAGCCTATTGTCAAAAGGGTAACTGTTGATGTTCCTCGCGAATTCATAGAGAAAACCATTGACTATAACGATTTGGAAAGCGGCATTGCAAGCATCAAAGATGTTATCAAAGGATTTGATAAAAAGCCAATATTAAGGATAACCATCAAGAATGTTGATTCTGATACAAGCAGGGTCTATGAAATTATAAAAGAGGAGCTTGGAGATTTGGCTTTGATGATAAGGCCTACCTTTGTAATGGCAGGTGAAGACATTGAACTTATTGAAGTTGAATCTAAAAATATAGGTCCTGAACAACTCTTGGAAAGTCAGCTTGAAGGATATGGCAGTAGTGAAGTCACAACTCTTGCAATAGATTTGTATCATTTGCTTTCAAAAGAAAAACTTGATGAATCCGGGGAGTTAATTGATCAGTACTTCAATGACCATTACTCTGATGATGTTGAAGATGCGGAGTTTAAAACTGAGGAATTGAAAATGGAGCAACCTCCAGAAGAAAAAGAGGATGTGCAGGTAACATTTGACAAGGAGGTTTCAGAATGATTTTCACAAGATTAAAATTAAATAACTTTAAATCACATGAACATAGTGTAATTTCATTTGATAAAGGAATTAGCGTAATTGTTGGTGAAAATGGTGCTGGAAAATCAACAATATTGGAAGCAATCAGTTTTGCATTATTCAAACAGCACACTGGTAAGAAAATTGATGATTTGGTCAGGAATAATGCAAATACAATGTCTTTAGAGTTGGAATTCACTTCCAATAATAGGGATTACAAAATTGTTCGTGAAAAAAAGTCCACTTTAAAATCATCCCTGTTTAAGAGAACCTCTTCAGAAGGGGGATATGTGCATGTTTGCACAGGAGATAAGGAAGTTGCAAGTGAAATTCGCCAAATTCTGGACATTGATTCAGATTTATTCTTAAATGCAATTTACATTAGGCAAGGGGAAATTGCAGAATTGGTTGATAAGACTCCTGCTGAGAAAAAACAATTAATCGGTAAATTGTTGGGAATTGATTCTTTGGAGAAGGCATGGAAAAACTTATTGCCTTTCATCACTGACTATGAATCCCAACTTGCTGAGCTTAGCGGTAAGTTATATAATTCAAATGAGCTGATGGAGAATTATAAAAAGAAAAAAGATGAGCTTGAAAGCCTTAAGGATAGGGGTCATGAACTTGAAGAGCAAATTGAAGAAGTTGATGGCTTGCTTAAGGATATCTCTGAAAACAAACGTAATATGGAAAGGGAAAAAGAAATCTATGAAACACAAGTAAACAATTTGGAGATAGAGGAAAAAACTTTTGCTAAATTGGAAGAGGAAAAACGTAGAGTCCAAGAAGAATTAGATAAAATCAGAGAAGCCGAAGAAGAAATAGCCAGGCTCGAAAAATTTGTTTCAAAATTGGAAGTTTATCTTGACTTTGAAAAGTCAGTTACAAGCATTCAAAGACTAAAGCAGGATGAGGCGGAAATTGAAGAAAAATTGGATTCTATTGCTGAGCAAAAGGAGATTGTATCCTCTAAAAAAGACGGTTATAATAAGTATCTTTCATCTGATGAAGAAATCAACAAGTTGTCTGACCAGAAAAATAACCTGGAAAAAGAGTTGGCTACAATGGCTAAGCTTGAAAAGGATAAAAAGGAATTGTTGAAAACCATTGAAGATGAAAGAAACGACATTGACAAATTCTTCTCAAGATCTAAGGAAAGGTTGGATGATTATGGTTTGGACCAAGACAAGTTAGCTAAAATTGATGATTTTAACCATCTTGAAATGTCCACTAATGATTTTATCAATGAAACTTCCGCTAAAATTGATGAGTTATCTAAGGATATCATTAATAAAAATGAAGATATAGTTGTATACAATCAGAATATTAAAGCCTGTGAAAAACCTTTAAACGATTTAGAGGGAATTGATAATAAATGTCCAGTTTGCCAATCTGACATTAGTTCTTATAAGAAAAAAGAATTGACAAAACATTATACTGGAGAGATTAATGAAAATAAAAAATTAATACTCCAAAATGAGGAAGCAGTTCGCTTATTGACTAAAAATAAAAAAAGTTTTGAAGAAAAACTTCAAAATCTTACAGAACTGTCTAAAAGCATCATTGAGTATAAGCAGAAATTTGAGCATTTGCAGAATGAACTTATCAGATTAAATAAGATGGATGAAGACCTTGAAGCTAAGGAGTATATCAGCAATAAACTTGGTGAGCTTATTTTACTCATAGCTAATAAAAAAGAAGAACGCGAGTCATTCAAACAGGACCATGATTCATTTATTCAATCTAAAGGTGCTTTGGAGGTTTTAGGCAGTGAAACTGAAACTCAATATAAATTGAAACAGGTTCAAAATGAAATCGATAATCATGTGGCCAACATTAAATTGGCCATAGATCAAGATCCTCATTTGACCGGTGACATCAGCACCACCGAACTTAAGAATCGTATTGATGATTTGAAACAGAAAAATGAAGAATTTAATCAATTAAAAGGTTATGTTCAAAATAAAAATTCATACATGACCCAATTGGATTCCATTAAAGAGGATATTGGTGTTTCAATTAATCAAAGGGACATTATAGAGAATAAGATTAACGCTTCACTGTATGATGAGGAAAGGTATGAACAGATTTTATATAATTTCGAACGCTATGAAAGAAGGAAAAACACTTTCAATGAAGAGCTTTTCGAGATTAAAGGTAGGGCAAAAGAGTCAATTGTAAGCCTTCAGGATTTAACTGACAAAATAAAAATGGCGAATAAATTCAAACAGGAATATGACAATATAAATGAGTATATTGGTATTCTGAAACATATTCGTGAGTTATACAGTCGTGGAGGTATTCAAAAAGATTTGAGAAATATTTCACGTCCTGCCATACAGAAACATACAAAGGAATACTTCAAGGAGTTCAATTTCAACTATTCAGATTTGACAATTGATGAAGATTATGAAGTGACTGTTTACGGTCCTGAAGGCGAATCATCAATGAGCATGGTGAGTGGTGGTGAAAAAATAGCTATTGCACTTGCTTTAAGATTAGGTATTACTCAAGCAATGGCCAATGGTGAATTGGACACTATTTTATTGGATGAACCTACAATTCATTTGGATGCTTCAAGAAGGCATGAATTAATCAACTTATTAAAAGAAATGTCTTCATTGCCTCAAATGATTATTGTAACTCATGAAGCTCAACTTGAAAATGCTGCTGATAATCTGATAAAAGTCGAAAAAGAGAATGGTATTTCAAAAGTAATAATGTAGACACATTATTACCTTTTATTTTTTTTACATGGTTTGAGGTGCGTCTTTGATTGAATCCAAGATGCAATTTGCATTCCAGCCAACAATGGTTGCAGCATGTTTTTCCAATATTTCCGGAACTTCCTCTAATCCGTATGGTCTTACAAGAACGATTGGTATGTTATATTTTTCACTGGCATCTAATAAATCATGGAACAGGTCTTTATTGTCATTGTAAAGGCCAGCTAACATAATGATTCTATCCACTTTTTTATAAAATTCTTCACTGGCTGTTGCATATGCTCCGGATATTGATTCTTTCCACCTAAAATCAACTTTTGAGTATAATTTTTCTGTAAATTGTCCGTATTCGTTGTTTTTATCAAAACCGTTAGTGATAATTAAATTGTAAATTTTGTCATCCCGTTCATCTTCAAACATGTCATTCACCTTGCTTTAATTATAACTCTTATGGTATAAAAATATTTATTAATTCTAAAAATTAAGAATATATTATTAGAATTAATAAGGAATTATTTTTTATGAAAGCGGCAGTAATTGGATTGGGTGTAGAAGGTAAAAAGGCTGTAAACTCTCTTTTAAATCATGGTTGGGAAGTTTATGCCACTGATTTGAATATTAATGTTGATTTGTCCGGTTTGGATTTGCCAATGCTATCAATGAATATGATTGAGGATAAGGAGACCGTTTCAATAGTCGGTGAAAATATCACTGTTGATTTGGGTTTCACCAACTCCTATGCTATTGAAAATTGTGATGCAATAGCAATTAGTCCTAGTATGTTTGGAGGAGCATTTGCTGAAAGATTGCTTGAGGATGGAGAGCTTTTGAGTGATGTTATAACCGAACACAAGGACATTTTTACAATTGGAATCACCGGAACCAACGGCAAAACCACTACAGTTCACATGTTGAAAAATATTTTAGAGGATGCGGGCAAGAAAGTATTGGTTGGCGGAAACGGTGGAGGAGGCTTTTCCGGTTATTATGACTTGATTCTTGAGGCACATGATGGAGATTATGACATTTTGCTTGTTGAAGTATGTGACATGACCCTTGACTTTGCAAATTATTGCTTTGACTTTGACATGGTCGGATTAACAAATATCGGCAATGATCATATGGATGTTCACAAAACCATTGCCAATTATAAGAACTCCCTAGTCAGATTTTTTACAGATAAAACCATTTTCACATCATTCAATCAGGATTTCAACAGTGACTTTAAGGAAGCCGCTAAAACCGCAATCCCTTATTTCCCCTATCAGGATGAATTGAGATTAGTGGGAAAATTCAATTTGCTCAATGCAGGTCTCGCAACTGCCATTGCACGGGAGCTTAAGGTTCCAAAGGATGTGACCAAATCAACACTTGCTGATTTCAAAGCTGTTGAAGGCAGATTGGATGTTTATAAAATCAATGATGCTGAAGTTTATGTGGGCAAGACAGACAATTCAGATGCATTGGCCTCTGTTTTATCTGAAAAGAACTTTTATGCACTGTTCATTGGCACTCCTAGACATAATGAAGTGCATAGGTTGGATATATTGGATGTTGCTGTAAAGTACAATCCTGAAGTTATAGTTCTGTTTCCGGGTTTGGATGATACTCTGGACATTGCAATCTATAGGCTTAATTCTTTAGGTTACATGGGCAATATTATCACTGTAAATACACTTGATCAGATAATTGAGTTAGTTGCGGAATATTCTCATGAGGAAGCTATTCTTATAGGCGGTAATGGTCAGGATGTGATTATTGAAATTCAAGACAGGATTAAACAAATTTCAGAAAAATTGTAACCAATCAATAACCTTTTTATAATAGTATATGCATATTTATGTATGTATTATTATTTTAGGTGTATTATATGAGTCATGGTTGGAGAAAAATTTCTATTGTATTATTTATCGCATTAATCGCTTTAAGTATTATGCTTGCATTATTTGGTTCTGCAAGCGCTAATTATACAGCAGAATCCGTAGCTAATGACTATAATCTTCCAATTGGCCAATCAATGTTTGAAAATCAATCTATTACAGGTACTTCAAATCCGGTTCAAGTTCCTTTGGTTAGTAATTTTGGATTTTTAGTACATCAGCTTCAGGCATTTGATTTACATGGTATTTTAATGGCCTTGTCAACAGGAGTTGTTCCATTTGATTTTAGCACTGTTGCAGGAGAAGGTATAGATTCCTACGGAAATGTAGTTGATGTTCAAGGTCCTGGGTTTTTAACTTATGCCGGTGATAAATTGATTGTAAAAGAGCCAGATCATTATGTTTGGGCTTATAGTGCTCCATCTAAATGGTTGCAAAAAACAAAATCTGGTGTTGACGTTTATGATAATGGAAAAAAAGTAAAATCTGTTCCTGCAAGTGAAATTAAGAATTTGGAATATAAAAATGAGTATTATAATGCTTCCACAATTGCTGATTGGTATAATTATGATGCACAAGAAGGTTCCCAATTCACTTTAGAAAAAGGAATGGTTGGCTTTTCAGATGGAAGAAATAATATCAGTGCTGACGATGTGCCTAAGATATTCGGTCAGGATGTAGTGGATTATGCATCAGAATATCCAACAGGATCCCCTATTTTATTATATGCAGGTAATTATACCCAACAGGCTGGAGAAGCTTACGGAACTGATTTAGGTTCCCACCCTGAGTATGGTGATGACATTAGGGAAATTAATGCAAAACAATTTGTGGATGCATGGAATGGAACCGTTATCCCGCCTCAAACATCCGCCAGTGGTAAAGATTATGTTTACTTCGAATCTGCCAGTGATGCACAGGCACCTGGTGGAAGTGCAGCACACGGTGTATGTCCACCTGCAAGAGCTTTAAGGGCAGCTGTTACTGCTGAAGGATTTGACCTTCCGGTTGGTATGTGTTGGGATGAAGATGCTGTTTTATTCGGATATAACCCTGCACAAGACATTACAGTGTATAATAATCATACATATCCGGTTAAAATTAACATGTGGACCGACGGTGATGGTACCGGAATGGGTATCTATGGTCAAATCGTAAGATATGTTCCTAACTGAACATGTCTTTAATTTTCTTTTTTTTATGTCAGTTTCAACAATAATTACCGCTGCTGGTAAGAATTCCAGAATGAGGAAAGACCAGATTTCACGCGGTATGGAATTAACAAATAAACTTATTTTGCCATTTAACAATAAAACGGTTATAGAGACCACAATTGACAATGCATTATCATTGGATATAGATGAATGTATTGTGGTGCTTGGCCATTATGCTAGTGAAATAAAAGAAGCTATTTATGATAATTATAAAAGAGATGTGAAATTTATTGAGAATAATCCTGTTGATGTAGGTTTGTCGACTTCATTATATAATGGTTTATCAAATGTCTCTTCTGATTTTGCATTATGCATTACTGCGGACCAGCCAACTGTTTTGCCTGAAACTTTTGAAAAAATGATAGATGTAAGTCAGACATCAAAAGACCCTTACAGAACAATATCAATTTTGCGCAGAAGAAAAACCGGATTGTTGGATACTGCCGAAGGCCTTGGCATGCCGTTTGTTGCACCACGGGAAAACCTGATGAAATATCTGAAAAATGAAGATGATAACCTGAATCCTATATTGAGAAAGATATTTGATGATGGGTATGTTTTTTATGGAATAAAAGAAAAAAATGAAAAAGAGTTATTAAATATTAACCATTATGATGATTATATAAAACTCTTAGATTGATTCAAGACCTGAAATAACTTCTTCGATTTTAGCCTTGCTGATTCCGACTGTCATTTCATTATCTTTAATGTCAGCCGCTTTTCTGGAACCGTCACATCCTAATGTGAAATTCACACCATCTGAAAGATATGGGTTTGAAAATGCATCACCGCATAATGATTGGATACCTGCAAATGAAGGAGTGATTTTTTCACCTGTCTTGTAAACGATACTTTGTGCAAGTTTCATTCCGCCAACAGGTTCGGTTATAATTTGTATAACGTCAGCTTCAAAATCGGCTTCATCCAAAGGAGAATATAATATTCCCCAGCTGATGTCCTTGATGATGGAAAGTTTGCTGGTTAATTTTTTAGCGGTTTCTAAATCCTGGAATCTTCCTAATGAAAAGTATTTTTCACCGTTTGCCAATTTTTCAGGCATGTCCCTGAGTCCGATGGCTCCGGCACCGCCTAAACATAATTGCTGATCAATGGTTGAGTAGAATTTGTCTCCAAGGGAAGCTTTCCTGACCATTTCACAGTGTCTGATTTTTTCATCAATCAAATCAATGCCTTCAGGCAATTCATCTTCTGTTTTGATTAATTTCATTGCAACAGGTTTTGCGTCAAGCTTGATTTTGCTTTCAATGGCTTCACAATACTTTTTGTTTATCTCTAAATTATCAGTCATACAATCACCTTAATTAATTATTTGGATTATGGAATTTTAATATCTTTTGTTTTAACGCTGTTATTTTTACAAAATGACCTAAAATCACATGCAGTGCAAGTTCTCTCGTCAGAATCCGCTTTCCAAGCCTCTTGAATTTTACAGCCTTTCATCTCTTTAATTAAAGAACTTTCAATGTTGAATACGACACTGTCAAATTTGTTAAGTGAATCTTCAATCTCTTTATCGTCGATGTTGATGATACGGATTGACCTTGCAATCTTGAACTCTTCGCTCAGATTAGGTGCCTTGTCGTCTTCGTTCCAATTCATTATCAGTTCGACATCTCGTGAATATTTGCCATAGTCAATGGCATCATCGGTTAGGTCATGGGCAATTTCATCTTGAATTAAAAGCAAATCCTCCTTTGAAGGCACAAGTTCGTTCAGATAAAATATGATTCCTGCAAAAATAGGTTTTGAATCTTCCTGTTGGCTTCTAAGCCATGAATATGTTAGAATCTGCTGCTTGTGATTTTCCCAGGGATTGTTGAACTTGTTATTGTTTGTTTCCGGTGGTCTTTTCATGCCCTTGTAGTCAATTATGATTTCATACTCGTCGCCCTTTGAATAATTGGATATTTTCTTTCGAAATTCAGGGTCTTTTCTAAGAAATTCGATGATTTTATTGTTAAAATTGTCCAAATTGCTTTGGCTGATGTTTCTGTTAATTTTCATGGAGCTCAAAACGTCAACAACACCATTGATTCCATAATAATTGGATCTGCTGACCTTTTCATTATAGTTGGGCATGTTCCTGATGCCCTTTATTAGAAGTTCAGTGGAATCAATAAGGGGAAATAGGTGAGGTCCCCAAATATTAATCGCCCTTTCTGCCCTTGCGCTGGCTAATTTCTTATGGTCATGCTCATTCAAATCCTCAAAGGACAATTCACTGTTCAATAGACTGTAGAACAGGTCCTCGTCATAGGGGTATAGTCCATCTACTTGCAGCCTGATGTCAATCATGTCTTCTATTGGTCTGATGTCAGTTTTCCAGTCCCATGGGAATTGCTTATTGTCGGACTCCCATTGAAGATAAGCCTCTTCTAGAACTCCATGAATGAACTCTCCAAACCATCTCTGGACAGGCTTTGAAGGTGGAAGGGTTCCTTTGTTTTGATATCTGTATTGAAGATTGCATGTTAAAAATGACAGTAAGTCTCCAGTCAGGCTGTATTCTGGAATCATATATGCTTTTGATCTTGACGGCAATTTCATTTTTTCACCTATATTAAATAAATTTCATTAAATCCAACATATTTTTCATCTCTGCTCCATCCAAGAGCGACATTAGGAATATTGAAATGGTCTTTTTTACGGGGATATCCTTCGATTGCTGAGTTAAGGCCAACTAACAATAATACACATTCTGCTCTAGAAAATGCGACAAAGTAAAGGCGGGTCAAATCGTCAAATGACCTGTCCTTTTCGCTTCTTTCAGACTCTCCAAGCTCACTGAACTGCCGTATGCTATCCTCAATTGTGATGTTTTTGGGAGGTTTTTTTGGAAATCTCAATTTTTGTGTTTTGACATTGTTGTCCTTGAATTTGGAGCCCACATCCACAATTACTAGTGGGAATTCCAGTCCCTTTGACTGATGGATTGACAGGATGTTCACCCTATCGTCAGGCAATGTCTCAAGAAGTGACTCGTCAATCTGTATCCCTCCTGTTGCAAGAGGTATGAATATGTTCCAGATGGCCTCGAGGACAGATTCCTTCTCGGCATGCTTGTTTGCAAATGATATGTGTGAATAGTATTTGCTGAAAAATCCTGTCTGTGTAATGGATTTTGTAATCGCCTCAAGATATACGATTCCTTCAGCGTCATCCTGCAGCTCTTCAATCCATGTGACCAATTTATATGCGAGTTCCATTAGGCTTGCCTTTTTAGGCCAATATTTTGTTCCCCTAGGTATTCTGTTCTGCCAATAAAGTACAAATTGGCTCAGATTAATTGGCTCATGAGGTTCGGGATTTTCTTTGATGTATTCTCGCGCTTTCACTCTCCATCTTGTCATGGTTACCTTGGCCAGATTGGGAATGCTTTTGTCGCTAATTTGAATTTTGCTTTCAGGGTCAATGCATTCAAGTATAAGTCCGCAGAATATTTCCACAATCTCGACCTTTTGAAGCTCAATTCCCCTTGGATTGAATACCTCAATAGGTTTTCTTTGCTTTTTCAGATGTTTTCTCAAGTAATATAATAATGAATTGTTGCCGAATTGCTTTTCCTTTGGGGAATAGGACAATATTGCAATATCGGATGCGGAACCGTATTCGCTATCCAATTTCAAGGTTAGTCGCTCGATGTGTTTTCCTTCCCGTTCCTTTTCGGCATTGACCTGTTGAAATTTAGCGATATCAATTTTTCCATTCAGCTGTTTGAAGTATTCCTCATCAAGGACCTTCAGAACCTTCGGCCTCACTTCGCCTTCATTAATCAGCTTTGCAATCAGATTGGCCAATGATTTGGAAAGCATTTCAACATTGTTCCTAAACATTCCTAACACTGGCATTTTATCCTTGTCGAAATCGGGAGCAATGATTTTAGGCTTGTTTTTAACTCTTGCTGATTGATATTCGTCATCTATTTCAACGAACTGGTTGCAAAGGTTGATGATGTTTTCTGTGGAACGGTAGTTTGTCTTCAGATTTATTTCCAAAACGTCAATGCCCAGCTTATCTTTTACGCGTTGTTTATAGTTGGTGAAAAGGTCCACTGTTGCTCCCCTGAATCTGTAGAGAGACTGGTCGTCATCCCCTACAACGGTAATGTTTCCGTTGTTTTCAAGGGCGGATTTGGCGATTGTGAAGTAGATGTCCTCCTGAATCAGATTGGTGTCCTGATATTCGTCAATAAGAACAATTTTTATATTGTCTAAAAACATGTCGAGTTTGCCCTGCTTGAGCAGCTTCAGGAATCTTGATTCGAGCATTGCAAAATCCATGGTGTTTCTTCTAATCAGGATGTTTTCATATTCCTGAATGCAGTCTAGGATTACGCACATTCCCTTATCGCTTTCGAATTCCTCATATAATTTGGTCATATCAATTTGGTCATGAAAAATTCTGTCCTTGATTTCAATTAGGATTCCGCTCATCTTTGACGGTTCGTCAAGCTTTTCCCGACCGGTTAATCTTTTAAGGCATTCTTTTAAGTTCTCATCCTTATACCTTTCGTTTTCACTGAGTATCTTTATCATTGCGGAATTCGAAACAAAGTTTTCGATTATAATCGGGTGGTTTGTTCCAGGCTCCTTGTGCTGCTTCATTATCTCTTCGGCCAGTTTGTCAGTTGTGCCGACCTGAATCTGATTGAAGTCTATCCGGGCAATCTTTTCAAAGATTTCAAAATCATCCGATTCGTCAATGATGTGGTTTTTGATTTCATCTCCCCATCCCAGAATCCTTGAATACAGCTCTTCGGCAGCCTTTTTGGTAAATGTTGTTGCCAATATCTCGCTTGGATTTATGTCATCGACAAAAATGAACTTCAATATTTTCAGCACCATGACTGTGGTCTTGCCGCTTCCAGGGCCTGCTACTAGGAATAATGACTGATTGGGTTGGGATAGGATGGCGTTTTTTTGGTCTTCATTCGAGGAAATGTCCCTTTCAAGAACATTCACTACAATTTCTTCAAATTCTTCATTTGAAATCATTTTTTCCCTCATTATAATATAATTAAATGTATTTGCCCTTATCATTAATAAAGTAATTGAGAGAGCATTTGCAAACTAATTGGACAAACATTTTTGATTTAGAACTATCAATGAAAAAAGATTTAATTATGTAATTAACATAGTAATATATATGGGAGTGAAACTTCCATAATATGCATAAGTTAGGAACGTTTTCGTTTCTAACTTAAACTAATTATTTTTCCTTTGATGGTGCTTTTTTTTGAGCTCCTGAAATATTCTGTTGAAAATTAGGTTATATTATTTTAAAAGAGATTACTTTTCAAATGCTCTCTCTTTAAATTTAAATATTATTGTAATTAAATTACTAGATAACAATCACATTATGATTGTTGAACCGATGGTTCAGCGGGGATTACCTAGAAAAGACTCAATTAACCCATTGAGCAAAAAAACAAAATCTAGGAATCCTCACCTTCTACAAGGTGAGGTTGTTCAAACTATTATATAAAAAATATAATTCAATAAAAGTTTTACAAAGAAATTTAGCTGATATTATGTCTGAGGTTAACAAAATTGATATGTTCAAAAATGATGTGAGATATAGGGAAAACATCGCCCATATTGAGACAATACCGGCTAAAAAGGCAAGCTTTAAAAAAGTCGATAATCTGAATGAGAGAATCGTTGATTACATTTCATCAAAAGATGTAAAGTTATACAAGCATCAGGCAGATACATATGAAGCGATTAAAGACGGTGAAAACGTAATAATCACAACACCCACTGCATCCGGAAAGACACTGGCATTTAATCTTCCTATAATGGAGACAATGATAGAGGATGAGGATGCAACTGCCCTGTATATCTATCCTGCAAAGGCCCTTTCCAATGACCAGTTGCATGTTTTGGAAGGTTTGGAAAGTGAACTGAATATAAAAGTCAGGCCCAGAACATATGATGGTGATACTCCAAGGGATGATAAGCGTGGAATTCGCGAAAAGTCAAGAATCGTCCTTACCAACCCATACCAGCTGCACCTGATATTGTCATGGCATCACCAGTGGTCAAGATTCTATAAGAATCTAAGATACATAGTAATTGACGAATCACATTACTATAAGGGTGTTTTCGGTTCCAATGTGGCATTTCTTATAAAAAGACTGAAGAGGATAGCCAATTTCTATGGATCATATCCACAGTTCATATTATCCTCCGCAACACTGGCAAATCCTTTGGAACTGGCCAACAGATTGACCGGTGAGGAATTTGTGCTAGTAGACGATGACTCATCTCCAAGCGGGGAGAAGGATTTTATCCTGTATAATCCATTCAAAAATTATGTAAGAAAAAAGGTCAACACCCAAAATGCGCCCTCAGTGCACATGGAAACTGAAAACATTTTCATGTACATGATGCTTAAAAACATCCAAACATTGTGCTTCACCGTTTCAAGAAAGACAACCGAGCTGATTGCAATGTGGGCAAAAAAGGACATGACACAAGTCAAGGGACAACTTGCCCATCGTATTGCAGCATACCGTGCAGGATATCAGGCGGCTGAAAGGAGGGAGATTGAAGAGGGTCTCAAAAGCGGAAAATATTTGGGAGTGACATGCACCAATGCATTGGAATTGGGCATAAATATAGGATCCCTTGATGCTGTTATCATTTCAGGATATCCTGGAACTATGATTTCCACTTGGCAACAGGCCGGAAGGGCAGGAAGAAGCAATCAGAAATCCCTTGCTGTATTGATTGCCTTTGAAAACCAGCTTGATCAGTATTTCATGAACAATCCGAAATTCTTCTTTGACAAGCCTCATGAAAATGCCATTATAGATTTGACAAATCCGATTTTGCAGGATGCACACCTTCTATGTGCAGCTAAGGAGCTTCCGCTTCAGCGGGGCGAGGCTGAAAAATACTTTGACATTTCTCAGGACGTGATTGACGAGTTAGTCCTAAAGAAGGACTTGCATGAAAACCATAGGGGAGATTTCATCTATCCATATGATGACAATCCTGCAATGGACCATTCCCTTGACCAAATTTCATCTGAAGAGTTCAAAGTCATGAACAATGGGGCATTGCTTGAAACCATGGAGCGTTCACAGGTTTACCGTGAAGCTCATGAAGGCGCCATTCTAATCAACAAGGGTGACACCTATGTTGTAAACAGCGTTAATTTGCAAAACGGCTTTGTCAACGTGTCTAAAGAAGCCGTGGATTATCATACAATGGTTTTGAACCAGACTGACATTAGCATCAAAAAGAAATTGTCAAAAACCAAATACGGCAAGCTGACCATACATTTTGGTGAATTGACCGTTAGCGAGGACTACTTCAAGTATAAGAAGATGCAGTTTTCAAAAGCGATAGGGACTTATCCTCTTGAACTGCCTCCATTGAAATTCAATACAAAGGGTTTATGGTTCACAATACCTAAACAGGTCAAGGACACACTTGAAGACATGTTTCCAAATGAGGAGGAAGTGTTTGCCGGAGGCCTTCATGGTGCAGAACATGCATTGATTGGACTTTTCCCATTGCATACCATGTGTGACAGGTTCGATATTGGAGGATTGTCCACCAATTATCATGAGGATACTCAGGAGGCAACCATATTTATCTATGACGGTTATGAAGGTGGAATCGGAATTTGCGAAAAGGCAGTGGAGGTTTTTGTCGAGCTTTTAAATTCAACCATTGACTTGCTGGATAACTGCCAATGCCAAAGCGGATGTCCCGCATGCATCTATTCTCCGAAATGCGGAAACGATAACAAGCCATTGCATAAGAATGCCACAAAGTATATCCTGGAATACATGTCCAAATTGATATCAAAGGATGATCTTGAAGTGGAGGGGGAAGTAATCATTGAAAATGTGGAAATCCCTGATGAGTATGATGAGGCATATGAGCTGTATGAAAAAGGGGACTATTCCTCTTCAAAAGATGTCTTAAACGGAATTTTGGCCAAAGATAGCAGGCACTCAAGGGCTCTTGCATTAATGGCTCAGATATTATATGAACAGGACCAGAGGGACATTGCATTGGCATTCACCAAAAAGGCCCTTTCGTGCGACAGGTCTAACATGATGGCGAACGAGTTGGAAGTGCTGCTTTCAAGCAAACCTAAAAAGGAAGAGGTCGAGTTGAGCTCCCTTGATGATATTGATACGCTATATGAGGAAGCCTACGATTTGTATAATCAGGGAGACCTGGCAACATCCTCAGAGATATTGGAAAAGCTTTTGGATTTCGATGATAAAAACGCTGAAGCCCTTGCATTGATGGGAATGATATATTATCAATCAGGAATGTTTCCAAAGGCTATAGAGTATTATAAGAAGGCATCAAAAATAAATAAGAATGGTGAAATGGTTCGTGAGTTGAAAATGAGGGTGGCTTAAGGAGAACCTGCATAAGGTGTAAATCCTTCCTCAAAATGTTCGCATACTTTTTCCAGCTCTTCAGGAATGTCAATATGTTGTGTACAGTAGTCCAGACATGTTCCGCAATATGTGCAGTCTTCTGCTGAAACCTTTTCGTCAGCCAACTTATCGAAATATAGTCTGTAGATGTCTGATTCAGGACGGTTAGAGCTGAGGTTATATATGCTGAAGTATTCAGGAATAGGAATCATTTCAGGACAGGCATCGACACAATATCCGCATTCGCTGCATGGCACTGCAACGCTTGAATTAAGTTTGTCAGCCATTTTTTCTAAAAACTCATTTTCTTCACTAGTCAATGGTTCGAAATTTTCAAAAGTGTCGCAATTGTCAAGCAGATCTTCCATTTTGCTCATTCCGCTCAATACCATCTTAACATGTTCCAGTGAAGCGCAGAATCTAATTGCAAAGCTGGCTATTGACTTGTCCGGATTGAATTGTTTGAATTCATTTTTGATTTCATCGTTTGGATTTACAATCACTCCACCTTTCAAGGGTTCCATTACATAAACGTCAAGCCCGTGCTTTACGCATAAGTCATAGCATTTGTGGGCCTCAATGGCAGGGTCTTCCCAGTCAAGATAATTCAGTTCCAATTGGACAACATCAAGGAAATCGCCATATTTGTCAAGAACCTCTTCAAGCAAACTGGCATTGTCGTGAAAACTGAAACCGATTTTTTTGGCGGTTCCCTCTTCTTTCATCTTTTTAACGTATTCGAATGCATTGTGTGCTTCGGCCAGTTTGAGCCATGGTGTATTGATGTTGTGTATGAAGAACACGTCAAAATAGTCTATGTTCAATCTTTCTAACATTTCATTGACGAATTTTTCATTGTCTTTCTCGTCGGTCAATGCCCATGTAGGCATTTTATCACAGATCTGGTATGATTCACGAGGATATCTATCAACTACCGCTTTCCGGATGGCCACTTCGCTTGTTCCATTATGGTATGCATAGGATGTATCGAAGTAGTTGAATCCCTTTTCCATGTAAATGTCAACCATCTGATTGAACAGTTCCTGGTCGACTGATGTAGGGTCATTTTCGTCGGTTAGCGGAAGCCTCATACAGCCAAAACCGAATTTTGATTTGTAAGTCATAATACTATCTCCTTTGGGTAATATTTTTTATTGAACTTGAATATATAAATGTTGTTTTTCTCAACAGTTTAAGTATTACTCAAATAATGTTGGTATATTAAATAGTTTTATATGTAAACAAAACTAAACTTAAAATATTAATGTTTATAGAGGAGTAAAAAAATGCACGAATTATCAATGGCTCAGGGCATTATCAATGCAGTTCTCGAAACTGCCGAAGCAAATAATGCAACTGAAGTTAATGAAGTAACCGTTGAAGTTGGAAGATTGGCAATGATTAATCCGGAACAATTGGAGTTCATTTTAGGTGTTCTGATTGAGAATACTATGATGGAAGATGCAAAAATAGTTTTTGAGGAAATTCCTGCAGAAATCGAATGTTTCGATTGCAAATTCCATGGCGAGGCCATACTTGATGATAGTGACCATTATGCTCCACTTGTAAAATGTCCTGAATGTGACAGCCTGAATGTAGAAACCTTGAATGGTAAGGACATTGTTGTTAAAAATATTGTTATAGAAAAACCTGATGATGCTTAAATGAATTGAGGTGAAAAAATGCACCAAGTAGCTGATGTGGAAGTAGCAAAAAATATTATGGATGCTAATAAGAGATTAGCGGATAAGAACTTAAAAAATTTAGAAGAAAAAGATATATTCTGTGTTGATTTTGTAGGAGCAATCGGTTCCGGTAAAACAACACTTGTTGAAGAGATTATTGATAATACTGATTATAAGATTGGTGTTTTGGCAGGGGATGTCATTTCCAAATTCGATGCAGGACGTATTGAAAAGCATGATGTTCCTGTAGTGGGCCTGAACACCGGTAAAGAATGTCACTTGGATGCACACTTGGTTGGCCATGGTCTTGAAGATTTGCCATTGGATGACTTGGACATGGTGATTATCGAAAATGTTGGAAACCTGATCTGTCCTGTGGACTTTGATTTGGGTTCCCATTTGAGAATAGTCGTTGTAAGTGTTACTGAAGGTGACGATACTGTAGAAAAACATCCAATCATTTTCCAAACATCAGATGTTGTTGTGATAAACAAAGTTGACCTTGCAGATGCAGTAGGCGCTGATGCGGATAAGATGGTTGCTGATGCTCAAAAATTAAACCCAAATGTTAAAGTAATTAAATCAAGCCTTAAACAAGGCACTGGATTAGATGAAATTATTCAAGTCATTGAAGAAGCTATGAACTAATTAAATTAATTTAGGTGGTAACATGAAAGTATGGATTGATATCTCAAATGCTCCGCATGTGAGGTTTTTTAAAGATGTAATCAAATATTTGGAAGCTGAAGGCGAGGATGTAATTGTTACAGCAAGACAATTTGGGGATATTCATAAATTACTTGAAATGTATGATATAGACTTCATTTCAGTTGGAAAACATGGAGTGAGTCTTTATGATAAATTGAGGGAGAGTACTCAAAGAGTATATAACCTGGTAGACATTATACATGATGAAAGGGTTGATGTCGCCCTTAGCAAGCATTCTATAGAACTTCCTAGAATCTCATTTGGTTTAGGAATTCCAAGTTTATATGTTTTGGATAACGAGAAAGCTCTGGCTGCTAATAAATTGACTCTTCCTTTATGTGATAGAATCATTGCCCCAAGCAGTATTGATTTCTGGCAATTAATGAAGTTTGGTGCTGATCCGAACACTATCATTCCATATGACGGTACCTCTGAATTAATGCATTTTAAAAGTTTCGAATACAATGATAATATATTTGATGATTTGAATCTAAAATTAAAACATTCCAAAACCATATTGATGAGGCCTGAACCTTCACTTGCATCATATCTTGATGTGGACTGTAGAAAGTCAGTCCTGTCACCTATTGTTGACGAGTTGAAGAATGTGGCAAATATTTTGATATTGCCGAGATTCAAGGAACAATCTGAAATATTTGAAGGAATTGAAAACGTCCATATTTTAAAGCCTCCAGTTGACACTTCAAGCATTATTAAAAAATCAAATCTTGTAATTGGTGCTGGCGGAACAATGAATAGGGAAGCTGCAATCCTTCAGACCCCAGTTATTTCATGTTATCCTGGTGAAACTTTATCTGTTGATCAGTATTATGTGAATAAAGGTCTTATGTATAGGTCTAATGATACTGATGACGTTATTGAAAAGGCATTGGAGTATATTGTCAATCCTCATGAAAAAATTGAGATTAAGACTGATGATTTATTCCAGGTGATTTTGGATAATTTATATGATTTGGCCAAAAATGGCAAATAGTTTTTTATAGTAATAATGTCATATATTAATATGATATTAATTATTGATTTTTTGGGCTGGTAGCTCAGATGGTAGATCGTCGCCTTGGCATGGCGGAGGCCCCGGGTTCAAATCCCGGTCAGTCCATTTTATATTTTAATAAATTAAATTGTGATTAGAATATGTTGTTAATTGCTCAAAACCACTTACAATTAATTGTTGAAGTAGGAATAATGCTATTTGTTGCATGGATATTTGCATTGAACTTAATTCCATTGTCTTTAAGTGTTGTAACCTTTTTATCCTTGTTTATTATGGGTGGTTTTACACTGATTTTTGGAGCAGATATTGCTCTTTTGATATTGTCTTCAAGTCAGGCGGAATTTACTCACCCGTTCGGGCCGATTGCTCTTTTGGGTACGGTTGCGGCTTTGGCATCGCTTAAGGTAATGAAGGAATCGGGTGTTGATATACGGCCTTTAAGAAGATTTGTAATATTGTTCCTTGCAGGAATTACCATATTTGGGGGATTAATGCACAGATCCTTTTTAATTTTATGGTTAATTGGATTATTCTTCGGTTATCTGATGATTTCCAAATCATTCAGAGAAAAATCTGTATTCACCATGAAAAGGGTTGGATTGTTTTTAGGTGTCGCAGGAGTAGGTTTCATTCTATTGGAAGCTGTCTCAAGGATAACCGGCATGACAATTTTCTCACCTATGTTGAGGTTCAGCAGGATTGAACAATACTCACTGTCAAGTATTAAAACCGTATTGCATAATATTCAATTAATTGGTCACAATGCATCAGCTTCCTATTGGGGAGCAGAGGGCACTGCCTTTGCTGAAGGTTATATTACCTTGCCGATGCAGTTCGTTTTATTCTTTGGTCTTCCTTTCCCGATGTTCTTTGGTATACTTGTAAACCAGAAAGATACAATCGATTATATGCTTCCGGGTATCTTCGGATATGGTTTTGACTTTGGTATATTGGGACTTGCAGGATTAATGGCATTTGTACTTGGAACCATACTTATCGGATTTAAAGTACTGAACATGTACAGAGAAAAAAGGGAGAAAAACAATAAAAAATACCTTGGAAGAGAAGTATTGTTGACAGGAGCATTGGCTTCATTCTGTGCACAGGCATTAATTGGTTTATTTGTATTCAACAGGACAATTAATGGTATGGCATTGTTAACATTCATATTTGTCGGTACATTGATTTTGGCTAATGTAGTTTCACTCAAAACAAGATCATAAGAGGTAATTTTATGAAAGCTTTAGTATTACTTGGATGTCCAGAAACTCCATCTCAGACTCCAATGGCTGTTTATGTTTTTAATAAATTAACAAAAATGGGTTATGACACAACTATCGCTGCAAATCCTGCGGCTTCTAAACTTGTAAAGATATCAGACCCTGAAGGACTTTACAATCTTAATATCGTAGATTTGGAAAGGACCTTGGGTGATATCAATGAAGGAGATTATGATTTGTTAGTGGGTTTTGTTCATAAGGATGCGGCAGCCTCATTTTTCGTAACATTTGACCAGATATTGCAGACTAAATCATTAGCATTGGTATTTTCAAGAGATGCTGATGAAGTAGCGGAATTTGTGACAATGATTGAAGAAAGCGGAAGTGATGCTTTAATCGCTGCTGTAAGAGCTTTCCATAATCCTTCCCCAATAAAAGTTAAATTTGACAGAGCAATTAAGGAGTTTGAATAGAATGTCTTTTTGTTTAGATACTTACCTTCAACAGTCTGATAATTATGAAATCCATGCTTCAAAAGCAGGTTTTAAGGATTGTGCAATGATTATAAGATTCAAAGCCGATGATTTAGTATACATTAAGCCCGGCGATGAAGTTTTAGGCGTTCGTGTTATTGGAATTCCACCAATACCAATTGGATTTGACCATGAGAAAGGAACTGTTTTTTTACCTTACACCAAACCTTGTCATGGAACTTCAGTTGTGGAGCTTCCAATCGATGAAGAGGAAGTCGAAAAAATCAGAAAATTAGATACCGGTAATAAAAAATGAAATCTACAGTTGTCGGAAGCTTTCCAGTTGAAGTAAAACAACCGTCTTCAACTAAAGATAAATTATTGAATGCATTTGGTGCATATGATCCTTTTAAAGAGGCTATTAAAAGTAGTGTAATATCTCAGCTTGATGCAGGAGTTGATATAATCTCTGATGGTCAAGTTAGGGGAGACATGGTTTCTATTTTCACTGAGTATATTCCCGGAATGAAGATTGTTGACGGAAATACTGAAATCATTTCAAAAATCAGGAATCCCACTCAGGAAATTTCAGTTAAAGACTTGCAATATGCCAAAAAGGTCATGAAGGATTACTTTAACGGCAGTATTCCTGAAGGCAAGGGGGTTAAAGGGATAATCACAGGTCCAAATACCATCGTACACTCTTCAAGAATATCTAGTTTTTATAAAAACAAGGAAGATGCAATTATTGATTTGGCACACTCCTTGAAATTTGAAGTTGATGCAATAGCCAAAAAGGTAGAACCGGTCTACATTCAAATCGATGAACCATTCCTTTCAACTGGGATGGTGGATATGAAAACCGCTCGTGAAGCTATTGGCATACTGCATGACGGTTTGGAAATACCATTGGCAATGCATGTTTGCGGCATCCTGAAGGATGCTTTTAAAGATATTTCCAATTTCAATGTTGATATTCTGGATTTTGAATTTGCAGGAAATAACGTTAATCTCGATGTTCTTGAAAAGAATGCCAATTTAGTTTCTGATAAAAAAATCGGTTTTGGCTGTGTCGATTCATCTGTAAATACTGTTGATGATATCGCTGATGTCGATGAATTGGTTTTAAAAGCTATTGAAATCGTTGGAAAAGACAATTTGATTTTGGACCCTGATTGCGGATTAAGAAGGGCTCCAAAAGATGTCGCTTTTGAAAAATTGAGATTAATGAACGAAATCAAGGATAAATACAGTTAAACTTTTAAACATTTGTTTCACTACCCAATCATCACTGGTGTTTAAAATGAGCGAATATTGCAGTAAATGCGGAGAAAAGTTAAAGGAAGATGCAGTATTTTGTGCTAATTGCGGCGAGAAAGTTGCGAATAAACATAATAGATTCTTAAACAGGAACGTAATCATTATAATAATTATTTTTGCCATTTTGGCTATTTTTTTATCAGCCACTATTTTGTCCCATCAAACCCAAAAGGTCAAGGTTGACAATGTTGAATTTGAAATCCCCTCCGATTATGTCAAGGAGCCGCTGAGAACCGATGTCAATTATGACGCCAACGTAAAATCAAGCGCAATGGGTTGGAGCAATGATGACAATTATATTGAAATTGGTGTTACAAGAACGCCTGGGGCGGGCATAGACAGCCAAAAGGTGGCAGCGAATTTGGGTGGAACACCGACAAAAATGTATGGTTATACTGGATATTATCTTGAATTTGAAAATGAAGGATGTGCATTTGTATTCGGAATAAAAGATGAAGTATGTATGGTTTATGTTTCCGATTATGATGTTTTCGATGATATTAATGTAATAGGTGCGGTTTAAAAAAATAAGTTTTGGGATAAAAAATCAATTCCCAAATCTAACGATATTCATGTTTGAAGTTCTTGTCATATAACTTGGATGCGTTAAAGTCGCCAGGGTCTAGGACATCTCCCACCACAATCATTGCAGTCTTTGTAATATTGGCATCTTTAACTTTTTGTGCAATATCCTTGAGGGTTCCTCTAATTATTTGCTGGTCTGGCCAAGTTGCCTTTTTGACTACTGCTACTGGAGTGGTTTCCTCATAACCTTCGAGCAATTCTTCAACAACTTTATCGATCATTCCTATGCCCAAAAAGATGCACATGGTTGCATGATGCTTTGAAAAGCTTGCAAGGCTTTCACCATCAGGCTTTGGAGTTCTGCCTTCAGGACGGGTAATGATGACACTTTGTGAAATCTCAGGTAAAGTTAACTCAGCTTCAAGAACACTGGCAGTACCAAATAGGGAACTTACTCCCGGAATGATTTCATATTCAATGTCGTGCTTTTTCAGTTCACGTATCTGTTCGCCGATAGCTCCATAAATTGATGGATCGCCGGTATGTACACGGGCAACCAATTTGCCGTCATTAACCGCTTCGGTTATTATTGCATCGGTTTCCTCTAAATTCAAATAAGCGCTATTGTGAATTACACATTCGTCTTTTGCAGGACATAAAACATTTTTATTGACAAGTGAACCTGCATAGATGATTACGTCAGCTTTTTCAATTACATTTCTTCCTTTAACGGTGATTAAATCAGGATCTCCAGGTCCTGCACCAATAAAAACAACTTTACCTTTCATAATATTATGTTTAATTTATTTATTATTTAATTATTTGGTATCAAAATTGACTTTGATTTGGAGCAAAGTTTATTAATATCTAAGATAATTAAGAAATATGGATAATAAAGGTTTTATTTCAATAGAATATTTATTTTCACTATTTATTCTTATCATTATTGCTTTAGGAGTGTTATTTTATGCCTCATCAGCAATATCGTCAAGTTTTAATATTGAAGATAGTGTAACGCATAGGTTGATTCTGGATGATGTGGCCAATCAGATTAGTCAGGTGAACTCGAATGGCATAGGATATTCAAAATATGTCCAGCTACCATCCGATAAGGGATATTTTGAGATAACTGTTGAAAAGAACAAACTGACGATGGAATATGGCGATAAAAAAGGGGAGACATTGATGATGCTTGCAAATATGGACTCCAAATATAAACTTGTAAGCGGAAGGAGTTATATGGTAACAAAAACCTCTGAGGGGGTTGTTATATCATGATGGATGACAAGGGACAGATTTCAGCGGAATTCCTATTCCTGTTTGGAGTTTTGATATTGGTGGTCATGCTGTCAATAGTTTTTGTAGCAAATGAGCAGGAATTGAATGTTGCGATGAGTGCAGCTCGAAGCGGTGCAAATGAGGGTCTTGCAACTTCATCATGTGCAATTTATCCTGAAGACACATTTCGTGATTATTCAGCATCAAAGACAAGCTTGCTGTATCCGTATTCAGTTAAAATTGTTAATGTTTCTTATGAGGAGTTGGGTCATGACATAAACTATGATAAAAAGAAAATACAGTTCAAGGTATATGCCAAAACATCACAACGTTTCAGCAATTCCGAATTGGTTTCCATTGGTGATAGGATAAACTATAATTTGAGAAAATCAATTGCAGTAAGCTTTAACAGTACCGCTTCAACGAATAAATTGTACAATCCGGTATTTTCTCCCCATTATGTCTATACAACCGCTAATGTTAAATGGATTTAGGGATATACTATTAATTATGAACAGATATGAAAAAGGTAAAAAATGCTTAGAGGGCATTCAAAATAAGTCAGTTGAAGAAATCTTTAAGGAACTCGATGATATCGCTCCGGATTTGTCCAGATTTGTCATAGAATATCCTTATTCTGAAATATATACTCGTGATGAGGTTGACTTGAAGACCCGTGAAATCTGCACAGTTTCAGCATTGACTGCTCTTGGAACAATTCCCCAGCTTAAGGAACATATCAATGCGGCATTGAATGTTGGAAATACTCCTACAGAGATTGTTGAAATCATGATGCAGATGAGTGCCTATTGTGGTTTTCCAAAGGCAATCAATGCAGTGATGGCCGCTAAAGAGGTATTTGCCGAAAGGGACCTGCTGTAGGTGACTAATGTATCCTGATGACATTAACATTTCAGAGGTTAGCTATGACAGGATATGCCTTAACTGCAAGTACTGGCAAACTGTCACCCAATTGGATGGCTCCGCTCAGAGTGTGGTTTGCCGTTTGGGAAACGGCCACACAAATCCTGGCGATACGTGCAGCCAATTCATGCCCGACAGCACCTTTGACAGCTTGCAGGACCCAAACAAGTATCATGACAAGTCACACAAGTTAAGTGTGTTCAGGCGGTTTTAACATGACTTTTAAAGCAATTGCATCCAAACTGCAGGATGAGTTAGTTGATATAATTAAATCCAAAAAGGAAGTAAATGACTATGAGCTGATTGTTTACAAGTATCTATTCATTTCAGAGCTGAATATTCCAATCTTTGAAGAGTTAGGGGTTGAAATAACTGAGGATTCATTCATATTGTATGTCATCCCTGATGATTTGGAATTTAACCTATTGCGTGATTTGGATGACTCATTTGACAAGTTTACAATCACATTTTTACCTAATTCATATAATATTTTAAAATTGAAATTCAAATTAAGTGATTAAATGTATAATGAAGAAGAAAAACAGCAATTGATGAATGATTTGATTGAAATGGAAACATTCAAGGCGGACGTAGGTGATGAGGGAAAAATACTTCAAAAAGACTTAAAGGAGTATTTCATCAACGGAAATGGCGATAAGGAAGATCTGATATTTAGATTGGAGTACTATCTCTATGCTTTTAAGTTATTTTGCCGAAGGTCAGTGAAAATAGATAGGAATCAATTCATTGTCTATTTGAATGATTCTCTTTTGGATTATCATTTAATTAATCTTGTTAAAAATGATTTGGATGAATTTGAATTGGAAATAGAAGCGGTTAAAGAAAATAAGGATGTTCTGATTAATCTGATTTTCACGCTTCATTATTAGATTTTGAAAATTTTACGGGCATTTCTGGTGGTAATCTCATCAACAGCCTCAACATCCATGTCTTTTATCTCTGCAATTTTGTAAACAGCATTTACAACATTTACAGGTTCATTTCTCTCTTCTTTTGTCATTGCCAGGTATGGGCTGTCGGTTTCGGTTAGGACATAGTCAAGATCTATCTTTTCAATAAGGTCCTGATGGTGCTGTGAATAGCACAGCATTGTGGAAAAGCTCATTACACAATTATCCATGTTCATGATTTTTTTGGCGGTCTTAAGGCTGCCTCCATAGCAATGAAAAACAAAATAGGGAATGTCTTCGTATTCGGGAATTATGTTGACTGCCTTTTTCTCACAATCTCTCACATGCATGACAATAGGTACCTTATATTCATTGGCAAGCTCCAGAAATCCTCTGAATATTTCTTGCTGTCTTTCACGCAATGCCTTGTCTGTAACGTAAAAGTAATCCATTCCGACTTCGCCAATCGCTACAATGTCGTCAAGATATTTATCAATATTCTCATGGGTTGTTTTGATGTCTGATTCGGTGGCGTTTTGTGAGCTTACTGGGTGAAATCCAAAAGTAGGATAGATAAATCCTTCATAATCTTTGGAAAGCTGCAGGACATCCATGTTGCTGTCATTGCTGTATCCGGAAACGATTACATGGTCAAGTTTTTCCTGGGCTCTTTTGATGACGTCCTCACGGTCGCTGTCAAAGTCCTTAAAGTCAATGTGGCAATGGGTATCAATCATTGTTTAAACTCCAAATCTGCGTTCACGCTCTTGATATGACCTTATGGCCCTTATAAAATCAACTTTTCTAAGTTCCGGCCATAGAGTTTCACAGAAATACAGCTCGGAATAGGATGATTGCCAGAGTAAAAATCCGCTCAGACGCTCTTCCCCGCTGGTACGGATAATTAGATTAGGGTCTGCAAGGCCTTCAGTATAAAGGTTTTTGCTTACAAGCTCTTCGTCCACATCATCAACTGTGATTTCTCCAGCTTGAACCTGTTCAATAATCTTTTTAAATGAATCTATGATTTCCAAACGTCCATCATAACCAATAGCTATATTAAATAATCTTTTATCGTAATGTGCAGTTGCATCCTCTGCTTCTTTTATTGCATCACGCACGCTTTCAGGTATCAGCTCGGTTCTGCCGACTACCTTTACCTTCACTTCGTTTCTGTGTATCTTTTCGTGGTCCACTAACCTTTTGAAGTTTGTAACAAATAGGTTCATCAATCCTTCAACCTCGTGGGGAGGTCTATTGAAGTTTTCTGTTGAAAATGCATAAACGGTAATAATTTCAATTCCAAGTTCTATACTCCAGTCAAGAACCTTTTCTAAGGTATCAACACCTATTTCGTGTCCTTTGACAACATCCATATTTCCTTGAAGCTTGGAGTATCTTCTGTTTCCATCCATAATTATAGCAACATGTTTTGGCATTTTTTCAGGCTTTAAATCACGAGTAATATACCATTCATATAATCTATAAAGTATGTTTTCTGACATATTCATCACTTATTTTGATAATTCATCAGCTAATATTAAACTACGGACATATCCATCAATGCTTTGGTCTCGACTTGTGTCAATGTAAATCTTATCTATACCGAATGTTACAGCTCCGTGACTTGGCCATGAACTGACCAGAACAAGTGTCCTAAAAATCATGTTTCCCACTCGTCCGTTTGGAGCGATAATAATGTTGGCTTTGCTGTTTATCGCTTTTTCTATTAGAATGAAGCAATTTTCGACTTCTTCTGATGTGTTTTCCTGAATCAGTTTTGTTAATTTTTTGCTGTCGATTATTGAATTTGATACTTCGCCGCCTCTTCCGAAGTCATCTTCCCTTCCTTCAGCTAAAACTGCAATTTTAGGTTTTTTACCTACTTTTTTGAGAAAATCAATACAGTTCAGCACGATTTCATATTTTTCATCGATAGTATTACCTTCATCAATTCCAACAGGGGACAATAGAAACTCGTGTCCATTTCCATTAACGTATGTTGCCCTTGACAGATTCGGGTAATGTTTCTTGAGATATTGCATAATATTGGAGGCAGGAAGTGATCCACGAACCACTGCATCGATATTATCATCTAAGACAGCTTTTATCAAGTCATCGTCACTATATATTAGTCTTATATCCGTTTTTGGGTGTTTTTCTTTGAAAATATGACATGCTTGTATGATATTTTCGTTTTCACCAACACCAATAGCTATTGTTTTCATTAATTTAATTATATATATTTCATTATAAATTAAAGTTTTCTAATTAATTGGGTTTTCTGAAAAATTTTTAAGTAATCAAATTAAAAATATTATCAAACTGTGGGGATTTTCATGACCGGAAATATTAATGATCTGTCAAGCTATAGTCAAGAGGATATTGAAAAATCAAATTTAATCAAAGGGGTCTTAAGGGAATTTGTGCCTTTAAAAATTTCCAAATGTTATTCTAGAGATATTTCATTTGATAAAAAGTCACACCTGGAATCTCATATTGATGCGAATGTTATCCATCAATTGGATTATGATTATAGTTCAGATGAATTTGAAGAGGATAAGCATGTTTTAAAATCTCCTTCTGATAGAGGAATTCTTTCCAAATATTGCCCTGAATGCGGTCGCAGATATCCTAAGAGCGAAATTATATGCCTTGACTGTTTGGTTCGTCTTAAAGAATTTTCCGATAAGATTGATGTTGGAGATATAGAATCAAATCCCCGATTCATATTCAATGGGCAAAATGATTACGTTTCATTTGAGGAATTGTTAGAGAGGAACAATCTCATAAGAATTAATGAATTTGAATTTACAATCGATGATTATTCGACTATCCTGCATGATATCAAATCCCAGGCTTTTGTTAATTTTGATAATTTGGTTAAGGAAAATAAGATAGACTTTGAGGGTCTCGATATCCTTGAAAAAATAATATTGTTTACAAAATCCTTTGTAAAAGTTGAATACAAGTCATCCGGTGCCCAGTTAGGTTATTTTGAATCAGATACCATTTCCATTGATGACAGACAAACAAAATCCCTTCAAATAACTACCATGATTCATGAATTGTCTCATTTTTTAATCCAGGAAATCCTGATTCATATTCTTTGCAAGTTATTAGATGCCACTCGAAATTCCCTCATTGAATCATTAGTTACATTTATACTGTCCTATACTCATTTCACCCAATTGATTGATGAATACACAGCCCATAACGTTGAGGGACGATTTACAATTTTCGGATTTCAGGATTACTCTTCATTTACTCAAATTGAACAAAGAATGGACGGGGAAATGACAAAAGATGAAATTGAAATTACAAAATCAATTGGAAATACTTTTGCAATATCCATTAAGGAAATATTGGAATCCCTGATTGATAAAGAAATGCGTGAAGAAATAAAAGAACAGTTTTTAGAGGACGTTTTGGATAGGCCAAATTACAGGGCTTTAGAATTGGAAAACTGCCAAATTCTAAATGAGGAAGGGTTTATTAAGGCCATTTGGCTGATTTTAAATGAGGGATGTGAAGTTGCCGCTTCAAACATTGGCAGACTAATCTCCATTCATGAGGAATAACAATTTCTAGATTTTGGCATCGATAGGTGGTGGATGTTGATAAAATAGTTTAGAAAATGACTTATATTTTGACAACAAAACTAGATTTATGAATGTAAAAGACAAAATTTTAAACCTAAATCAGGAACACACCGGTAGCACTGCAGATATTAATGACTTACTTTTAACAATTATTACTAAATTCCAGTTATTTGAACCTTGCGCTTACTTGTCTGAGGATGATGAATGGCTTAATGTCAGTTTGATATCAATTGAAGATAATAATTCTGGTCAGGCATTAACCATCCGCAAAAGCGAAATCACCACATTCGGCATTTTCAATCGTGAGGAAATAGAGCTTAATTTTGCTCCTCAAAATGAATCTGAGGATCTGTATCAATGAAGGAAATCTTTCTAGATGAAGACTTTGATGTTGAGAAGGTAACATCACAAATCACCAAAATCATGGATATGTGGTCAATTCAATTTTTGGACATTAATGGACCTAATTGGATAATATATGACTATGATATGCATGTGAAATACGTGTTCCAGTTTCAGGTGGATTTCAATGACATCGAAGTCCGCATAAAATTAGAGGATTTGAAATTGAATGTTATTCATCACATTGAATCTCTGAGGGATGAGACAACATATAGGGACAATTTGACAAATGCAGTTTTTATAAAATAAAAAAAAGAAAGAATTAAAATTATTTAATTCTTGTATTGTAGTATCTTACACCATCTGTATCGAATGTGTACCATCTGTCAACTTCAACGTCATAACCTTCGCCGACTACAGTTACATATGAATCGGTTTGAGGATTATATACTCTTGCAGTTGTGTTGTTGGTCTTTGTGTCGTTTCTTGGTGAATTATCTCCAACAACAGTATCATTTGTAGCGTTACCGTTTTTATCAATCATAATGACATTAGGTGTGTCATTAGTGGTTGTATTTTTGGTAACGTTTGCAACAGTAACGTTATTTACTGGAGCTTCACTGTTAGTGGTGACAATATAAATTCCAACTGCTAAAAGTGCAACCACTAGAATTGCAATAGCAATTAAAATAATGTTATTTTTTTCCATATTTTATCACCTTAATATAATGTTTGTCTAAACTAGTATATATTAATCACTCACATCATAGTCATCAATCATTTCATAATTGAACTGAGGATATTTTGATTTGAGTTTTTCTTGTATTTCGTTTTCAATCTTTTCTCTATCAGCACCAAATTCCATGATGATGTCAAACATTACGAGATTTTGTTCTTCAATAACTATGAATCCGTGAATTTCAAGTATTTCTTCATATTTGCTTATGATTTCCTCTAAGTAGTTGCGAACATTTTCATATTTGTCATTTCTTGCATAGATTCCTACAGTAAGGATAATACCAAATTCATTATAAATTTTTAGTTGCAATGCTCTTGTTAGTTTATGGATATCTAATGCAGTTAGCGTATCATAAACTTCAATGTGTACAGATCCGGACATCTTTTCAGGTCCGTAATTATGCAAACTCAAGTCATAGGCTCCATGAACTTCAGGCATTTCGCATATTGAATTTTTGATTTTTTTAGATAATTCTGAATCGATTCTTAAGCCGATTATGCTGTTTGCTGTTTCCTTAATCATATCAATACTTGCTTTAATGATTACAATGGATATGATGACTCCCAGAATTCCTTCAAGTGAAATGTGGAAAAATATAGAGATTATCGCTGCAACCAAGGTTGACAGTGATAGTATTGAATCAAAAAGGGCATCGCTTCCGGAAGCTACAAGTGCTTGTGAATTTATATTTTCGCCAACACGTTTTACATATTGGCCTAATGCAAGTTTCACAACTATTGCGACTGCAATGATTATAAGTGAAACAGTAGTGTAGTTTGTAGCATCAGGGGTAAAAATTTTTGGCCATGATTCCATAAAAGCGGTTATGCCCGCCCATAAAACGATTGCTGCAATAATTGCTGATGAAATGTATTCGATACGCCCATAACCATAAGGGTGATCTTTATCACGGGGTTTATTGGCAAGTTTCACACCAATTATTGTAATGATGGAAGATAGCGCATCAGTTAGGTTATTGACTGCATCTAATGTAATTGCAATTGAATTTGTCACGATTCCAACAAATGCCTTAAATGCAACTAGAATTAGGTTAACTACTATTCCTATTACACTGGTTTTAATGATTTTTTCCTGCCTTGTCATATATTATAATTTATTTTTGCTAATTAATAGTTTTTTTTACAATAACTTTAAATAGATTCAATGTAAATTTAATTTCAAGGAGGCATTTTATGTCAGTATATGATTTTGAAGTAAAAGACGGTGATGGAAATACAGTTTCACTATCACAATACAAAGATAAGGTACTTTTAATAGTAAACTCAGCAACAAAATGTGGATTCACACCACAATACACAGAATTAAACGAAATATACGCTGAATTCAATGAACAAGGTTTTGAAATCCTGGATTTTCCATGCAATCAATTCGGAGGTCAGGCACCTGGAACAACTGAAGAAATCACTGAAGTTTGCCGATCCAAATGGTTAGTTCCATATACAATCTTTGAAAAGGTTGATGTTAATGGTGAAGATGCATCTCCATTATTTGAATATCTTAAGAATGAACAGCCTTTTGTTGGCTTAACAGGCAAAGGCGCTGGAAAACTGAAACTTGTTGTTAAGATGAGGGACAGACATTACAAAGACAACAATGACATCAAATGGAATTTCACAAAGTTTTTAGTTGACCGTGAAGGCAATGTGGTTCGCAGATTCGAGCCAACTGAAGACTTAAGTGATGTAAAAGAAGCTATAAAAGCTCTTTTATAATCTTCTTTTTTTTATTTTTTAAAATTATTCTAGAATTCACATTCTTTTTACAAAATATTTCATTTCACTAAAATATTATTAACTATGAAATACATAAATACAGTTACATAATAAAGGTGCAAGCAAATGTATAAAAAAATATTATTACCTACAGATGGTTCAACCTATGCAGATCAGGAAGTTGAAAGAGTAGAAAAGCTAATTGCTGAAGATGGTGAAGTAATTGTTTTGTCTGTTGCAGGTAGATTGACCTCTAGCGCTTTTCAATCCCGAAGAAAGGTTAAAAAAGTTAATGAAAAACTTAAAAAGGATGCTCAAAAATTTGTAGATAATATGGCATCTAAATTTGATGAGGATATGAACGTTACAAAAATGGTCCTCACAGGTTTTCCGGCCGAAGTAATTCATGATGTGGCGGAAAAAGAAGGTGTTGATTTAATTATTATCTCTGCATCAGGTAAAAGTGGAATTCACAGATTTGTACTTGGCAGCGTAGCGGAAAAGGTACTTAAAAACAGTGATGTGGACGTGCTACTGGTTCACAATGATTAGGTGTGTGTATGAACTCAAAAACTATTATTACTTTAGTGATTATAATTCTGATAATTGTTATTGGGGGATTTTTCTTTATCCAATCAAATTCTCACAATACAAAAGTAGATGTGATTAGTAACTCTTCTTTGAAGAATGGCGATATGGTTCAGATAGTGTTGACTGATGAGTATAGAAATGTTTATCCTGGCGAACAGGTTCACATTAAGATTTTAGACGATTCAGGTTGGGGAAATAATTATGATGTTGTGACTGATGATTCAGGCGAAGCATCAATTGTTCTATCAACATATAACAACGGAAATTATACAATTCATACTAATTATAATGGAACTTTATTTAATAAGGCTTACCATGGTGTAGATGAATTAGTAATCGACGATGGTTACGGTTACTAATACCATTTTTTTGTGATAACATGGGGTTTAAATCTAAATTACGTAATCTTAAAGATTGTGCTGTCAATTCCATGATTTATAATAATTATTATGATGAGGATATTGACGATAATTTGGTTTATTTGGAATCCCGTGACGGGCTTGATTTCACTGGAAATATATTCAGGATAGTTGAAGAGTTGTCCAGTGGAAAATATGGCGATTTAAAAATCCATGTTCATGCAAAGCCGCAGGTAGTAGATAAAATAAAGGCATACCAGAAAAATTATAACTTAAAAATTGATAAAATCATCACTAAGGAAGCGGTGGCTACAAAAACCCTGGAAAAGGCAAAATATATTTTTACGGATTCTGGCATTAGGCCGAAATATGTCAAAAGGGAAGGTCAGATTTTTGTAAATACATGGCATGGAACTCCATTGAAAGTAATGGGAAAGGACAATGTTGCTGAAGAACACAGAATAGGCAATGTGCAGCATCCTTTTCTTTCAAGTGATTATCTGTTATATCCAAATGATTTTATGATGGATAAGATGCTTAATTCCTATATGATTGAAAAGATTTTTCCTGGAAAGATATTGCTTGAAGGCTATCCCCGCAATTCTATTTTCTTTAAGGACCCAAATGATTTAAAAAGTCTATTGGATTTGGAGGATAAGGAGATATTTATTTATATGCCTACATTCAGGGGAATTCTGATGGACCGTGACAATGAGGGTCAAAAGAGTGATGTTGAAAATTATCTCTTTCAGCTTGATGCAAAATTGAATGATGGCCAGATATTATTCGCTAAATTGCATGTTTTAAACGAGGCAGAAATCGATTTTGAAAAATTCAAACACATTAAAGCATTTCCTCATGGTTATGAAATATATGACATCGTTAATTTGGCTGATGTATTGATAACTGATTATTCCTCTGTATTTTTTGATTTTGCAAATACTCGACGTAAAATCATCTTGTTTAATTATGATGAAGAGGATTACTGCTCATATAGAGGATTCTATTTCCCATTGTCTGATTTGCCATTTCCTAAAGTGCAGACAATTGATGAATTGGTAAATGAATTGAATTCTCCTAAGGATTATGATGATTCAGGATTTTTGGATAAATTCTGCCAGTATGACAATCCAAATGCCGTTCAAAACATCTGCAGACATATCTTTTTAGATGAGAAGGTTTGCAGTGAAAAGACTATTGAAAATGATAATCCCAACATTTTGATCTTTGCTGGAGCGTTGTATAAGTTTGGAATTGCTTCATCTCTTTTCAATTTGCTTAACTGTATTGACCGGACAAGATATAACTTTTTCATAACATTCAAACAATGGGAAGAGAATATTGTGGAAAACCATGAGGAGATTTTCGAGCTGATTCCTGAAAATGTTGAAGTTTTACCTATTAGATTTAATTTGACACCAACTGTTAAGGAGAAACTGGATTATAACAATTTTTATCTCTCAAAAGATGAAATTGACTGTCCGGAAAGTCTTCACAAATTGTTTAAAAGATCTTTTGAAAAGCAGTTCGGAACAGTCAAGTTCGACGCCGTAATCGATTTTGACGGATATAATCATGATGAGACATTGATGTTTACATCATCAGGCTTAAATTCATCCGTTTGGGTTCACAATGACATGGTTCAGGAGGCAAAATGCAAAGGAAATCAGAACCTCAATATTTTAAAGGAAGCGTATTCAAATGCGGATCATGTTTGTGTGGTTTCACCAGGTTTGATTGAGCCAACAAGCAAAATCAGCGGACGAAAGGATAATGTTTCTGTTGTCCATAATTTGAATGACTATAAAACAATTAAGGAAAACTCCAAAAAAGAAATTGAGCTTAACGAAAATACATTCGTATATAATAATGACATTCATGAGGTCTTATCGAAGGATGCATACAAATTTATCACAATCGGCAGGTTTTCACCAGAAAAGGGCCATAAAAGATTGATTAAGGCTTTCAATGATTTTTGCAGGAAGTATCCTGATTCCCAATTGATAATTGTTGGAGGATATGGTGTCTCATTTGATGAAACTTGCAGACTGGTTGATTCTGTCGAGTGTGGAAAAAACATCACATTAATCAAAAATATCTCAAATCCAATGCCTATCTTGGCCAGATGTGATTTGTTTATCTTGTCATCTTTCCATGAGGGGTGGCCGATGGTCATTATGGAAGCTGACACCTTAGATATTCCTATTGTTGCAACAGATATTGAAGCAACTAAAAGCATGGGCTCTTATGGAGGATATTTGGTTGAAAATTCACGGGAAGGCCTGTTAAAAGGAATGTCTGATTTTGTTGAGGGCAAGGTCAAACCTCAAAAATCAGATTATGAAGAGTATAATGGGGACGCTATTGAAGAGTTTTTAAAAATTCTTACATAACTATAAAACTAATGAATAACTAAATACTATATAATTAATTTAATTTTATGAGGAATAATATGATTATAGGATATACTGCTGGTGTATATGATTTATTTCATATTGGACATTTAAACTTATTAAAAAATGCAAAAGGAATGTGCGACAAGTTAATTGTTGGCGTTACTGTTGATGAATTGGTTTCATATAAAAATAAAAAGGCATTCATACCATATGAAGAACGTATTGAAATGGTTAGGGCATGCAGATACGTTGATGCTGTTGTTCCACAGGATAATATGGATAAACTGGAAATGTGTAAAAAACTGGGAGCTTCCTACTTATTTGTTGGTGATGACTGGTATGGAACAGAAAAATGGAAAAATTATGAAGTGGAATTTGAAAAAAACAATATCAAAATTATCTATTTCCCATACACCAAAGGTATTTCATCAACAAGAATCAGAGAATTGTTACATCAGGAAAGGGGAGCGTCCCTAACTGATTTAAAATAAGTTATTGGAAATATGACACAAAATAGATCAAAAAGAATATTTTATTTGGATGCTCTAAGAGCATTTGCAATCATTGCAGTTGTAATAATCCACATATTTAACAGTACCAGGTTCATGACTGCACCGGGATATGCAGCCATCCCCTCCGGGAAATGGCTCATTTCATGTTTTTTAGGATCACTTTTAGAGTAGGTGTACCTTTATTCTTGATGTTATCAGGAGCATTGTCTCTTGGTCGTGTTTGGGATATCAAATCATTTCTTAAAAAGAGACTTCCCCGTATTACAATACCGTTTCTGTTCTGGGGATTTGTATTAAGTTTGTTCATTGTGGCATTCTCTTATTATTTTACTTTTGTCCATACGATTGACCCGTATAATTTAAATAATTTCATTCATTATCTATATCATTCATACATGGCTGATAACACTGGATTTACTCCTTACTGGTTTTTCTGGATGATTTTTGGGGTTTATCTGATAATGCCTATTGTCAATAAATGGATTCTTAATTCAAAGTTGGAAGAGTTGGAATATTTCCTGGTTCTCTGGTTGGTTACATGCATATTTGACTTTACATTATTCAAAGAGTTTCCAATACAATTAACTTATTTTTCAGGTCCGATTGGTTTGATTGTTGCAGGATATTATTTTGCTAACACCAAACGAAAAGTATTCAACAGTCCATATTGGGCTTTACTAATTTGCATAATAGGTTTTTTACTTGCAGCAGTTTACATGTATCTCTTTTCAGATGCAAAGCATACGATTTTAATGGACCGCTGGTCTATTATGAATGTGGTTTTAAGCATTGGAATATTCCTGTTGTTTAAAAATTTCTCCAAATTCAATTTCCGCCCGAACTTTTTATATAATCCTGATGGATTATTTAGAAAGGCGATTTTTTCCATTGCAATGTACAGCTATGGAATATATTTGATTCATAGGGTTATTATGGAAATTTTCTATAGGTATTTTAAGCATGATTTAAGTTTCATACCATTCATTATACTATTGTTTTTCACAACATTTTTTATTTCATGGGCTATAATGGCGATTTGTTATAGAGTTCCGTATTTAAAAGATGTAATCGGTGTAAAATAATACTATTTTTCTTTAAGTATTAATATTATAAAAAACAGATTATCTATATAATAGTTATATTTATCAATTTTAACGTAGGGATTTTATGAGTGATTTAAAATTTAACGAACCGATATTGGTTACCAGACCATTATTGCCTCCTATCGAAGAATATGAAAAAAAATTAAAGGAAATCTGGGACAATAAGTGGATAACAAATAACGGTCCTTTAGAACGTGAGTTTCAAGCTAAACTAAAAGAATTTTTAAGTGTGGACAATATTGAGTTGTTTGTTAATGGCCATAACGCTTTGGAGATGGCTATAAAAGCATTGGATTTAACTGGTGAAGTCATTACCACTCCTTTTACTTTTGCATCCACCACTCAGGCAATAATAAATAATGGATTGACACCTGTTTTTGCAGACGTGGACCCTGAATATTATAATTTGAATCCCGATAATATCGAAGATTTGATAACTGATGAAACTTCAGCAATTATTCCAGTTCATGTTTTTGGAAATCCCTGTGATGTTGATAAAATTGAAAAGATAGCTAAAAAACATGATTTAAAGGTAATTTATGATGCTGCTCATGCATTTGGAGTTACAATTGATAATAATCCAATTGCAGCTTATGGTGATATCAGCATGTTCAGTTTCCATGCAACCAAAGTATTCAATACAATTGAAGGAGGAGCATTGATTTTTAGTGATGATGACCTGACTTATAAATTCAAGGCCCTAAAAAACTTTGGAATTACCCCTGATAATGAGGAAGTACAATTTTTAGGAGTTAATGCTAAAATGAATGAGTTTGAAGCGGCAATGGGCTTGATTAATCTTGATTATGTTAGCGATTCAATCGCAAAAAGAAAAGTCATTTACGAAAAATACTTGGAATGTTTATCCGGCCTTGAAAATCAGGGTAAAGTTAAAGTCTTAAGACCTAAGGAAAATGTGAAATATAATTATGCATATTTTACAATTAAATTGAATTCTTTGGATGAAAAAACTCATTTGTTTGAAAAATTGCCGGAATACAATGTTTTTCCTAAGAGATATTTCTACCCTCCATGTAATGAGTTTCCTGCATATAATTTTGATAAAAATACTCCAATTGCTAAAGATATTAGTGATACAATTCTTTCACTTCCATTATATTTAGATTTAACTGTTGATGATGTTGAAATGATCTGTAAAATAATTGAAGCTGAATTAAAATGATTTTGGTGTTTTAATGAATTTTAAAAGTAAAGGTAAAAATCTAGCAAAAAAATTTATTAATAAATATGCTGGTTACTATTATCGACCTACAGTGGATATGGAATTAAATGGTGATGAAATAATTATTAAAACTCATAAAAGAGTCATGCCTAATTCATTCATTGAAATTAAACATAGGTCAAGTGGAAAAAGAGTTGTCAGACCCATTAAATCATCTACTGCAATTTTTTCAGTTTCAGAATTAATGGATATGACTCAAAAAGGTATATTAGATGTTTATTTTAAAGTTAAAATGAATAATATCTTTTTTAAAAAAAGAGTTTTCTTCACTTCTCATAATCAATTTTTCAAAGCAATTTCTTATGAAAATAATCTTGTTTTAATTTCTTATAGAACAAATTTTGGGAATTTATCTATTAGAATAAAGGATATTGATTTTGATTATTCAATAACCGAACTGAAAGTTATAGAGGATAATAAAATTTTAATTAAGGGTACTTTTTCTTTATTAAATGAGGATATAAACAGCATAGATAAAGTCACAATTATCGCAAATCATCGTCGTGATAGTCAAAGCAATGTATTTGACTTAAATTTTAATGTTAATGAATCAAATAGTAGGCAATATGAATTTGAAGGAATCATTGACGATATAAAAAGTTCTTCTGAAAGAATTTTAGACTTGAGAATGGATTTCTTTATAAGAATTTATGATGATGATATTTATTATCAATCTATTATTGACTTGTCAACATTTAAATATTTTGAAAATGATGAAGATAGATTTTTAATTAAAATTAATGATGGAGACATGGTATACTCATATTATGCAACTGAAAATAAACATTCATTAGCGTTATGGATTACAACAGAATCTGCATGGATGAGGTCATATACAATTGCATGTGGAAGAACTATCTATACCAATGCTTCTAAAAATAAGTTAAATGAAAAGATGATTTTCTTTGAAAGCTTTTTTGGAAAGTCATATGCCGGCAATCCAAAATATCTGTATGAAACAATGCTTGAAATGGGAATGGATAAGGAATATACTTTTGTTTGGGCATATTCTGGAGATGATAAGGATGTTATTCCTGGAAATCCTATCATTGTTGATAGGTTTGAACCGGGGGATTATTACAAATATCTTGCATTATCAAAATATTGGATTAACAATATAATTTTTCCGATTCACACAAAACGGCCGGGAAATGTATATTTACAGACTTGGCACGGTACTCCTCTTAAAAAATTAGGATATGACATTACAATTCCGGGTCCTGAAGTTCAAGGAAGAGAGAATTTCTACAATGAATCTAGAAATTGGGATTATTTAATTTCATCCAATCCTTATTCTACAGAAATATTTAAACGAGCATTTAAATATGAAAAAGAAGTTTTAGAGGATGGTTATCCGATCAATGATATTTTCTTTAAGGATAATACGGAATTTGTTAAAGACTTAAAATCAAAACTCGGCATTGATGAGAATAAAAAAATAATATTATACGCTCCAACCTGGAAGGATGATGAGCAGAATGAATCATGGCAACATTACTTTAACTTAGAAATTGATTTGGAAAGGTTATATGAAGAGTTTTCTGATGAATATGTTGTAATATTGAAGATGCATCATTTGGTGTCTGAAAATTTAAGGATTGACGAAAAGCTTAAAGACTTTGCCATAGATTTGTCAGGTTATGATGATATTCAGGAGTTATATGTTCTATCTGACATTTTAATAACTGATTATTCCTCAGTATTCTTTGATTATGCACATTCAAGAAGGCCAATATTGTTCTTTGTACCAGATTTAAATCATTATATTGAAAATGTGCGTGGTTTATATTTAAATATGGAAAAAGAACTTCCAGGACCACTTATAAAGGATAATGATGAATTAATAAATATTATCAGAAATATAGATGAGGTTTCAAGAGAATATAGTGAAAAATACGATGAATTCTACGAAAGATTCTGTAGTTTATGTAAAGGTGATTCCGCTAAAAGGATTATTGAAAAAATTTTTAAATAAGGTGTTTCGATGGATATCAAACAGAAGATTGGAAATAAAATATTAAACAGTAGTGGTTCAGTTCAGCATTATAAAAAGCAAATTGATAAACTGAATAAAAAGGTCGAAAGACTTGAAAAAGAAAATAACTCAACAAATAGGCTTCTAAATACATTATTTTTGGATTATGATTTGACTCCTTCCCCATTACTTCAAAATTTCAGAAATTTATCTTTGGAATTATTAAGATTCATGGATAATATATGTAAGAAATATGATTTGGAATGGTGGATGAGAGGAGGAACATTTTTGGGAGCAATCAGGCATGATGGCTTTATTCCATGGGATGATGATATGGATTCCGGAATGATGAGGAGCTATTATGACAAATTTGTCGACGTTCTTCCTGAAGAACTTGAAAGAAATAATTTGGACAATAAAATCAAAATTAATTTCAGACAAAGAAACGCTTTTGTAGAAGGGGCAACTTCATTTTTACAATTATTCTACTATAGTGACCTTAAAAAGGGTATTGACTTAACTGCATTGGATGTTTTCCCATTTGATTACATGAAAGATTATAATGGAGAAGACTTTGGTCAGTTATATGAAGATGTCAGACTTCAATACTATCATGATTTGGTGGACAGTAATGGTGATTATGAGGCATCCATTGCTAAAGTTTATGAAAGCTTGAATTTAACAAGAGAACAAACACCTTTCATGTTGAATGGTGTTGAAGGTTCAGCAGGTCCAAATAGATTAAACAAGCTTCAAGTTTTCAATACTGATGGAATTCAACCATTTAAAAGAGTTAAGTTTGGAAAATATGAGTTCCCAGGTCCAAAAGATAAAGATTATTACTTGAAAAATTATTATGGAGACTACTGGAAAGTTCCTAGGGTCTTGACATTCCACCAAAGAATGGGAAGACTTAGAAAATATCCAGAAATCCATGAAATCATGGAAAATGAGGCAATATATCTCAAAGAAGTAAATGATAATTTTGAATAATTAATGATATTATGAAAAACGTTTTAGTATTCCCTTGCGGTTCCGAAATAGGTTTAGAAATTCACAATGCTTTAAAATACAGTAAGGATTTTAAGCTGTTCGGTGGTTCCAGTGTAGATGATCATGGAAAATTTGTATATGAAAATTATATTCCAGATATTCCTTTCATTGATGATGATAACTTGTTGGATTGCTTAAACAATATCATTGAGGAATATGATATTGATTTGATATATCCTTCTCATGATGATGTTGTTTTAAAGCTCGCTGAACTTAAGAATGACTTAAATGCTCATGTGGTTGTCTCAAATGATGAAACCTGTGATATTTGCAGGTCAAAAAGCAAAACTTACAAGTATTTTAAAGGCTGTGATTTTATACCTAAAGTGTATGATATCTCAAAAGACAGTTTCGATGACTTGAGTTATGTTGAATCCATCGCTGAAGGCGAGTTTCCAATATTTTTAAAGCCTGATGTTGGCCAAGGGGCAAAAGGAGTTGCAATTGCAAATAGTGTAGATGACCTAAGGCATCATTTCTTTGAAAATCCTGGCTTGATAGCCGTGGAATACTTGCCAAATGATGAATACACTATTGATTGTTTTTCAGCTAAAGGTGAATTGTTATATTGTGAAATGAGAGAAAGAATCCGTGTTAAAGATGGAATTAGTGTTAATGCAATAACAATTGAAACGGAAGAAACTGTACGGGAGATTGCAAAAACAATCAATTCGAAATTGACCTTTGACGGAGCATGGTTTTTCCAGCTCAAAAAAGATAGGGAAAATCAGTATAAACTATTGGAAATCGCTCCAAGAATCGCCGGAACAATGGCATTGCATAGAAATACTGGAATCAACTTCCCATTATTGACATTATATGTTCATTTGGGTGTAGATGTAAGCATAATTGCAAATAAAAATAGATTAACAATAGATAGGGCATTGACTAATCGTTTTAAGTATGAAATTGATTATGATAGAGTTTATCTTGATTTTGATGACACGGTATTTGTCAAAGGCAAAATTAACACTTATCTTATGATGTTTTTATATCAATGTGTTAATGAAGGCAAGGAGATAATTCTGATTACAAAACACATTAAAGATATTGATGAAACGTTAAAAGGATTGAAAATTGATATAAATTTATTTGATAAGATTATTAGATTAACAAAAGAGGATAATAAATCTGAATTTATGGATAATGAGAAAGCGTCAATATTCATTGATGATTCCTTTTCAGAAAGATTGGCTATTTCAAATGAACTGGGCATTCCTGTATTTGATTTAGATGCTATAGAATCATTAATCGATTGGAGAATGTAGAAATGAGTAATGAATACAAAGTATCAGTTGTGGTTTTAGTTTATAATACAGAATATTATCTTGAAGACTGTTTGGATTCACTTATAAATCAAACATTGGAGGATATGGAAATTATCTGTGTTAATGATGAAAGTACTGATAACAGTTTAAATATTTTAAAACAGTATGCAAGAAAATATGATAACATAACAATAATTGATCAGAAAAATCAAGGTGGAGCTGTTGCAGGAAATAATGGTCTTAAAATTGCAAAAGGAGAATATGTGGCAATTATAGATTCTGATGATATTGTTGTTGAAGATGCTTATGAGAAATTATATAATAAAGCAAAAGAAACAGATTCAGATATTGTTGCAGGAAAGCCGGTTAAGTATGTAAGTGGAATTCAAAGAGAAATTACATTTAGCCATGATATTTGGGAGGAAGAACGTACATTCACTGTTGATGAATTTAAAGATATTTATTATGATGTTTTCTACTGGAATAAAATTTATAGGCGCAAGTTGGTTGAAGAACATGATATTTACATGATTCCTGGCAAAATCTATGCTGATGTGCCGTTGGTGTTTAGGGCGTATTCCTTTGCGGATAAAATTAGCATTATTCCAGATGTTGTTTATTATTGGCGAAGACGTGCTCAAGAAGACATTATTAAAGGAAATAGTGATACTTCAGTAAGTAAAAGTTTACAGGATATTTCAAACATGAAGGATCGATTGTCGACCTTTTATTATGTAAAGGAATACTTTGCAGAAGCAGGTATTGAAAAATACTTTAATTATGCTATTAAAACATATATGGAGAGGTTTTTTTATCCAATTAGAGGGATACTTCAGGATGACACGTTCAAATGGGAATATCTGAAAGAAATAAAAGTAATATTATCAAATATTGATGATTTATATGATAATGATTTGGATAAAAGATACAATATCTTTTTTTACTTTATATTGAATGATATGGATAAGGAGTTAGAAAACTTTTTAAATTTTGAGTTGTTTGAACGTTCAACCGTTACACGTGATGGGAAAGTCTATTGGAATATAAAATACTTTGATAATCCTGAATATAATATTCCAGATGAATTGTTTGAAATAAAAAAAATTGAGGATAATTTCATAGATATTGAAGATATTTCATCCGATTCTAAATATATCTACTTTAATAATATATCATTTCCTCAAAATATAGCTATTAAGGAAGTAAAAGTTTCATTAAGAGGTTTAACAAAAATTGAGACCCTAAAAATAAATAATATTTATGAATTTAAATTAGATGAAATTGATAATCATGTTTATAGCGGCAAAGTTAAAATCGAGGATATTCGAAACATTAACATTTTTGATGTTCACTTAAAAGTCACATACAGTAATGATAATTATGAATTATTTAGAGTTAAAGAAAGATTATTTGAAAAAAACAAAAATGACATTATTAAATTAAATAAAAATAAATATTTATTGTTTCATTTTACCCATTTAGGTAATTTTTCAATTGTTAATGGATATTGCCGAAATTTCTTTAAATATCATGTTGATAATCGAGCAATGACTTTAATTCCACAGAGTAGTGGGGCTACACGTTATAAAATTGCTGTTATTTATAAATATGACCAAGTATATTTCACTAATGTTGATACAAGCTCAAAAATTAGATTGAAAAACGAACTAGAATTAATTTGGAAGTATAGTCTTGATGAAAATACAAAATATAATTTGTTTATAAAAACTAAATTCTTTACAATTAAATTAATGAAAGATGCTTTTGTTGATTTTAAAGAGCAAACTGTTGATTATAATGGTAAAAAAATCAGAATATTTGAAGATTCAGATGGAAGTATAGCAATTTTATTAAAATAGTGAAAATATGAAAAATAATCCGTTAGTTAGTATAATAATACCCGTATATAATACTGAGGAATATTTGGAAGATTGTTTGGATAGTTTATGCAATCAAACACTTAAAAACATTGAAATAATATGCATTGATGATGCTTCAAATGATAATTCATCTGAAATTTTAAATCATTATGTTAACAGTGATGATAGGATAAAACTTTTAAAAAATAAATTTAATCAGGGCCAATCAATTTCAAGAAATAGGGGTCTTGAAATAGCAACTGGAGAGTATGTAACTTTCTTGGATTCTGATGATTTAATGCAAAAGGACGCATATGAGAAATTATATAACTTTGCCAATAATTATAATCATGATTTAGTTGTTTTTGATGCTGTACGTTTCAATGATGAAATGATTGAGTGGAAAAGTGTTTTGCATTCAAAAGCGGGTTATGATAAAGTTTATACTCAAACCAATGTTTTTGAGCATAAAAACTTAATTTATGATACAAGTATATCAAAATTTCTTAAAAATGATTTCATAAAACGTCATAACTTTAAGTTTCTAGAAAATGTTTTATATGAGGATTTGTTGTTTTCAATGCAGGTTTTATGTGCAAGCGTTAATCTTGGAGTATATCCTGATGTTAAATATTACTGGAGAGTCAGATACGGCTATAAAAAATCTGTGACTCAATCTGTATCAGAAATAAAAAATCTTAAAGATAGGTTGACAATAATCAATAAGATTTTGGATCTTTTAAACTCAAATAGTAAAAATAAAAGTTTATTGAATATTTTTTATCAAAAATTAGTCGAAATAGATATTTTACAATTCATAGATCAATTAGATTCTTGTAGTTCTGAATATAAACAGGTCATGTGTGATGAAGTAAAACCGTTGGTTTTAAACTTCCCTATTGAAGTATTTGAAGAGTTAGATGGTATTGATAAAGTAAAATATCTTTTGTTTTTAAATGATATGTGGGATGATCTGATTGAGTTAATTCAATTTCAAAAATATTTAAAAAATGAAATAAATGATTTAAAGGCACGTAATAGGAAGTTATCGAATTCTGTCAAAATCAAAAATGAAAAACTTAAAAAGCAAAGAAATTTCAAATACCTTCTTGAAAAAAATCATCAATTAAAAAAAGAAAACAAAGCCTTAAAAAAGGAAATAAAAATTATCAAATCAACTGGTGGTTGGTTAAAATATAAAGTTAACAATATTTATCTTAGGATATTTAAAAAGATTTAATGGGTGGGTAAATGGGTTATAAAGATATTCAAAAATATATCTCTGATTATTTTGGGGATAAATCCAAAAAAGAATTGGAAGATGAACTATTTTACACTAATCCCGAATTATTCAATGAAATTGCTAAATATAGAAAATATGGAATTCCAAAAAAATATAAAAAAGCCTCAAATAACTTCCCTATTGATGAAAACTTATTCTTTTTTGAAAGTAATCTCTCAAAACAGTATACTGGTAATCCAAGATATATTTATGAGCGCATGTTGGAATTATATCCGGATTATACTTATGTATGGGGATATAATGGCGATAAAAGCAATATTCCTGGAGATTCAATTGTAGTTAAGAGAAAATCTGATGAATATTATGAGTATCTAGCTAAAGCATCTGTTGTAGTCAATAATACTTTATTTCCTGTTTGGTATTTGAGAAAAGAAACATTTTATTTACAGACTTGGCATGGAACGCCTTATAAAAAATTACATTGGGATGTTGATTTAAAACAACATGCAAAAGGTAGAACTTCACCTCATTTTTATGTAAAGTCCACTGGTTGGGATGTATTGTTAAGTCCTAATCATTATTCAACTGAAAAATTTGCGTCATGTTTTAAATATAAAGGCAAAATTTTAGAAAAAGGATATCCCGCTAATGATATCTTTTATGATAAAGAAAAATATGAGTCTAAAAGAATCGAAATTCGTGAAAAATTTGGAATTTCGGAAGATAAATTAGTTTATTTATACGCTCCCACTTGGGGAAATCGTAAATCTTTAAGGAATTTGGATCAACCTTACGGATTATTTTTTAACCCTCAAGAATTCTTAAAAAACGCTCCTAATAATTCTATATTGTTAATAAGGTTCCATCATTTACTGGATTCAGATGAAACCTTAGAATATTCAGAGAATATTATTGATGTTAGCGATTGGGATGATGCAGTTGAATTAATGTGTGCTTCTGATATTTTAATCACTGATTACTCTTCAATTGTTTTTGATTGGTATTGCAGTAAAAAACCTGTGATTTATTATGTTCCTGATTTGGAGGAATATGAAACCAAAACTCGTGGAGTTTATTTTGATATAAATAAAGTGAATTGTGGTGTCGTCTGTAAAAATGAAGAGGAATTGTATGATAATCTTGATGTAAGGGACGCTCCATTCTATAAGGAATTTTATGATGAGTTCTGCTCATTGCATAGTGGCAATTCCTCCGATGAAGTTATAAAATATGTCATTGATAGAAATAAAGTATCTCAAAAAGTCAAATTAAAAGATTTTATTAAGAAAAGCGGTAAGAGGATATTCAAATGACATTTGTAAGTATTATAATTCCATTTAATAGGCCGAAAAGGTATTTAAAAGACTGTTTGGATAGCTTGTCTGAGCAAAATTTAACTGATGAAGAGATTATCCTAATTTTGAATGGAGTAACTGAAGATATTGATGAACTGTTGAACAGTTATGATTTGAATATTGTTACAAAATCATTTGAAAGTGAAATTGGTGTTTCAAAAGCTAGAAATGAAGCATTAAAAATAGCAAAAGGGGAGTATGTGTATTTCATTGATAGCGATGATTACATCTATCTTGATGGATTATCAAAACTTATAAACGTTGCGAAATCTACAAATGCTGATTTTATTAATGGTGAGAAAATCCTCGGCGGATATATAAGGGACCGTTTTAGTGAAATCTTTGAAATGCTTGCAAGATTAAAAAAATATCCTTTAACCAAAGATAAATTAAGTGATGAGGAATTTTCATTAAGATTGTTGGTTGGTGATAAAACCGATAAGTTTGAGGTATTGTCGGTACTGCACTGCCTGATTAAGAGGGAAAAGATTTCTGATCTCTTTTTTGATGAATCTGTAAGGTATCAATGCGACTATGACTTTATGGTTAATGTAATGAATAATGTCAATTCAATGGTTGGTGTTGAGGATGCATTATATGCAAAAAGATTAAGTGATGATTTTGTTAATGTGCCTTGTCTAAATCAGGAAATGGAAGATGAAGGATTTCTGGTTTATGCACAAAATTATAAAAAAGCCTATAAATCATTAAATAATAGTTTATTAAAGGAAATAATGAATCAAAAATTATTCACATATTTTTATGAGGTTTATTCGATTAAATTTTATTCAGATTCCAATAACAAATGGAGAAATGAATACTTTGATCTTTACGCCGACTTGGTTCAGGATGTTAGCTTTGAAAACGTATCATTTTTCAAAAAAAGGGAATTGAAAGCACTTCAGGCAAGGGATAAAAATAAGCTTCGCAAATTACTTAAAATCAGAATTAATTTCAACAAGCTTCTTGAAATGAAAAACATTTTAAGAATTAAAACAGCAATATACTATAAAATCTTCAATAAAAAAGAAATTAAGACTAATCAAATCATTTTTTGTAGTTTTAAAGGAGATTATTACTCAGACAGTCCAAAATACATATATGAATATCTGTATGAGAACTATAATGATGAGTATGATTTTGTATGGGTATTGAATGATAAAAAGGTCAAGATTCCTGGAAATCCCAAAAGAGTGACCAGATTTTCCCTAGAATATTTTAAAGAGGTTGCGCGTTCCAAATATTGGGTTATTAATGGAAGGCAATTTGCGCCTTTGGCTAAAAGGGATGAACAGGTGATTGTTTCTACATGGCATGGTACTCCACTTAAAAAATTGGGTTTGGATATTGGAAATGTCTATACCATGAATCCATTTATAAAACATTCATATGTTAATATTTCTAAGCAATGGGATTATCTGATATCTCCAAACAGGTATACAACAGATATATTGAAAAGCTGTTTCGGATATCAGAAGGAAATTTTTGAATCAGGATATCCTAGAAATGACATTCTCTACAATGCGGATGAGGAAAAGGTTAACCAGATTAAGTCAAGTTTGAACATTCCAAATGATAAAAAAATCATTTTATATGCTCCAACATGGAGGGATGATGAGTTTATTGATGCAGGGATGATTAAATTCCAATTAAAATTGGAATTGGATAAATTAAAGGATGCATTTAATGATGAATATATTATATTGATTAGAACTCATTATTTTATTGCTGATAAGCTTGATTTGACTGGTGCCGAAGATTTTGCAATTGATGTAAGCAAATATAATGATATTGCGGAATTATACTTGATAAGTGATATTTTAATCACAGATTATTCTAGTGTATTCTTTGATTTTGCAAACCTTAAAAGACCGATATTATACTATACTTATGACTTGGAAAAATATGAGAATGTATTGAGAGGATTTTACATTGATATCCATGAAGATGTTCCAGGACCCCTTTTAAAAACTACTGATGAAGTAATTGATGCAATTCGAAACATTGACCAGTTAAAAGAGGAATATAAGGAAAAATATGATCAGTTTTATGAAAGGTTCTGCAGCATTGAAGATGGAAACGCCTCTAAAAGAATTGTTGAAAAGATTTGGAAAAAATAGGTTGAGTTGTTAGTATTGATTAAAGTTTCAGTAATTATCCCCGTTTTTAATACTCAGGATTTCTTGAAAGAATGCATTGACAGTGTGGTTAATCAAACATTGGTCGATATCGAAGTCATTTGCATAAATGATGGTTCTAGTGATAATTCTCTTGAAATATTGGAAGAATATGGGAAAAATGATTCTCGAATAAAGGTTATTGACCAAAATCATGTTGGTGTCGGCGTTGCCAGAAATGTTGCTTTAGACATTGCACAAGGTGAATACATTCTATTTTTAGATTCTGATGATTATTTGGATTTGGATTCCCTGGATTATCTCTACACCACTTCAGAAGATAAAAATCTTGATATATTGATGTTTAAGATTACCAATTTCAACAAAACAGGAAAGGAATCTACTTCCCCTTATTTTGAGATGGATTTTTTAAGTGAAATTGTTGGGGATGATGTTTTTAGTTGGAATGATATCAAGGATTGCCTTTTCGATGTGTCCGTAAGCATAACATCAAAATTATTCAGAAAGGAAATGATTTCTGATATCCGATTTCCTGAAGGATTGATTTTTGAAGATAATCTTTTCTCCATAAAAACATTATTGAAAGCTCAAAGAATTTATTTTGCTGATAAACATCTTTATCATCGAAGAATTCGTTCCAATTCTATAACAAACTCATATCATGACAAATTCACAGACTGCATTGACATTTATGATTTAATAATTGATTATATACAGGAAATAGGTGAATATGATGAGTTTCATCTTCAAATGTTTGACAGGCAGTGCTTTGACTTTTATCATCGCTTCAGACAGCTTGAGGATAAATATAAAAACGGATTTTATATTAAATTGAAAGATTATTTTTTAAATCATAAAAATATATTGGAAAGATATGGGACACTTGACTCATGTTCAAGGAGAAGTTTGGAAATCTACAATTCTGCAATGAAATCTAACAATTATAATGAGTTTGAATTGTCCGTTGAGGTATTTGATTTAAAGCAAAAGAATAAGAAATATAAAAAGGAGATTTCCAAGTTAAAAAAATCCAATAAAAAGCATTTAAAAGAGCTTGAGGCATTGAAAAGTTCTAAAAGTTGGAAGGTGGCCAATATTTTTAGAAAATAGTTTTCTAAAATTTTATAATATTGTAATATTAAATAATATAATATGGATTGTGATGAATTATATATTTCTTTTTTGTTCCCTCCGGCGGAATCTGTTTCAGGCATAACCGTTTTTAAGCGTATTGTTGAAAACAATAAAATGGTGGATGTCTTGCAGTCACAAATCAAATCTCCAAGGCATAATGAATTAGATAATCTCATAGATGACTATGTATCTGATAGGATATTGGTTGATGTTGGCTGTAATAATGATTGGGCAGATTGCATATTCAAATCCGTTAAAGAAGGAATGAAATCTATTAAAGGGGATTATAAGAAAATTTATTCCAGATCCTGGCTAATGTCAAATCATTTTTTGGCCTATGAATATAAAATGAATCACCCTGAAGTTTACTGGACAGCAGAATTTTCAGACCCTCTTATTTTTAATTTGGATAATGAGCCAAAAACCTATCGGGAAATGATTATTGATGATGAAAGTTACATCTCAAAAGTCAATAAGGAGATAATCAATTTAAATGAGGATACTGGATATGACTTTAAATTAATTGAAAGCGGTTCAACAGCTTATTTCATAGCCGAATATTTTGTATACTTGTTTGCCGATAAAATAATTTTTACAAATGAAAATCAAAGAAAAGTCATGTTGGACCAATTTCCAGTAGATGTCAAAAGTTTCGTTTTAGATAAAAGCGAAATTGAGATGCATCCAACATTGAATGATGAATTTTATCATATTAAGGATGTTGATTTGGATTTGGATGAAAATCATATTAACATGGCATATTTCGGCAATGATTACTATTCCAAAAGACATTTTGAAAGTTTATTTTATGCGGTTGAAGCTCTAAATCATAAATATGGTGACAGGATTAGAGTTTATTTATATTTGTCTAACAGGAATATGGTTAAAAGTTTGATTCCTTCAGAGAGGTTCATTGTTAAAAAGCCATTGGAATATTTGGATTTTTTGAATGCAACGACCAAGTTCGATGTTCTAATTGTAAATGATTTGGCTACAAATGGGAATTTTGAAGTTAATCCCTACTTGCCTTCAAAGCTTTCAGATTATTTAGGATCCGGAAGTGACATATGGGCATTATATGAAAAGGAAAGCACTTTATCAGGTTTTGATTTAAAATACAAATCAGATATGGCTGATTATAACGACTGTTTAGAAACATTGGTTAAAATACTTAAGGATTATGGATATGTTGATGATTCTTATTCAACTGATTATAATTACTTGAATAATCGGTTTACTTATCTAAATGAACTGTATGAAAAGGAATACAAAAATAAAAATGATTTAAAACGTAAAGTTAAAAAAATCAAAAAGGAAAATAAGGAAATCAAGTCTTCAAGTGCATGGAAAATATCGAGGTCTATCAAAAAACTTAAAAATTGATTAATGAGTGTTTATATGCCTGAAATATCTGTTATCATACCTGTTTATAATGTAGAAAATTATCTGGAAAAATGCTTGGATAGCGTTTGCAATCAAAGTTTCAGGGATATTGAGATAATATGTGTCAATGACGGTTCAACTGATCGCTCGTCAGATATTCTAATGGAATACGGTCAAAATGATAACAGAATAAAAATAATAGACCAAAAGAATCAGGGACTTGGGGCCGCTAGAAATAATGGTTTAAGGCATGCTAATGCTAAATATATCTATTTTTTAGATTCTGATGATTATCTTGACATTACAGCACTAGAGAAACTTTACTCAAATGTATTATCTAATAATTCCGACATTGTTCTATTCAAGTTTCAAACGTTTGATGACAATGAAAATGTCCACAATAGGAGTGTCGAATTTAAAATTGATGAGATTTTCGGTGATATTGATTATTCCAATTTCACCTTCACATATAGTGATGTAAAAAAGCATGTCATGAACACTGCATTTTCAGCATGTCTAAAAATTTATAAAAAAGACTTTTTAGATTCATTTGATGATTTTTATTTCCCTGAAAACTTATCTTTTGAGGACATTCTGTTTCATGTGAAAGTCATGCTTAGGGCTTCAAGGATATCCTTTGTCAATGAATTCCTTTATTTTTACAGGTCAAATCCTGATTCAATTTTGAACTCAACGGCAAATGCATATGACATCTTTGAAAATATTGATTTGGTTGAGGATTTTTTAAGAGAGAATAGCTATTATCATGAACTTGAAAATGAGTTTATCTTTTTTAAGATAGCACAGATTCTTCTTTACAGGATTTCAAAACAACCTGAAGATTATTTTAATCGAGCTAGAGAAGAATTTTTAAAAATGTCGATTAAAGATGAGACTAAAATGAAAAAATATGCTTTAAATGGGTATAATAGGGTTATAAATTCCCCAACATATTCTGATTATCTTTCTGATTATAATAAAAAGAAAAATAAAAATTCATCTTCATCGAAAACTTTGAAATTGTCAAATTCATTTCGATTTCTAAAAAATCTAAAAAAGTAATAATTCAATTTGAACGTTTAATAATTACATTAATATATATTATTAAATAAAATATAATACAGTAGATAAAAATTTCTACTATATAGTTATAACTATTTTGGTGTTTTAAAATGAATAAAAAGATAGGTATTTTATTTGCTTTGGTATTAGTAGCTTTTTTAGTTATGGGTACCGCAAGCGCTGGTTTATTTGACTTTTTAGGGGGAAATCAATCATCTGGTGATGCAACTGCAAACGATGCAGACACTTTCATTGTCGGTTTTGATGCAGAATTCCCACCTTACGGATATAAGGACGATAGTGGAAACTACACTGGTTTCGACTTAGACTTAGCAAAAGAAGTTTGTGAAAGAAACAATTGGACTTTTAAAGCACAACCAATCGATTGGGATGCTAAAGATGCTGAATTAGAATCTGGTTCAATTGACTGTATCTGGAATGGATTCACCATTGATGGAAGGGAAAACGATTACTTATGGTCTGACCCATACTTTGACAACAAACAAGTATTTGTTGTTAAAAATGACTCTGGTGTTTCATCAATAGATGACTTAGATGGAAAAACCGTAGAAACACAAAAAGACTCTTCTGCATTAGCAGCACTTGAAGGTGACAACAAAACTATTGCAGAAAAATTCGCAACATTAAATCAAGTAGCTGACTATAACACTGCATTCATGGATTTAGAATCCGGTGCATGTGACGCAGTAGCTATGGATATTGGTGTAGCAGAGTACGATATCAAAAACAAAAACAACTCCGATGATTTCTCAATATTAGATCAATACATCACTACTGAGAAATATGGTGTTGGATTTAAAAAAGGAAACACTGATTTAAAAGATAAAGTACAAACAACTTTAGATGAAATGTTTGCAGACGGTACCGTTTTAAAAATCGCTGAAAAATACGGTATTTCTGAAGACGCATTAATATCTAAATAATTTAAATTAGTTGTGAGGGAGAATTATTAAAATGATATTAAGTAATGTTATTTCACAATTGCTTGGAGGTATGGTTACCTCAATTGAGATATTCTTACTTACTCTATTATTCTCTCTTCCTTTAGGTTTAGCAATTGCTGGAGGAAGAATGAGTAGTTTTTCACCGTTAAGGTGGTTGATGAAGGTATATATCTCAATCATGAGAGGGACACCATTGATGTTACAATTAATCGTAGTATTTTTCGCACCATATTATGTATTTGGTATGAGCCTGTCTCCTGATTACAGATTCATTGCAGTTATTATTGCATTTACTATGAATTATGCAGCTTACTTTGCTGAAATCTATAGGGGCGGAATCGAATCTATCAACAGCGGACAATATGAAGCGGCTCAAGTACTAGGTTATTCAAAATTGGAAACTTTTTTCATAATCATCATGCCTCAAGTGGTTAAGGTAATTCTTCCTTCTGTAACTAATGAAGTAATTACACTTGTAAAAGATACTTCACTGTCATTTGTAATTGCAATTCCTGAAATGTTCACTGTAGCTAAACAGATTGCAGCAGCTGATGCTTCAATTGCAGCATTGCTTGTAGCAGGCATATTCTATTATGTATTCAATGTTTTAGTGGCATTTGCAATGGAACGCTTAGAAAATAGATTGGATTATTATGAATAGGTGGTAAAATGAGTTTACTGGAAGTTAAAAATCTTAAAAAAAGTTTTGATGATAATGTGGTCTTGAAAGATATCTCTCTAAGCGTTGAAAAAGGTGAAGTTTTAGCCATTATTGGACCGTCAGGTTCCGGGAAATCCACATTGCTTAGATGCATAACAGATTTGGAAACTGAAGACAGTGGTGAAATCAAATTTGATGGAACTTTTGGTTTAGTGTTCCAGAATTTTAATCTATTTCCACATCACTCTGTGATGAAAAATATTGCCAATGCACCGTTGCGTGTTCAAAAGAGGGAAAAAAGTGAAGTTTATGCTCATGCAAGAGATTTACTTAAAAAAATGGGTCTTGAAGATAAGGAAGACGCATATCCTTGTGAATTATCTGGTGGTCAGCAGCAACGTGTATCAATTGCTCGTGCACTTGCAATGAATCCGGATATCCTATTCTTTGATGAACCTACTTCAGCGCTTGATCCTGAGCTGACTGGTGAGATTTTGACAGTCATTAAAGAGCTAGCCGCTGAACATATGACAATGGTAATTGTAACTCACGAAATGGCCTTTGCCCGTAACGTAGCTGATACCATAATTTTCATGGACGGCGGTGTTATTGTGGAGGAAGGCTCTCCTGAAGAAGTATTTTCATCAGAAAATCAGAGGATGAAAGATTTCTTGGGAAAATTCTATGATTAAATTTTTTAATCATCTTTTTTCATATTTTCAAACCATCCAAATAATTTGATACGGCTTTAATTATTTTCATATTTTTTCATGTAACTTTTATTTTACTTCAATGAATTTTTCATTATTTGGTTTTTATAGTAATTTTTAATAATTTAAGGTAAGGACATGTATGTTACTACATGAACTTTATTAATTTTCATTAAAATTGGCATATTTTTAGTATAACAACAAATTTTTTCATTAATTTAAAAATATTCTAATGAAATTAATAATAAATAATTTTTCATTGCTTTTTTGAGGAATAAGAAAATATTTATATACAATTTGTTTCTTAAAATTAATTATTAATGTTATTTACTGGTTGATGATATGAAAACTGCAATATTAATCCCGTGTTATAATGAATCCGCAACAATTGAAAAGGTTGTTTCTGATTTTAAAAAGGAGATGCCTCATGCGGATATCTATGTGTATGATAACAATTCCACTGACGGCACTGATGAAATCGCTAGAAATGCAGGGGCTATTGTAAAATATGAATATAAACAGGGAAAGGGAAATGTGGTCAGGTCAATGTTTAGAGACATTGATGCCGATTGCTATATAATGGTGGATGGTGATGATACCTATCCCGCCAAAGCTGCAGTTGAATTCGAAAAACTAATTTTAGAAAAAAAGGCGGACATGATTATCGGGGACCGGCTGTCATCCAATTATTTTGAAGAAAATGACAGGCTATTCCATAATACAGGTAACAAGATGGTCCGTAAATTCATCAATACTTTTTTTAACAGTGATTTGAAGGATATCATGACTGGAATGAGAGGATTTAATTATGATTTTGTAAAATCGTTTCCTATTTCATCAAAAGAATTTGAAATCGAAACTGAAATGAGCGTTTTTGCTTTAATGAATAATTTCAATATTATTGAAATACCAATAGAATATAAGGACCGTATTGAAGGAAGCGAATCAAAACTGAATACCTATCAGGATGGTTTTAAGGTAATAAGGATGATTTTTTCCTTAATTCGTGATCAAAGACCATTATTCTTTTTCACAATTGCTTCAATTATATTATTAGTTATTGCGGGAATCCATTTCTTCCCAATTTTATTTAAATATTTCAGTACAGGTTATGTTTTAAAGATACCTACTCTAATCATGATTTCAACAATAATCACAGTTGCAGCAATGACATTTTTTGTAGGAGTAATATTGCATGTTTTGAAAAAGCAGCATGCAGATAACTTCGAACGTCATTTGATTTTATTGAATGAACTAAAAAGAAAGGATGAATGAAATTGATTGATAAGCTATTCGTGCAGAAAACTGATAATGTGTTTCTTCAATTTTTCAGATACATTTTTGTAGGAGGAACTGCATTTGTTGTGGATTTCTTTTTCCTGTATTTCTTCAGTGACATTTGCGGAATCTATTATCTGATTTCAGGTGTTCTATCATTTATAATTTCTGTACTTGTAAACTATATAATGAGCACAAAATGGGTGTTCAATCAGGAAAACATTGACAATCGTGTTCTTGAATTCAATTTATTTTTGCTTATAAGCACAATCGGTTTAGTGTTTACAGAAATTTTATTATACTTATTCACTGATATTTTAGGTTTATATTATTTGATTTCTAAAATAATTGCAGCAATCATTGTGTTATTTTGGAATTTTATTGCACGAAGAGTAATGTTTTATGGAACAAAATTAAAAACATGAGTGACATATTTAGGAAAAGTCACTGAATATAAAGATACATTATTCAGCTCAAAAAATTGTATAATTAGATGAGATAATTATATTTAATGCAGTATACAAATTATGATTAACTGATGTATTCATATGGGTGATAGTTAATGCGTTGTCCTAAATGTAATAGTGAAAATAAGGATTCGGCAAAATTTTGTAAAAAATGTGGAGCGCCTTTAAAAAAAGAAATTAATCATGAAAACATGATTAATTCAATGAATGATAAATCCGAAAAGAATGAAAACACTAAATTCCTTATCATTGCTTTGGCAATCGTTGCAATTGTTCTTGCAGGCGTTTTTGTTTATATTTATGGATTTAATTCAAATCAAGGTACAGATGTTTCCCAACAAGATGATGATTCGGCTGAATCAGATACAATGACAATATTGGGTGGAAGTTTCACAACAGGCGGTGAACTTGAAGATAAAACCTATGCTTCAATTGATGTAGGTTCGGAATATGCGGGTGAGAAGGTAACGGTACAAATTTTCTACTCCCGTGACGGATCAACTTTAAACAATGGAAACATGGTTCCAGTAACCGTGGATTCAAGTGGAACTATTGAGGTATCCAGTGCTGATGCCTACAGGTATTTCCCTGATTATGCTGAAATAAATCTATTCGATGAATCAGGAGATAAGTTATTGGATACAAAAAGTGTAAGTTTATCTCCAGAAGCAGGTACTCAAACATTTTAGTTTGAGTGCTGTTCTTTCTTTTTTTTAGTAAAAATTATATAACATTAAATTCAAATTAATAAATAATTTTTTTAAAATAGGTCAAAATCATGTCACACAAAAGAGAGCGTATTAAATATTATGATACATTAAGATTTCTGGCTATCCTAGGAATCATTATTCTTCATATTTCTCAAGTGTTTCACGGAGCAGACCTGATTGGAGACAGAATATACAGCCTATCTGAAATCACACGATTTGCTGTTCCGGTATTTTTGATGATGACTGGTGCACTTCTTTTGAATAGAGATATTGAGTTGGGAGATTTTTTTAAAAGAAGATTTATAAGAATCATCTTGCCTTTCATATTGTTCCTAATCATTCATAGGATTGTAATTTATATTATTGGTGTTTATTATGATCCCAGCTATTTGGGTAAAGTATTTAAACATCCATTTTCATATAACTGGTATTTCTGGCTGATTGTAGGAGTATATTTCTTTATACCTATATTAAATAAAGTTGTACAGAATTCAACAATGAAAGAATTGGAATATTTTGTTTTGGTAATTCTAGCGGGGTCTCTGTTTTATCAGATAATGCTGTATCTACATATGGTTCACTCCATTGATTTGAGCTTCTTTATCGGCCCGATATCCTTTGTAGTTTTAGGATATTATCTGTCAATTAAGGAATTTGACATTTCTGTAAATAAGATTATCACTATTGCTCTTTTGATATTTATTGTCACATCCGTTTTAAAGATGGGCGGACAATTAAACTTGCCTTTTGACTTGTTCCATGATTATCAAGCAACCAAATCAAAAATTATCAAATCTTCACTGGACTTGGCATTTGTGCAGCTGCTGCAAGCAGGATCACTGTTTGTAATGATAAAATATATTCATCAGAGCACTTCAGGCATATACTCAAAAATAAGACAAGTATTTGAAAACAGTATAGTCAACAGGTTCATTACTTCAGTAAGTAAGGCCAGTTATGGGATGTATCTCATGAATAATACATTCAGATTGGTATTTGAATTATTATTGGCTGGAGTGGTATTGTCCAAGCCTTCAGCGATTTTATTGTGGATTGCAACCATTGTATTTATTTTAATAGTCAGCTGGCTGATAGTTATTGTGATTAGTAAGGTTCCTTATTTGGGCAAATGGTCCGGTTATCACTGATATTTTTTAAAAGAGAGGATCAGTACAAATTTTAAATTAATTTTTTGCGGTTCTGATTTTTTATGAGTTCTGAGGTATTATTGCTGCCTGTGAAATCGTATTAAATCATTTTAAAAAAATGAATTCCACTGATTGTAATTCCTTTTTTTTGGTTTTTTGTTAAATTACCAAAATATATATGATTTAAACAGTTGAATTTAAATAGTATTTTTAACATATACTTTAATAATATATTTTTTTCATTTTGAGGTGTTGCTTTGAAGAATTATTTAGTAGGTTTTATTCGTAAGAATATGGATAAATACATCACAAATAATATTAATAATTGTTATTTTGAGATAATTGAAAATTCTGAAAAATTTCTTTTTGAATTAAAAAATGGCATCCCTTTTGGCGATTCTTATTTAATGCTTAAAAATAGAAAAACAGGTAAAAGAATATTAAAAAAGATTCATAATTCAAAAGCACAATTATCCCTCAGTGAAATTAATGAATTTAATGAATTAGGAATATTTGATATTTATTTGATGATAAACATATTAGGTAAGACATATTTAAATAAAATCAGGTTCAATTCTCAAAATCTAAATAAGAAACTCATTGATCATGAAAATTCAAGAATTTTTGCATCATTTAAAAATAATTATTCTCATATTTCATTTAATTATTATGAAAACAATTTTATTGCAAATATTCTAGAATTTAAAGAAGATGAAGATGGATTTGTTGTTTATGGCGTGATTGAGTTTTTTGATGATTGTGATTTTGATTGTATTGAATTGAGAATTAATTCTAAAGATTTTCGAATGGATGTGCCCTGTACTTATGAGCGAAATTCTAATGAAGTAAAGTTCAAATCTAAAATTCGTTTTGATTTAAGTGAAGATTATTTCTATAATATTTTTAAATTGGAACTTAAGGTTAAAAAAGATGATATTGTTTTAAATCAATCAAAAATTAAAGGATATTATTTAGATGAAAAATCTATTTCTAATGGATATATTTTAGGAGTATTTGAAGATACTTCTGATTTGAATGATGAATTGTGTTGTGCGTTTTATTTAAATTATGATTCTAATTTATATTGTATTGTTATTAATAAGAATGATATAGATAAATTCACCCGAAATCAAAAGTTACTACATGAGTTTTATTATAGAAACTCCAAAAAACCTACCGTGTTTTTTGAAAGTTTCCATGGTAAATTTTATTCAGGGCAACCAAAATATATTTATGAAAAGATGTTAGAAATGGGTTATGATAAAACTTTTGATTTTATTTGGGCTTATGATGGAGATGTTGAAATTCCTGGAAATCCATTGTATGTTAGGCACAACTCTAAAGATTATAAAACATTCTTAAAAAAGGCAAATTATTTAGTGTCAAATATTGATTTTCCAATTTTGAAAAGAGATAATCAGATTTATTTACAAACTACTCATGGAATCCCGTATAAGCATCTTGGTGTGGATATTGATTCATCCAATTCTAAGCTTAAAAAAGGTAGGGTGGTGTTGGAGTCTTTTACATGGAATTATTTGATATCTCCTTGTGATTATGCTGATAGAACTTTTAGGCGGGCTTTTGAATATGATGGTGTTGTTATAAATAAAGGTTATCCTGCAAATGATGTTTTTTATCAAGATAATTCCAATAGAATTGTTGAACTTAAAAATAAATTTCATATTGATAAAGATAAAAAAGTAATTCTTTATGCGCCAACATTTAGAGATTATCATGTTGATATTGATAATAATGTTAATTTTGAATTATTGTTAGACTTAAAAAAATTCCATGAAAACTTATCTGATGAGTATGTTTTGATTTTAAGGTTACATTATATCCAATCTGAAAATTTAGATTTGAGTGGAGAAATTTCAGATAGTATAATTGATTTATCTAATTTGGATGATATAACCGATTTATATTTAATTTCTGATATTTTAATAACTGATTATTCATCTTCATTCTTTGATTTTGCCCACAGTAAAAAACCAATTTTATTCTTTGTTCCAGATTTCGAAAGGTATTATAACTTTAGAGGATTATACCAGGAGGTTAAGGAAGATCTCCCTGGAAAAGAAATAACTGATAATGATGAATTAATTAATTGTATTAAGAATATTGATGAGTACAATGAGAAATATAGCGAAAAATATGAGTTATTTTATAATAAATACTGCAGTTTAGGTCATGGAACAGCGTGTAGTGATGTAATTAATATTGTTTTTGGAGATGAGATTAATGAATAAATTGGATGATTCAAAAAAATATAATCTCACAGCGATAGTATTAGTTTATAATGGTGAACCTTATTTAGAGAATTGTATACAATCACTTGTTGACCAGACAATTGAAGGTTTGGAAATTTTGTTAATAAATGATGCAAGTACTGATGACAGTTTAAGCATATGCAGAAAATTCGAAAGAGATTACAATAATGTTTTTGTAATTGATAAAGAGAAAAATGGTGGTTTGGCATCTAGTGCAAATTTAGGAATTCAACTTGCTCGCGGAGAATATGTAATTTTAGTTGATAATGATGATTTTGTTCCTAGTTATGCATATGAAAAATTATATAAGAAAGCAAAAGAAGTTGATGCTGATGTTTCTATAGGTAAAGCTAATTTATTTGCAAAATATCAAATGGAAATGAATTTTCTAGATAATTTTGTATGGAAAAAAGAAAGGGTTATTACAGATATAAATGAATTTCCTGAATTATTCTTTGATGTCTTTTATTGGAATAACATTATTAAAAAGGACCTGTTAATTGATAATAATGTGATAATGCCTGAAGAAATAAAAATTTATGCTGACCGTTGTTTTACTCATAGAGTTTATTCTCATGCAAAAAAAATCTCAATCATTACAGATTGTGTTTATTTATGGAGAAAGAGAAGTGACTCTTTAAGTAGGACACATCATGATATTAAAAATTTCATAGATCGGATGGATGCTTATGATTATGATTTAGATTACTTAAGTGGTTTTTACAGAAATTATTTCAACACATTATTTAGAAGAGCTTTGATTCCTATTAAAGGAATTTTACATGATGATGATTTTGAAAAAATTTTTTATGATAGAGTGTTAAAATTATTCAAAAAGGGTCAAGAAAAGGTAGATAATATCTATGATAATAGGTTTAGTGAACTTGACAACATTTTAGCATATTTAATTATTAACGGACATCATGATGAATTAAAAGAATTGTTGCAGATAACTTTTTCAAACCAGACTGAGGTTTTCAATGAAAATGGTAAAAGTTATTGGAAATTACCTCTATTTAGAGATTCTGCATTAAATATTCCTGATGAACTATTTGAAATACGTTACTTGCAGACTCAATTTATCAATATTGAAGAAATCAGTGTTAATGAAAAATCTATCTTGTTTAAAAATATTGAAATACCTAAATATTATGATTTGGTTAAAGGGGAAATTTTATTTAAAGGCCGTGCTAATGAAAATGAAATTTACAGTGAATTTTGTTCTTCTTTTGAGGTAGAAAAAATTGATATCCCTGATAAAAACGTCTATGAGGTTGAAATCCCATTAAATGAATTAAATTTCTTTGAATTTTATGGCATTCATTTTAGATTTGAGAATAAATATGGTATGATAAAGGATGTAAAACTATCTTCTAGGTATGTTAAAAAGATTAAAAATAACAATGATAATATTAAGATTTTAAGCAATTCTAAAAAATCTCTTCGTTTGATTTCTCAACAGTTGGATAATCTCTTTGAAATTAATTACAATGATGAAGAACTGTTTATTGATGTTAGTAATTCTGATAAGATTAAAAAGAATATTAGAATATATTTAAAAAATAACACTACTTTTGAGAAAATATTCTTAGATTTAAATGACTCTAGAACAAGATATGGCTTGAAGTGGAAATTTTTCTTAGATAACAATACCAAGTATACATTTTTCATGATAATATTGGATAATAATGGAAGGTTAAAAAAAGATATTAAGATGCATGAAAGATATGTTAAAAATTTTGAGGAATTATATAGGAATAATGATGAAAATTTCATTAAATTTTATAAAACTAAGAATAATATTGTTAAATTTATATCAAAATGAATTCACAGGATATTTAACAATTATTTAAAAAAGAAATATGGGTGAATTTATGAATATTACAGTTATAGGAACTGGCTATGTGGGCCTTGTCACTGGCGCATGTTTTTCTAAAATGGGTAATAAAGTTTTCTGTGTTGATATTGATGAGGAAAAAATCAATGGTTTGAAAAAGGGGATTTTACCAATTTTTGAACCTAATCTGGACACTATGGTTAAAAATAGTTTGGAAAAGGGAGATTTGATTTTCACAACACAGATTAAAGAAGCGCTTGATAATACAAATATCATTTTTATTGCGGTTGGAACACCTATGGCTGAGGATGGTAGTGCTAATCTAGATTATATTTTTTCAGCCGCTTCGGATATTGCTAATAATATTACTCATGATTCATTAATTGTAATAAAATCCACAGTTCCAATTGGGACTTGTTTTGAAGTTAAAAAATATGTTGAGGATATTTTATTTGAGAAAAATTCATCAGTTAAAATTGACATTGCATCAAACCCTGAATTTTTAAAGGAAGGAAGGGCTATTGAAGACTGCATGCATCCGGACCGTATTGTTATCGGCGCTGAAAAACAGGAAGTATTTGAAATATTAAAAGATTTGTATTCCTCATTTGTCATTAATCATGACCGTTTTGTTTTAATGGATGTGAAATCTTCTGAAATGACAAAATATGTTGCAAATGCAATGCTTGCTACTAAAATTTCGTTCATGAATGAGGTTGCTAATATTTGTGAGGTTACTGGAGCGGATGTTCGCCAAGTGCGTTTGGGTATTGGTTCTGATAGGAGAATTGGATATGATTTTATCTATGCTGGTTGTGGTTATGGTGGAAGTTGTTTTCCAAAAGATGTCCAGGCACTTATTTCTACCGCACAATCTAATGGTTACGAACCGATGTTATTGTCTAATGTGGAAAAGGTCAACATAAATCAAAAAAAGGTCTTAGTAAACAAGGTTGTTGATAGGTTTGGTGATAATTTAAATGGCCGAACTTTTGGAATTTGGGGATTATCTTTTAAACCAGGTACAAATGATGTTCGTGAAGCTACATCACTTGTTGTAATTACTTCACTTATTGAAAAAGGTGCAAAGATAAAAGCATATGATCCTGAGGCTATTGATGAATTTAAAAAATCTATTGATAATCAATATTTAAAGTGTATAGAATTTGTAAATAATCGTTATGATGCAACAACTGATTGTGATGCCTTGATTTTAATAACTGAATGGAAAGAATTTAGGAATCCTGATTATAATTTGCTTCAAGAAAGATTAAATGAAAAAGTTATTTTTGACGGAAGAAATATTTATGATAAAAAAATAATCCAAAATGGTTTTGAATTATTCCAAATTGGTTGTTAATTAATTTTTTTGAATTTATCATATTTTTTAGAATCTTTTTTTTTAAAAAGATATATATTTTATTAGTTACTAATAATTAAATAATATATTAATTTTTAAAATAAAACTCTTATGCTTTTAGATGATTATTATGAGAATAGTTTCAATTTCTACAATTAAAAATGAAGCGGATATCATAGAATCTTTTGTCAGATATCATTCAAAAATTTTTGATTTAATGATTATTCTAGATAATGGTAGTACTGATGATACTAAATATATTTTAAATGAATTAGAAAAGGAAGGTTTGCCCTTTGTTGTTTTAATTGATGAAGATAAATATTTTGAACCACAGGAAAAATATAATTTTTTATTACATAAAGCAATCAATGAATATGGTGCAGATATTATTTGCCCTCTTGATGCTGATGAGTTCATAACATCTGATTTTGGCAATCCTCGTGAATTTATTGAGGAAATTCCAGATGATTCTTATTATACCGTGTTGTGGAGAACTTACGTTCCAACAAAACATGATGATGTTAATGATTTATTTGTTCCATCTAGAATAAAATACATCCGTGATGAAACTATTGAGAGTAAGGGTAAAGTAATTTTAACAAAAGAATTAGTTGACAAATATAATGTTAAATTATCTATGGGAAATCATTATTTATATATCTTGCCAGAATTTAGAAGTCAAATTACAAACATATCTTACGATAAATTAAATATTTCTCATTTTCCGTTAAGGTCTGTTTATCATACTATGATGAAAGTTTTAAATAATTATCCTAATAGTCGTGCAAGAAAATTTGTTTCTGAAAATCAGAGTTATCATTATGTGGTAATGTATAATAAGATAAAAGAAACCGGATCTATTGATATGGATGATGTAACTGAGTTTGCAAAACAATATTCATTAATTAATAACAAAGGAAAAGATGAATTGGATCAGGATTTAGATATTGGCATTTATGAGCATCCAATGAATTTTAGCTTTTGTGGAGATATTGATGTTAAATATCCTTATAAAGAAAATCTTTTGGGAAATTTACTTGAAACAACAATGTATTTTGCTGATGAGATTCATACCTTTAAAAATCAACTGGATTATTATAAAAAAGAACATAAAAGGTTGAAAAATAAGGAATCTAACTTAAATAATAAGATAGAAAAGAAAAATGAGAAGATTAAAAAACTTAAATCTGATTCAAAAACTAATAAAAAGAAAGTAAAAATTTTAGAAAATGATTTAAAAAACAAAGAGGATGAAATTGAGTATTTAAAAAATGAAAAACCAATTTCACTTGAGGAGGATATTGAAAATCAAACTAAATTGCCTCAAAAAATTGCATCTCCCGAATCTTTTAGAGAAAGATTATTATTCAAAAGTAATGCTTATGTGAATTATAAAACAGGATATGAGTCAACATATGCAATGTTAAAAGATAAGAACACTCAAATTAAAAGATACTGGAAGCAAATCAAATTTTTACAAAAAGATTTAAAGAATAAGGATAAAACTATTGACTATTTGCAAAAGGAATTAACTAATAAAACAGAATCAAACACTAATCTTGAAACAGAATTATCTAATTCCAAACAAATGATGCACATAATGGATAAAAGATTCAACAGACTAGATTTAAACAAAATCCCTAAAGATATGGAAGAAATTAATATTGCATATGTATTGGAATCATTTCCGGTTCTCTCTCAAACTCATATTGTTAATGAAATTAGATGGTTAAAGGAACATGGATTTAATGTTGTTGTTTTCACAAATAAAGAATCTGAAAAACCTATAGAAATAGATTTTTTTGTTGAAAAAGTTCATTTTGAAGAGATTTTTGATTTAACAGAATTATTGGTGGAATATGAAATTGATTTAATGCATACACATTTTGTTTATCCGATCTGCACTAATTTCACTTTACCAATAGCTGAAAAATTAAAGATTCCTTTTACGGTGTTTGCAAATTCCCATGATATATTTATTCGAGAGAATGATGAACGTAATAAGATTAAGCAGATTTCGGACTCCCAGTTTTGTTTAGGAATTTTCACATTGAGTGATTTTCATAAAAAATATTTAATGAGACGGGGAGCTCGTGAAGATAAACTTGTTGTTACTAAGCAGGCTGTAAATTATGAGATCGTTCCTATTGAAGAAAAAAATAATAAAATTAAAAAAATAGTTTCAATATGTCGATTTGAAGAAAGAAATGGTTTGGATGTACTGATTAATTCTGCAAAAATATTGGAAAACGAAGATTTTGAGTTTGAAATTTATGGATATGGTGATTTGCAAAACGATTTAGAAAATCAGATTAACGAGTTGGGATTAAAAAATATATCCATTAAAGGTGAATTGCTCCCTAATGAAGTTGCAGATACACTATTATCATCTGATTTATTAGTGTCTCCATGTAAAGTTGCTGCAAATGGAGATTTTATTGGATTTCCGGTAATACTTTTTGAATCCATGGCTGTGGGGGTTCCTGTATTAACCACTTCTATGTCAGCTATTCCAGAAGTCATTGTTGATGGTTATAATGGTTTCAGAACTGATAGGGGAGATCCGGAAAAATTTGCAAATAAAATTATTGAAATTTCTAATTTACCGAGTGAAAAATTATTTGAAGTTAGAAAAACTGCTCAAGAAGATCTTATTAATGTAGCTGGCATTGAAAAAACAATGAATAGGTATATTGAGCAAATAAATGAATTAAATTTATAAACTAAAAGTAAAAATTGAGATTCAGTTAAGTAAAGTTGTAATGGTCATGGATAAGTTGTATTAATATTGATAATCATGTAATTAGAGGGATAATGTGGATTTTCTTCAAAAAATCTTAAATAAAAGTAATAGTTATAATCATTATAAAAATGGTTATGAAACCTTAAAAAAAAGAGAAAAGGATTTAAAGAAAAAACAAGATAAAATAAACTCCTTAAAAAAAGAAAATAAGAATCTTAAAAAGAATAATGACCGATTATTCAAGAAATATGAAAGTGATTATTTATTTTTTGATTTTGAGGGAATCCTATCAAAATTTTATGTTTCTCCGACAATTAAATCTCCGTTCACATTTGAAGATAAACGATGTTTTGCATTTATGGATCATTTAGCAAAATATTTAAGGAACGATGTTGATGAAGATAATCAACCATTGCTTTCTATTATCCTTCCTGTTTTCAACAATGAATCTGAAATTTCAGAAACACTCAATTCTATTTTTAATCAGACATACAAAAACTATGAATTGATTATAGTTGATGATGCCAGTGATGATAAAACTGTCACTCTATTAAATTCAATTGATAACTCCAATGTTCAGGTAATTTTTAACGGTGAACGAAAAGGTTTTTCTTATTGCAGAAATTTGGCATTAAATAATGTAAATGGAGAATATGTTTTTTATATAGATTGTGGGAATGTTTGGTGTGAAGAATACTTAAAAACAATGATGGGGGCATTTTTGAAGTTATCTGATGCAAAAGCTATATATTCAGGCCAATTAGTTTATAATCATGATTGGAATAAAATTTCAGGAATACAATTTGGTGCATATAACAAATCCTTGTTATATAATAGGAATTACATTTCCTTAAGTGCCTTTGCTCATAAAAAATCTTTAATTGATGAAATAAAATTTAATGAGTCTTTGAATTCTTTAGATGATTGGCATTTTATTTTAAATATATCAAATAATTATAAAATGTATTCAATACCTATTTTACAATCTAAAACTAATATTAAAAGTAATGATGATGAGGAGAGTATTGAATTAATTCATCGTTTAATTGATAATAAAAAAGATTTTTCTTTAAAATATCAATTAACTAAAAAAATCAGCATTGTAATTCCAAGTTATGAACTCTTAGATGACCTTAAAGAGAATATTGATACAATTTTATCATTTAATTCACCATTGATTGACATTATTGTTGTTGATAATAATTCTAATGATACTGTTAAAGATTTTCTAAATGAGTTATATTCAGAAGATAAAATTAAATTAATTCAGAATGAGACTAATTATGGTTTTACATATGCCGTTGAACAGGGCATTTCTATATCTGGTGAAGACTCTGATATTTTACTTTTAAACAATGATGCTATTTTGACAAAAGGTGCATTGGAAGCAATGCAGTATTATGCTTATAAAATAGATGATTGCGGCATTATGGTTCCTCAGGAAATTCTATTTAATAGTGATTCAAGAATTAATAATAATGTTCCTTATGCGAATTTCCATTATGAATGTGATGTAACCCCATCTAAAACCCATAAAAATATTGTCAATGTTCCTTTGTTTCACGATGGTGAAATTCTGGAATTGAATTTTGCTCCGTTTTTCTGCACTTATATAAAAAGAGAGGTTTATAATAGAAGTTTAGGTTTGGATCCGGAACTTGGAAGGCATTATCGTTCAGACAGAATATTTTCAAATTATGTTCGTCATGTTTTAGGATTAAAAATATATCAAACCTCCGATGCCAAGGTGTATCATAAGTTTCAACAGGCAACAAATAAACTTAAAAAGAACAAGGATGACTTTGATTTGATGTATTCAAAAAATCAATGGGAACCAGAATTAGCTGAAAAATTAGGATATAAAACTCCTTTGTGGGACGTGTGATGATTAAAATGAATATTTCCTGTTTCTTTAATAAAATAAATTTGTATGAGGAAGACAAATATTATCTGTTAATATTGTTTGTGATTAGTCTGTTAATTACGGTAATGTTAATAAGATTTCATCAAACAAGAGGGGCTTTCTCTTCTGATCTTTATGTTTATTTAGCGGCGGCATTAGATTTTGCTGGTTTAAATGTTAATAATATTTCTAACCCCACATATTTGGCAAATTCGCCCGTAATTTGTTATTTAACTTCGATTTTATTTAAATTGGGATTTGTTGATGTTCTTTCAATATTTATTGTAACAGGATTTTTTGGAATTTTAGGAATTTTAGGAATGTATGTCCTTCTTAAGATTAGGTTTTCACCTTTATTAAGTTTCACAGGTGCACTTTTATATTCCAGTTTTTCATTAACTTTGCTGTATTTTGCATGTGGATTGTTGGACGTTCCTGCTGTTTCGATGATAATATGGACTTTAATTTTCACATTTGCCATAGATAAGGATAATAGATTTTATGTTTTAGCGGGAATTTCAGTTATACTGTCATTTTTCACCAGATATACAAATGCATATATAATAGCTCTAATTGCTTTGTATATGCTTAAAAATCATGATGTAATTGAATTAGTTAAGAATCTGATATATGACAGGAGATTATTTATTAAAAAATCAGTTGATTTTATTAAAAGTAACGAATTTAAATGGATCTGTATCTCAAGTATCATTTCGTTAACATTATTACTGTATGTTTTCCATGTTTTAGTGTCCATGGGTTCAGATTTGAGTTATTTTGGAATGGCTTCTGGATCTTTAAATCATTTTACTTCAAATAATCCTTCTAATCAAGTTAATTATATTGAAGATAAATTTTTTTATATAACAAATTATCTACATTTTTTATATTGTAATAAAATAACATTCAGCGGACTTATTCCAAAATTTAACAATCCTTCTCCTTTAGCATATCTAATACTCTTAATTTTGATATCTGGATTCTTATTAAAAGTAAAAAAATCCACTAATATTATTAAATGCTTTGTTGGAAAAATTTTTGAACATAAGTTTCTCTGTTTATTAATTTTCGTTTTATGTTGTGTTTCAATTATTGGATTAAAAACTAATTATCTGATAACTTTATTTTCAATATGGGCTATTTGTATAATTTTGATGCATTTAGCAAAAATATATTATGGAAATATTGATAATATCGGCATATCATTAATTTGTTTTTGTCTGTTTGCATTTTATTTAATTGTTTTTTCTTTAATGGATATAAAAGCCATAAGATATATTTTACCAACTTTTCCAGCATTCGTATACTTTGTGATTTATTCTTTGAATCAGGTTTTGAAATTCTTTGAAAATGGTTTTGACAATCCTAATTTAAGCGAAAATAAATTTAAAGTTAATGATAATCAGTTTATATCAAGGTTTTTAACCATTATTTTCATAATTCTGTTATTATTCATGATTTTTAATTTCACAAGTACAGTAGAATATGATAATTATGCTTTACAAATTGATTCTGTTGCTAATTATTTAATTAGCCATGATGATAATTATATGAATAAAGAAATTGGTGCATCAGCTGGAATAAGGCCTTATGAATGGTATTTCAATAAGAAGGTTGATTTAGTGAATCTTTCAGGATCTCATGCGGATAGATGGATATTTTTAGGTTTTGATTTAAAGGAATTTAATCAAACTAAGTATGATTATATTATCACTAATACTAAATGGCAGCATGAAAATTACACAAAAATTTATCAAAAGGGAAGCATTAGGTTACATGAGAGGAATTTCTAAATTATTTAAATTTTTTTTTAATCTTTCTTAATGGAGATGTTACTTTCCAAGAATGTGAATTTTCCATTATTTTTAAGTTTTTATTTAGTTTTTTGTTATTCTTTTCTAGTTTCTTATTTTTTTTATTTAGCTTTTCGTTATTCTTTTCTAGTTTCTTTATTTTTTTATTTAATTTATTTATCTCTTTTTCTTGGTCATTTGATAATTTTTTATAATGATTTAAATCATGAATAATTTGTTTTCCTAGTATAATCTTCTGTTTAGGAAGAACAGGTCCGCCTACATATTCCATAAAATTGTCTTCCCAATTCTGGAATGTAGGAATCCATTTTTTATTTAATTTTAAATTATCAAAAATTTCTTCAATTGAAAAATATTTCCTAAAAGTATGATTATGGTGAGATTCATAATTTATTGACCTCCAAAAAATAAATTCAATTGGAATTGGAAAATCAAAACACCACTCATAATCGATAACTAAAAGTTCATCATTCACATAAAACAAATTATTAAAAATAAAATCTAAATTAGAGACTTTATGACAGTGTAAAGGTTCATTAATTTTTTCTTCTCCGAACACCTCTGAAAATTTAGAAGTATGATAATTATCATTTTTTGAAGAATTGAATTTAATAGCGTCATAAATGTTTTTTAATTCATCAATAGCTTGTTTTTTAGAGGAATCTTTAAGTAAGAAATTCGTTATGATATTTGATATATTTAATTCATCAATATAGGAATAAACTAAATTTTCATTTTCTAAAATACTGTCTAAACATTTTATTTTACCAAAATAATTTTTTGAGTATGTATTCATATTTTCAAGATGTTTTTTAGAGGTTGGGTTCAAAGGAAATTTAGATACAACAATCTCATTATCTTTTTCATAGATTTGTGTTCCGGTTCTAAATTGCTTTTTTCTACGAGCACTTAATTTAGAATATTTAATCTTATCTGTTTTTGATATGGATTTATCATGTCTAAGTTCGACTAAAAATGAGTTAGCAAAATATTTAGAAATATTCTCTTTTGATAATGTTAAATTCATGTTTCCATCATTAAATAGTTTAATTTTTTCATAATCATGATTTGGTGCATTAGTCAAAACAGGCATTTCTTCTATTAAGTCATCAGTGTGAATAATTTTTGGAAACTTATAATCAGGATAAGGGTAAAAAAATTTATAATTATCAAAGCCTGCTTCTTTAATAACTTCTTCTAACTCAAATCGAGAAAAAGTTTTAACATTATCAATGTTTAGATAATTGTCAATACCTAAAAAGCTTTGGGCTAAATGGTCTTCTTTTGATCCTGAAAAATATTTTAATCCTATTCGATTTTCAATAGCAACTAAAATCACACCATCTTCTTTTAACATACTTTTAATTTTTTTTAAAAAATCGACATGAGGATTATCTGTTGGTGTAAATCGAGTAGCATATTCGAGAACGCCACATAAAATAATATAATCGAATTTTTCCTCAAATTCCATATTATTAAGATTTCCTGGAAAAATTTCTAGATTTGAGTGATTTTTATGTCTGTTGTATATAATTTGTGATCTTCTATCAGTTAGTTCAACAGCTGTAACTTTTGAAACTTTATTACAGAACAGTCCGGTTAATGCTCCACAACCTGCACCGATTTCTAAAAGATTTGCATCTTCTTTAAAAGGATACCAATTTAATAAATTTTCTCTTAAATAAGATAAATGATAAAATACTGGCCAGCGTGAATCATTAATTAGAATTGATTCTAAATCATCAGTACTCTTAACTATATTAAGTATTTCATCCTCAATTGAACCGTCACTGTATTCAGTTTCATTATTATAAAATTTTTTATTAATAGTTGCCATTTAAAAACCACGCAATTTTACAAATATTATAATATAATGTTTTAATTTTTATTCTTATTAAAATTTCCTTAAATTTAAATTATAATAATTAATTTTCTCATATTATCGATATTTAAATTGATTAGATAATAAGATGGGATATTCAATTAAAAATAACAAAATACCCCATGATTTTAACAAAATTTCTGTTAAAATTAAATTATTTTAAATAAATAGTGAAATCACACATTTTAAAAGAGTTATTTATCAATTTAAATATAATGATAATTATATATACTATAAGACTATGAAATATTTTATAATTAGTGGGTGATTTTATATCAATTAAAGATAGTTTATTAAATTTTACTGGTGGAAATAATACTTTAAAAAAACATTTAAATAAAAAAAGTATTGAAAATTATTTATTCACTTTTGATTTAATGGAATATGACTTTAAAACTGTTTATAAAACATTTGATGTTTCATATTTTACAAAGGATAAAAATCTGTTAATTAATAATTTAGTTGATTTAAATGAGTTAAAAAATTATGAATCAATTGAAAAATCAACAGATCAATTAATCCTAATTTTAATCAAAAAATTCAAATTAAGAATTTCTTTAAGAAAAAATAATAATTTTTCTAAGCAGATTTTTATTTCTGATGATTATAGTTTTGAACCAGATATATTAAAACATTATAATCCTATAAAAATTGCAATCGTTAAGGATAATTGGGATAAATGGAATAATTTGGAAAAATATGATTACATATTTACGTTTAAAGATCATGTTAGGGATTTAAAGGAATACGGTTCTGTTTTTCCAATTGAAGAAAAATCTCTTTTTAATGAAGTGAAATTTATTTTAAATGATTTATATAGGCGGAAATTTAATAAATTCTATCTTTTTATTAAAGATGTTAATTTTGATAGGGTTTTTCCTAAAATGCCCGATTATTTCAGGATTTTAAATTCAGAATACTTTGATGACCAGTGGTATAAAGATACATATAATTTAGAAGATAACACTGATTCAATTATTCATTTTTTATTAATTGGTGCTGAAAAAGGATATAATCCGGGACCTAATTTTAGTATCTATGAATATTGTGAATGCAATAAGGACGTTAAATCTAAAGGACTTAACCCATTAATCCATTATGAGTTGTATGGTAAAAAAGAGAATCGTGTAATTAGAATTGATGAAATGAATAAACGTGATTATGATTTGATATTGAATTCGCCTTATTTTGATAAGGAGTGGTATGCAAGCACTTATGATTTAAGTGATGATGTTGATTGCGTTGAGCATTATTTGCATAAAGGTTATATTGAAAGGTATAATCCGGGTCCTGATTTCTATACTCAGGAGTATTTTGATAGTAATAGGGATGTAAAAAAACTTTTAATAAATCCTCTGGTTCATTATGAATTAGTTGGAAGAAAAGAAAATAGAGAAATCTATTTTTCAGATGAAAGGCGTCAAGATGATTATAACCTGATTTCAAATTCTCCTTATTTTGATAAGGAATGGTATGTAAGTACTTATGATATAAATGAGGGTATGGATCCTGTTTTGCATTTTTTAAATATTGGTTATGCAAAGGGGTATGACCCTAGTCCTGAATTTAGTGTTAATGGATATCATACTACTTATCCTGATATCAAAGAGCATGGAATGAATCCTTTGCTTCACTATGAACGTTATGGTAGAAAAGAAGGTAGGAAAATAAGTTAATATTTCCCCAAACCCTATTCCCTAAAAATTCGAATCACTTAAAACCAGATTTTAATAGAATATTCATTTTAGAAAAGTGGATGTTAATGATATTGGCAGATTTTGTTCCATTTTAATAAAAAATTAGTTCATGTTCGTTAATTTCATTGTAAATTTTTAAAAATGTTATTAGAGGCTAATTGATTAAAATTTATATATTAAATTGCATATAATTAAATTTAATAAGAAAAATTGGGGAATTATTTGCAAGGGATATCTAAAAAAATATTGCTGATATTTTTTATTTTATTTTTTACAATCAATATAGTTTGTGCTGAAAATAATACTGATTCGTATTCAAACTTAACAGACCATATTAATGCTCTGGATGATAAATCAATTATCAATTTAACTTCTGATTATAAATTTGATGATAGTGTGGATGATGAAGATGGTGTCATTATCTCTAAAAATGTAACTGTCAAGGGCAATGTATACATTGATGGAAATCATCAGGCAAGAGGATTTTTAATTGAATCCAACTGCAATGTTGTTTTAGAGGATTTGACATTTAAAAATTGTTTCAGTGAAGACGATGGCGGTGCGATTTTTTTAAGCAGAAATTCCAATTTAACCTTAAAAAATTGTATTTTCAATAGTAATGAGGTTTACAATGCCAATGGGGCGGCCATTATGTCTGAAAGCACAACCAACATTAATATCTATTCATGTATATTTTCCAATAATACTAGCATTCGTGAGAGTGACCTGGAATGGAATCAATTCAAAAAAGGAATGGGCAGTGCTTTATGTGTTGGAATTGATTCCAGTCTTAATATTTATGATTCTGTTTTCAAAAGTAACAATGCTTACCTTTCAACAATTCTTGTTGTTAGTTATAATGATGTTACCTATAAATTATCCACTTTATTTATTCGAAATTGTTTATTTGAGAACAATACTTCAAGAACTAATACTGCAATTTATTTGGATGAATTTGGAAAGGGTGAGATTTTAGATTCCATATTCAGAAATAATGTAGCTACTGACGTGGGAGGAATTGTCACTTTTGATGCTTCTATTCAGGCTGTTGTTAAAAATTGTCTCTTTGAATCAAATCATGCTATAAAAGGGGGTGCTATTTATATTCATCCTTTCAATGGCAATGGTAGTAATGTGTTAATTGAGGGTTGCAATTTATCTAATAATGTTGCTGAAAAAAATGGTGGGGCAATTTATGCAAATTCTGCTAATTTGGAGATTTCAAATTCCAGTTTCAATCAAAATACTGCATTGGGTAATGGTGGGGCAATTTATGCATATAAAGGTATAACAAAGTTCATGTCTTTGAATTTCAATAATAATAGTGCCAAATATGGGGGTGCAATCAATTTATTGAGTGATAATATTATTATAAATAATAGTATTTTCATTCAAAATAATGCATCTAAAAGAGGTGGTGGTGTTTATTGTAAAAAGATTCAAGTTTCAACTTCAAATTGTATATACATTAGCAATAATGCACCAATAGGGGCAAATGTCTATGGTATATTTCATCTTTCCGTAAAACAAACCAGAATGTATTTCAGGGATGTTCAACTATCAATAAAGTTATCGTCTCCTTGGAAAGTGTCTCTTGCGCAAAAATTCCAGTTAAAATTCCTATCCGGAAGCAAAACTTATAAGACTGATTGGCTGGAAACTTCTTCGAAAGGCATGCTGAATTTTATTGTCCCATTTGATTTAAAATGCGGTAAGTATTCTTTGAGTATTAAGACTGACTCTTGGCTTTGTGATTATGAACCCATTACAATAAATGTTATTAAGGCACCGGTAAAGTTGGTTTCAAAAAAGATTTCTGCAAAATATAATTCCGGCAAATCATTCAAGTTTTATGTTAAAAATAAGGAAACAAATAATGTAATCAGTGGGGCTTGCGTTAAGCTGAAAGTATATTCCGGTAAAAGTCATTATACATTGAATCTTAGGGCCAATCAAAATGGTTTGGTTGAATTTGATACATCTGGACTTTCTTTGGGAAAACATGTCGTTAAGTTCTATGCCGGAGATAAAAACATCCAATTTAAAAATGAAAAATCTGAAATAAAAATATCCAAAGGATCATGTCATGTTGTTGCACCTAAAAAAATTAAGAAGCATTCCAATTTAAATGTTAAGATTTTAACTATTATCTCTAAAAAGCCTATCAAGAAAACTAAGTTTCAGGTTTCTGTCAATTTCAAAAAATATAATCTGAAAACAGATTCTAATGGAGTTTTGAAAATCAAAACCTCAAAATTGGCCAAAGGGAAATATCCTATCCACATCAGGTTAAAAAATGAGAGATATAATATTGATAAAAGAATCTCATGCAAAATAATTTAATATTGGTTCTATTTTTGTAAAATTATCATGTTTGGATGATATAAATTATTTTTAACATCAGAGTAAATTATTAATTTAGAAATTTAACTTAACTAATTTTTTATACAATAATCTTTAAAATAGTATCATGGTAAAGATATCTGTTATACTTCCGGCTTTCAATTCTCAGAAATATATTAAAAAGTCAGTTGAAAGCGTTTTGGCACAAACAATGGGTGATTTTGAGTTAATCATTGTGAATGATGGGTCAACAGACAATACCTTGGATGCTATTAACTCATTCAGCGACGATAGAATCAGAATCATCAACCAATCAAATCAGGGTCCAGGAGCAGCCAGAAACAATGCTCTGAAAATGGCCAATGGGGATTACATAATGTATCTGGACTCGGACGATTGGTTCTGTCCGGATGCATTGGAGATTGCCTATGGGGAGATCACCAAATTTGGCACGGACTTGACATTTTTTCAGATGATCAACTATGATGGTGAGAAGTATTATGGTAATGACTGGTTTGACATGAAAACTTTTGATGAGAACTTTGAAAACAGGGCTTTCAAACCTCAGGAAACTCCAGGTTCGATATTTGACCTGTCAGTTGGGGTTTGCCAGAAGATTTACAGCCATGAATTCCTCAAAAGAATCAATGCAAAATTCCCTGAAGGTATATTCTTTGAGGACATGCCGTTTTTTTACTATGTTTTTCTGAAAGCTGAAAGAATCTCAATATTAAAAAAGCCATTGTATGTCAGAAGAAAGCACACCAAATCAATCACCAATGTGGTTGACGAGAAGTTCTTCGACACGGTGCCTGCCGGACAGGAACTTATGAGAATCTTTATAGAAAATGGATGGTATGATGCATACAAGTTTGACCTACTTGCCTATAAAATCAATGGGCCTCGATTTGCTCTGAGGGACATGCCATTAAAAGACAAACCTCATATGTTTGATTTAATTAAAAGAGACTATGAATCAATTAAACGCACTCAATATTATGAGGACTTTTTGACTCAGCTTGGTCCGGTAAAAAAGAAGTTCTTTTTGGATGTCTTGTCATCAAAAGATTACTGGGAATTCAGTAAAACATCCCGCTGAATCCCATATTTTTACATACGCAGTACCTGCAAAGTGACCTTTCGTCATGAAGGGCTGTCAAGCGAGGTTTGCAGTAGTATTCGCCATTTGAATAGTGCACATCATCACTTTTATCTTCGGAAAATGGATGAAGTGGCTTTTTGGCAATCAACGCCAGATACAAGGATATGTTTTCGGTGAATCGTTTGGTCTCATCATCTCCACCGGCATACCTTTCAAAATAAAACCCTATGTCTGCACGCATATTCTTGATGACGCCGTCCTTTATTTCAAAGTCATCGGTGATTTCCACAGCATAAATCTCGTCATAGACTTCAGAATTGTATTTGGCGAGTTTTTTTGTTAAAGGATCCCTATATCGTGGGTCGGTTACCTTGTTTCTCAGATAGTCTATTGGATAATTTTCCAGATCTTTTCTAATCATTGACAGCAGTTTTGATGCCTTCATAAAATCCCTTTTTTGGAAAGCAGTTCCCTTGGATTGTCTACAATTGCATTCATTGCCTCTTCATGTGTCAGTCCCGCACCTAAAGCGATTTCATATGACTTTTCAAAGGTTATGATGTTGTCAGGTGAGTGTGTATCGGTGTTCACGAGCAGATTGTTTCCAACTTCACGTGCAATGTTTGCCACATGGCCGTTTCCAAGACAATGTCCCTGCCTTGCGGAAATTTCTAAGTAAATATCGTTTTCCTTTGCGATTTCAGCTTCCTCAACGGTAATCAGACCAGGATGGCCTAAGATGTCAACATGTTCGGATTCAACAGCCGCCCTGTTGGTTCCTGGAGTAACTGGTTCGTTCAATGTCTCTCCATGAACAACCACAATCTTAGCGCCCAAATCCTTTGCGCGAGCGGCAATCCCGTCAATTGATTCGCATGGGGCATGGGTCACTTCTGCACCCAAAACGACTGTAATGTCCCAGTTGCTGTTGATGTCATCAATTGCATCCTGGATTGCAGGTATAGTATCAACGTTTGACCAGTCCACATGGTCTGTAATAGCTATGGCTTCATGGTTCAGTTTCAATGCCCTTCTTGCAAGTTCTGAGGGCAACAGTTCCCCGTCACTGAATAAACTGTGCATATGTAAATCAATTCTTTTTGTCATATAATAATTTATATAGAATATAGAATATATAGTTATATAACCTAAAAATTTTGAGGTATAAAAATGAAAGCAAAAGCAGTTAAAATGGCAGATGGTGTTTATTGGGTTGGTGTAATCCATTGGCACAGCAGGACTTTCCATGGATATGGAATTCCGGGAACCACATACAATGCATACTTGGTATTCGGTGAAGAAAAAACCGTATTGATTGATAATGTTTACAGAGGAATGTTCGAGCAGTTCGATGCAAGAGTAAAGGATGCATTCGAACAGGAAGGCAAAGAATTCAAGATTGACGTATTCGTTCAAAACCACTCAGAAATGGACCATTCCACATTCTTAAGACAAACTATAGAAGAATACAATCCTGATGCTGAAATCTATGCATCACAAAATTGTATAAACTTCCTTGAAGCACAATATCACAATTTCGGTGATTTAGAAATCAACGCCGTTGCAACAGGTGATGAACTGGACATCGGAGGAAGAACTCTAAAATTCATTTCCGCACCAATGCTTCACTGGCCTGACAGCATGTTCACACTGCTCGCAGAAGAAGGCATACTGTTCTCAAATGACGCATTCGGACAGCATGTGGCTCATTCCAAAAGATTCGATGAGGATTATGACACAAACTACCTTCTTAGGGAAGCACAGAAATACTATGCTAACCTGGTGACTTTAGGCTCCCCAATGCTTAGGATGAAACTGGATGAATTGACCAATACCGGATTAATCAATGACATCAAGATGATTGCACCTTGTCATGGTCAAATCTGGAAAAATCCGGCTCCAATTGTTGAAAAATACACAGAATGGGGATCCGGTGTATGTAAGGACAAAATCACAGTTATCTTTGACACCATGCACCACTCAACCGAGAAATTGGCATACCAAATTGCTGAAGGTATCATGAGCGAAGGAGTTGAAGTTGCAATGTACTTCATGCAGGAAGACGGACCTGATGACGTAATTACAGATATTCTGGACTCCAAGGCAATTGCACTCGGTGCTCCTACAATGATGAACAAGCCGTTCCCAAGAATCGGTAACATGATGTACTGGCTTGACTGTGTCAACTTCAAAGGAACCGGGAGCGAGAAAAGCGCTTTAATCTTCTCATCCAAAGGATGGGGTGGAGGAGCTGTTGCAAAACTCCAACGTGACCTTGAGGAAGCAGGATTTACCGTAACCGATACATTGGATGTATTGTTTGTACCTGATGAAGACGTTTTAGCTGAAGCGTTTGAAAAAGGAGCAGAACTCGCTCGTTCAATTAAGGAATAGTCAATAGACTATTTCCCATTATTTTTTTTAATTCTTGATTGTTGATAATCGCAACTAAGGTGATGATATGTCAAGCATTGTAATATATTTTTCAAGAAGTGGTGAAAACTACTTCGGAGGAGAACTCAAAAACATTGAAAAGGGAAATACCGAAGTGATTGCCGAATACATCCAGGAACTGGATGGTGCAGATCTGTTTAAGGTTGAACCGGCAGTTGAATATCCTGCAGACTACATGGAATGCATCGATGTTGCCCAAAAGGAACAGCAGGCAGATGCAAGGCCTGAAATCAGGGAAACTTTGGAAAGCATCGCCGAGTATGATACAGTATACATCGGCTTTCCGAACTGGTGGGGCACATTGCCTATGCCAATGTTTACCCAATTGGAACAACTGGATTTTGCGGGAAAAACTGTAAAACCTTTTGTAACACATGAAGGATCAGGTTTTGGCTCATCACAAAAGGATTTGGCGAAACTGTGTGAAGGTGCAGACATTAAAAATGGTCTGTCAATTCCCGGCGCAAATGTATATGATGCAAAGGAAACCGTAAAATCCTGGATTGAAGATTGATTCAATTTTCAATTTCTTTTTTTATTATTTGATTAGGAAAACAATATTGATATTAGATTGTTTTTGTCATATATTTTTCATATTTCTTTTCCATAAATGGGATTATGTAAACTATTTACTACATTAGTTGAATGGTCTCGCATTCCTTATAGTTACTTTTTAAATAATATTCATGAAATAAAATATGTTTATGTATTATTATTTTTGTTATTTTGTTCATTTATTTATATTTTTTATTATCAAAAGTTTTAAATAATAATGTATATTAATATATTTGTACGCAATAGTTATTTAAAAAAATATAGTTATTGTTGAAAAATGAATATTTTTTAAAAAATATTTATTTAAATAAAAATCAATTAATAAAAATTTGATTTATAGATAATTTAAATAATATATCTATGATTTATTGGGTTAGATCAAATCTTAAAGTAAATATAAAAAATCAAATGTTCGCAGAATTTGGCTGAAAATGATTGGTATTTTTCGGTTTAGTGTTATTGATAATGGGGCATGATTGGTCAATTCAGTCCTGTTTCGCTATTGATAGGCATGCTGATAATTGGGAATATTATTTATTAAGATGTTTAAATTAACTGGAATAAATTTAATTTATATTATTAAATTATTGAATTTGATTAGTTTATGTTTGATTTGACTCTCTTTTGAGGGAAAAAATGAAATTTAATAAACTATTTAAAATTTTATTGGTATTGATTGTATTATTAGTATTTTTGAATGCTGTTGCAGCTTCAAATGAAATGGATTCATTTGGGGTTGGAGCAGAAGATGGTAATTTGGCTGTAGAAAATAATGATGTTTCTGACACTTTAAGTGCTGGAAACAGCTGGTATGTAAAAGCAGGTTCAACTAATGGAGATGGATCACAAGAAAAGCCCTATGTTAATTTAAAGTCTGTAATAAATAATGCTAATTATGCTGAAAATGACATAATCTATGTTATGGATGGTACATACAGCGGTCAATATAATAGAGGTATTAATTTAAAGGAAAATACAACTGTAATGGCATTTGAGGGTGCAAAACCAATATTTAATGCTCAAAAGTTTGATTCAATATTTTCCCTTTCCAATGATGGTGTTGTTCTAAAAGGTTTAACATTAATTAATGGTGGCGGAACTGAGGGTACAACAGCCCAAGGTGCAACTAAATGGTGTGGAGGAGCAATATTCAATTCTGGAAATAATTTAGTAGTTGATAATTGTACTATTAAAAATGGTGATGTGTTAGCCTATGGAAGTGGAATTTACAGTAAAGGTAAAAATACTGAGATCAAAAATTGTTATTTCACTGGCAATACTGCACAAAATGGTGGTGCAGTTGCAATTGATGGGCCTAATGCAAGGTTAATTAATAATAATTTTTATAAAAATTATGGGCAATATGGTGGAGCCATAAACATTTATAATTATGGTGGAGCTATAATAGCAAATAATACTTTTGAAAGAAATTATGCAAATTATGGTAACGGAAATGGATTTGCTGGTGCTATTTATGCACGTGCAGGAAATAATCTCATAAAAAATAATACTTTTGACAGAAATTCTGCAAATAGTTATGGTGGAGCAATTTGTCTTGTGAATCCCGATACAGTAGTTGATAATTGTACATTTAAGAATAATCAAATATTTAATGATAATACTGGTTCAAATCTTGGTGGAGCAATTTATACTCAGGCACCATCCAACATTACTAACTCTAAATTCATAGATAATGCCGTTAGAGATAATGGTGGTGCAATTTTTGTTAAAGGAAGTGACAATTTCATTGAAAATTGTACATTTGATAAAAATTGGGCTGCCAGAGGTGGTGCAATTTATATCGCAGAATTTGTTTCAAATAAAAACATTATAAATCCTGTAATAAACAATTGTACTTTTAATGAAAATGGGGTTGATGAAAGTAAAGGTGGAGCAATATACTCTTATGCAATTAATACAACTGTAACAAATTCCAAGTTCAATAACAACAAAGCAATGTTGGGAGGAGCAATTGTATATCAAAATGGTCGTAATTTTTTAGAGAATGATACTTTTGTAGAAAATACTGCTGGAAGATATGGTGGTGGAGCAATATCCAGTACCAAGCAAGGAGATACCATAAACAACTGTACATTCATTAAAAATCATGCTAAAGGATATGGTGGGGCTATCGGTGCTGATTATCCGACAATCACAAATTCAAAATTCATTGAAAACACAGCTTTCCATGGTGGAGCAATTTGTACAATCCTTGCAAATGTTTCAAATTCAGAATTTTATGATAATTCCGCCGATGATGGTTGGTATATAGTGGCTGCAACTGAATTGATTGAAGACAATAACATTCATCCAGAACAAAATTCCATTTCATTGCATGATGCAAAGTATATGGATATGTCTTATGATCCAGAAAATGGAATAACACATGTGGATGGCTATACTGCCTTTTGTGTTGAGGAAGACGCAGATGTTCCAAAGTATGGTGTATTGTGGAAAGATTTAAGGTTTTTACAAAACTCATTATCTGAAGAGTATGTAGGTGAATATCTTAAAATTCTAATATTCAAATATTGGAATGACGAATCTGATTATGCATCATTTGTAAATTTAATAAATATATTCACCGACCATGATTTCAAAAGCAGCAACAACGCGATTGTTAATGACGTGATTTCATTGTATGATTCCGGATTCAGAGTTCCAACCAATGGAGCATTAAAATTAAATCATGACGGAACTGCTGTGGTTTACAACTTTGGAGAAATCATTGTCCCTTCATCCACTCAAAACGTATTCGTGTTCACTGTAAACAAGACAAATTTGACAGTTGAAAAAGAGGTTTTAACTAATCCTGTAGTAATCGGAAAACATGTTGACTTCAATATCACTGTTAAAAATACAGGTGAATGCAATCTTACATCAGTGTGGATAAATGAAACAGGATTCAGCAATGGATTGGTATATGATTCATTCAGATCCCCATTCAATTGGACTTATGATGCTACTAAAAATCTTTGGATACTGAACGAAACATTAGAAATTGGCAAAACTGCATTTGTTATTCTAACTTTCAATGTAACTGATTCAGGAATAATGGAGAACAACGTTTCTGTAGGATTTTCCAATCACACTTTCGGAAATGACACTGTCATTTTCCCTGTATATATTCCGAATATGACTGTGGAAAAAGTCTCATTGACTCCGGAAGTTACAGTTGGAATGCCTGCGTTTTTCATGATTCGCATCAACAATACAGGTGAATGTGAATTAAGCAATATTAATGTTACTGAGATGAATTCTCAAGGTTTGAGTTATCAGGACTTTTCCGATTCAACTGGCAAATGGATTTTCATCGGTACAATGGACAAGCCTAAATGGCAATACAACGGCACCCTGCAAATGGGCGAGTCTGCCGAGATTATGGTAATATATAACACTTTAAAGGCAGGTACCTTCACTAATGTAGTGGCTGTTGACAACAATCAGACAGAGGGCAGCGGTAAAAACGACACCGTTATCCATGAACCTATGTTAAGTGTGGTAAAAATTACCATGACTCCAAAGGTTGCTGTCGGCGAGTTGACAAGCTTCTTGATTCGTGTCACAAATACAGGAGACTGTGATTTGGATGATGTTTATGTAAAAGAGCTCAAATTTGATGGTTTGGTATATGATCATTTCACATCAGTATCCGGCAGATGGTCCTTTGACGGCAAAAACAAATGGACTTATGATGGCATTTTGGCTGAAGGTGAAAGGTCTCAATTTACAGTATTCTTCAAAACCATAAAGGTGGGTAATTTCACTAACATTGTTGTTGCAGGAAGTAATTCAACCAATGAAACAACTGCAGAGAATGTTACAGAAACATTTGATAATAAAACCGACAACAACAATACCAATAATTCAAATGACTCAAATAACACAAATAGGAAAAACGATACAAACACAACTTCTCATGTACCTAAAGATTTGAAAGAAACTGATGTGAACTTAAAAAGGGCAACTGGTAATCCGCTGTTTGCGCTATTGGCTGTTCTTTTGATCCTTAGTGTATCAGGAATTAGAAAATTTAAAAAATAATAGAAGTTTTTTAACTTCTATTCTTTTCTCTTTTTTTTTTTAATGTTTAATTTTAAAACTTTTTTTTGAACCGTTCGCCAACACTTTTGTGCACATATGAATCTGCTTTTAGATTATTATAATGTGTTTATCCATTGTTGATTCTGGCGTATGCTGTGCAAAGAAAAGCGTTCATGTCTCGTTTAATGAATAGGTTTATATATGATATTTTCCAAAATAATATTTAGGTATAACTAAATTTATGTGAGGTATAATTATGAGTGATATGGCCGAAGCAAGAAGACATATGCATGAAAGGCAAGAACGAGAAAAGAAAAACAGTAAATCCAAAGTCAGAAAAGTTAAAAACTTCTTTTTTGGGTGTTGTAAAAACAAATGATCTTCGATTAATCTTTTATTTTTCTATTTTTTTTCAAATTAGACTACTTTTAAAAAATTTTAATTAATTTGAAAACATATTATCTATTATGTCAAATTCAGTTTTTGTTCCTGGCCACATTACCGGGTTTTTCACTATTGAAGAACATGACATCACTCTTAAAAAGGGGTCATGCGGTGCAGGATTTTTATTGTCTCAAGGAGTCAAGACAACCGTTTCGGATTCCAGTGAATTGACGGTTGATGTAAATCAGGGAGACTCAACGGTAATCGATGAGGTCTTGAATATTATGGAAATTGGCACTGATTTTAAAGTAACACAGGACATCCAATTGCCTATTGGAGCAGGATTTGGAACCTCTGCCGCTTCAGCGCTGAGCCTAACTCTTTCTCTGAACGAGTTTTTGGATTTGGGCTATTCGGCTGAACTGTGCGGTCAGATTGCACATATGGCTGAAGTCAACCTGGGTGCAGGTTTGGGCGATGTCATTGCACAAACAGGCCAAGGTCTGGTTTTAAGGGTTGAACCTGGCGCTCCTGGAATCGGCAAAATCAAATCATTCAAGCATGAATGCTTTGTGGCCTGGAAGACTTTTGGAGGCATTGAAACCTCAAGCATCATTCAGGATCCTCACCATCAGCAGGTGATATCCGATGTCGGCCTTAAATATCTGGAATATTTTGAGGAAAAGCCAAGCTTAAGGAATTTTCTCGACTTTTCAAACAGGTTTTCCCATGAGACAAAATTGATGTCTGACGATGTGAAAAATCTAGTTGATTATTTTAATTCGAGGTCTGATATTTTAGGCACTTCCATGGCTATGCTTGGAAATACTGTATTTGCATTTGCTGAAAATGAAGATGCCTTCAAAAATGCGGAAGTTGAAAACTTGCATATAGATAAACTCAACAATGTCGGGATAGTTTATGATTAAGTTAAGTTATGATGTAAAAAAATATCGCCGTGATCTGCTTGAATTGGTCGATGAGGACGATATGGTAATAGAATTGGGATGTCATGTGGGAGGCACAACAAAACTGATAGCTCCTAAATGTAGAGTGGTTGCCGTTGACAATTCGCCGGAGGCAATCGATGAAATGAAAAACATCGAAAATGTGGAATTCATTCCGGGAGATGTTCGCCGGCATGAGATTATTGCCGAAGCTTATAAGATTACTCAATCATGTGACATATTGGCAATTGATTTGGGTGGAGGATATCATCCAGATACTACTTTCAAGGTGTTCTATATCTGGTCCAGCACATTCAAACCAAAACATACGGTGATAAGGAACCGTGGACTTTTGGAATTCTTCAATTCGGCAAGTGTTGGTGAGGAGGATTATCGCACAACTACAGGTTATCTTGAAAGCTATCATGATTCGGGCATTCCTCCATTGATAAAGGAATTTGACTTGTGGACACCGAAACTAAAGAAATAGTTAATTTTAAATTTAATGTCCATTCAAATTCAAAAGTGTTGCCATATATTAAAACATGTATAGACTATCGTAGACTTTGTATTTAACTTAAAAAATATAATACGTTAAATTAAATTATTGTTTAGATTATTTTATCTCTAATTAATTATTCATTTAAATGAATATATCAGATTTAATCTTTTGTATAATTAGTATTATATATCATAATCGCTAAAAATATAATTCATAAGTAAAAAGGTTGTAAAAATGATAGGTAAAAAAATCCGTTTAGAAAGAATCATAAATAGGAATACTGGTAGAACTGTAATTGCACCTATGGACCATGGTGTGTCAAGCGGACCAATTCCTGGAATCATTGATATGGATGAGACAGTTGAAGAAATCTCCCAAGGTGGAGCAGATGCTATTCTCATGCACAAGGGAATTGTAAAGCAAGGTCACCGTGGTTACGGTAAGGATATAGGTCTTATCGTGCACTTGTCAGCAAGTACCTCACTTGCACCGGACCCAAACGATAAGGTTACAGTAACAAGTGTCGAAAAGGCAATTCAGTTAGGTGCCGATGCAGTATCCATTCATGTAAACCTAGGTTCAGAAACCGAAAGTCAGATGCTGCAGGAATTAGGTCGCATTGCAGAAACCTGTGACTACTGGGGCATGCCTCTTCTTGCAATGATGTACCCACGTGGACAAAAGGTTGAAAATGAGCATGATGTGGAATTCGTAAAGCATGCTGCCCGTGTAGGATCAGAACTCGGAGTAGATATCGTTAAAACCAATTACACAGGAGACCCTGATTCATTCAAGGAAGTTGTTGAAGGAGCAATTGTGCCTGTAGTCATTGCCGGCGGACCGAAAATAGACACCGATGAGGAATTGTTGCAGATGGTTAAGGATTCCCTTGAAGTCGGTGGAGCAGGAGTTGCATTCGGACGTAACCTCTTCCAGGCAGAAAATCCTGGAAAAATCACCCGTGCAATTTCCGAAATCGTCCATCATGATGCTGATGTTGACGAAGCAATGAAATTCTTAGATTAGGTGGAATAATGCAGAACAAATTCGCTTGGATATCAACACCTGACGAAGTGTGGGAAGACAAGAAAGAGATGATTACCACAGCATTGGAATCAGGAATCGACCACGTTCTAGACCTTGATGATATTGAAAACATCAGAAAATTGGGAAACGTTAAAATAATATCCAATAGTGATGATGCCGATATATATTTGGTTGGAATAAATGGTGAAGGCGATGGATTCATAGAGTTGAATGAGGACTTTAAGGATTCAGTTGATATTGCAAATGCAAAAAAAGCAAAAAGCGAAGGAAAAACAGTATGTGCATATGTAGTAATCACTGATAAGGCACATGAGCAATTGGCAGTGAAACTTGGAGAGATAGTGGACTATGTCATACTTGTGGGAACCGACTGGACAATCATTCCGCTTGAAAACATCATAGCTGACTTGCAGAAGGTAGATGTTGAAATTATTGCAGCAGTTCGTGACCTTGACGGCGCCCGTGTTGCGCTCGAAACACTGGAACACGGAACAGATGGAATAATTTTTGAAGCCAATAACTTCAACCAAATCAAAAAGATTGCACAGGAAGTTGTTGAAGCGTCACAGGCAAAATATGATCTCCAGATTGCCACTGTAACCAATGTAAAGCCATTGGGTTCAGGTGACCGTGTATGTGTCGATACAACTGACATGATGAAGCCGGGCGAAGGAATGCTCATCGGGTCATATTCAAAATCAATGTTTCTGGTTCACTCAGAAAGTCTTGAAAGCGAATATGTGGCATCACGTCCGTTCAGGGTAAATGCAGGACCTGTTCAGGCTTATGTGATGGTGCCAGGCAACAAGACAAGATACCTGTCTGAACTTGTGGCTGGAGATGAGGTTTTAATCGTCAATACAAAAGGCGAAACCAGAACAGCATATGTCGGAAGAAGCAAAATCGAAAGAAGGCCATTGATTCTAATTGAAGCTGAATATGAAGGGCAAATCATCAGAACCCTGCTTCAAAATGCTGAAACAATAAGAATTGTTGATGAAAATGACAGTCCTTTATCCGTGGCTGATGTAAAGGCAGGGGATAAGGTAAAAGTTTACATCGAATCAAATGCGCGTCACTTTGGAATAGCGATTGATGAAACAATTATCGAGCAATAGGTGTTTTTGATGTCACAGATAAGAGCATTTCTAGCCATTGATTTGGATGATGATTTGAAACCAAAAATAAACAAAATCATTCGGGAATTCAAAAAAACAGATGCCAGAATAAAGTATGTGGATTTAGTTAACCTACATTTGACCTTAAAATTCTTTGGTGACATTGATACTGAGGGTCTGAATTTGCTTGAAGACGCAATCGCCAATGTGCTGGATGAGTTTGACTCATTCAGTATTAAAATCAAAGGCTGCGGCGCATTCCCAAACAATAATCGCATCAATGTAATATGGGTTGGAATTGATGAGGATTCCATCATAAGGGACATGCATGACAAATTGGATAAGGAATTTGTTCGCCTTGGATTTGATAAGGACAAAAAGTTCTCAACACACTTGACTATTGGACGTATGAAATCAGCTAAAAACAAGAATAAAGTAAAATCAACTATAGAAGAGTTCAGTGATGTTGAAATCGGCGATATGGAAGTGACAAAAGTATCACTTAAAAAGTCAACCCTGACACCTGCCGGACCGATATATGAGGATTTGAAGATATTTGAATTATGATAACATGGATTATGAAGCTATACTAAAAGATATTAAACCTACTGAAGATGAAAAAAAGCATATTTGCGGTGTATCAGGCAGTATAATGAAGTTCCTACAGAATGCCTGTGATGAAAAGGGTATTGATGCCAGCGTAAATCTGGTGGGGTCCGTTGCTAAAAATACTGCACTGAAGGGAAAATCAGATATTGATATCTTTATAGCTTTTCCATTGGGGACCGACAAGAAATACCTAAAAAAAATGGGTCTTGAGCTGGCCCATGAATGCTGTGATGAGTTTGGAGTCACAGCTCAACATCATTATGCATCACATCCTTATGTGACAACCCATATCGAAGGATGTGAGGTTGACATTGTGCCATGTTATGCAATCGAAAGTGGAGACCAGTTGAAATCCGCTGTTGACAGGACAATATTGCACACCCGTTATGTAACGGCCAAATTAAGTGAAAGCCAACAGGATGAAGTTCTGCTGCTGAAAAGATTTATGGCAATGACAGGCACTTACGGCTCAGAGTTTAAGGTTGGAGGATTTGCCGGTTATCTATGCGAATTGCTTATAATATATTATGGTGATTTTGAAAAAACATTGAAGGCTGCTATCAATTGGAAATTTGGTCATGTGATAGATATTGAAAACTATGGCACTTCAGACAAATTCAGGAATCCGTTGATAGTCATTGACCCTACAGATAAGAAACGTAATGTCGGCGCTGCTTTAAGATTGGATAAGATGGCGGAATTTATCCAGTCAGCCCGTAATTATATATTTTCAGATAACAAGAAGGATTATTTTTACCCATTAAACAAAAATTTAAATAAGGAAGACATATTAGAGGAATTCAAGAAAAGAAACAGTGATTTAATTGCATTCAAATTCAGAATTCCGGAAATTCCCCTGGACACACTGCATCCTCAGCTTAGAAAGACCTGCCAAGCATTGGAAAGGAAACTGAATGGCGAGGAGTTCAATGTATTTAAGGCAGACTATTGGAGTGATGAAGCAGATTATTGCGTTATCCTCCTGGAAATGGCTTCTTCACATTTAAACAATGTTAGTGTGAATATTGGGCCTAAAGTATTTATTACACAGGCATGTGAGAATTTTGTCGCTAAGTATGGCCGTGAAAACTGCTATATTCAGGACGATTTTCTGGTGCACATGCAGAAAAGGGAATTCGTTGATGCAGTTGACATGATCAGATATATTTTAACAGCTGAACATATAGGGCTGATAAAAGTTGGAAAAAATCTTAAGAAGAGCATTATCAATACCTATGAGTTCATTGACCTTGATGAGGTTGATCTGGACTTTTTAGATGATTTCCTAAATCCTGGTCAGTACATTGTAAGGTGAACAAATGGAAAAGACCGAAGAAATAGATTTAATCGTAAACCATCCGAAAAAAGCTATAAATAAGTTGGCATTACCTATCATTATTTCAAACTTATTCATGATGCTGAATAACATTATCGATGGGATATGGGTATCCGGTTTGGGTCCGGACGCTCTTGCGGCAGTCGGTTTTGTAACACCTTTATTTTTGGCGATGGTCGGATTTGCAAACGGTATGGGTGCAGGTTCAAACAGTCTGATTGCCAGATACATCGGAGCTGAAGACTATCACAATGCGGGAAACAGTGCAATCCATTCGATAATGCTGAGCATAATCGTGACAGTAATCGCAACAGTTTTCATGCTTATTATCCTAAAGCCCCTTCTTTTGATTATGGGAGCAGGAGAAATCATAGATTTGACAATGACCTACGGAACCATTGTCCTCGGAGGTATATTTTCAATATTTATTCCTGCTATGATGGCGGCTGTCTTCAGGTCACAGGGTGAAATCAGACGAGCATCTTATCCTTTGCTTTTTACAGCTGTCATAAACATGATTCTGGATCCTATTTTCATTTATTACTTTAATCTTGGAGTTGGAGGTGCGGCAGTTGCCACTGTTTTATCAGGTACACTTCCGATGTTCCTGATGATTTATTGGATGTTTTATAAAAGGGACAGCTTTCTGGAAGTCAGGATGAGCGAATACAAGAGGGATTTTGGAATATACAAGGACATTCTTGTTGTTGGAATTCCTGCAAGTCTTGAGCAGTTTATCCTTTCATTCGTTTCAATCCTTATGAATTATTGGCTGACAATGCTTTCGGGAACAGTTGCCGTTGCGGCATATACTGCCACATGGAGGCTGGTTGCAATGGGCATGGCTCCGCTGATAGGTATTGGTATGGCAGCATTGACTGTTGGAGGAGCTGCCTATGGAGCACGTAACTTGAATAACTTCAAAACAGCCATGAATTATGGAGTAAAGCTGGGATTGATATCTTCTGTTATAATCTGTGCATTCCTGTTTGTATTTGCCGAGCCGTTGTCATACATATTCTCATACTCTGCAGATGCGGCGGTTCTCTCTGCAAGGGTTATCGATTGCCTGCATATCCTGTGCTTCTTTATAGTATTGATGCCTTTTGGTATTGTGGCCGGAAACCTTTTCCAGGCAATGGGAAAAGGTACCATATCACTTGCCCTGACATTTTTAAGGGCATTTATATTAGAGGTTCTCTTTGCAGGACTGTTTGCATTCGCATTTGATCTTGCGGACATCGGTATTTACATAGGAATGGTCGTCGGAATGTCAATAGGATGTATATTCAATTACATTTACATTAATTATTATCTAAACAAACATGAGGATTACTTCACACCAAAAAGGTGATTTGATGAGTGAAAAAACATACATATATGAATATGGTCGGGATGAATTGGACGAATTGTCAGACATTGAACTGAAAGCATTTAAAAAGGCGTCACGACTCAATGACAAAATGCTTGACCTCAAGATTTTGATTGATGAAATCGACTATGATTGGGGGGAATACCTTGATTTTTTAGAGGAGGAGAAGATTTCCAAAATCTGTGAATTCAGGGGCGACCAATGTATAGAGTTTGATGATGAATTACTGAATGCCATTGTAAATACCTTGAAAAAGTCTCTCAATGACACTAACAAATCCATTAACTACAATCATAAAAAAATAGGATTGAACCGTGTCCTTGACGGATAACATTTTAGAAACTTTTATTTAATTAAATTGTTATATTATTAATCATGACTGAGATTAAAAAACTCACTGCCGACGTTGATGTCGAAGAGTACTACAAAAACTATGTAGACTTCGAAAAATTTTCCAAATTATGCATAGAAGAGCAGGAGATGCTTGGATATAACTGGAGTTATCCTCCTTTTGATTTTGATGTCGATGAACTGTGGAACTCATATAACAAGCTCAAGATTGTAGCATTCAAGATTGAATTTTCAGAAGAGGAGCTGGAGCATACATTCTCAGAAATCGAATTGAATCATGTTCTCAAGAGATTTGAAAGGTTCAAGGCGAGACTGATGAATGATATCTATGTGCTGGAAAATGAGGACTCACAGGCACTGTTTTTGGGCAAATGCAATCTGTGCATGAAGTGCACAAGGGAATTTGGAATGCATTGTAAGATGCCGTTTAAAATGAGATATCCTTTGGAGGCATTGGGTGCTGATGTCGACCAGACAGTTGAGGATATTTTCGGATTAAAGATTCATTACGCACATGATGGCAAGTTGCCTGAATATCTGATATTCGTTGGCGGACTGCTTTATGATAAAAAAACTGGGTGAATTTGAAAGTAAGTGCAATTGGCGAAACTGGATAGCAACACTGGTTTGATTATTATGGATTCATTTGAGGCATTAATTGGAAAAAATATTGATGATGTGACTTTAAATGAATCAGAAACTTTTTTTATTGCACCCCTGATGTATTCAACCAAAGTATGCGGAAAGAGATATCCTTCAGATAAGCTTAAAATATCTGATTTAGATTATTTTAACATGATTTCATTTTCACAGCTGTTCAAAAAGGAAGCGTTATTGATAGTTTGGCATGATGAAACTGGTCTCATAACTGATTTGGAGATATATTACCTGAGCAACGATTTTGATATCCTATTTCAAGATTACTACATCATCAAAAAAGCCATTGATGAGGGTGAAGCCCATAAGCTGAGGGAAGGTGATACCCGATACTTGGGAGCTTCAAGATTAAGTGAAAAAGTGCCCCAGCCAAATAGCATAAAATTGGCAAATAAACGCGAACTAGTTTTAAAAAAGAAATATCTGCAAAAAATCATTAATGAAATCAAGATTTAGACTAAAATATTTATATAGTATTTTATATAGATATGTTATATATTTAATAATTATAGGAGTTGAGATGGTTGTTAAATAAAAAGATTATTGTTATAATGTTGTTAATTGGCTTATTTGCCATCTCAGCTGTCAATGCACAGGACAATGTAACTTGTGACAATGATGTTGCTATTTTTGATGATGGGGTCGTTCTGAATGCATCAGCAAATAATTTCGCTGAGTTAAATCATGTAATCAATGACAATCAGGACGTTAATATATATTTAAATCATGATTTTACATTTGATAATGATACAGATTCCGAGTTTAAGGATGGAATTCTGATTAACAGGTCCGTTAACATTTTCGGTAATGAACATATGATTAATGCTACCCATAATGCAAGAATATTCAATATCATATCTGATAATGTCTTTATAAATGGAGTTAAGTTTGTAAATGGATATGCTCAGAACGGAGGAGCAATAACCGGAAACTCCTATGCGGTCATAGATTGTAAATTTATTTCAAATAAGGCAGATAATTTTGGTGGCGCTATCTTTAATGGTTATGCAGTGAACTGTACATTTGAGGGCAATACTGCAGTGAATGGCGGTGCAATATATAAGGGGTCTGCTGAAAACTGTAGTTTTGAGTCAAATGAGGCATCATTCGGTGGTGCAATATATGATACATATGCAAGAGATTGCCAATTCTCATCCAATTATGCTATTGTTAGTTCAGGTGCAATGGAAGGGGGTTCCGCTTATAATTGCACATTCAATAGAAATTCTGCATTAAAATTTGGAGCCGCATCAAAGGCGAATTTAATCAAATGTAATTTCAATTTTAATAATGCATCCACTTTCGGAGGAGCAATTGGAGAAGGATGCTTTGCTAACCAGTGCCTCTTCATTAATAATTATGCAGTAAATGAAGGTGGAGCAGTTTATGCATCTTATGTAAACAATTCCGAGTTCTGGGACAATCATGCAAAGCATGGAGGAGCCATTTCCGGAAATGTTCATTCTGTTGAAAATTCAATATTCTTTAACAATTATGCAAGTGAAAGAGGTGGAGCATTAAACAATATTTATGCTTATGGATGTGAATTCAGAAGAAATCATGCTCAGGAAGGCGGAGCGATGTATGGAAGTTCCGCCAAAAACTGTACTTTCATAGATAATTATGCAACTGATTCAAGCGGAGCAATAAAAGGATATTCTGAAGAATGTTTATTTATAGGTAATTCTGCATATAGGGCAGGAGCTTGTGAAGGGGATTCATTGAATTCCAAATTCGAGGAAAATCATGCAACAACCGGTGGAGCGATTTACGGTAATTTCGTTAATGACTGTATTTTTATAGATAACTATGCCAATGAAGGCGGTGCAATCTATGGAGGATCTGCAGTTTTATGCGAATTCATTCAAAATCATGCAAAGACCGGTGGAGCTATGTATAGCGGTGCCGCTGTCAGTTCAATTTTCACAAACAATGTAGCCGAAATTTCCGGTGGAGCCCATTACAGAACATCCCTTACAGATTGTATATTAACAGATAATCTTCCAAAATATAAATTGACCGTTTCAGACTTTGAAGCGATTTACGGTTTCGGCGGAGAAATCAGAGTAATATTGTCAGACTCCCAAAGCTACATGATAAACAACATTAGAACATTGGTGAAAATATATGATTCAGATAATAAGCTCGTATTTGTTTCTCCATGTTTAAGCGGAGGAACCTGTTTTGTAGACCTGGACCTTGGAGAATTCACCATGGTGGTTAGTGTGGACGACAGCAACTATAATACCGATCCGGTCACCAGCCATATAACTATTAAAAAGGCATCTTCATTTTATGTTAAAAGCGTAACCGCAACCTATGGCATTAACAATCCTCTTATTATAAACCTGCATGATGCAGACGGTTCAATAATCAAAAATGCTCAGGTAAAGGTAAATGTCGACGGTGTTATAAAAACATATACTACAAACAAAAACGGTCAGGTATTATTGGACACATCCAATTACGCTCCGGGTACACATAAGGTCTCAGTCACTTTTAACGGAAACAGCAAATACTTCAAGTCATCAGCTTCCGCTACAATAACCGTTAAAAAGGCAAAACCTTTCATTATTGTATCAAACATGAAATATTTTGCAAGCGAAAAGGTTAAAAAGTTCTATATGATTCTAAAGGATAATCGTTATAGGGTCATGAAAAATACCAAAGTCACAGTTAAGGTCAACGGCAAGACATACACAGCCAAAACCAATTCAAATGGTAGGGCTACCTTTAAAATAACCAAATTGAATAAGAAAGGCACATTTACTGCTACAGTTAAATATGCAGGTAATGGTTATTATACTGCATTATCAAAATCAGCCAAAATCACAGTTAAGAAAGGCTGAATAAGTTTATTGTTAATTATTCAATGGCAAAAGCCCTGAAAACTATAATTTTATATAACATTAAATTAAAATTTTTTATTATGAAAAAATTTAAATTAGTATTCTTTTTGTTCATATTATTTTTAGTCATTGGTGCAGTGTCTGCAATTGATGACAATACAACAGATATCGTTCAGGCAGAAAGTGAGGATGCTCCAATATCAATTGACAATTCCTCTCAGGAAATTTCCAATGATGAAAATGATATTTTAACTTATACAGAAGATAGTTCTTCAAGTGATAATAAATTGGGAATTTCTGATGATGGGAAATCTAAATTGAATTTAACTGTTGCCACATATTCCAATTTTATTAAGAAGGGAAATAGTTACAGTATGTATTTGACCGACTTGAATGGCCATGGAGTAGTTGGCAAAAAGGTGGTCATAACATTAGACGGTAAAAGCTACAAAAAAACTACAACAACTTCCGGCAAATTTTCGATTCCTATTGATCTGGCAAAGTCATATGTATTGCTTAACGTTTCCTATAATGGGGATGATGACTATAATGCATTTTCCAAAATCATAAAGGTCAAAATCGAAAATTCGGTTTCAATAGATATTGGAAACTCAATATTGCTCAGCAACGGATATCTCAGGATTTATCTTCACGGACCCCTGAAGCTGATTGCTAATAAGAAAATCAAAATAAAAATAGGCAATAAGGTCTTTACAAAAAGGACTGATGCTGAGGGCAATCTGGTTTTCAAGCCTAAGGTTAGTCCTAAAAAGTATAAGGTTACAGTAATATTCGACGACCTTAAGAAATCCAAAATAATCAAATGCATCAAGGGGAATGCCAAAAACCCATTTAAAAAGTCCATTCCTACAAAAAATGGTGTTCCTGATGTTGATAGGATGACCAAATATTTCATCATGGGATATAAGAATGCCAAATACACCCTCAAGAAATCACAATATCGTGAAGTCATGAAAAGGGATAGATGCTGTTTGATGCTGTACGGCAAATTGTCAAAATATGTATTTTTCAAAACAAAGCCTGTTTCAAAAGTCTATCATATCATCAAACGTGATAAATGGAATGTGATAGAAAGGGAAATATTGACTAAGGTTGTCAAAAAGAATAAGTACAGTTACTGGCCAAAAAAAGTCACAGTTTCTCTTAGTGGAAAATCATATGCCTATTCTGAAGTTCGTGACATTCAGAATACAGGATATACCTGCGGACCTACCTCAGGCAGTGTCTGCAGTCAGGTCCTAAAGAATTTCCATTCTGAAAAGTACTTCCAAATCAAGGGGCATGTGACTAGTGGAATCAATATCCCTGTCCTTAAGAAGATTTTGGAAAATGAAGGATTCAGCGCACAATATTTCTATTATGGCAGTTCTTATGACAATGCCGTAAAGCAGTTGAAGAAAGGTGCAGCATTGATAGTATTCCTTCCAAACCATTATGTTTCTGTAATAGATGTTAGCAAGGATGGTAAAAAGGTTCTTGTAAGTAATTCATACGGTAGCTATGATGTTGGATGCAGAAATGTTCCTACAGACTGGGTGTCCTTGAAATATTTCAAGTCCAAATATGGCGGAGTGGGATTGATTGTCAAAAACAGTTTTAAAATATCAAATAAAGACAAAAAACAAATCAATCACTATTATAAAAGCATGGGCGGAAAATGGAATAGGCAAAATGTTAATGAAAGAATCCCTAACATAGGGCTTTAATCAATATTGTCAAATTCCTTTTGAGCGTTTTTATAAAAGCATGCCAGTTCACGTCCGTTTACAAAGATGTGTGAAACAGTTATTGAAACGCTCATTTCAAAGTCCTTGTTTACTTTTCCCCAGGTTATCAGAGGTTGAATTGCATTTCCGTCAACAACACAGTTGGTGATCATGTCAAAGTCAACCCATGGAATGCAGGAAAAGTTTGCAATATTTGTCAAATCCCTTTTTTCCATTTCAATAAAAAATCCTTCGTTTTTTCCGGAGAGAATGTCTGAAGACATGTCTTTTACATAGTCGTGCCAGGTCAGAATGTCACTGAACTCCTGTGGAGGCATAACTCTCATTTCCTTATAGATTTCATTTCCTTCATCCATGATTGGAGATACTCCATCAAGATAATCATATTCGACAGCTTTTCCATCTATTATTCTTCTTTTTAATTCTGGAACTGAGTTTACAGCATTCATAAGGCATCCCAGACTCATTATGAAAAATGATTTGTCATTTTCATGGCACCAGTTCCACATCTTTTCGACATTGATTCTTGCTGACATTGCATAGCGAGCTGATAAAAAATCTATAAAAGGATTTTCATCTAAATTAAATTCAATTTCTCTCATTTTTTAACCCAAATTCTTATTAATAGTTAGTTTTTTATATGTTTTCGATAATAAATATAATTGTTATAAATCATTGAGTGGATGTTATAATGAAAGTAGTAATAGTAGGCGGAGGAGCTGGAGGAATCTCAACAGCTTCAAATATTCGTAAACTCGACAAAGACATAGAAATAACAGTTCTCACAAGAGATAATAAGGTGGCATATTCACCATGTGCAATTCCTTACGTATTATCCGGCAAAATAGAATCATTTGATGATATTATCATGAGAACTCCTGAAGATTACAAGCAAAAGGACATTGAAGTCATTACTGAAGTGGAAGTCACAGCAGTTGATTCCGATAAAAAAACAGTAACTTACGAAAAGAACGGCAAAGATACAGTCTTAAAGTATGACAAGCTAGTTCTTGCAACCGGCGGAAATCCGTTTGTCCCTCCAATGCAGGGGGTTGACTTGGACGGAGTATACAGAATCAGAAATATAGATGATGGTATAAAGGTTCAAAAAGCAATGGAAAGCGCTAAAAGTGCTATTGTCACAGGTGCTGGTTTGATAGGTATTGAAATTGCATTTGCATTAAAGAAAAAAGGATTGAATGTTATCCTAAGTGAAATGCTGCCTCAAATCGTGCCAAGGTCCCTTGACAAGGACATGTCCGACATTCTGGTCAAATATCTGGAACAGGAAGGAATCCAGGTGGTTTTAGGAAAACCTATCACAAAACTGATTGGTGACGGCAAGGTTGAAAAGGCATGCTTCGGTGATGAGGAAATATATGATGTCGATATGGTAATCATGGCAACCGGAGTGAGGGCCGAATTGGATCTTGCAAGAATGGCAGGATGTGAAATTGGAAGATGGGCCATACTTGTAAATGACAGAATGGAAACTTCAGTTGAAGACGTTTATGCAGTCGGGGACTGTGTTGAGTCAAAAGACCTCATTTTAGGTTCAAATACCATTTCACAATTGGGAACCACTGCGGTTCGCGAATCAAAAACCTTAGCCCGTACAATCTGCGGCAAAAAATCCAAATTCAATCCTGTATTGAACTCTATGGTTTCAAAGGTCGGAAAACTTGAATTCGGTGCAGTGGGATATACCACAAGCTTTGCACAGCAAAATCGTATCAGGCCTGTTGTGCAGAAAGTGCAGGCACTTACAAGAGCACGCTACTATCCTAATGCAAAGCCGATGGACATCAAAGTTATTTGTGATGGAAACGGAACCATTATAGGCTGCCAAATCATAGCAGAAGAAAGAGTGGCTGAAAGAATCGATACAATGACATTAGCTATTACAGAAGGATTGACCTGCTTTGATTTAAGTAATATGGAATTTGCTTATGCACCGCCTGTATCAATGGTTACAGACCCATTAATCCTCGCTGTTGAGGAAGTAAGTAAAAAATTCAGTTAAATAAAATTATTTTGGAGATGATAATTATGCCAGAACATGGTCACGGACATGGCCATCACGGTCATGGGGGTCAAATGACTCCAGAACAACAAATGCAAATGATGCAACAGGAAATAAGATTGGCTAAGAACTTAAGCCAAATCAAACATAAGATTGTCGTAATGAGTGGAAAAGGAGGAGTTGGAAAATCCACCGTTGCAGCCAATATCGCTGAGACATTGCAGGCAATGGGATACAAGACAGGTATCCTTGATGCGGATATTCACGGTCCTAACGTTCCTAAGATGCTCGGTATCGAAATGCTTGAAGAGCAGTTCAACCAATATCAGTTCACTGTCTTTAAGGAGCTTGTCGAAAAGGACCTCGACACAAGCCTTCCTGAAGAGGAACAACGTCAGTTCATTGAAGAGAAGAAAAAGGAATACCAGCATTCAATTTTCCCTGTTGAAACCGAAAGCGGATTGAAGGTAATGTCAATGGCATTTTTGATTGACAGTCTTGACAGGCCAATCATCTGGAGAGGACCTCAAAAAACCGGTGCAATCAAGCAATTGATCAGTGACGCACACTGGGGCCAACTTGACTTTTTGGTCATCGACAACCCACCGGGCACAGGTGATGAACCTTTGACCGTGCTTCAGTCAATTCCTGAAACCGATTTGGTATTGATGGTTACCACACCGAATGTCGTATCACAGGAAGATGTGCTCAAATGTGTAAAGATGGTCGAAATGATGAACATCAAAAATATCGGCCTTATCGAGAACATGGCATACTACATCTGCCCTCACTGTGATGAAAAACTCCATATTTTCGGTGAAGGAAACGGTAAGACATTCGCTGATGAAATGGAAATCACATATCTTGGAGACTTGCCTATTAAGGAAAGCGTTGCTGAATCTCCTACTAAAGATGCAACCATTTCAGTGCTTGACCCTGATGATGAAGTGTCAAAAAGGTTTGTTGAAATAGTTGAAGATATAAAAAAAGAGTTTTTAGAGTAAGCTAGTGTTGATTATATAGCTTACACTGCTTATATTTACCAGAAATCCTAAGAAATTAGGATCTTCTTTTAATTTTTTAAAGTAATCTGTTTTTTCAATGATATAATCCTTGTTTTCGGCCATCTCATTCAATGAGAAATACTGCATGCCCATATCATATTCCCTTTTGTCTGTAAAGATAGGAACTATATAATCGCCGTCATTGCCGTAAGGTATTTTGACAGGTTTGTTGTCCTCAGTGGATATTATGAAAACATTATCCTTAATGTATCCCTTCATGTCCTCTTCTATTTTCAGGACAGCTTCCTGATTTCCGTTTTCACCCTGCATATATGCCAGGTTAATGTAGTTCTTAAGTTCCGGATGATTTATTTCTTCAATTTTCATTGTCTTATATTATATTTTTTTAAATATTTAAGGGCATTTGTCTTTAAGGTAGTCATTCAATTCATCTTTTGGTATGAATCTCAAAGCCGCTGAGTTTATGCAATAACGCGGAGATCCTCCCGGTCCGTCATGAAAGAGGTGTCCCAGGTGTGAGTTTGACTTTGCGCTTCTAACCTCTATGCGTGTTGTTCCGTGCGAGAAATCCCTGTGCCTTTTAATCACGTCTTCTGAAATAGGCTTTGAAAATGCAGGCCATCCGCATCCTGAGTCGAACTTGTCCTGTGAAGAGAAGAGAACTTCACCATCTACTACGTCCACATACACATCTTCAAAAAAGTTGTCATATTTTCCACTATAAGGGCGTTCTGTCATAGAAAGCTGTGTTATTTCATACTCTTCCTTTGACAAGTGGTCGAATTCTTCATCCTCTATCAAATTTAAATCGACATGACAATATCCCTGCGGATTCCTTTCAAGATACTTCTGATGATAATCCTCGGCAGGATAGAAACTGCTGATTGCACGGGCCTCGACAACAATCCTTTCAGGAGCAAGTTTCTGTTTTTCCCTTAAAAAGTTGATGACGGTATCCCTTTGTGAATCCTCCTGCCAATAGATGCCTGTTCTGTATTGAGTTCCGATGTCTGCACCCTGGCGATTCAGTGAATATGGGTCAATGATTTTAAAGAAGCTCTCCAGAATCTCCTCCAACGGGATGATTTTAGGGTTGTATGTTGCCTTTACGGTTTCCGTATGTCCGGTTCTACCTGTGCACACCTTCTCATAGGTCGGTGCCAGATCACGTCCGTTGGCATAGCCCACTTCGGTATTGTTGACGCCCTTCAGTCTGGAAATGAATGCCTCAACACCCCAAAAGCACCCTCCGGCCAGATAGATTACTTGCTGTTTTTCAAACATAATTAATAATATCAGTTCAGGCCATATGTTTTTTTCGACAAAAATCTATTTTAATAATAAAATTTATATTAAATATTATATTGGAGGAAAACCATGTTTTACAGTACAATAATGAAAATTGATTCAATTGACAGATTAAGAGATATAAGGGATGCACTGCTTGTTGAACAAGGTATCAACCCTACCCGTCAAGGTGAACAAGCCATTAAAGTTGTAGTTGAGAGAATCGATGAAATCCAAGCTACTCTCGATAAATCCGCCACTAAAAACTTAAACAGAAGATAAGTGATTTAAGTGATAAGACGTGTAACGACCAGCAGAAGGCTGCTTAGAAAAAGAATGTATAGGGCGCCACACTCAAGGCACAGGATTTCTCAGTACAAGCGGGAAAACAAGAACCTGGTCAAGCCTCATCAGGAAAAATTCAAGGAAATGAACGGCCCTAACATAAAACGTAAAAGAAGGCCAAAAAGGGAAGTCATCTCTGGTTTTAAGATGTCTTACAGATACAAGTATTATCAACAGGCAAATGTTGATGAAGATGAGGAAGAGGAACTGGACGAGTAATCATTCTATTTTGAAGCAGATTAAGATTAATATCCTCTGAATCACAACTCTTTTTTTATTTTTTATCTTTCGAAAAACCATTAATTTGTTAATATTGCTTGATATTCTTTGATTTAAATTCATAATTTATCTCTTATTTTGATTTTACACTTTCTGTGAATCTAATTTTTTTGTTTAGTAATTAGGAATTATTATATACATATGATTGACACAACATTATATATTGTTGAATTAATCTATTCTGAGGGATGATATGGAAAACAAAAACATAATTATAATATTGCTTGTAATAATTGTCATTCTTGCAGCAGTTATCGGATTTTTATTATTTAACCCTCATGCTAAAGAACCGACAAAAATTAAAATTACAAGTGATAAGGAGCAGTATGAAGGTGGAGAATTATCTATAAAATTGACTGATTTAAACAAGACCCCAATTTCAAAGGAAATAGTAAACGTCACAATAACTAACAAAAAGGGCAAAGTTGTCGTTGATGAGGTTGTTAAAACCAATTCAAAAGGTAATGCAAAATTAGATCTTGATTTAAAGAAAGGCAAATACAATGTCAATGTTACTTATGGTGGAAATGAAAACTACACTGGAAACAATACAACACAGAAATTAACCATTAAAGAAGAAGTCAAAGAAACTGTCAGTGAATCATATTATGCAAGTAGTGATTATTATCAATCATCAAAACCACCGAGAACTGAATATACTGGAGACCCTAACGACAGAGAAGCTTATACTGAATGGAGAAAACAAGATTTGCAATCAGCTAATCCACACAGAGGATATAGTGTACTATTAGATGGACCTGAAAACTCCCCTGTCAAGTAATTTTTTGTATGAGGTTAATATGAACTATTTTGACAATGCTTGAGAATAATATAATATTCATAATACTGAATGATATTTAAGGTGATAGATATGGGTGCTATAACTAAGTATGTATGTGAAAAATGTGGTTTTAGTATTAGTGATCGTGATTTAAACTATTTTGTGGATGAAGAAACTAACTGTGTAGTGGAGCATGCATCAGGTATGTTAACATTTGATATGGGGTATGGTTCTAAAATAAGAGGAAAGATTATTCTTTCATTTTGTCCGGATTGTTCTTCTGAAGTGCATTTTTATTATAATGAAAATGAATCTTATGTGAAAGAAATAAAAACTGCCCTTGAACAAGACGAAGAAGATTTTAAAGAAGTATTAGATGAAAAATATCCTTATAGGACAATCAGTTCGGTGTTGAAAGATGCTATTGGATCTAAAGATAAAACACATAGTGAATGCCCTAAATGTGGTAAACACATTCCATTAATCACAGAGAATGAATGTGAATGCCCTAAATGTAGTGGAAAACTTTATGGTTTAATGGTTGCTTTATATGATTAATAATTCTAGTAATTTACTTATCTATAGAATTATTGAGAGAGAATTATTAAGGTTAATCTAATTGATAATAATAAAAAAAGATTAGAAGAGTAATTCTTCTTTTGTTATTATCTTATTTTTTGAATGAATATCCAAAATCAGGCCGCTGAATGAATCATCATTTTTTGCAAGTTCCATAAACAGTTCATCTGAAACTTCAGTGGGATTATAGTCGACCAATTCCAGATATTCAAAACCCTTTTCGTATTCATCCAAATCGGAAAAGACAATGATTTTAAAGTCATCCAAGGATCCTGTAACTAAAAAGTCCTTTTCATGATCCTCGCCTATTGTCGGACATATATACATCAGAAATCACCGTTCCTATCAAAGTTGAAGTTCTGTGAGTGGGGATTGACTACAAATCCCTGGAAATCCTCATCATTTTCGGCCAGTTCGGCAATGTCTTCGGGAGAAATCACCTTCAAGTCAAGCTTGTCCAGAAATAATGTGGAAATCTTTGCGCTTCCCACAGCATATTCCCTCATGTCAGTAAAGATTGGAATTATATATTCCTTACTTGCATCGCTCAGGGTAAGCTTGACATATTTTCCGGCCTCATCGATAAGTGTAAAGTAGATTTCGGTCGGATATGTTTCCTTGATATTCTTTTTTACAGGCTCAAGCTCCATTGCCTCTTCGCTTTTGAGCTTTTTGACCATATCTGCATATATCTGGATATACTCCTTCAGCTGGCTTTTGGAAGCCTTCACATTCTTTTCCTGATAGTCCTGGTAATCTTCAAGTTTCATATTTATTCACAGCAGTCGTGGACATCTTCACTGGCTATTACAAAGTCCCATTGAGGTGCATTGACAGCCAGTCCAATGAAATCTTCATCTTCGGAGTGGTCAGCAATGATTTCACTGCCGATTTTTTTCTCACATTCAAAGTCGATATCACCGAATTGTTCTTTAAATTCAGCAATGGCGGTGTTTGCCTCTTCTTCGTCAGTGAAAACAGGTATTACAAATTCTTCGCTTTCTTCATCTTCATCACTGATTATTAAAGCGACAACCTCTTTTTCTTCGCCGGATTGGTTGAAGACAATTATGAATTCTTCATTGAAAACTTTGTGTTCGATTTCGTGATAGATTTCGCCCATTTCATCAATCTGTTCTTCGTTTTCTTTGTCGAATTTCTCATCGATTTCATCAGCGGTTTCAAGATACGCTTCTATTTTTTCTTCTAAATCTTCATCAAGTTCAATAAATTTTTCCATTAATTCTTTAAGTTCGCTCATAATATCACAAAAATAATTCAATAAAAATAAGTTTTTTAAAACAAATGAACATTCTCTTCCTAAACACCACTAAAGGAATACAAACGAATGCTCATTTCAACCATCACCATTGTTCATATTATAA
>NZ_JBGUPC010000041.1:0-11500 GCF_045130115.1 Methanobrevibacter sp.
TGGCTTTATATTTATTTAAAAGTTCATTATGGGTTTTACGAGTACAACCATAGTTTTGTTTAAACATGACTTCTTGTTCGGGAGTTAAATGAAGCTTAACAACCACACCTCGAATATACTCACCCATAAAATCATTCCTCCATGTCCATCATTATAATATTTTTATTCCATTATCTAAAAAAAATGAAAAAATATTTACTCTTTTTTAAAACAACAATTAAAATTACATTTAATTGAATAATATCTCATTTATAATTACTCCTATATAAAAAATGAGAGAGAGCATTTGAAAAGTATTCGAATAACGAACTCAGAGCAATTTTTCAAAACCAAAACAATTTTTCATAATCAAAGCAATAATATAATCACAACAAAAAAGTATACTGAACAAAAATTCAAGAGCCAAAATAGCCTCCAAAAAACACAAAATAAAAATAAACGCAATAAAATTAATTAAAAAAAGATAGTACACCCAATAGTGCAATTCATCCACAACTTGCAGAAGTTGTGGTATTCTTGCATTTTTAAGATAAAGTTTCAATTACCTCGGCCGATGACAATTATACGGTATCAAAAACATCAAAACTATTTGTTGGAAAACAGTATAAATCAATCCTTCGTTTTGGTCGTGTCAAAGTACTCAAAAATAGAGATATAATCAAGTTTAAAGTCAATATGATAACGATTTGGGAAAGGAAGTAAAGATAATTTTTAAAAAGAAATCAAAGCATACTCTAATCCTCAAAGCGAAGTTCGTTTTTTACAACCAAAAAACAAAGAAGCTTGTTTCAAAATTAGAGTACAGCAAATTCAAGAATGGCAAATGGCACTGGCCGGATAAGGATTATACATTCCGATATTTGATATATAAGGCAAAGATCTATTACATATCCACCAAAACATCTTGACCAGGAGTTGCGAATGGTTTGAATGGGTTTTTAGACATTTAAAGTCGTGTATTCTAGGAAGGATTTCCTTTTTGTCACATGATTCTTATTTTTTTTTAATCATCATCTTTTCCTATTATATCACAATCTGATTTTTGTGAAGGTATTCATCAATAATCCCAATAAAGCAGAACATTTAGGTGACTTATTTGGCCTTAGAAATAGATTATAATTTATTTTTTATAATGATAATTAGTCAAAATCTGTTTTTTAAAAAAATTACATAGTAATTACTCATTTTTTTAGAAATTTTCAATAAATTTATATATTTTACTGAATATACTTTTAACCAACTAATAATAGTTAACTTTAAATAGTTGTTTAAAGCCTATTAGTAGTACAATTATTATTCAGGTGATAATAATGAGAGAGTTATATGAGAAGATGATTGACGAGTCAATGGCTGCTCAAAAAGCAGATGTTGCCGTTATATCAGAAAATAGGTACAATGATTTTAAAATAACTGATGCAAAACCTTATGCCGATGCGGTATCTGGTATGAAAGCATTAGACAACCAAGCAGAATCTGTAATCAACTTGCATAAAGAATCTGTTAAAAACCACTATGAGATTTTATCTTCCATTACAGACACTTTGAAATGCGAAGACGATCCATTCATTGAACATTTCCAAACTCCTCCTGTTTTAGAAATTTTATGTGAGGAAGACGGTGAATTTGCAGACAGCTTAGATAAGTTCATCCAAGCGATTGCAGATTGTGAAGCACTAATCTCCAAAGAATCAATCAGAAGATATGGCGGTTTTTACGGACCTACCTGTGTAGTTGACTTTGCATTGATGCCTGGAAGTACCAGTAATGTGGTAAATCAAATATTGCAAAAAACAGACATTCCTGTTGCTCACAAACAGGCAATTCTTTCAGCCAAATCTTGGGGTATGAATACATCATACGGTGTGGGAGACGCATTTGCCAATGCTATTGAGGCAGGTGCAACTGCTGCTGAAGCAACCGAAAAAGAAATCGCAGCATTGCAGATGATTTACAAAACCCCTATTGAAGGACAAGGTCAATTGATGGATGATGCAGACCACTCATCATTTGATGTAAGGGACTACATGAACAAATATAAAAAGGCAATGACACCAGTCGTTAAAGCTGCAATGGATGATGGAGTGCACTACGGTAACATCGTAACTGTTCCTGCATACTGTGTTGGAGACATTGGACACCACATTGGACAATCCACCTACAACATGTGCAAAGATGACATGACTTTGGCAATTGTTCAGGCAACTGCTGAAGTAATCGATGCAACATTGAGAAATAACTTGGACAACTACAAATCAGCATTTGACGTACTTAAGTTATCCACAGGTTCATCAGCCTGTGCAACTGAATTCATCTTAGAATTGGATGGATTCAACGCACCGATGGTAGTTGACTTATTCTCCAAAAGGTTCCACAACTTTGTACAGCAATATCCAACAAGAGGAGCAGCTGCAGAATTGCACAACTGTGACTTCATGGACATGATTTACAGAGGATTCAATGCAATCAGCGGAGCAAGAAAATTCAGAGCAGGTACCGGTGGAGAATTAGTGCCAAAAATCAATGGATTTGACGTTGATTTAAGTCCTATTTTGGCCAGTGAAACAGTAATGAACCCACAAAGATACACTTACCCTGCATGTGCAATTACAGTAAGATTCTCTTCACTCATGAGACTCGCAGATTATCCATGTCTCTTAACTTCAGAACCTATTACAGCAACCATGATGACAAACATCATTGCACTTAACAAAGAAGCCCCGGGATCACCTGTAAGGGGATGTAAAAACTGTGCTGCGGCTTCACTTGTGGACAACAAACACGAATACTGTCAATGGAGAGAAGCTGTATAGGTGAGCTAAATGCCTTGTAATATAAGAAAAAAATTCTTTGCAGAACTTTTAGGAACATTCTTCCTTGTCTTTTTCGGTACAGGCTCAGCTGTGGTGACACTTTTAATCTCAAATAGCATCACTCCTGGAGCTGCCGGAATCGGGCCTTTGGGAGGACTTGGTGACTGGATTGCCATTGCTTTGGCATTCGGTCTGACTGTAATGATATGTATCTATGTGTTCGGAAAGATATCAGGTGCACACTTGAATCCTGCGGTAACCATTGGACTTTTAGTAACCAAAAACATCGCATTGGTTGACAGTATCTATTATATTGTTGCTCAGGTCATCGGTGCATGTTTAGGAAGCCTTTGTCTGTTTTTATGCCTTGGCGCTCCTGCAGTAACAATCGGAGGACTGGGTGCAACAGCCCCTGGACTTGGCGTAAGCTATATGCAGGCAATGTTTGCCGAATTTTTAGGAACATTCTTCCTGATGATGGTTGTAATGGGTGTAGCTGTTGATAAAAAGGCAGAACCTGGTTTTGCCGGAATATCAATCGGTATGACTGTGACTGCAGTAATTGTGGTTTTAGGTGCATTCACCGGAGCTTCAATCAACCCTGCACGTACCTTCGGACCATACTTGATGGACATGATTTTAGGAGGACAAAACCTCTGGGGATTCTTCCCAATATATCTTGTCGGACCTATTTTAGGTGCAATCTGTGCAGCATTCGCTTATGCATACCTTGCAAAGGACAGTGGAGTTTGCGAACTTCCACAGCCATTCAACGATGAATAATTCCATATATTATTATGGTTCAGACTGGTTACAAGTAAAAAATTAACTTTACTTGTGAACCACCTTTCTTTTTTTTTTGATTATATTAGAAATACATTACACAAAAAATCTAAAAATAACAAATTCTGTGAATATTTCAAGAAAACATCAATTCAATGAGGTAACAATATTGAATAGAAAAATATTATTTTCACTAATCATTTTGGTCTCATTATTCACTGTGTCCTCAATATGTGCACAGGGCAGCGGTCAAAATGATACGAGTATAACCACAGATTTTAACGAATCAGACATGCATTACGGATTCTGTGTCTTGCCCGAAGATATGGACAAAGTTGATTTCAAAGACCTCTCCAATCATGGGGTTACTGATCTGTTCCTAGATTATAGAGTCATGGACACACACGATAAAACCCAGGTAGAAACATGGATTCAGGATGCAAAAAATGAAGGAATTTCAGTACATATGTTTGCACAGGTTTTCAATGATGATGAAATGGTATAATCCAACTAACCAAAGCTTTGTTGATGCAAAAATTAATGAACTGAAAGAGTATGCAGGTTTAAAGGACCTTGCAGGAATACACCTAAATTATGTCAGATATGAGGGTGCGGATGTTGCTGAAATTGACAATTACACTCAAGCGGTTTCAAATTTTGTAGTGAATGCGACAGAAGAACTCAGAAAGGACAGTCCGAATCTGATATTGTCATCTGATGTAATGCCGGAATATGACAAATTGAAAGACAAATACTGTACAGATTATTCTATAATCAGTAAAAACTTTGATTTTGTTGTTCCTTTGACTTACTTTGATAATAACAATGAAAATGATACATATATAGAAGATGCCATTACATCTCTTAGGGATCACTCAGAGGGCGCCAAAGTATGGGCAAATTTGCAAACTTTTGACAATGCAACCCAAAAACCGATTCCTTCAGATAAGATGGAGGCTAAAATCCAGAACATATCAAAGGTGAATCCGGATGGATTTTTCCTTTTCAGATATGGATTGAGTGAGGATATAGACTTCAATAATTTGAATGCAAAATAATTGGTTTATTCCCACATTTTTTCTTTTTTTTAAAAACTTATTTAATAGATGTTAATCTAACTAATTACTATAAGGTGATAATTTGAGTTTTAATATTAGGGAAGCTTTTTTCATATTTATTCGTGGAGTCCTTATGGGCTCAGCAGATATTGTTCCGGGAGTTTCAGGCGGAACAATAGCTTTGATAACTGGAATTTATGCTCATTTGGTTGAATCAATTAGTAAAATCAAGTTTGCTTTTTTAAAACCGTTATTTAAGGGTGATTTTAAGGGATTTTGGAATCAGATGCTTGATGAAATTGATTTCAAGTTCTTCATACCATTGGTTTTAGGTATAGGCGTTGCATTCTTGACTTTGGCAAAAGTCGTTACCTATTGCATGGACGTTCACACTGCACTGACCTATTCATTCTTCCTAGGCTTAATTATAGCTTCAGCAGTAATCCTATTTAGAAAACTCAATGAAATTAACATAAAAAACATAATATTTGCGATAATTGGTGCTATTTTGACATTCATATTTGTCAGCATGAATCCGATAGCGGCAAATCATTCTCTGATTGTAATATTCATTTCAGGTATGATTGCAATATGTGCAATGATTCTCCCAGGAATTTCAGGATCATTCCTGCTTCTTTTATTAGGCCAGTACAAATACATGTTGAATGCACTTCATCAGCTTCATTTCACTGATATCATTGCTTTTGTAGTAGGTGCGTTAATAGGAATACTTGGTTTTTCAAGAATACTCAATTACCTGCTTAAAAACCATGAAAAAATAACAATGGCATTTCTCATTGGTGTAATGCTCGGGTCACTGAAAGTTCCTGCTGTGGAGATTGCAAGTTCAGTCATCGTTAACATTTCAGGATTGTTGCCATGCATTATCGTTGCAGTAATTGCATTTGCACTAATTATAGTTTTAGAGACAAAATTTGATTATATGGAATAATAATCAAATTAATTTTTTTTTAATATTTATTAACAATTAAAAATATATTTAAATACAATGCTAGTTTTAAAGAAAGTTAAAAAACAGTGGAGACTATACCCAATCGGCTCACCAAAAGGGGCTTTGAATCACAAGAGGGAACCTGAATTTGTCGGTAACATCAAGTTCTCACATGAAGGTGACTCATTGTCCATTTCAAGATTCGTTGCCGATTACAACTTCAAGGACAACTCCACTTTAAATGAAAAGCTTGTACCTCCTGGAGAAGTCACCAAATTACTCCGCTCACAGGCGGTTTTTCTGGCAACACCTGACGAAAAGGTGGAGAAGTTCTTAAAGTCACTCAACATTAAGGTCAGAAAGACACAGGTATGCGATTACTGTGCATATGAGGGAAACATAACCATCGTCAATTCAGCCTATTCTTATAAATATAACAATCAACTGATCTGCAAGGATTGCGCTCATGATACGATAAAACAGGAACTGAAACTTCAGGGATTCGACAAAAAGATTTTCAGAAACCTTAAAAAGACTCTGGAAAAAACTGATGACCTTGAAAAGACATTGTCTGTTTTGGACCCTCACTTTGACCCTTTAAAAAACAGGAAACTGACCCTCTTTGACAAGACCAGAAAGTCAAAGCACATAATCCCTCCTGTTGACATGAAAAGGCTAAAGATACCTAGAGAATTTAAGGAAGTTCTGCTTGACTCCGGAAACACCAAATTGCTGCCGGTCCAGTATCTTGCCATCAAGGAAGGGCTATTGAAAGGAGAGGACCTATTGGTTGTCAGTGCAACAGGTTCAGGTAAGACCTTGGTGGGTGAGCTTGCAGGAATCACCCAGGCATTGGAAGGAAAGAAATTCGTTTTCCTCACACCTCTTGTTGCCCTTGCAAACCAGAAATATCGCGATTTCAAAAAGAAATATTCAAAATTGGGTTTGAAGGTTGCCATCAAGGTTGGAAGAAACCGTGTAAAGGCAAAAGGAGAACTGAACCTGCCGGATTCAGATGTCTCAAAGGCAGACATTGTGGTTGCAACCTATGAGGGAATCGATTACCTGTTAAGAAACGGAAATTCCAACAGCCTATCCAATTTGGGAGTAGTCCTAATCGATGAGATTCACATGATTGATGATGAAGACCGTGGAACACGCCTCAACGGACTGATTAAAAGGTTAAAGCATCTCTATCCCAAAACTCAAATTATCGGACTGTCTGCAACAGTCAAAAACCCTGATTTTTTAGCTGAGGAGTTCAACATGAAGCTTGTTGAATACTCAGAGCGTCCGGTTCCACTGGAAAGGCATTTGGTCTATGTTAGAAATGAAGCCCAAAAAAGGCACATCATGCAGAGGCTTGTCAAAAGGGAATTCAACACCAAATCCAAGAAGGGATTCAGGGGACAGACTATCATATTTACAAATTCACGGCGTAAAACCCATCAGATTGCAAACTTCCTAAGCAACAAGCATATCAATGCCCACGCATACCATGCGGGACTGTCCTATTACAAAAAAGAAAAGATAGAAAAGGATTTTGACAAGGGAAGGATTTCCTGTGTCGTTACAACTGCAGCTCTTGCGGCAGGTGTGGACTTTCCGGCTTCTCAAGTTATTTTTGACTCTTTGGTAATGGGAAATAAGTGGATTAATCCCAATGAGTTTGCGCAGATGCTAGGACGTGCCGGAAGGCCATCCTATCACGATAGGGGTATAGTATATCTTCTTCCTGAAGTCGGCAATGACTTTGCAGGCGAATCGGAAGAGGCAATGGCATTGGACCTTCTGGAAAGCAACAGCGATGATGTCTATATTGAATATGACGAGGAATCCTCTTATGAGCAAATTCTAGCGGACATCTCTTCAACTTCGATACAATCGACCAATGAACTGAATAAATTCTATAAAAATATAGATGTTCCGATAAGCATCAAGATTGCAGTTGATGAGATGGATGATTTGGGTTTAATCAATTGCGTAGCAAACAGGCTTGAGGTGACCAAGTATGGAAGAGCAACGTCTGTATCATTTTTATCAATCAACGAAGCGGAATTCATAAAAAATACATTGAATGACAGGAATTATCTGATGCATTATGTCGGCCATTCCCCAATGTACAAGAAAAAGGAAAAGTACGACAAGCTGAAAGTCCTGATTCTGGCCATGGCAATGGATTTGGAAATGTTTGAAAACGCATACCTGTCAAGTGTTATCCACAATCAAATCGCAAACGCATTAAAAATCAAATTCTCAACAAGGCTCTTTGCGGAATCCACCTTGGATATAATATCATCAAGAGAGGCAATCGGCAAGCTTGACAAGAAGTTCCAGGATGCCATGATAGCGCTTCAAACTGATTTCATGCAGTGCAGATGCCAGGACAGGCCATTCTGCAGCTGTATGCAGAGGGGAATTTCAGAAGTCATCGTCCATGAGAGGCTAAAGGGCAAGGATCCTCAGGACATATCAAACAAACTGTTTAGAAAGTATCAGATACAGGTCTATCCGGGAGATATTTTCTCTTGGCTGGACAATTTCGTCAAGAATTTGGATGCAATCAAAAGAATTGCCAAAGCTTATAATAAGAATAATATAGTTAAAAAAACAAACTTTTTAATTAAGAAAATCGAAAATGGGTGAAAATGCATGTATGCAGAAGATAAAATATTAATCGGGTGTAATGAAAATACGGACGTGTTTTTATTGCCGAAGCTTGCCAACCGTCATGGTTTGATAGCTGGAGCAACTGGTACTGGTAAAACCGTTACCTTAAAGGTCATGGCCGAATCCTTTTCGGATTTGGGTGTTCCTGTATTTTTGGCTGATATGAAAGGTGACATTTCAGGCCTTGCAAAGGTAGGTTCAGACAACGATTTCATAACCAACAACAGGCAGAAATATGGCCTTGATGAAAAAGGATTCAATTTCAAACAGTATCCCGTTGAGTTCTGGGACCTGTTTGGCCAGAAAGGACTTCCTGTAAGGGTAACATTATCAGAAATGGGTCCTGTATTGCTTGCAAAAATCCTGAACCTGTCTGAAGCGCAATCCGGAGTATTGAACATTGTGTTCAGGGTCGCTGATGAACATTCACTTCCAATCATTGACTTGAAGGACCTGAAATCCATGATAAATTATGTTGTTGAGAACAAGGCTCAGTTTGAAAGTGAGTATGGCGCAATTGCTGATAAGTCAGCCAACACTATTTTAAGAAGCCTCATTGCTCTTGAAGACCAGGGCGGAAACGATTTCTTCGGCGAGCCTGCACTTGAAATTAATGATTTTATGCAGCTTGATGACAATGGAAAAGGTATCATTAATATTTTGGACGCTCAAAAATTGTCCCTGTCTCCTGAAATCTACTCAACATTCCTGCTTTGGATGCTGTCCACCTTATTTGAAACATTGCCTGAAGTCGGTGATATGGACAAGCCTAAATTCGTATTCTTCTTTGATGAAGCACATCTTCTGTTTGATGACATGACTCCTGAATTCGGCAAGAAAATCGAACAGATTGTAAGGCTTATAAGATCAAAAGGTGTAGGATTGTATTTCATCTCACAATCTCCTGCAGACATTCCGGATGATATCCTTGCCCAATTGGGTAATAGGGTCCAGCATGCACTTCACGCATACACTCCAAAAGACCAGAAAGCGGTAAAAGTGGCTGCAGAAACATTCAGGGCAAATCCTGACTTCGATACTGCTGAAGTAATCTCCAATTTGGGAATTGGACAGGCTTTGGTATCAACCCTCGATGAAAAGGGTGTGCCGAGTGTCGTTGAGCAGGTTGACATTGTGCCTCCGCAAAGCCACATAGGAGCCATTGAAGATGACCTTAGGGCTCAATTGATTGATATTTCACCATTGAAGGGAAAATACGCTCAGGCAATTGACAGGGAGTCCGCTTATGAGAAACTCTTAACCAAAATTGATGAAAATCCGAATATCGAAAGTGAAGTTGCACCTGAAGTCCTTGAAGAAGTTAAGATACAGGCACCTCCTGAACCTGTTGAAGAGGTCAAGACCCAACCGCAGGAACCTGTTGAAGAGGAACCTGAACCAGCTCCACAGCCTGGAGCCGCAGATGTTCTGGGTGGCATCCTTGGAACCGTTTTAGGAGGACAGACTCAGGCAAGTGGAAAACGGGCTAAAAAGTCATCCACCCAAAGGATGGTTGAAAAGGCCGCAACACAGGCCGCAAACACTGCTGCCCGTGAGGTTACAAAAGGAATCATGAGAGGATTGTTCGGACAGATGAAATAGGTGGTTTGATGGCACATCCCCACAAAGATGCAATAGCTAATATGCCTGCTTCAGCATTGATAGGTATCATAGAAGAGTCAAAGATGACTTATGTTCGTGAAAACTTATCAATTTTCTTACATGAAAGCCAAATTAAGCTTTTGAAGCAGGTTAAAAAACATGAAAAACCTCATCACAAAAGGATTAGGGCAAAGCAGTTTGAAAAGGCCAAAAAAGATGACTTGTTCAATGTTCATTTGGGTCTGTATTTGAAGAAATATCAGAAGCTTGAAAAGCTGGATTTGATTGAAATAGATTTGCAGCCTGAAAACGGCTTGGAATATGACTGCAAGTTAACTTCCAAGGGAATTGAAACATTGGATGAAATTGCCTCACTTGAAAGCGAGTGGGAAGGTGTTGTCGGCATTGATGATACGGATAAGGATATTCTTAAAAAATTGGCCCTTGATTCATTTGAAATATCATACAAGCATAAGAAAAATCGTGAATTCATATTTTGAAATATTTGAATTCCATGGCTATTGAATCATATGCATTTTTAACGCATTCAATAGCTTCATTTCTATTTTTAAAGTAATATAAGTGGCTTTTACACTCACAATCGGAGCATCCGAAATTTTCTATTCCTGTTGCATTTGATGAAATGTATCTGGACAGTGCACATTCCACTTTTTTGGTTGATTCATTATAAATCACATCAGTGATTTCAGCTTCCTTCAACAGGTAATCAATGTGCCAGTGAAGCTTCTTTTTACTGCTCAGATGTCTTCTGATTCTTGATTCAAGGTAGTTCATGGCTGAGCCTACATATACATAATTGCCCTTTTCAAAATCGATTTTTCCAAGCTTTCCGATTTTGATTTTAGATGAATTTTCTAAATCAATTATCAAACAGTAACATCCTTTCATTCTAATTTTCCATTTTTTTCGAGTCTATTAATCATTTTGAAAATTCGCTTTCAGATTTTACTTTAATTTTTGATGTTATTAAAATTATTGACTTTGTCTTTAATTAAAAGGCATGGAAAATTTTATTAATTTTTTAAACTAAACTATATTCATGATTTTCAAACTTACAAGCAGAGGCCATAAGAATGTCACATCACTTCACAAATCCACCTTTGAAGTTACAAAGGACATTGAAATCGGCCCGACTGCAGATTGCATTGTGGGAACTTCTGCCGACAAATCAATGTTAAACTTTCCTCAGGAGTTTAAAGACAAGATAGCCGATTCCAACACTAAAATAAAAGTGATTCTTGACACTGAAAACGGCCATGATGAGATAACCGGTTTTGGCCATGAGGATTTGACATTGACACATCCAACTGACATCGTTTGCAGAACAAGTGATTTCACATGCTCCAGAACATTGATGATTCATGCAGATAAGGCTGCCAAAGACCTGGATCATAACCTGATTGAAGATTTAAAAAATGAAAAAATCATGGAAGTTACCATAAAATTATGCTAAAAATAGTTAACTATATATAAGTTGAAAAATATATTTTTTTATAACTACTTTTGTTTTTATGCGGGGGTGGTCGAGCGGTCAAAGGCGCTAGGTTGAGGGCCTAGTGGGTCAGTCCCTTCGCGGGTTCAAGTCCCGTCCCCCGCACCATTTA
>NZ_JBGUPC010000042.1:0-3675 GCF_045130115.1 Methanobrevibacter sp.
TTGCTATATGTAAGGGCCCGTAGCCTAGCTGGATAGGGCGTCGGACTTCTAATCCGAAGACCCCGGGTTCAAATCCCGGCGGGTCCGTCCTTATAATTTCTTTTTCTATGAAAATTATTTTTAATGACTTGTTAATTTAATGGGCTTGTAGCCTAGTCTGGAAGGGCGTAAGACTCCTAATCTTAAGATCGAGGGTTCAAATCCCTCCAAGTCCGCTATTAAAAACTGTCTAAAGTAATGACTTTAGACTTTTTTTCTTCTTTTCTAAACAATATTTGACCATATTGGCCACCCCCACCCGGGATGACCTTAATCGTATTATTTCTAAAGGATTCAATTGCCAAAGCAACATTTCCATCAACCTTTCTAATCTCATCCAATGAAACATCTATTAAAACATTAATTTCAGTACCGAAATTATCAATCAGCCTTTGCCAAATCCCCTGTACAAACTTTGTAGTAACTCCCTTATCATAAACAGAAGAGATTATCTCGGCTAAAGGCATCAGATGAACATATTTAGGCCTAAAACTGGGATGAACTGGCTTGTCCAAATCTGATATCTCGGATATTCTAAAATCGACACCCTTTTTGATTGTGCCTCCGCACGAACATTTCATCCTATTTTCACGAGCATCCAAAGGATCGATTAGTTTATGGCACTTTGTGCATGCGGTCATGTGATATTTTCCCAAATTAGGCACCAACCCATAGTTGGCTTTAACATCCTTGTTTTTAAATGCCTTTTTGATTGAAGAATATGAAATGTCCTCCAATTCTATCTGATTAAATTCACGGCCTAACCTATGTGGCCATGGAGAGTGAGCATCAGAATTAGTTAAAAAAACAAAATCCTTAAGCTCTGAAACCGTATCTGCCATTAAAGTGTCTGCAGACAGACCCAATTCAACAAAATCAGGAGCACTTTGGTAACAGTCATAAATGCTGTCATGTGACTTATACATTCCGGTCCAGGGAGTGAATGCATGTGCAGGACCAATCAAACAGCCATAGTCATGAGCAAAATCCAACAGTTCAGCTCCTCCAAGCTTTGTTTTAGGCCTTCCATCAGCATTCTTGTTATTTGAAGGCAACTTCTCAGACATCTCACGGGCAATGTCCAAATCAGGAATGATGATTAGATGGTGGATTCTACTTTTTCCTTCAACTTCAGTTGTCAAAACAAAATCCATATCATCATAGGTATAAATTCCATCACCCGAATACTCCGTACTTTCATCAATGATATCCAGCCACTTCGGATGAAGTCCATCACCGGTTCCTAAAAGCTGCAAACCCTTCAATTTTGATTTGGGAGCCATATTCTTAATCAGCATATCCTTTGATGATGCCATTGAAAAACAGCTGTGAATGTGAAAATCGGCATTTACTAACATGATTAAGTGTTAGAAACTATTATTATTTAATATTTTTTTAAGTTGAGAAATCGGATATTTATCTTTTCTGGGCCTTAAATCAACACCAATCTCATCAGTTGAACTTAAATTTTGTAAAAAAGAGTTAGTCTTATCAATCAATGAAATGATTTCCTCTTGAGTAGTTGGAAAAGCAAGCTTCAATGTCGGAATATCCAAATCATTGACAATCTTGACAAAGAGGCTGTGTGCATTGTTGCAGGCATTACCTCCGAAAAGTATCAAATCATTCAATGGACTGTAAAGCTTTTCATAATTTCGGGGACGCTTTCCAATGATTATTGCAGCATCTGCCCTGTCAATCACTTTAGAAAACAAAAATAATCTTGATTTAACACCTGACGGAAGTTCACTTGATGAATATTTTGTAATCAGGTTATCAAAAGTCAGGTTCCCTTCGCAAATGTCCATATTGTCATAGCGGGAGAAATTGCTAGGGGATAAGTAAGTGTGTCCATTCTTTTCAATCAATGGAATTACAATCATCGAAGTATCGGGAATGACAATTACATTCATAAAAAAAAAGTAAATGAATATTGGATTAATTATCCAATATATCTTAAATCATCTGCGTTTCCGGCATTTGCCTTATTAATCATATCCTGTTCCATCTGTTGAGCTTTAGCAATCATTTGTCTGGTTTCCTCAGCTCTTTCATCTAATTTATCAGTATTGATTTCAAAATTAAGCAAATGGGCTAACTTTAACAGTAAAGCTTCGGCAGCTTCCGCATCTATGAAATAACCAGGAGTTTCACCCATAAGGCAAGACCCTTCGATTCCTCTGCGAACGCCCAAACCTAAGAATAATCCGGAAGCCCCAACGATTCCACCATCATTGGACCTTATTTCAACTTCAGCTTCCTTCAGCAATTCAACATTAGCTTCACAGGTAGCTGCCCCAAATACCTTAGGATTTTCAACAGGCTGTGGAGAAGTAACCATTCCACCCAATGTGAAAATTCTGTCAATATCAAAATCACAGACAAAATCCAAAATCTCTTTGCAAACCAGATATTGTCCTTCAGGAGATAAAGCTTGAGTATTGCCCACAAGAATGATTAAATCCAAATCATCCTCGCCAACACCTTTCAGGTAGTATAGCTCATTGAACATGTTCTCAATAATTCCTTCCTCTTTTACAAGAACTTGAGGAGGGAAAGTTGGAGAATGAATTTCGGCAAACTTGGTGGCTCCCAATTCATCAATCATATGATCTGCAGCCAGTTTACCCACATGTCCAAGTCCTGGTAACGCTTCTATGAAAATAGGATTGTTCAATTCAACTTCTTCTAAAACAGTAATTTCTGCAGTATTCATTGTATTACTCCTTATTCATTGCCTCTTTTTTTAATATACGTCTATATTTACCGTATTTATCCTCTACAGAAAATTTAGGAGGATAAATTACTTTAAGCGGTCCTCCACATTTAGGGCAAGCATCTTTTAAAGTATAAATTCCGCATTCCGGACATTTATTCATTTTCATATTCATATAAATCTAATTAATCTAACTCTCTTAAAAATGAACCGTTACCGCCGGATTCTTCAACAACTGCGATGCATCTCTCAGCTGCTGCTTTAAGAGTTTTTTCTGCTAAAATATAATCAGTGGATTTAACAGTGATTCTGTATCTTGGTGCTCCAACACATTGGACTTTGATTTCCTCTTCTTCGTCCCCGTTATCTTCAGCTGCCTTAAGGGCTGAAATGATAATGTCTACACCATCAGGTACAAAAGTTTCAATATCTACATAACCATTAATGTGAACTTCAGGAGGAGTAATATTCTTTTTAGCCACTTCAGTAATGGCATCAGCCCAATCCTGAGGGATTCCTTCTTCAGTTAAAGATTCAGCACCTTCATCAGAAGCAGCTTCAAAAGCTCCATAAACATCACCGAAGATGTCCATTAACTCATAACCCACTTCATCATATGCTTCATCCAAAGTCTTATCTAATGATTTAGCAGACAATTCCAAGAATTTTTCAGCTTTTTGTTCAATTTTCCAATGTTGGATTTTTTTAGTTCTTTGATCTTCACGGATTCTTTTTAAGGAAGCGTCAACATGCCCCTTTTTAGGGTTAACCCTCAAAACACGACAAACGATTTTTTGATTTTCCCTTACGTGGTCTCTGATATTTTTAACCCAACCAGAAGATACTTCAGAAATATGAATAAAAGCTTCTTTGCCCTGATATTCTTCTAATTTAGCAAAAGCCCCATAATTAAGAACTTT
>NZ_JBGUPC010000043.1:0-21672 GCF_045130115.1 Methanobrevibacter sp.
ACCAGTATTACTAAAAATAGAAAAAGAATAGAAAAAATAATACTAAAAAAAGCCTAATGTAAAGATTTAAATAATACTACTTTTTAAATATAAAATATTACTACATGGAATAAAAAACCATAATTTAGTAATAAAAAAGGCAATATAATGCTTTAAACCATGTAGTAAAACTTTTTTATCTAGTTCGAACTAGTGGAAAAGTTCATTAAAATATATATGTTTTAAGGAGACAAAAAAATGAAAGTAGCAATTTTAGGTGCAGGATGTTACAGAACACATGCTGCAAGTGGAATTACCAACTTCTCAAGAGCTTGTGAAGTTGCAGAAGCAACCGGAAAAGAAAACATTTCTATGACCCACTCAACCATTGAAATGGGTGCAGAATTATTAGAATTAGCTGGCGTAGATGAAGTAGTCGTATCCGACCCAATTTTTGACGGCGACTTTGTAGTAGTAGATGACTTTGATTACGCAGAAGTAATTGCAGCACACAAAGCAGGAAATCCAGAAGAAGTAATGCCTGCTATCAGAGCAAAAGTAAACGAATTAGCTGAAACCGTACCAAAACCAGCTAAAGGTGCTATTCACTTTACTCACCCTGAAGACTTAGGTATGAAATGTATTAATGATGATTCCGAAGCAGTTGCAGACGCTGACTGGGTAATGACCTGGTTACCAGAAGGAGGTATGCAACCTGACATCATCAAAAACTTCGCTGATGACATTAAAGACGGTGCAATCGTAACCCACGCATGTACCATCCCAACTCCTGGATTAAACAAAATCTTCGAAGACTTAGGTAAAAACGTAAACGTAGCTTCCTACCACCCAGGTGCTGTACCTGAAATGAAAGGACAAGTTTACATTGCTGAAGGTTTCGCTGACCAAGCTGCAATTGACACCTTAGTAGACTTAGGTCAAAAAGCAAGAGGATCCGCATTTACCTTACCTGCAAACATGGTTGGTCCAGTATGTGACATGTGTTCAGCAGTTACCGCTATTACCTACGCAGGTCTTTTAGCATACAGAGACACAGTTACTCAAATTTTAGGTGCACCTGCTGGATTTGCACAAATGATGGCTAACGAAGCTTTAACTAATGTAACCGCATTAATGCAAAACGAAGGTATCGACAAAATGGACGATGCTTTAAATCCTGCTGCATTATTAGGTACTGCTGACTCCATGAACTTCGGTTCATTAGCAGAAATCGTACCTACAATACTCGATTACTTAGGAAAAGACGAATAAACACAATAAGTTGATTGTTGGTTAACCCCAACAATTTTAACTTATTTTTTAATCGTTAAGAAATTAGCTATTAAAAAATAAGTTGAAGCAATTTCAATAAAAATAAGAGAGATAGATGGTTATATGATTGATGAAATTTTAATAAAAGCAAGACAAGGAAAAGAATTAAGCGACGATGAATTTTTAGAATTGTTAAATATCGAGGACGATAACGATCTGGAAAAATTGTTCAAGATAGCATGCGACATAAGAGACAGTCAATCAAAAGTAATCAAGCTAACCTCTACTGTACACCTTACAAACAAATGCCAAATCCAACCTAGATGCGAATACTGCGGATTTGCAGAGGAAACATCCGAAAAAGGATATTTCAATGCATTCTATAAATCCAATGAGGAAATATTAACGGCTGTGAAATCTATCGAAGAGGCCCATATCCCCCGCGTAAGCTGTTCAGGAGGATATGGATATAAAGGAAAACAGGCAGTTAATGCATGCAAAATCGTAAAGGAAAATTCAAACCTGGAAATCCTTGTCAATGTAGGTGGAGACCTGACCGAAAAATCAGTGCAGGATTTGGCAGACTTGGGTGCAGACACAATATGCTGCAATCTAGAAACCATAAACGAGGACGTGTTCTACCAAAGAAAACCTGGAGATTCCCTGGACCAAAGGATACTGACCTGCAAAAGGGTGAGCGATGCAGGTGTCGGATTATCTTCAGGACTGCTTTTAGGGCTCGGAGAAAGCAAGGAAGACAGAATAAAACACTTGCGTTACCTGTCCAACTTCAAAACATTGGAAGAAATTCCAATAATGGGATTCAATCCATATGAAGGAACTCCTATGGCAGACTGGCCACCATTCCCATTGAAAGAGCAACTGAAGATGGTTGCAGTCACAAGAATAATGTATCCTTCCATTACAATAACAATGCCAACTCCTACAGTCGGACCTGAAAACGTGGAATTTTCACTTAAGGCAGGAGCGAACAACCTGGCAACAGTCATAGCCGACAATTACCCTCATGAAGTCAAGGGCGTTGGCTCTCCGGATTACGGAAATTACACAGAAGTTGTCAATGTTATTGAAAAATTGGATTTGGTACCTCAAACTATTTAATCTCTTTTTTTAGGAGGTGACAAAATGGCATTTGAAAGAATGATAAGAAACGCATTTGAAGAGTCCAGAAACAACTGCAGATTCGGAGACACCATTGAAGAAATCAGGGAGATTCAGGATTATATCGGAAATGCTAAAAAAATTTACATACCAAACAAGAACGGCATAAAAGTGGAAGTCCTGAATCAAGTTTTAAGCGAATATGGCCTGCCTTCCGCAGAAATACTCCATATTAACACCAATACTGCAGACACCAGCAGAATTCCCGCTCTTGCAAAAGCCTATATGGCACTTGACCAAAGCGATGCTGATTTGATAATAGCAAGAGGACGATTGGGAATTCCAGGATCAGGTTCACTACTTATTTTCATTGACAATAAAGGAAGAATATTGACTGCAGGAACTTCACCTTCACATATAATTCATAAAAAATCAATAGAACAAGCCGTTTATGAAGAAGCATGTGAAGCCCTTGAAAAAATTGGTTTTGAGAAGGTCAAACAATGAATATCGATACAGGAATTACTTCAGAAGTATTCACAATCAAATCCGAAACTAAACTGATTGATATCTTCAACAGAATTATAGACAAAAAGTCAAAGGCAGTTTTTGACTATATTGAAAGCTTGAATTTTGATGAAAACAAAAGGATAATCGTTATCGGAACTTATTTCACCGGAGTTGGAATCGTCAAAAGATTGGCTGAAAAATACAAAAACATATTATTGATTGACATTTATCCTCATCTTGAAGAGCTGCTTGACACTGAATTAGGCGGCAAGCCTATAAATAATGTTGATTTCTCAACCGATTTGAATTTGATCTATTCAGGAGACATCGTAATCGACACAACAGGATTTGGAGGAATCAATGTTGAGCAGTCATCAAAATTGGATGTTGAGACATTCATAATAGAAGATCCCGTAGCTGAAGACAATGATGAACTTTTGGCTAAAAAAAATAACATCCATGAAAGATTAGATGTAGTCAAAGCTAAAAATAAGGCAATCATAAAAACCAAAGGCATTGATACAAAAACCTCCGGAACGATGACATTGACAATTGGTGCTTTAACAAATTTATTGAACCGTTTTCTTGAAAAGGAAGGTGTTCTTTATTGTGCCTGTGAAATGGGATTCTATGAAGAGATCATTTTCAAGCAAAAGGACATTGACAAATTCATTGAACAGAGCAATGTGAATGCTTTTAAAGTCTCAACAATCAATCCCTTTGATTTGGATGAACTGATTGCAGAAGAAATAAACAAAATTGCCACAGAAATGATTTAAATGAAGCTTAAAGATATAATTGAATTTCTGGATGAAAAAATTCCCCCATCATTGGCTCTTGACAATGATGAAGTCGGATTTAAAGGGAATTATGATTTAAACGAGAAGATTGATTCAGTTATGATTTATATGGACCTTCTGCCTGAAGATGACTTGAATTATGAAAATACATTAATAGTAACTCATCATCCTCCGTTGTTTGTGCCCAAAACACCAACATACACAATACATTCGAATTGGGACATAATCGATGGCGGAGCAAATGATGCACTGGCAAAAGCATTGAACCTGGAAGTTGCAGGCCGTTTTGATGATGAAACTGGCATCGGAAGAATCTGCAAAACAGACCAGAAATTCATTGGATTGAAAAAACAGATTTTAGATAATTTCAGCAATGTCAGAATTGCAAATAGCTTAGATGATGATAAGGTAATTAAGAATATCGGAATAATTTCAGGTTTTGGACTTAAAAATCCGGAATATGTTTTATTGGCTAAAAATAAGAATGTTGACATATTGATATCCGGAGACATGACACAGGAAACTGCCATTCTGGCGATGAATTTAGGAATTGCTTTGATTGACCTGAATCATCATGAAAGTGAAATTCCAGGATTATATGCTCTTGGAGATGTTTTAAGAGAACTCAAGATAAACGTAGGAATTGTTGACAAAAAACCGATACAGGTGATGAAATGACAGACAAAATTAAAAAAATGGAAGACCGACAGGTCCCTAAAGGAAGAATCGATTTGGTCGGCTGCGGAAGATTAGGATTGAGAATTGCAATAAACCTGATGCAGGTTCATAGAGGAGGTCCAAAGACAATAGCTGCATTTGATGGCCAAAAGATTGATGGAGGAGATGTGATTTTCACACTTCTTGGAGCAGAGGTTGGACAAAACAAACCTGATTTCATAAAACAGCTCTGTACCCACAATGAAGAATTCAGAAATATCATAAGCTATCCCGAATACATTGATGATGATAATATTGATTGGATTGAAGGAGATGTGGTGATTATTGTAATTGCCGGAGGAAACACCATCCCAACAGCAGCCAAAATAATAAAGCATGCCCACAAAAAAGGCGCAAAGACAATTGGAACCGCAGGAATATTCGGATTTGGCAATGAAAATATTGAAATCAAGGACATTTCAGAGTATGACCAATCAAATCCCGCCGTTGAAGAGTTGAGAAAGCAGGGCATAACAGAAGACCATCTGATTTTAACCACAAACAAGCTGATCAGGGACAATGAACCTGTAACTCCATATACTTTGGATGAAGTGGCAAAAGTCATTACAATCAATGCGTTGAAACTGTTGAGAGATCAAAATGATTAAGATAGCAACTGCAGAATGTTTCACTCAAGGAAAAATCGGAAGGGAACTTCATGCGTTGGCTCAAGATTATGAAGGAGATTTCGGAAGGGAATACGTGAAAAATCTTGAAAGTTATGGTGATTTCGATTATAATAAGCTCAGTGTAACCTGCAGCTTATTCATCCCAACGATTGAAGCTGTTGTGAAGATTTTGAAAGTCAAAAATCCTCCAAAACCCAATAAGCTAATCAAAGGAATTAAGGTTTATGATGAAAAAGGAGACATTGAAGTCAGCAAAATCATGGCCCGTGCCGTTAAAGACCTTACTGACTGTGACATTGCAATAGGAACGACAGCAGGCATTGGACGTGGAGGAATTTGCATAATCACTGACGAATATGAAATTTCAACTACAACCGACGTTTACGCTGACCTGTGTGAAAACAACAGTGAAGACCTATTTCAAAGGTCACAGAACGGAATCAGAAAAACATTGGAACTCATTCTGCTGCTTTTAAACGATAAATTTGATGAAATTGAAAAACTAGAAAATATTGAATTAAATATTCTCTAATTCTTTCAGAATATATCTTTTCAATATTTCAACAGCCTTTTCACCATCTTCGTCAAGGCGAACAGCATCCAACGGATTTAAATCATAAGCCTTGACAACTGCATCTGCAGCGATGTTTTTAACTGATTTTATATTCTTTTCGTTCAGGATTACTGAAGCGCAATCATCTCCGCAACCTGTAATTGTAACAATCTCTGCATCATCCAGAATTGGTGCGCAATTGTTAGGCTGTGCTGAATACTCTGTAATGCAAGCCGCAACAATGTTTTCATTTTCCAAAGCCAATTCGACGCTGGCAGCCCTTACAACTAACCCTAATGGGGATAATCCACTACATGATACCAATGCTATTTTATCACTCATTTTTTCATCCTCGAATATCTTTTTTTAAGTTTATCATAACCTCTTTTGTAAAACGGACAGAAATTGATGCATACGCTGCATCCCTCACGATGGGCAGTGCACGATTTCCTTAAAAATTTGCCTTCATCATCAAATGCACTTTCCGGACATCTGTCAATGCAGACTCCGCAGGTCGAACAGTAATCGCGAACCCATTCCAGCTCGTTTTCAGTTTTGAACGGCAGGTTTTCGATTGAGGTTTCAATCATGAAGAAACCGAGGTTCAAACCTTCCTTAAAAAGGCACATGTTGCTTCTTGTGATTACCGCATCATTTGACTGAAGCGCAATTGCCCTCAGGCTCACACGATCGTCTAAGGGATTGATCAGGTCTGCTCTAAAACCGTTTTCCCTTAAGATGTCTGCAAGAGCAAATGTTTTTGCCCCGACTTCCTGGAATTCCTCATCCATCAGTCTGCACTTTTCCTTTGAGGGATTCATTTTCAAGATTTCTTCAGACATTGCATATTTTAGAATTATGATATTATCCCAGTCAATATCCCATTCATTTTTAAATTCATCACTCAAATTGGCATAGCTCAAACCGGCAAATCTTGAGGCAATGGCAATGTCTGTAAATTCCTTTAAAAAATCATCACTGATAGTGGTTTTTGGATGGTGAGGGTTTTCAATTTCATAAAAATTTGGAATAGGTTGATGATATCTGAATCTCATGCGAACCTATTTTGTCCTTAAAGCCTCAACGGCTTTAGGGAACTCTTCACAGAATACCTTAATTTGTTCTGTCGGAATTGAGAAGCTTATACGCAGGTATCTGTCTCCAAACTCTTCGGAAGTGTATTCCCCTTCTCTTGTAAAGAGTTTTTTATCAACCAGATAATTTGACATGACCTTCGGATTAATTCCCGCACCGGACAAGTCAATGACCATCATGTTTGCCTGTGAAGGGTAAACCGGCAGGAACACGCCCTCAATTGGGTCAATCATTTCTTTTATCAGCCTTTGGTTTTCGAAACATGTTTCTCTCATGCTTTCAAACCATTCAGGTTTTGATTTGAGACCTGCAATTGCACCGTATTGTGAGATTATATTAACACCCAAATCGTTGACCACCGCATTCTTTATGGAATCTATGATTGGCTTTGAGGAAATCACTCCCCCAATTCTCAATCCTGCCATTCCAAATATTTTTGAAAAGCTGTAAATTGTCAATGTTTGGCCTGGAGCATAATCTTCCATGTTGAAGTGCACCTGTGCAAAGTCCTTATAGGTTACGTCATGCAATAAGTATAAATCGTTTTCCTTTGCTATTTCGGCGAATTCCTTCAATTCGTCTTCATTGTATCCTGAACCTAATGGGTTTAACGGGTCAATCAATATTACCATACGGGTATTCTCATCCATGTTCTTCCTTAAAAGCTCAGGAGTCAATTTGTAATCGTTTTCCTCATAATAGATTGGAACATATCTTGCTTCATCTGCAAAACGGTTAGCAAAGTCCCCAATGATGAAATAACCTGGATCGGATAAAATCACATTGTCTTCAGGTTCCAATAGAGCTTGCATAACCAGATATAATGATTCTGTTGCGCCGGAAGTCAATAATACTTCCAAATCCTTTAATCCTAAATCTTCTAAAATCAATTGTTTAAGTTCGCTGAATCCTTCTGGGGCAGGATATTTACAATAATTCTTTTCCTTAATGGCTTCAATCATTGCATCGGCTATAGTATCGTCGTGTAGATGGTTGGTGTTCTGGCCCATCCATATCATGTCTTCGTCCATATACATATCTTCAAAAAAGTCGTTGGCACATTCATATCCTTCCGGAGGTACTCTTTCGGTTTTTTGAAATTTCTTTTTTGGGTTTTTAATATCGAAATCCTTTTCCCTCATATTATCAGCTCAAACAAGTCCAAAATAAATATATATTTTTAATTGTTAATAAAATTTACCTACTCAATACCGGTTGAGGTGATTGAAAAAGTAACCTGCCTTCCTTCAGGAAGACTTCTGTGGCGCATTAAGGTGGCAATCCTCTGGTCAATCTCATTTCCGCGCTCCAATCTGATGATTACCTTGCTGATGTAGGCAATAATGTCACCGCCGACCGCCTTGACTTCACTGTTTCCCTCATCATCAAATGCATTGTAAATCTGGTTTGTGATGATAACTGCAATGTCATACCTGCGGGCGATGTTTGACAACAGCTGAATCTGCTTTCTCAGCTCCTTGCTCAGCTTATATGACTTCATGTCATCCACCCTGTAAAGCGCAACGGCCGAGTCAAGCACAATCAGGTCAACCTCCTCATGGTGCTTTCTAAGCCACACGTCGATTGACCTCAGATTCTCGGTCTGCTGCAGAAAATCAGTCGGTTCGAAAACCATTATGTTATTGGCCACATCTGAAAAATAAGGTCCTGAAATCTGTTTGATTCTGTCGATTGATATTCCGCCTTCGGTGTCAATATAGATCACTTTTCTGCCGGTCTTTGCAACATTGACTGTCAGCATCAATGCAACGTTACTTTTACCGGAACTTGGAGAACCGAATATCTGGGTTATGCAACCCTTTTCAAAACCCCCCTCCAGCAAATCATCGAGTGATGAGTTTGACGGGATTTTATGATTGTCTTCAAAATTGGCCAATACCTTCATGATAAAATATTGATTTTTATAGGTTATAAAAATTTTTAATCGATATCAAATATTGGTTAATGAGGTTAAAGCATTAAAATAACAGTGTAAATCAGTCATTATGATTTTATTTGAAATTTTAACGATTATTTAATCCATAGTGACCAAACAGTTACCTTACCTTTATATATAACCTCAAACAATGCCAATAGTACAAACTCATAAGAGGTGAATAATATTGAAAAAACCCCTAATTACAATCCTAATGATAATTTTTGCAATCACAACCTGCCTGAATTTCGTATCGGCAGAAAATGAGACAAATATCTTAAGAAGCAGCGAATCTGAGGAAGAAGTCCGTGCAAGCGAGGACGGCCATGTCAACATCAGCTTTGAAAACGGCTATAACGGCTACTGCATAAACTATGGAGAGCACGAGGCAAAGGTCGGCCAGGAATATAGTGTAAAAGACACTACTTACGCCACAAACAAGAATTCAGGCGAAAGTGTAGGCAACTACTTAAAGACATATTTTGTGGACTATTATGAAGATGCCATGAGAGACGAGATTGTCACACAGCATACAATATGGCACTTTACCGATGATTTCAACGGATGGAGAATAGATCCGATTCTAATCGAAAACATCAAATCAACAGCATCAACAAAGACAATCCCTGACAATGGAGCCGTAAGGCAAATCAACAATACAACCGAAGCGGTGTTTGATTTCCAGGTATTGAGTTCAGACAAATCAGACCATCAGAACTTCTTTGCATATAAGATAACCTACAGAGACATTGTCAGAGAGATAATCGGCAATGCAACCAGTTCAAACAGCACAGCAAGTGAAAATCAAAATATTACTAACGCTACTGAAAACACTACCTCCACCGATAAACATGAAAATAATGCCAGTTCCATTGAAAACACTGCCACAAAAGATGAAAACATTGCCGAACCTGCAGAAGGCAGCGGCAAAACCACAGCAGAAAATACTCAAGAAGTTTCAAAAGAGAATAATTCAAAATCAATAAGCCTGTCAAAACAGGTTACCGGAAAAAGAACATTGGGAATAATACTGTTACTGATTGCGCTTGTAACAATAGCTGCGATAAACGTCAGAAGAGATTAATCCCTAATCTCTTATTATTTTTGGTTTTAAACCTGTCAAATCGATGATTGATGATGCACTTTTGGATTTGAGCTCGCCCACATCAATCACCAGATCCACTTCGCAGTCAAGCTGCTCCAGGATTTCTGTCGGACTTGACAGCATTTCGTCATCAGAGAGATTGGCGCTAGTTGTGGTTATCGGGAAAATTCCGGCCAGCCTGCAGGCGATTTCACAGTCCGGAACCCTGACACCCACATTGCTCAAACCGCCGGTGACTGATCTTGGCACGATTTTCCTTTTTTTTAAAATGAATGTGTATGGCCCTGGAAGGCATCTGCTTAACGTTTTCTTTTGGGACAGTGACGCCTTTGCGACCAGGTCTATTGCGCCAACATCACTTACAAGTATCGAAAGGGGCTTCAGATAGCTTCTATGCTTGATATCAAAGACTCTCCTAACGGCGTTGTTATCAAAAATATTGGCGCCCAGCCCATAGACGGTGTCTGTTGGGTACAGCACCACTCCTCCGTCTGCAAGGACATTTATTGCCTGAGATATGATATCTCCATCAACTTCATCAATACTTGTTTTCAATACTTTCATTCATCTTTATATTGTATAAAATCTTTATATATAATTATGCTTCAAAGTTTAAGACCATTATTGACAAGAATACTGAACCCTCTAGCCCGAAATCTGAACATCAATCCAAATATAGTAACGGTAATATCTCCATTCGTTGCGGTTCTTGCAGCATATGGATTTGCAAATCACAATCTGATTTTGGGATTTATTGCAATACTGTTTTCAGGATTTCTTGATGTTGTCGACGGTGCGGTTGCAAGATACCACGACAGGGCATCCCCATTCGGCGCATTCCTTGACTCAACAATGGACAGGTTTGCGGATGCGATAATCTATATCGGAATCATATTCGGAGGATACTGCGACTGGTTTGTCGGTGTTCTGGCAATACATTCAGCGATAACAGTAAGCTATGTCCGTGCAAGGGCGGAATCACAGGGTGCAGAGTGCAACATCGGAATTGCTGAAAGGGCAGTCAGGATGATTATATTGATGGTCGGAGCAATAATCGGCTACTTTGCAGGCGACATCTACTTTACATACATTATTTACTTGTTAGTAGTCTTATCCTACTTTACTGTAGCACAAAGAATCGTTTACGTTTGGAGGCAATTGAAATGACTGAACTGGAAAGCCCGGAAAAGATAGCAAAGGACATTGCAAAACTTGAAAGGAACCTGAATCAGGTGGCCCACATCGAGTTTGTCGGAAAGGAGAAGGAAGTCTATGACAGGGCAATCGACTACTGGAACGATTCCAAATATTACCTTGAAAAAGGGGACATGAGGACAGCATTCGGCTGTATCGAATACAGTCACGGTTTGCTTGATGCCTTAAGGATGATTCACGGAATCATCTAACTATTTTTTCTGTAAATAATTCAATTTACAAGCAATTTTTAAAAAAAATATGTTATTGGAAACATATAATATGAAAATCATTCATTAGCTATCTAAACTACTTCTCAATCCCTCCTAAAGGAATATAACTACAATTAACTACATTAAACTTAAATATTTTTAAAAATAATATATTATCATGACTTTCATGAATAAAAGTGCCAATATAAAACAGTTTCAACTGATTAAATTCATTAATGAAAATTGCGATGATGACCATGTGATATCAAAGATTTCAATCGTGCTTCGCCGGGACAAGATAGAGGCGCCTTATTACATGGACACCAAGATCAGACTGTCCACCTGCATTGACAGGCAAGAAAACGGACTTATTCATGCGATGAACCTGTTAAACCACAATAGGATGCATAATTTAACTGAAGATGCATATAATGAAATCAAATCACTAATCCTTGATGCATTTGATGGCGAAGATGAGTCAAATCAAACAAAAATCTTTAAAGATGAAAAAAGACTTAAGATAGTCCTAACCTCCAAAAATGATGAGGAAATCAGGAATCTCTTTGAAAACTATCATGAACTTTTTGACAAGATAGACAATCTTGTCGACTAAAACAAAATTTAAAAAAAAAGTGGATGGATAGAAATTCCATCTATACATCAATTTTACTATTTATTAAAGAGTCATCGCCTGCGGATATTATCTCACCATCCAAAACTTCGATAACCCTGTCTGCAAGCTTGGCCACATCCATATCATGAGTAACAATAATCAGTGTCACGTTCTTGTCTTCGTGCAAATCGATTAGTTGCTTAAGGATTTTGCTGCTTGTCTTTGAATCCAGCGATCCTGTTGGTTCATCCGCCAATATTATTGATGGGTTGTTGGCAAGTGCACGGGCGATTGCCACCCTTTGGCGCTCACCTCCGGACAGCTTATTCGGCTTGATGTCAGCCTTGTCCTTGAGACCAACGTCGTCAAGCAGCTTCAATGCCCTTGACCTCATCTCCTTTGATGACATCTTTTGTGTGAACATAGGAATTTCAATGTTTTCGACAACTGATATGTTCGGAATCAGATTGTGCAGCTGGAAAATGAAACCGATGCTTTCCGCCCGAAACTCGTTCAGCTTTTTGGATGACTTCAGGTCCCTGCCCGCAACTCTGATGCTTCCGGAATCCGCTACATCCAATGCTCCGAGCATGTTCAATAAGGTTGACTTTCCGGAACCTGACGGTCCAATGATTGATACGAACTCACCATCTTTAATTGTGAGGTTTATTCCGTTCAATGCCTTGATTTTTCCGCCTTCATAGCTTTTATACAAATCTTTTATTTCTACCTCATTCATTTTTCCACCTCACTCATACCTCAATGCCTCTGTTGGCGGAAGCTTGACCGCTTTTATTGCCGGATAAAGTCCTCCTATGATTCCAACCACAATAGCTATTGAAAACGCCTGGATGAATATCTTTGGAGAGAACAATGGGTCTATTCCGATTTGAGGGGCAAAAATGGTGCATGCTCCAAATCCGATTAGGGAACCGATAATTGCTGATACGATTGTGATTACCAATGACTCACCCACAATCATTCCAAGAATTCTCTTATCAGACCATCCGACAGCCTTCAGAACGCCAATTTCTCTTGTCCTTTCAAATACTGACATTAACATTGTGTTGATGATTCCAAGTCCTCCGACAATGATTGCAAGAAGTGAAATAGCCCAGGTTGATGCCTGAAGCATGTTCAGCATGTCAGCCATCTGCTCCATCTCCATGACGGATGTGATTGTTGTTATGTTGTCGCCGTATTTGGCGTCGATTCTGTCAGCCACTTCCTGAGCGTCGACTCCCTTCTCTACCTTTACGTAGATGTTTGAGATTGAATCCTCATCATCCATCAGCTCGCCAACCTTGGAGATTGATGTGAACACTCCTCCGGCCATGTTTGAGTCTCCTGACTCATAGATTCCAACGACCTCAAAGTCCTCGCCGTCGATTTCGATAGTGTCTCCTACCTCATATTCATTATCATCGGCATATATTTCACCTAAAATGGCCTCGTTTTCACCATCCTCCATGATTCTTCCTTCTTTCATGGAGATGTCTGCCAATGCAGTTCCTACAGGATCGATTCCTATCAGAGTATTCATGTAATCGTCGCCGACCGAGGTCAGAACGACATAAATCGGATAGGCCTCATCCACACCTTCAACGGCCACAATCTTATCTGTCCATGAGGCATCTATGGTGTTTGTCCCATAGGCGGAATCCCCGGTTTCCTTACCTGAAATCGAAAAGTCGGCACCTCCGGCATGGATTGTGTCCTCAAAGGTGTTTACCAGACCATCTGTGATTGCTCCAAGAGCGACTATTACAATAATTCCAATTGCAATGCCTACAATAGCCAGAATTGCGCTATTCTTTCTCCTGAAGGGATTTTTAAGAATGAATTTTAAAAATGACATAATACTAAATAGTATTGTAATATATAAATAACTAAGTGTAGAAGCAAATGAGATGCAAAAATCGGGTGATGAAATGCACAAAAAAGTTTTGATTGAGAATATTGACAAGATTCACACCACTGAAATGGGCATAGACAGAATACAGAAAAATCTGGGAATTGATGAGGAGCCTGTCGGCTACTGCATTTCCAAGCTTAAGCAGGACAATGCCGAAGTTGAAAAGGAAGGCAAGAATTACTATGTTAACGTCGATGACTGCAGAATAACCATCAATTCAAGCAGCTTTACAATAATAACTGCCCATAAAGTCTAATTTTAAAAAAAAGTAAAAAAAAAGAAGAGATTTGTAAATCTCTTTAAATCTAATCATCCATGTCTTCAAATCTGGATTCTAATTTTTCCATTACACCAGGAAGTGAAGTGTATTCCATTTCTTCAGCAGGCAATCTGTGAGGTTCGAATGGACCGTGTCTTCTGATGTAAGTTGCGATTTTAGCAGCTTGTTCACGGGTTGGGTCAAATGCAGGGTCATCGAATAAGTCTACAGGACCAATCAATTCACCGTTAGCAATTTGGAAACCTAAACCTACTACTCTAGGAGGTCCGTCGAATCTGATTGGGTTTGCTTCTGCTTCGGATACAGGCATCATTGGACCGTTGTGGGATCCTCTCATCCATCCGCTTACCATGTGTGGGAATGCAAATGGATCTACACATTCACCGTTAGCAGGGAAACCAGATTGTGCTCTTACGATACATACCGGGTCGTCTTTACCGACGTATTCTCCAGCCATTAAGTTTAATCTTTCGGTACTTATTGCAGCTGCAATTTCACCGTTTTTCTTCCATACTCTTTTGATTACGTATCTTCCGGTGGAACCGATTAATGCGAGCAAGTCGTACATTTCTTCAGGACAGTTTAAGATAACTTTTCTGTGTTCGATTACATCGAATACTTCAAATTTGAATCCGTCGTGTAAGGATGGGTCGATTACAAGACCTGCAGTGTTGAATGGGTCTGCAAACATTCTGAATACTGGCAAGTTGAATGCACCAGGTTCGGTTTTGTCACAGCAGAACACTAAAACAGGGTCGGATGGCCTTTCTTCAAATTCAAATTCTGCAACACCAGGACCCATACCTTTGATGTTACCGGAGAAGGTATCGGATAACAAGTCTTGACCTGCACCGTATAATTTCAATTCACGAGCCCTTTCGGTAGCTTTCATGAATGCGTCATATGCGGTTTTGTGAACTTCTTCGTTTTCTTCCCCTTTGTCGTGGGTCATGATTAAGTCTATGTCGTCTCCGCAACGGGAGATATAGTAATCTTTTATGATACCTGCTTCTAAAGCTTCGTTTAAAACTTCATCACAAATATCCATTAATTCTGGGTGTGCGACACAGTGTCCGGACACACTTCCGATATCAGCTTTAATTACACTAACTGTAGTTTTCATTTTAAATACCTCGAATTAGTAAATTATTATTTACTAGTCATTTATTATTTTTGATTTGTATACTATTTAATTATTATGTTAATTTTAAAAAAAAAGTGGAAAGTGAAAACTTAATCAAGTTTTCTGATTTTCTCAAATGCCTTTTCGATTTCGACATCCTGGTTCATTGCTTCGCATGCCTCTTTTACGCGATTTAAATCAGCTCGGGTTTCAGGGTATTTCGGAACAGCACTGCATCCCCCGTCATCAATTTTGGAGATTTCAAATGTTCCAATTTCCTTTGCGATTGCTGTGATTTCCTCCTTGTCAAGGCCTATCAGCGGTGAGAGTATCGGCATGTCGACGCCGTATCTTGTGGCCAGGATATTGGAAAGTGTCTGTGATGCGACCTGCCCTACGCTGCTTCCGTCGACTATTGCATCCGCACCCACTTTTTGGGCCAGCTTTTCTGCTATGTGATACATTCCTGATTTGCACAGAACGCAGGTCATCTTCTCAGGGGCGTTGTCCTTGGCCGCCTGAAGGTATTCGCCGTAATCTATTATGCGTTTCTGGATAGGGTTTCCCTTGGCGTAAATGTTCAGCTGGTCAACCAATTGATTGAAGAGCTCTGTGACCTTCGGGCCTGAGAAAGGGTCGTTGTTACAGTGAAGCGCTACAACTTCACATCCCCTTTTCATCATCATGTATGCCGCTACGGGAGAGTCTATTCCGCTTGACAAAAGCACCACAACCTTTCCCTGTGTTCCCAGAGGCAGTCCTCCCGGACCCCTGATTTTCTCATGATAGATGAAGGCCTTGTTCTCCCTTATTTCAACGAATATTGTCAGGTCAGGATTTGTCAAATCGACCGGAGCAAGGACAACGTTTCTCACAACGCCTCCGCAATGGGCAGCCATTTCCTGAGAGGTATAATCGTGATTTCCGACACGGCGGCACTTGATTGCGAATTTGGTGTCTCCATCGAGAATTCCTTCTGAAATCAGTTCTTCAGTGTATGCGGTCAGGGTTTCATCGATTCCCCCATATGTGGAATCGGTCGAGGTTGCAGGGGAATAGGACACCACTCCGAACACCCTGTTCAGCTTTTCGATTCCCTCATCGAAATCCTGCGGGAAGATATAGATTCTTCCCTGGTTTCTTTCAACTTCACATTCGAATGTGGCCTTGATGTTTTTGACCAGTTTCCTTTCAAAGCGTGCCCTTATCTTTGGACTCTTGAGTCCGATTTCACCGTATCTTGCAATAATTACGTCATGATTCATTTAAACATCCCAATTAATTTTAATATCTCAGTTTTTGAACTCCCAATTACAGATATACATTTTAATTTAATACCTTAAAAAAGTATTTAATGATAATTTAAATATCTTTAACGATAAAAAATATGTATATGTATAGTTTTCTGATTTGCGCTGCCGCACTTATTGCATCATATTTCATTTACGGAAAGGCTATCGAAAGGATAGCGGGAGTTGACGAAAGCGTTGAGACACCTGTCCACAAGCTTGAGGACGGTGTCGACTACATCCCAATGCCAAGATGGAAGCTCTATCTTGTTCATTTCCTAAACATTGCCGGCCTCGGACCGATTTTCGGTGCCATACAGGGAGCTTTGTTCGGTCCTGCAGCATTCCTGTGGATTGTGCTCGGTACAATATTCATCGGAGCGGTCCATGACTTCTTCTCAGGATTCATGTCCCTCAGAAGCGACGGATTCACAATGCCTGAAATCATCTCAAAGTATCTTGGAACCAAAGCCCGGAAGTTTGTGGGCGTCATCATCGTGATAACAGGTATTCTCGTTGCATCCACATTCGCAACAGGGTCTGCCGACCTTCTTGCAAGCCTCACCGGCGTTCCGACATTAATCTGGCTTGTGGTGATATTCATCTACTTCCTCATAGCAACCCTCTTTCCGGTCGACAAGATCATCGGAAAGATCTACCCGATATTCGGAGCCCTGTTCCTTCTCATGGCAGTGCTCATGATAGGTGCACTTATGCTGAACCCTGCATACACAATTCCGGAATTCACAACACAGGGACTGTACTTCACTGACAAGTCAATCTTCCCATATCTCTTTGTGACAATAGCCTGCGGTGCGATTTCAGGTTTCCACGCATCACAGTCCCCTATCGTTGCAAGATGCATGACCACAGAAAAGGATGCAAGGCCTGTGTTTTTCGGAGCAATGGTTCTTGAAGGCATCACAGCACTCATCTGGGCGGCAATCGCAATGGCATTCTTCAACGGCCAGCCGCAGCTTGCCGTACTCTACGGCGCAACACCTTCCATCGGCGTGAATCAGATGGCAACAGCACTGCTCGGACCTGTCGGATTGGTTCTCACCATCATCGGAGTTGTGGTCTGTCCAATCACCACAGGAGACACCGCACTTAGAAGCTCAAGGATAACAATGGCCGATGAGCTCAAGATAAATCAGGAAAAGCTGACCTCAAGGGTCAAATTGGCAGTGCCCCTGTTTATAGTGTCATTTGCCCTGACATTTATCGACTTCAGCCTGATTTGGAGATACTTCGCATGGGTGCAACTGATTGTGGCCACCGCAGTTCTCTATGCGGGAACGGTCTATCTGATTCAAAACAAGAAACACTATATCGTAGCACTGCTTCCGGCAATTGTCTGTACCCTGATTGCATTCGGATACATTCTTCAGGCACCGGAAGGTTTGAGGTTGCCTTCACTGACTGCAAACGTGATTTCAGTCATTGCAACGGTAATTATTGCAATAGTATTTTTGAAGAAATATAGGTGAATGATTATCATGACAAAATATTGCGGCAACTGCGGAAAGAAACTGAATGACGATGCCGATTTCTGCACCCAATGCGGCACATCACAGAAAGAGGAAAAACCTTCCAAAAACAATAACAACATTATAATTATCGGATTGCTTGGTCTGATAATCATTATTCTTGTGGCGTTTTTGGCCTTTGGCATGAAAACATCAAGCGAACTTATTATAACAAGCAGCCCTACACTAACAACAGATGACGACTTTGCCGTGAGACTGACCTCAAACGGCACCGGAATTGCAAATCAGGAGATTCATGTGGTCTTTGATGATAATGGCAAAGCATTTGAATTTGACACCGTGACCGATGAAAACGGCAAGGCATCGTTTGAACCGAATCTTGATGTGGGAAAATATGAGGTTGCCTGCAAGTTTGGCGGAAATGCCAAATACAAGGACTCATATGACACCATGACCGTTAACATCAAGGAAAACGAACCAGATTATGAATCATATTCCTACCCACGATCATTTGCAAGTACAGATACCAACGGGGACGGATATGTTCTTTTGAGTGACATGAACATTGCACATACTCCTCAAAACATCCAATATCAGATGTATGCTGATGCGGACGACAATAATGATGGAAAACTGAACGAACACGAATACTACAAGTTCATGTACAAGCTTAACTATGACAAGCAAAGTTATGGCCTTTAAAAAAATAGAAAAAGGATAATGATTATCCTTTGATTAGGTCAACTGCAGTCTGGATGGCTTCATCCATCTTGTCTGCATTCTTACCTGCACCCTGCGCCAGGGTCAAACGGCCTCCGCCGCCACCGCCTAAAACGCCTGCTGCAGTTTTTATTATTTCATTTATTTTTACGCCGGCATCTATTGCGGATTGTGATGCTGCTCCGACAATCTTACCGTCACTGTTACCCATTACGACGACATCCGCCTTGCCGTTGTCGGTGAAGTCGGTTGCCATCTTCTGAAGCTCCTTGAAGTCGGATTCAATCAGTTGGTGGACCACTTTCAAACCGTTTATCTCATCATACTCATCGGCAAGTGAGTTCATCTTAAGGGAAGCGATTTCAGATTTCAGGCGGTCAATCTCGTTTTTCTGAGCCTTCCATTCTGAAAAGAACCTGTCACAGGTTTTCGGCAATTGGTCGTTTTCGACCTTGAAGATTCCTGAACTTTCACGCAGGAGTCTGCTGTCATGCTGCATTGAGTCGATTGCGGCAAGCCCTGCTGAAAAGTCAATCCTTTCGACACCGTCCTGAACCCTTTCTGTCTTGTTGATCTTGATAGGTCCCACAACACCTGTCCTCATTACGTGTGTTCCAGCACATGCCTGAACGTCAACGCCAGGAACCTTGACGACACGAATCATCTTGCCCGGAACGATACCTCCTTGGTAGAGAACGAATCCGTAGAGCTCCTGTGCCTCATCACGGGTGTGGAACTGGATGTCCAGGTCGATGTTTGCCATGACGTATTCGTTGGCCAGCTTTTCGATTTCATTGAGCTCTTCCTGTGTGATGCGCTTGTAGTGTGAAAGGTCGATACGTGCCCTTGTAAGGTCATTCTGAGATCCTGCCTGCCAGATGTGCTGACCCAGTACCTTACGTGCAGCCGCAATCACAAGGTGGGTTCCTGTGTGGTGGCGCGCAAGGGTGATTCTTCTCTCCCAGTCCAGTTTGCCTTCAACTTTTTTGCCAATCACGTCATCTGTGACGTCCCCATCTACATGATGCAATACGACATTGTCAACCTTTTCGGCATAGTACATTTTAAATGAATTTCCGTCAATGGAAACTTCACCTATATCAGAAGGTTGGCCTCCTCCTTCAGGGTAGAACACGGTTTTATCGAAGATGAGACATTTGTCCCCATCCTTCTCAACCAGACCCAAAACCTCTGCCTCGAACTCTTTCTGGTAGAAATCTTTATAGAACAATAAATCGGTTTCAGGGAAATCCACCTTGAATGTGGACTTCTTGTTGGTAGTATCCTTTTCATGAGCTCCCGCAACCTGAGTGAAGAAGTTGTCCGGAACATTGACGGTAAAGTCATCGCCCGCCATCTCAACAACGGTTTCAGGAGGAATACCGTGAGCGTCGTATAAATCTATCAACATGTCAAGAGGCATTTCTGATTTGCCCTCTTTTTTAAGCCTTTTGATTGATCTTCTGACAATGCTTTTGCCCTTCTTGACTGTTGCGGCATACCTTTCCTCTTCAAGGGTTATGATGTTCATGATGTGCTCTTCTGAGTTGCGGATTTCAGGGTAGAACTTTGAGAGGAAGTCCAACTGTATCTCCATGACGTCCGCCAGTGATTCCTTCATGTCCAGTTCCTTCATGAAACGGATGGTTCTTCTTAAGACCAATCTTGCAAGGTATCCTTCCTTGACGTTTGAAGGGATGATTCCGTCTGCAATCATGAATGCAAGACATCTTGTGTGGTCTGCAATGATGTAGATTGCCTCCATAGGCTCTGCGGCCTTGAGATATTCCTCTAAAGAGAGGTCCAGACTGTCTGCAACCTGCTGCCTTAGCTCCTTTAAATCTCCGATGTCCTCGATGTCCATCATTCCGGCAATCTGGGCGTTCCTTCCCTGGATGTCCTCGTTGATTTCGACTCCTGTGAGTTCCTTGAGCTTGTCGACCACAGGGGCGAAGCATGCGTCATAAGCGGTCGGAGTCCCTTGAGAAATCCATGCGATTCTTTCAAGACCGTAACCGGTGTCCACAACCTTGATTGGGATTTCCTTCTTGGATCCGTCCTCAAGGGTTTCGTACTGGATGAACACTAATGTAGCGAGCTCGACACCACGGCAGCAGACCTCATAACATGGCCCTTCGTTACCTCCTCCGGCCCACCAGGACTTGATGAATGTGATTTCCTCGGTGTTAATGCCGATGTGTGCAAAGAATTTGTGGCACAGTTCGATTGTGCGGTCTTCCCAGTAGATGAAGTCATCCTCCTTGTTGATGACTGTGTGTGTTCCCATTGTAAAGCAGGTCATGTGACGGCCTGTCCTTCCGACATTGTCAACGTCGTTTAGCCTGATTGAAGGCTGAGCCATTTCAATCGGGTTTGCAGGCGGCTTTACAAGTCCTGAGGTAATCCAAGGCTGGAAACAGAAGATTGATGCTCCAACTAGGAATACGTCGTCCCTCCACCTTTTGGCAAGGACCGGATATCTTGGGACATGAGTGTGCCCTTCACTTTCTAAAAATTCTCTAAAGACCTTTTGGATTTCATATAAGTTGTACGGCTTATCGGTGGCAGGGTTTGCGATAAACTCATACTCGTCACACGGAGCGTCCCCACAGGTGTCTCTGTCAATCTGTGAGTAGAACTCCTGTCCGCAGGTTTTACAAGTTTGTTTCTTATAACCAAGTTCGTCAAAAATTTCTACCATATAAATCAGTTCAAAATGTTTATTAGTATATACTATGTTTTTAATTAAATAAATAAATTTTTGAAAATTGCAAGATTATGGGTGATTGAAAAATAATAAAAAAGTAAGTAACTGCACGAAGCAGCTACCTGATAATTAATTTAGCTAAGGATTCCAAGTTTTTTGGCAGTCTTCTCGTCAACTTTTCCGGTCACTTTCAGTCCTTTGTCATGTTGGAACTCTTTGACTGATCTTTCTGTGCAGCCTTTGAACTTGCCGTCAACTTTAAGGTAATGACCTTTGTATGAAAGGTAGTATCCATGGTCTTTTAGAGCCTGCTGGATTTCCTTAACGGTTGACTTGTCCTTGCTTCCTTTGGATACTGTCTTGAAGGTTACAATGACTTTAATGTTGGCTTTTTTGGATACCTTGTTGTAG
>NZ_JBGUPC010000044.1:0-22680 GCF_045130115.1 Methanobrevibacter sp.
ACTGTTCAGCAACGGCTTTCAATTCAGCTTTAATTGAAGCACGTTCTGATTCAATGGTTAATAATCTTGCATCAGCATTTGAAATAACCTGTTGAGGAGTACCTTCAACATTACCTATTTCAATTTTCTCAAAGTCATATTTACGAAGTGTTGAATAAACTTCATCACTAAATTCTTTTAATGTCACTACGACGATAATTTCTCCTTCCTTATCATCCGCAGGAACAGTAAAAATTTCTAATTCGTCTGTCAATTTACTTAATTCATTTTTGATTTCTGAAGCAGATCCAGCATTAATCCTTCCAACAGTAGTAGAAGTGTACTTTGAATCTTTTAAGTCAGCTAAATTCATGTCAAAATTAGATAAGCGATTAGCCAAACTTTTATTAGACTGTAGTTCACTTGTTTCAGCGTCGAGTGCGGATAGTTTTTCCTCTATAACGCTTGTTTTAGCTTCCACCTGGGATAGAGTGTCTTCAGCTTTTGCTATAAAAGCTTCAGTGTCTAACTTTTCAACTTCCTTTTGAACAGGCAAATCTGGACTAATAAAAGACATTAATGTATCTTTTAACCCATGGCCTTCTGATAAAGAGTTTCCTAATAATTCAGATATCCCGTTTGTTTTCATTAGAAGTGAAGATAATTTTCCAGTGTATGGAGAAGCTTTAGCAGGAGTTACTAATTCCGCTAATTCAGGATCTTGCTGAATGCTATCAGAAATATCACTGATTTGTATAAGCCCTGATTCGTGGAGAGCGTCCACTGTAGGAGCTACATACTTTTCCAGTGTAACTATTCTAATTTTTCGCATTCTAGCTGTCTTGAACATATAATCTCACACTACAAAATATTTTTGACAATTACAGAAGCAGCTTCATCTACATTTGCCATAGCTTTGTCTTTAATGGATTTGACATCCACTTTGGACTGCTCAGCAATAGATTGCGCTTCTTTTTTAGCTTTATCTTCTGCATCAAAAACAGTATCTTTAGCGTCGTCTTCTGCTTGCAGTTTAGCTTGGGAAATAATTTCCTCAGCTTTAACTCTGGATTCAGCAATTAAATCGTTTGATTTAGCTTCTGAATCAACAATGAGTTGTTCAGCATCAGATTCTGCTTTTTTTATCATTGCGATTGCGTCTGATATCTCTGCCATAATTAATCACCATGGTGAACTTATTTTTGTTGTGCAATATATATATCTTTTACTATTCAATTTTGTTTAGAGTTCGTAAAATTGAATTTTGAATAAAAAAAAGTATTTAAAATATAATAATTACATGAAAATATTAAATAAAAAAAAGAATAAAAGATAAATAACTTATCTATAAAACCATTTCAATATACTAGGCGGTAATTTTTGTAAATAAGCAAGGATTGCTATTGCAATGATGATTACACCCACTATAACGAATCCTAAATTGTATGGACTAGCAAGTAACATGTATCCGCTGACCCCTATGACAATACCTTCAAAGAAGAATACTGCTTTGGTCCAACTAGGATTAAACAATATGATAAAGTAAGCGACTGCAATCAGAACCAGAATGATTGCGGTGGCCATCACATCATTTGTAATTGGCTGGTGTCTTAAAAATGGGGAAATCCCCCAAACAATTAGCATCAGTGCCAACATTACCCCTAATAATTTAAACATTTTAACATTTGCCATAATAACACTTAGTTTTTAGTTTAACCTTCATGATATTTATATCATTTTATCTTAATTACTATACATGGAACGAGCGGTTTGGATAATTTTAAATGAAAACTTTTCGATTACATTGGACGGCGAAATTGAAAACGATAAGGTTGTTGATAAAAAATTCTCTCCAGGAAGTGATATCTGGACAAATGAACTTCCACGCTTAGGTTTTAGCGATGAACATGTTCAAAATGACTATGATGAATTCATATCCGATATTTTAACACTATTCAGTGAGCCTAGTGTCAATGAAGTGTTCGTCAATGCAAAAATAGGTGAGGAATCCGAATACCTTAATTGTAAAAAGCCTCTGGTAATAAGAAAAATAGAAGAGTATAGCGTTGATGAAATCATAGAATAGCAGTGGCTTTCCTTAATATTTCATCCATATTGCTGAATTCCAACGGGTTTCCGTCATTGCCAACAGTCTCTGTTGTAATCAGGACATTTGGTGAAGCCCATAAAAAGGAATATGCAAAATACGCCACATTAACAAATATGACTATCCCCACAAAAAACAAGGCTATTATCAGACACACGGCATGGATTAAAAGATTTCCATACCTCCTTTTTTTCATCAGGATATAATTGTCCTCTTTTTCAATTGTTTTGAATTTGTGCTGAGACAATTCCTCAGAAATCTCATCCATCTCTTTAGAATTATCTGCACTCAATATGTATAATGCCATCTTAATCAATGTAAACTACAAATTCATCCAATTCTTTTCTTGGAGTGTCTCTTGGTTCAGCATCACCATAACCTAATGGAGTAAATAGCACTGCTTCTTCAGTTTCATCAAGATTTAAGAATTGGTGTGCCTTGTTTTTCTTGAATGCTCCAATATAGCAGGTTCCGAGTCCGACATCAGTAGCTGCAAGAATGATATGGTCCATAACAATGGTTGCATCTATATCAGCAATGTTTTTCTGATCCCAGGGTCTTGTCCATGCCTGATTCTTTATTGCCACTACACACAGGACATATGGGGCTTCCACAAACCATTTGGCACCATAAATTTCTGACAATTCATCCTTATGCTTTTTAGTGTCAATGACAAATACCTTAAATGGCTGATAATTGACACCAGTCGGAGCGAGTGTTGCTGCTTTTAAGACATATTCTAGCTTTTCTTTTTCCACTTCCTTGTCAAGGTATCCTCTTACGCTGTATCTTTCAGTTATTACGTCAATAAATTCCATATTATCATCCTCTATATTCTACATCATCAAGGTCACAGAATCTTCTGAATTCCTCTTCATCCATCTGTTCCTCATAAGCATGTGCAATTAGTCCAGGGAGTCTTCCTATCATGAAAATGCCTAAACCCAACTGAGGGTCAAAGCCCAAATCAGACAGTATTGCTGCATTTGCACCGTCAACATTAAGTTTGATATGCTTTTTATCATGAACCAAGTCCTGAAGGGCCAAAGCCAACTTGATATGAGGACCTATATATCCTCTGTTAACTGCAATTTCCATCAGCTTATCGGCTCTTGGGTCAACATCATGGTATCTGTGGCCAAAACCAGGTATCTTTTTGCCCTTAACCACATACTCCTTGTATATTTCAATGGCCAAACCTGCAATCTGCTTATTGTCAATGCTTGAATCATCAATCAAATGGACCGAATTGATTTTTGACTGATACAATTCCATTGCCTTTTGGATAGCTCCTGCATGCTTGTTTCCAAATGACAGGAATGCTCCTGATATTGCAGAATTAATCGGTGAGCCTGAAGAAGTGATTAATCTTGCGGTTTGGGTACTTGGTGGAGTGACCCCATGATCACAAAATGAAACTAAAACATGATTGAATATTCTGCTTTCCTTTATGGAAGGCAATCTTCCTTTTAAAAGTAAAAATACCATGTCAGAATATCTTATTTTCTCAATCAAATCTTTTTGGTTATATCCCCGAGTCACGATTTTATCCTTTTCAACTCGAGTAACCGCAGTTTTTAAAGACTTTGGATTGACTTTAAAATTATTATCTTGCATTTTTAAAACCTTTTTAATTGTTAATTAAATATATAAACTATCATAATTTAAGTGTTGCTACTCTCGGTTCTACAAAACAGGACGGTCTTACTGAAACTATTCTGACACCGCTTGCCCTCTGATTACCTATATTCAGATAGCATCCTAAAACAGTAGTCCTGCCACCCAATCCCAATGGCCCTATGCCACTTTGATTTAGCCTACAAGTAATATCCCTTTCATGCTGATTCTGACTGTCCAAATTTCCGTATGCAATCGATTTGAGCAGAAGAGATGTTGCTTCAAAGTGTGTTCTTCCAATCCCAATGGATGGAATCGAAGGAGTGCATCCCAGCATTTTCAGTGACGATTCAAGCCATTCGCATGCAGTATCTATCACATTTTCAAAGGAACGCTGATGATAAACCCTGAATGTTTTCGATCTTATTTCAGGACCTCCTCCCTCAAGTAAAAAGTGGATGTTTAGTGTATCCGGATCAATATCCCTTCCATATGTCGACCTGTCATTTGCACTATCAATCAACACCGGTGCAGGAGAAAGTTTTCCCGGTTCATCAAATAAACCTTCACTTTGCTCAATTCTTTGAACTTCATCGCCTTTAACAGCCATAGGTCTTGCAGGAAGACTATTTAATCCTAAAGAGATTCCTTCATGAATCTGATTCAATAATTCACCGGTTATTTGTCTATCCTCACCAACTTCAATTATCACATGAGGAATTCCAGTATCATCACATAATGGAAACTTTGTCTTTTGGGCAACCTGATAGTTTTCTAAAATCTGTCTTAAAGCCCATCGAGCATTTTCATTGTCTTCTGCATCAATGGCCCGTCTTAAAGCATCATATTTATCATCAGAAAGTGTGGTTGAAGCATCTATAATAGCTTTTGAAATATCGTTTAAGATGTCCATAAAATCACTCAGGAACCGCCAAGTCAGCGGATTTGTCAGGTGAAACAATTGCATCCGGGCAATACTCATCAATCATTCGCTTGACCAGCTTCACCTGTTTTATTCTGGCAATGGCCTCTGAAACGGTAGTGTCCCAGTTATGATTGGCCGCAACAGATCCTCCTGTTTTCAAATAGACCGGAGAGGCTACCTGAATGAATTTCGGAACTTCATAATGCCTTATGAATCCTCCGGTGGATTTCGGATTTTCGGTGTGGAGATCCAATACGATGTCTGTTGCATTCCTAATGGCCGCAAGCATTGGAATCTGCAAATCCCTTACCGGATTGAGTGAATCCAGTCCTTGCTGTTCAAGTAATTTTGCTGATGCCGGATTTGAATGACCTGCATGAGCGGACAACTTAAAGTGAACATTTGATGGGATTTCTGCATCTTCACGCATCTTGTTTAAAACCCAAAGGAGTCCTTCATCATATAGCAAAATTCCCCTAACTCCCAGTCTACATGCCCTTTTTACATCTTCAATGGCATAAACAAGATTATCATAACCCCTTAGTCTGTAACCGATTCTGCTTCCTTCTTTTGTGTGGACGGTTGCTGAAGTGTCATATGTGGCTCTTGGACCTACAGATAAAAACAGTTCACACCCATAATCCTTTGCCAAATCGACCATTTCTGCAATCTCCTCATCAGTCAACATCATTATTCCCTTGGTCTGAGTTACCCTATGAATGAAGATGTCATTTTTGCCGGCTTCCTCAAGAAGCGCAGCCATTGTTTTTGGAGATTGGATTCCCGGAACTTCAAAGCGATATTGTCCGCCGTCACTGAATCTTTTAGGTGATATATAATCATTTGAAACTTCTTCAATACCCAATTTATTTAGGAATTTTTTTGTATTTTCCATATTATCTACCATTTAATTTACGAACAACAAATTTCATTGTATATTCTTCAAGTGAATCAATAACAGTTAAATTGTTAACGTCATATTGAGGATTGAGCGCCTTAAACTTGGCAATTAATTCCCTTAACTGGAATGGATTTTCAAAATCCCCTTTTGGAAGGAAAGTGATATTTTGAAATACCCCATTTCTAAAGCTTTGATCCAATTTAATAATGACATTTGATGGCCTTTTATCAGGATATAATTCATTTAGCTTGTCATCGCTGACAACAATCATATGGTTTACAAGGTTTTTGATGCTGTTTACCTTGTCGACTGTTGAATAGTTGTCCAAAAGTCCATACTCAATCAATTGATTTACCTCATCAACAGACACTTCACCGACGACCAATGAAATGGCAACAGCATAAGGAAGGCTTTGCCTTAACTCTTCAATGTTTTTCGGATTGAAATTATTATGTTCCGCCGCAACGGAATATGTCTTAACTGCCACATTCTGAATATGATCGTATTCCTCACCTATACTTGCCTTAAGCTTTAAAGCTGTGTCGATTGAGGAATGCAGGTGTCTGCAGAATGGATATTTCTTGAAATAGATATCCCTGACCCTTACCTTACCGACATCCTTCAAAACATTTTCAAATGAGAAATCATCCTGTTTATACTCATCATCATCAACGACCATGGTTTTTAAAAATCCTTCATCCCCTTCAAATATTGTTTCACTACCAGTAAATCCATTTCTTGCAAGATAAGCTGATAAAATTCCATTATAAATCGCTTTTCCAACATGCAATGATTTGCCCATAGATCCACCATGGTCTGATTCCAATAATCCTGCCGCTTGTGTTCCGCATAAACCTAAAGCATTCAATATCTGTTTTTCATCCAACTTCAATAGCTTGGAAGCGACAACACCTGCTACAAATGCACCTATTGTTCCAGTAGTGTGGAATCCTTTGTTTCTGTGCTCCGGATTGACTATTTGACCTAGAAGAATCCCCACTTCATAGCCTACGATGACCCCCTCAAGGAATTCCTTTCCGGACAGGTCATATGCTTCAGAAATTGCAAGGGCCGTTGGGAAAATTACAGAACCCAAGTGGATTTGAGCTTTTCTGTGGCCATCATCCAGTTCCAGCACATGAGCGGAAATTCCGTTGACAAATGCTGAATGCAATACATCTGCTTTGAGGTTAGTGCCTATCACAGATGCTTTTAAATTTGAATCTAAGTTTCCATTAAATATTTCTTTAACAGTATTGCAGGCTATTTGTGGCGCATCTTCACCAATCCCTCTGTATGTAACTCCAAAAAAGTCCAAAAAGGCTGCTTTGACAGTGGTGATAGATTCTATTGTTGCCTGTTCATAGCGATAGTTTGAAATAAATTTAGAAATATTTTGTAAAAACATAAAACACCAATTCTAATATATGTTAAAAGTAGTATTAAAATAGGTCAGTTATAATTCAGAGCAATTTTTTTACATCGTAAATATTAAGCTGCCGGAACACCAGTTAAAACAAGGACGATGTGTGCCACTATAGCTGCTCCATAGTATGTTGCTGCAATGACCAGTATAGTTATTACTACGGCTCTCCAACCTAACGCCTTAAATTCATCCCAGCTTTTACCCATTCCAATACCCACATAAGCTAAAAATACTGTTACGATTGACAGGAGTTCCACTTTGGAAACATAATGTAGGACAAATTTGGAAGTTGGCATGCCTGGGAAAGCCAAAATGATACCTATTATACTGATATATAAGATTGAAGAAACGTTAAACGGCAAATACCTTTCAAGCCATACCCCTACAAGAGTAATTAGAGATAATATTGCCATACCTACAAGAGAACCTTCTATAGGATTATGATAACCCAGATAATTGCCGATGGCAGTTATGACTGAAAATATGATAAGCAGAATAATCCAATTCATGATACCATGAACAGATACGTTTTCAGATCCGTCAATCAAATCAGGCAATTTATTCATCCTCCTTTTCAGGTGTTAGGGATTCCCTTCCAATTTTAGGTTCAAGCCAGTTATACATTTTTTCAGTCAGTGGAAGTGCCACAAATATGACGATGTATATTCCAACACAGAATGACAATAGATTACTGAATCCGGCAAAAGCCTCAATTTGGGTTTCCATTCCAGGAAATGCCGCAAGAGTCGGACCTATTGCCGCAGCGTTCATACTTGCACTTCCCACCCCACTTGCCATAGCAAACGCGTACGGATGGAGCGGAAGGAAGGACAGTGAAAATGTTACCAGGAAACTTATGAATATTGTACCTATTACAGTACCTATAATGAATATTGCAAATACTCCTCTTGATTCAGGAGAGTTGAATCCATACTTATCTACAACAACTGCAACGTTCGGTTCCCTGCCTATTGAATTTGTCATACCGATTGATTCCTTTTTAAATCCTAAAAGCAATGCGATTGGAAGGACTAAAATGGTTGCCAAGTGTCCAAGTTCCTGCAATATCAAGGCAGGACCCATTTTAAAAATCAAACCGATAGACTGACCACTTGATACAGCCAATTTTGCAATCAGAACACCTATGAAAAGCATCATTGCCCCTTCAGCAATACGTGCCTGCTTTCTGTGAATCCATTTGATTGGTTTTATCAGATAAAAGGCAAGTCCTAAAATAATGGTATATATTAAAGGCATTATGGTGATTGCAACATCTTTGGTGATTGGGATTTTGATAGTTCCTATTAACTCTGCAATGACAACTAAAACAAGCACTGTTCCATGTAATCTTATATCTCTCCAGGGATTTCTCTTTAAAATACGCTTATCGGTTTTTTCCCGGTAAATATGTTCGACCTGACCATCATTGCCCTTATTCGGAATATTAACAACTCCCCAATATGATGTAACAAATTATCAAATTTAAAATACTATACTAATATTTTCTCAAAACATATTATTTAAATTGATAACATTTAATCTAAAAAAATCACAAAAGAAGAATAAAAGATATTAATAATTTTCACAAAATGAGAATAAAATTACGCCGGAACCCCAGTCAGGATTAGAATAATATGAGCAACAATTGCAGAACCGAGATATGTGGATGCAATAACAAGAATTGTAATGATAATTGCACGCCATCCAAGGGCTTTAAATTCATTCCAGCTTTTACCCATTCCAATACCAACATATGCCAAAAATACTGTCACAATAGCCATAACCTCGACCTTTGAAACATAATATGAAACAAATTCGGATGTAGGCATAGTCGGAAATGCAAGAACGATACCCATCACACTAATATAAATAATGGAAGAAATGTTTAATGGAAGCTTTCTTTCCATCCAAACGCCCAAAAGAGTAATTAAAGATAAAATACCCATACCAACTAAAGACTCCTGAATTGGATGTTTATAACCTACATAATTACCAATTGCGGTGATTATGGAAAATATCGCCAAAAGGAATATCCAGTTGAAAATACCATGTACCGAAACATTTTCGGATTCGTCAATTAATTCAGGCATTATTATCATCCCCACTTTTTACAATAGCCTTTTTTCCAAGTTTAGGCTCTAAAATGAAATACAGCTTTTCGGTTAAAGGCAATGCCAAAAATATTACAATATAGATACCGACTGAAAATGACAATAAGTTACTGAATCCGGCAAATGCTTCAACCTGAGTTTCCAATCCTGGAAACGCCGCAAGAGTCGGACCTAATGCCGCAGCATTCATACTTGCGCTGCCCACTCCACTTGCCATTGCAAAGGCAAAAGGATGCAAAGGCAAAACGGAAACACAAATGCTTGTAAAAAAGCTGATGAATACAGTTCCTATCATGGTTCCCACGATGAATAAAGCAAATATCCCTCGGGATTCAGGTGAATTGAATCCATACTTGTCAATAACCACTGCAACTTCAGGCTCACGGCCAATTGAATTTGTCATACCGATAGCTTCTCTTTTAAAGCCCAAGAGCAATGCAACCGGAAGCGCAATCAAAATTGTCGCAAGGTGCCCAAGTTCCTGAAGCATCAATGCAGGACCCATCTTAAACAACAAATCCATTGATTGACCACTTGAAACCGCAAGTTTTGCAATCAATATTCCTATAAACAGCATCATTGCCCCTTCAGCAACCCTAGACTGCTTTCTTTCAATCCAAGTTATAGGTTTCGCAAGATAAAATACCAATCCCAAAATCATGGAATACAATAAGGGCATAATAGAAACAGTCACATCTTTAGTAATTACAATATCAATAGGCCCGATAAACATGGCAATAACTGCCAAAACAAGTATTGTGAAATGTAAACGATAATCCCTCCAGGGATTTTTCTTTAAAATACGTTTATCAGTTTTATTACGATATATGTGTTGAACGTTTGTCGTGTCTTTATTTTCATCTGACATGGTACCCTCTCCCACCCAGCATAAAAAAAATGCTAATTATTTTATACTTCTAAAAAACTAGTATATAAATTAGTAGGATTTAGTTCTCAAAAGTTCTACTAATACGAATAAAAATCGTGATAAATTATATATTATTTCACAAAAAGTGAATTAAAAATAATTGCAATAAAATGATTAAAAATAAAATAAACAAAGGAAAACATCTTATTATTTTAAATTCATACGGCAAAGCGGTTTTGACAAATGTCTCCTTGCAGAAACTGGTGTTTCATAAAACTGAGCATTTTTTAAAAAACGTTGAATTTTAATAGGAACTTTTTTTGAAGATTCAATTTTTCTTCCACATTTTTTGCATTTGAAACCTTTGTTTTTACCGGCGGAAGTCATTCGTTTGCCGCACTCGCAAACTGGGTTCTTGTACTCAACATCATTTAACTGGATAACCTGAAACTTTTCAACATTAAATGTATTTTGCTCACCGATACCCCCGTAAACCCGAATTTTATCTCCAGGACGCAAATGGGAAACTATCTTTCTAAAATTCTTTGTTGGCTCATAGGCGCCGCATTCTATCTCACCGGAATCGTCCATAATGTAGAAAAACATGTGCCCCCCGTCAATGATTGTGGGCTTGTTTTTGACTTCCCCCTCGACACAATAACATCCGAATTGCTTCATTGAGGCAATATTTGGAACTTCCTGAATATGCATATCCGTATGCTGGTTTGTCTTAAAGATGCACCAATCGACAACCGGTTCGTCAACTTTAACGATATCTTTCGCTTTTTTCAATGCTTCAACGGTGTTTGACCTGATACCATATAAAACAGGGCATGGCGTTTTAGGTTCGATTGCAATGTAATCTTCTGAATAGTCGATGTTTTCAAAGGTATCCGGAAAAGTCTCCTTATCCATTTCATAAACAGATTCATAATCAATTTTCCTTTTAGTCCCATAATTATCTGAAGATCTGTATGCAAGCAGTTCATAGGTAAAATCACTTAAAGGCAAGCTAATTGCTGCAATGGATCCGATAATTCCCCTTCCTTTTTTGAATTTATGGATTTCACAACCCACAGAACGACCGAACTCTTCAGCATTTTCAATTGTAATGAATTCATAAATTGCCCTGAATGCATAATCCTCCATTTCCGGAGTGATTTCCCCATCATAAAAGATTACGCCAGGATTGGTATTGTCACAATCGAACATTGAGAGTTTTTCAACTTTATCAAGAACTATTTCCTTCGCCAGATTGGCTTTGGAATCATTTAAGATTTTTAAAGCCACACCACCATTTCCCCGTGTCTTATGGCGAGCAAAAGGATTTAGCCTTATCAATCTAGGATAATCCACCAATTCGATTCCATTCTCATTGAATTCATTGACAATTTGACTTGCAAGATATGTTGTGCACATTCCGTCGGGGGAGTCTGTATCATCAACTCCAATATATAAGTACTTAATCAAAATCACCTACTAAAATATATTTAATGTTAAATTAATATATAGTTTAAGAGAGGATTTGACTATGTTAACTAGAAGCCAACTGTTACACAATATTGAAAAACTGTTAACCTCACAGGGTTTCAAAACCTCAGACATATATGATCAAGGTTCTTTTGATATTGTAGCAAGAAAAAACCTGCAGATATTACTTTTAAAAACGTTTCAAAACATAGACAGCATCAATGAACAGAATGCCCACGAAATGAAACAATTGGCAAACATATTTCTTGCATCCCCAATTATAATCGGTGAGAAATCCAGAAATGGCCTTTTAGAGGATGGTGTGGTTTATGAAAGATATGAAATTCCCACAATCAGCTTTGAAACATTAAAAAGCATGATAGTATATGGAGAATCCCCTGAAATCTTAGCCGACCGTGGAGGATATTTCGTTAAGATTGACGGCAATGTCATCAAGCAATACCGTGAAGAGTATTCCATGTCTTTAAAAGATTTGGCAAGCCTTGCGCATGTATCCCGTGCTACAATGTATAAATATGAAAACGGAATAGTGAGGGCGAATACCGAAACGGCAATGATACTTGAAGAAATCCTCAACACCAAGGTAACCTTGGACATTGATTTGCTGCAGCCTCAAAAAAAGGATGAAATCAAATTTACCGATGACGTTAATGACTTATCAAAATTAGGATATGGCGTGATATCCACAAACAAAAGTCCATTTGATGCAGTGGCTAAAATGAAAAGCTCAAACAAACATTCACCTTTAATGGCAAATGTTGAGAAGAACAGAAGTGAAAAGACTCTGAAAAGAATGGCCATACCTCTCAAAGATTTATCGATGGTTACAACCTCAGAACCTGTTTTCATTATAAACAATGACAAAATTAAAGAGTCAATCGGCACCGTTCCGGTCATTAAATCTTGGGAGTTGAAGGAATTTGAAAATTCCAAGGAATTACTTAAAATGATTAAAGAGAGAAAAGAGAACTAGAGGCAATAACATGGAAAACTTAAATATAACTGATATGGAAAATTATCCGATAAAATGGGTCTGTAATTTTAAAGGTCAAACAGCAATCGGAATCTGTGGAAAAACCCAAAAAATAGCTATGTTTGCATCAGATGAAAGGGTTTCAAGGATTTTAGATGACATCGTAATAGGAACCGATGAGGAACAAGAGGGATACGGCTGTGAAGAGAAGGACAGATGCTGCAATTTCGAATGCGAATTCTGCGAAATATCCCCTAGACAATACCTGCAGATTACAGGCAAAAAGCCATCAAACAAAAATATAAAAGATTTAATCAACGGATTGGCCGATTTGAACCAGTCACTGGAAGAAGACGGATACATTCCATTTGAAGAATATGAAGTTGTCAAACTTTAATATTCCTTCAATAATTCAAAGTCTTCACGAGCTTCTTCAACCTTAGCGACACCCATGCATATTGCATCTACGAAATCGACATTTTTATAAAAAGTAAATGCTTCTTTTGGTTTTAACACACCTGCCGCAAGTATTCTTGTGGCAATGATTTTTTTATTCAGGTTTTTAATCTTTTCAATGAATTCCTGTCTTTGGGAAGCATTGAATGCACTTATATCCATCATATATGACAAGCTGTTGTATGGAATCATGTAAAAATCAAACAGATCCATGTCCAAATTATCTGCGAGCAAATCTGATGTTCTTGATGGAAATGCAGTAACAAGGCCTGAAAGAGCTCCTGAATCATTAATTCTATTCAGAATCTTTGAAGTCAGCCTCCAGTCATATCCGTCTGTTATGAATTCGTCAACAAGCATCAGAGGACAATCATATTGGCTGAACAGTTCAATATCCTCATCCCAATCGACTTCTTTTGCAACTTCATAATTAGGATTCAAATAATCAACATCACTTTTTCCAATTGTTGCGATAACTTTCATCTCACAGCCTTCAGAAAACGCAATGTCATATGCTTCAAGTAAATTGGAATCATTGACAAGGTTGATTGCCCTTACACCCTGATTGTATGATTCCATAATCACTTCAGCAGCATTTTGAGGATTGTTATATAAATCATCCAAGTAAAGTCTTGATCTGTGGCCATAGTAAAGTTCGGCCATGAACGGACCATAGCCCAGAATAGTCTGCGGAATTATTTTTCCATTATATTCCAAATCCTCAAAAAACATAATATCATTATTCCTTTTCGACTACAACGGCAGTTCCGTATACCAAGATTTCCTGCATTACATCGGATATCTCATTTGAGTCAAATCTGATTGCTACAATACCGTTTGCACCCAGTTCTTTTGCATGGGCAATTGCCCTGTGCAATGCTTCTTCCCGGGACTCTTCCATCATTGTAACATACTGTTTGATTTCACCACCAAAAATAGATTTGATTCCAGCACCGATTTGACCACCGGCACCTCTGCTTCTAACGGTTAAACCGTATATGAAACCTTTTGTTTCTACAGTTTTAAATCCTGGAATGTCATTTGCTGTTGAAATTGGAAATTCTTCTACACTTACCATAATATCATCAATATTAGTTAGGTAATTGCAATATAAATTATTTTTCATTGATGAAAGCGAGAAAGAAAAATATAGTTGATTTAATCAGATTTATCAAATATTTTCAAAAAATATTGCTTATATAATATATTTTAAATATAATAAAAAATATAAATTTAAGTAATATTTATGATTAAATATTGTTAATTATGGTGAAAAAATGAAAGTACTTATTGCTGATGCTATTAACGAAAAAGGTATAGAAAATTTAAAGGAAGTAGCTGACGTTGTTGTAGACACTGAAATTACTCCTGAAGAATTAGCTAATACCATCCATGAATATAATGGAATTATTGTAAGAAGTCGAACAAAATTAACTGCAGACATTATTAAAAAAGCTGACAATCTGCAAATCATTGCAAGAGCAGGTGTTGGAGTGGACAACATCGACCTTGATGCCGCAACTGAAAAAGGTATCATGGTTGTAAACTCACCTGAATCAACTTCCGTTACCGTAGCGGAACACACTATGGGTTTAATCTTAAGCATGGCCCGTAAAATATCTATTGCTGACAAATCCGTCAAGGAAGGCAAATGGGAAAAGAAAAAATTCATGGGAGTTGAACTCAGAAACAAAACTCTCGGTGTAATAGGTATGGGAAGAATCGGTTCACAAGTAGTAAACAGATGCAAAGCATTCGGAATGGATGCAATGGCATACGATCCATACTTGCCTGAAGAAGTTGCAAAACAGATGGGCGTTGAACTAACTGATTTGGATACCGTGCTTAAAAATGCAGATTTCATTACAATCCATGTTCCATTGACACCTGAAACCGAACATTCCATTTCAACCGAACAGTTTGAAACCATGAAGGATAGCGCTTACATCGTTAACTGTGCTCGTGGTGGAATCATTGATGAAGAAGCATTATACGATGCATTAGCAAACAACAAAATAGGTGGTGCCGCATTAGACGTATATGAAGATGAACCACCTGCTGAAGATTCAAAATTATTCGAATTGGACAATATTGTTTTAACCCCTCACATTGCCGCTTCAACCAAAGAGGCACAAAGGGATGCTGCAATAATTGTAGCTGATGAAATCATTGAATTAGTTAAAGGAAACAACCCTAAAAACGTATTGAACATGCCACGTATTGACAAGACAACCTACCAGGAGTTAGCTCCATACATGGAATTATGTGAAAAATTAGGTAGTTTCATCTCACAGGCTGTAAACGGTAAAATCAAAGAAATTGAAATCATCTACAGCGGAGAATTAGCTGAAATTGACAATCTTGAAATTTTATCAAGAACCGTCATCCAAGGTGCCGTAAACCCATTCTTAAGCTCACCGGTAAATACTGTAAACGCTTCTCTTGTCGCTAAAGAAAGAGGCATAAGTATTACCGAAGGAAGAAAAGACAATGCTAAAGGATACGAATCATTAATTAAGGTCATCGCTAAAAGTGAAACCGACACTTTCTCAGCAGAAGGTACTCACTTACACGATGCAAGAATCCTAAAAGTCAATGGCTACTGGGTAGATGTTATTCCTGAAGGACACATGTTCATTGCAAAATATGAAGATGTTCCTGGAAGCATCGGTAAAATAGGCACAAAATTAGGCGAACATAATGTTAACATTGGAATCATGCAAGTCGGAAGAGATGAAAAAGGCGGAAGAGCAATCATGGTTCTAACTTTAGATAAAGAGATTCCAAAAGACGTAATTAAAGAAATCCAAGCTTTAGACAATGTTTATGAAGCTATCGGATTAGAATTATAAAAAACAATTTTCACCATAATTGTTTTTTATTTTTTATTTTTACTTATTTTTCTGACACTGCCATCCGGATTTAACTCGATTCTGATTACCTGCTGAGGCATTTGAGTATTGGAGATTATTTCTACTTGAGGCTGCCTTTCAAACTGATTTCTCTTTTCAAAATCATCATAATAGTTTTTTCGCTCTTCGTCAAGAGTTTTGAAAAATTCGTCATCCTCCTCATCAAAAAATCCCGGCTTAAACTCATCGCTGTCGGTTACAACATCACTTTCATCAAAAAAGTCGTCAGGATTGTTTTCACTGAAATCTGTATAATCGCCTAATGTATAATCCATTGGCTGGCCATATCTGTCATAGGATTTGAAGGTTTCCAATGAATATGGAAGGCATACAATCATGTGGAAGTATCCGTTTCTTGAAAATGTCCTTAAATCGGCATCTGAAGGTCTGGCACTTGGCCCTGGGTGTGAGTGGACTGATCCCATATACTTTGTATTCATAGGAATCAATTCAGTATGGATTATGGCACTGTTTTCTGACCGTTCACCCGGAAGGAATATCAAACCGGTAATGTAGAGAATCTTATCCTTTATTTCGCCGTCAAAGAATGCCAAGAACTCATTAGGATAGGATTTCTTTGAGTAATAAATTACGGATTCGAGAACTTCACGGTCAACGCGGACCTCTGTGAATTCCTCATCCTTATTTCCAAGTATCTTTGAAATGAAACTCATTTTAACACACCAATACCTTTAAAGAAATCCTCATTGAAAATCGGAAGCTCCCAGTCGGTGAAGACATAGCTTCTGTATGAGGTCTGGTTTTTATTCTCCTTTTTGTTAAAACCAACTACTTTTTTATTTTTCCTATATATTCCTATTCCTCGTTTTTTGTAAGTTTCAATATCGTTTAAGTTAATGCCATTCTGGAACAATAATTCATGTATTTCATTCAACTTCATGCCGTTTATTTTATCGTTGGCTTCATTATTTGAATACTTTGTTTTGAGGTATGAAATGCCATGGGAATTGACGCAATTCATCCATGATTCGTCCTGCCTCCATTTGAAATAATCGGGTATATCTCCGTCATTGACTGGAATTATCCTTGAATCGAAAGCGGGAGGCTTTTTGAAATCAACATCATAATTCATCACAAAGGAACTGGAGGTGAAACCTGCCAGTACAGAATCAATCTTTTCAATTCTTCCATCAAAGGGAAGATTGTCAAAAAGCAAGCTTATTTCATCTGAAAAGGTATAAACGAAACTTGGAGAGAACTCCTTGAACAGGCCCTCACAAACTCTGGCCATCACCTGATAGAACTTTTCGTCATATGGCTTGACAAGATCCAAATCCTTGGCCAGCTTATGGAATGCCCTGCCGTCAAGGCGAACGATGACCCTTGAGTTTTTCGGAACCTTCAGGGACGAATAAACTTCAAATTCTTTCATTTACATGCCCACGCTAATGGTTTCATTGAAGCTTTTAAGTAATCTGATTGCTGAAAGCGCAGCCAGCATGCTGGTTTTCGGATTGGCGGCACAAGGATAGTTCATTGTTATTGTCTTGAATTCGCCGAAGTCTCCCCTTGCTGTGATTTCATGGACATTCCTATCAACATCCGGATCAACAATAATCTTGACGTCAATATCCATATTGCACGCCATACTGATGGTTGCAGCAACATTGATGTTCAATGGGAATTTTTTAACAGCTTCGGAAGCTTTTCCTTCAAACAAAACCTCTTCAGTGTCGATATCCTTTCCGAGAGATTTAGGAGATTTCCTTGTAACGAGGTTCACTTCCTTAAGACCGAATTTGGCAACTGCCTTGATTCCATCCAGACCTACAACGGCTCCGGAAGGCAGATGGATTTTGGCATCATTATCCTCAGCTATCCTTAAGACCTGACTGTAGAAATCCTTATCCATAAATGCGCCAATGCTCATGATAATCATATCAATGCCGTTTTCCAAGATAATCGGTGCAAAATATTTAACTGAATCCGGTGAAGCGCATTCCAATATCAAATCAACATCATCCAGCATGTCTTCAAAGGTGAGTACTGCCACACCGCCTCCAAGGCTTGCCAGATTTTCAGCCCTTTCGATATCCTTATCATAGAAGTATGCAATGTCAATGCCGTTCTTTTCAGAAACAATGCTGGTTGTTATGATGTTTGCAATAGCTCCACAGCCTATAATACCTACTTTCATAGTATCACGCTTGAAAAAAAGTTATAAAAAAAGAATTGGAGAAAGATTACTTATAATCTTTCAGTTTCAAATTGACTTTGAGTTTCGCCTTGTGGTTGTGGGTTTTCAGGTTTTGGAACAGTAGCTTCAGGGATTTGTGGTTCAGGAGCCACTTTTTTAATGTCTCTAGGATTGATTAACATAATGTCCCCAATAGCTTGAACTTTATCAAAGTCAACAGTCAATAAATCATTCTGGAAGGATCTCATGTTGTTGTCTTCAGGCATTTCCCCACGAATGGTTCCTAAAAATGAATTCATGAATCCTGCTGGTTTTGGTTGTTGTTCAATTGCTCTGACTTGTAATTTTGAAATAGTTCCTAACCTAATATTAAGAACAACATCTTCTACACGACCAACATAGTGTCCTGTGTTGGTATAAATATCTAAACTACGTAATTTTGAAACTTCTACCATGTTTTACACCCAAGTAAATCTAATTAATATAAATAAATATGTATATTTTTATTTAATTGTTAATATAAATACTTTTTGTTTTTTAAAGTTTGAAAATTCTTTTTTACAAAAAATTTATTAAATTATAAAATTAAAATATAAATCAGACTTAAAAGAGGACTTTAAATGTGGGATACAACAAAAGATTATAGAATTTTAGTGGCAAGCAAAGCAAGAGAAAATTATTTGAATCTTATTCCGACAGCTTCATTTCGCGGAAGTTGGAATAAAAAACAGGCTATTGAATTAGGAAAGCAGATGAACAGCGACTTTCAGTCATTGACCTATTCTTACCTTGAAGGAGATGAACTTGTGAATTCTCCAGATGTTGCTGCATTATCCGAAAAGGCCTTGGGCATCATCGAATGTTTAGGCGGAGATGACTGGAATAAAAAATTCTTAAGCAACGCTCCAAAAGAGGATAGGCAAAAGACCCAGGAAAACATTGCAAAAGTCAGGTTTTTCCTTGATTCAATCATCGGTTTAAAAGATCGTCTGGCATTAGGTCCGATAAACGACCCTATAATGGGAGTGGACATCAAAGTCGGAGAGGTAATGAGCGTTACCGGACATCCCCAAAATGACAAACTTATGCTTTGTAATGTCAACCTTGGAAAACGCGCCATAACCGTTGTAACCAATGACATGAACGTCAAAGACGACAATAAAGTGGGCGTTTCATTATTGCCTCCACAATCATTCAGCGATATCGTCAGTGAAGGCATGTTTTTAGGGATGAACGGAAGTATCCTGAAGGATGTTGACGGGGAGCTTGGAGCGATGCCGAAAGGCATACCTATGGAATCACTCAATGAGACCCGTAACCTTGTTGAAAATTATTTAAAATAGCTGAATATAGCTATTTTACCTTAAATTTAATCCTATTAATTTTGTTTTTGTCATTTCATCAACAGAGTATTTTATTCCTTCCTTACCAACACCACTATTCTTAAATCCGCCGAAGGGCATGTTGTCTGTTCTGAATGTTGACTGCTTGTTGACAAATACTGTTCCGGCATCTATTTCTTTGGCACATCTCATTGCAGATGAGTAGCTTTCGGTGAATACTCCTGCTTGCAATCCGTATTCAGTTGCATTTGCAACCTCAATCGCATCATCAAGATTTTTAACACGAATTATAGGTGCCACTGGCCCGAATGTTTCACGAACAACAAGATCCATATCCTGAGTGACATTATCGATCACTGTTGCAGAATAGAATGCTCCGTCACGTTTGCCTCCGGTCAATATTATAGCGCCATTCTCAACCGCATTGTTCACAGTCTCTTCCACTTGTATCGCCGCTTTTTCAGAAATCAAGGTTCCCAAGGTGGTTGTGCTTTCCAGAGGATTTCCCATTTGCAATTTTTCTGTTGCCACAACAAGTTTATCGCAGAATTCATCGGCAACGCTATCTTCAACAATCACGCGTTTGACACCCATGCAGACCTGTCCTGCATTAAGAAATGCTCCATTAATTATGCCCTTAACTGCATTATCCAAATCTGCATCCTTAAGAATAATAACGGGATCGTTTCCACCCAGCTCAAGAGTCACCTTTTTCATTCCTGCCTTCTGTGAAATCATCATCCCTGTTGTTACGCTTCCTGTAAATGATATCTTGTCCACTTCAGGAGAACATACCAGATAATCTCCAATTTCAGAGCCGTAACCTGTAACAACATTAACTACACCCTCCGGGAACTCCTCATCAAGCAGTTCGCAGAATTTCATTACTGCCAATGGAGCCTCTGTAGGCGGCTTTACAATAACGGTGTTTTTGCATGCTATTGCCGGCGCTATCTTATGGATTGTCAGATTCAGAGGATAGTTGAATGGTGTTATTGCTGCAACAACCCCCAATGGCAACCTTTGGGTGAATGCAAAGAATCCCTTGCCGTTAAGCCCTGCATCCAGAGGTACACTTTCACCATAAATTCTTTTTGCCTCTTCGGCAGACAGCCTCAATGTCTCAATTGAGCGGTCAACTTCAACCAGCGCCTCGTTTATAGGCTTTCCAACCTCCAAACATAAGAGCTGTGCGAATTCCTCGCGCCTCTCTTCGAGTTTGCGAACTGCATTGAACAGTTTATTTGAAACTTTGAATGCTGACATTTCAACTAAAGAGTCCTTAGCATCATTTGCAGCATCTATTGCCAATTGTGCAGTTTGCCTGTGAGCAATTGGAACTGTATCAATCACTTCACCATCATAAGGGTTTTTTACATCAATCAAATCATCACTTGAGATATGCTTTCCACCAATCAACATGTCCATCTTATCACCTTAAATAATATTTTATATTATGAAATTATAAATATTGACTATGGAAACGAATCGTTTTGAAACATTTTTCGATGCAATCATTGCAATCGTAATAACTGTGCTCGTTTTAAAAATCCCACAACCTGCAAGCCCTACCTTAAATGCTGTTTTAGACTTGCATACAATGTATATTGCATATCTGATAAGCTTTCTGATTCTATACAATTTATGGTATGCCAACCATAACCTGTTCAGGCTTGTCGAAACCATAGACAACACCACCCTTTGGATTTATGGAATGATGACATTCGTGATATCACTTATTCCATATTTTACAATATGGCTTGCGAATAACCCCAATTCAATAGCGGCCGAGACAATGTTTGGAGTCATCTTTATTGTAACCCACATCTTAAACACTCTGGCCACAAAAGCCGTCTACAGGAGCAATCCATATAATACAAACCTGCGGGAAATCAATCACGATTCGTATTACATGAATTTGCCATTAATTCTAATCATCATAGGATTTATATTGACATACAGCGGATACACGAAAGGAATATACTATGCCTGTTTGATATCAATTGTCCTATGGGTTTTGATTGGAAGATTAATCAGGAGGGGTCATGATGGAAACTGAACGATTTGAAGCATTGATTGATGCTATCTTAGCCATTATCATCACAATTATTGTTTTGGAAATTCCACTTGCAAGCAACGGCACCTGGCAGGCCCTCCTAGACATCAAATATGAATTCATAATATATGCAATCAGTTTCATGATATGCTTTAATTTCTGGAACTTCAACAACAACATATTCAGCATCGTCAATAAAGTTGACCCTAAAATCATCTGGACAATGGGCCTGACATTGTTTGTGTTTTCGCTGCTGCCTTATCTGACAACATTTGCCGCCGAAAACTTCTATGTATTCTTCCCGCAATTCCTATATGGTTTGAGTTTTATCATAACGGCAATATTCTCATTGATAATCTGTAAATTCCTTAAAGATGCAGATCCTGGAAATGTTGCGCTTCAAGTTGCTTTAAATGACCCATATCCATTCTACTCCACAATCATTTTGGTTTTGATTGGAATTGCAATTGGTTATTTCGCATATCCTCCAGTGATAATGTTATCATGTTTGATTTCGATTCTTGGGGTTTGGATAATTCCGAAAATCAGGAAATAACACTCATTTAAAATATTTCCCCAATGCATTTAGCTCACCATTGAACTCTCTGACTTCCTTTGATGCGATTTCACCTGACAAATCCTTCATGTAACTGTTATACATGTGAATTGCAAGCAAAACCACTACCATTATCCCACCAAATAGCAGGATAAACTCTGCTGAAGCCTGACCCTTATCGTCCATCATAATCCCCCCATAAGCAGACTTCCGCCGAATGTGGAGATGAAATAGAATATCCCAAACGATGAACATGCCAGAGGCAATGTGAACTTGATTCCCTTTTTAACGTCACCATACATGATTATGCTGATGATGAATGCCACGAGAACGGAATGTATGATCATATATAATTCTCCGGCGATTGGTGCGGTCAGAATGATTTCCGACTCCATTCCATAACCTTGCATGAAGCTGGAATACACACTCACCATTCCGATTGCAAAGGGCGTTGCAATGACCGCTGAAATTAAAAGAAACATCACAGACATCATCACTGCAGACTTTCTCTCCCTTTTAAGTGCCATCAGATCTCTTAAATCATCCGAAACATCAGACAAGACTTTTGAAATGCTTGATCCTGATTTCCTTCCGTCAAGAATTATTCCAAAAACCCTTTCCAGTTCCTTTGACTTCAGGCGTATGCTCATTGCACGCCAAGCGTCATCGAAATTGCGCCCCATTCGAATTTCAATGATTGTCCTTCTCATCTCATCGTACAGGGGGCCTTCGCCATACTGTGACATGTCCTCCATTGCATTTTCGAAACTTAAACCGACCTGAAGCATGCTTGAAAGCTGC
>NZ_JBGUPC010000045.1:0-4596 GCF_045130115.1 Methanobrevibacter sp.
AACGTTTCAAAGTATTTTATGTATTTCATTGTGCCTCCCAAGTTATTGAGTAGTATAAAATTCCATCTTCGATTTTAAATGATATTATCGGTTTAACAGCATAAGGATAACCACTATCGACATATCTAGTTCCATTCCAGTAAAACCAATGGCCCGTTGCCTGGTCAATGTATGGCCCTTTATTTTCCAAAGTTCCCACAAGTTTCCTTATTGTCATGTCATAACCTCACTTTAATATTATATATTTTATTATGTAATTTATTATATATTTTATTATCTATTTTATATAAGGTATATATCTTTGCCATCATCACAGCCATCCCATTCCATATACAATTTGTTATCTTCCCAAACGAATCTGACATCATTGACAATAGCTACATCGGGAAGCTCACAATATGTTACTCCGTCTGCATCTTTAACATAATTGGCCTGTGCCATGATATTGGACTCTGTTGGTACGATCATATTGACTACATGAGTTATTTCATCCTGTTCAAATGAGCAGTCCCCAAGATCAATACAGTTCTGAGATTCAGGATACATTTCGATTTCTGACATTTGCCTATAGACTCTAATGTACTGCGTATCTTCGTTTTCCGTTAGATTAACGATTGAAAGCAATCTTAAATCATGGCCTTGAACTGGATTACATTCACCGTCACTGTCAATGTATATTCTTGTATTCGGCAATATATCTGCAGGTGCTGGTCTTTTGAGTTTCAATCTGAAAACATCACCCAATACGGCCACAGCCACTAAAGTTAATCCTGAAGTCTTGACCTGCACTTTACCTAACAGATATCCAAAAGCAAGTTCGCCTGCTTTGGCTTTTCTAACTATTGTATGCTCCATTGTGGATGATTCATCCAACGTTACCATTTCACCGACTGCACATTGATTGGAGCAAATCCAAGCAGTATGCTCTTCATTAACATAACTTCTATCTCCCTCATCGAGTAAACAAGCTATTACATCCATTTTTTCTGAATGTTCCAGTCCTGTCGGATATCCACGTCCATGTCCTATTGTTGAATTTACATCATAATCGATTATCATTTTAAAACACCCAATCCCAATTCTTGTTAATTATTTTATCTGGAATGTGAAGTCCAGTATCTTCCATGTCATCATCATTAGCGTCCCACATTAATGTTGAGCCTCTGTAGGCCTTAGTGTATTCGTGGCTTCCTTTATATAAACGAATTCCTGTTTTAGTTCTTTCTGTTACTGTTACTGTTGGAATTCCATTAGCTGCAAACAATGGTGATGGGAATATGAGTAACCATTTTAGATCAACATAATTGAAATCTTCAAAGTCAGTTGTAGCGTAAAATGTTGGGGAGATTTGAATTTCCGCATAGCTGGTTTCATAAATCTTGCCGGGATTGTTTCTACTGAATCCTTCCAGGTAATCTGAACTATTTGAAGTTCCAGTCCCTACACGGCCATGACGATGGTATTGTTTATAATTTCCTTCTTCATCACTGCCTGAAGCATAAGCATCAAAGGAACTGGCCATTACTAAAGTTTCAGCACCATTAAACATGCAATAGTCCTTTTCCTCATCAGCCCAGTAGCATGTTGTACCTTTCGTATCTATTCCATATGTTGTGAGACTGCCATCAACTTGCATCATGACATTTCCAAAAGTTGAACCATGATATGTTGCATTATCATTAACATCAACATTACCTCCAATACGTTTAAATCTGGCTACAGTAACACGATTGTTACTTAAAGATTGACCTGAAGCAAATGTTGTAATTAAATCGGTTGGAGAAGTTCCGTCAAGGTTAGGAACAAATCTTGCTCTAAGAAATTGACCGCCATCTGTTGAGTCATTGTTGATACTTAAACCTGAGTAGTTCATGAAAAATTGTGAGTAGGTATCAGAGTTTGCATCAAACATTAACACATCATTACCAGTTGTTAAAGTGCTGCTGAAGGCTGTTGAAGTATCATGAACATCAACCAATAGCTTTGTTGTTTGTGAAATCTGACTGACAGGAACTCTAACTAGAATAGCTGCCGGTTGAGATCCATAAGATGGGATGTATAATACTTGACATTCTGTATTGTTTTTTGTTTTGATCTTTAGGTTTTTCAAATCACTTCTGAATAAATTGGAGTAAGAACTACTGGCTAAAGAATCTAATAAGATATAATCATAGCTGGATGAATAGATACCACTTCTTTGGTTGTAGTTACTCATGACAATATTTATCTGTAATTTTTTCTGCAATGTCATGATTAATATTTTATTATCTTTTTTATATAAATAATATAATAAAAAAAGTAATATTCACATTAACATTAACGATTCCCTATTTAGAACTTGAATTCCTTTACCCTGCGATATATATGCACGGGTTGAGCCAAGTTTGATTTGCAATATTATTGATGTTAATGTAAAAGTCCATTAATAAAAATAAAAATAGTAGCTATTGATTTAATTATTCAATAGCTATGATAAAATATTATTCATTGATAAGTAATCCATTATAGCCCATGAATTCTATGAAACTAGAAATAATTTCATCATGACGATTAATAATATCATCTTCTATAAAATCAGCTGCATTGGTAGCAAGGTCTCTTAATTCCTTAATCTTAGTACCTTCTTTGACTTGATTTCTACGGGTGGTATATCCGCCAAGATAATATTTACGTTTATCATCAAAACGATAATCAGAAGCACTAATATTAATTCCTTTTTCTAAAAGTGACTTATTTCCCAAACTTTCTATATTCTTTGGATCGCTAAGAGTGTGGTCTTTTTCTTGACGTCTCTTAGCATAAATATGCTCAATATCCATTTTATCATTCAATAGTAAAAGAGGTTGTTCAGGATCTTGGAATGCCCACCAAGTTAACATTGATTTGGTGATTTTCCTATAATTACTGAAATCATAGTTTCTAAATAGATTGTTAACCTTAGCTTCATTAAATAAAAATTCATTAAAGTCTACTGGGTCTTTATTAACAAGATTAATCATTTCAGGATAAACTGGAGTTCTTAACGTGTTCACACCAGGATTAGTTATTGCATATGCCCAAATAAAAGCAGTTATTTTATTTAAGAATTGATAAAAGTGTTCATCATTAAGTGCACCACCATCTTCACGGTAGGACATATAATAAACTGAAACAAAGTATGTCCACATTCCATTAGGAGCATAATTCAAAACATATAATCTTTTTAATACTCTTTCAGAAAATCTTTCCTTATTTTGTTGTAATATATCTTTCCAAAATTGAGCTAAATCAATTAGGTTATCAAATGTTTCATCATTCTTTAAAAGAGCATATCCATCTTTTTCATAAAACTTACGTAAAGCTTCTGTGGTTGATGCTCTAATACCTTTTCTAGCTCTCTCATAATACATGTATCTTGTGAATATTTCATCTAATGCTGAACCGGTTGAAGCAGGAAATATTTTATTACATAACATTTCCAGGTCTTTCCAATCCTCCATGAATGAATCTTTTTCACCTTTGTCAGAATAGTATTTGTAAAATTGTGCTTTGAAAATATCAGCATCAGATAATGGTTTTCCTCTATCATTTAATGTGGAAAAAATCCTTAATGCCGTATCTTGAGACTCAGCTTCAATAGGGAGCAATATACAATTATTCATAATTCTTATTGGTAAGAATGAGAACCAATCAGGATACATATTTAAGAATTCTTCAATTTTCTTTTGGAAAAATCTATAGTTATTGGCATAGGTACTATCTTCCTTATCAGATACAATACCTGTTCTTAGAATATTTAGGAATTCTTCTTTATCTTCATCAGATGCAACTTCTGAATCAATTTTCAATATTGATTTATCTGCATCTCCAAATTCATCTGTTTTCCAAATACATTGTTCAATACTTCTACTTGTTTTTAAAGCTTTATCATCCCGCATATTCCCATAACGGTCATAAAATGCACGAAGCAATAACATTAATGTTGTTAACCTTTGTTGACCATCGATTATTTCCATTTGGCCATTGTCATTTTTAAATGTGACAATTGGGCCTAAGAAGTATTCATCACTGTCACTATCAAAGTCTTCATAATCATTATTTGGGAATGAAAAAAGGAATAAATCCTCCCATAATGTCATACATTCAGTTTCACCCCATGCATAGGGTCTTTGATAATCTGGAATCAGAAAATTTGTTTTCTTTCCGCTGAAAAGTTCTTTAACAGTTTTCTGATCTATATTTAATTTTGACATAATTACCTCCAAATTATGTTATGTTATTTAAGATGTATATTCCTCACAATTTAAAAACATTATTAAAATAGTTATCATTAACGATGACGATTCCATAACTGGGTGTGAAATCTCCTGCACTGCGATATATATGCACAGGTTGAGCCAGAATTGATTTTCAATATGGCGGATGGTAATGTCCGTGCCACCTCACCAAATGAAGGTTTTAAAAATTAGTTTTTATTACATTAACAGTACTGTCAAGGATTTGCCCAAACTAGAGCAACCTTGCCATACTCATGTTATAAGCGAGCCAATTCGCCCAGGCCGACCCCCACGCCGGAGCGTAAGCGGAGGCGTGTGTGGGGAGGCCTGGGTGAATAGA
>NZ_JBGUPC010000046.1:0-72003 GCF_045130115.1 Methanobrevibacter sp.
GATTTCCTTTTTCCACGGTTTGCAACATTTCTTGCACCGGATGGACTTCTAGTTGATTTTCCTTGAGAAATTGCCATTATTTCACCTAATAAATATAATTAATAATATAAGTAATCGCAGTCTTCAAGCCTCTTTTCAATCAGACCATTCGCAAGAAAATAATAGCCTAATTTTTGAGAGCAAAAAAGAGCCTTAAAGAATAATGATAATAAAATATTACTTTTTCATTATATATAAATGTTTTATTTTATGGGCAAAATTTAGAAAATTAACTTTTGTTTTTTAAAATGAATTCATCGACTAACTTATCGAAATCCTCTTCGCTCATATCCTCATTTGATGCTGCATCGAGTATTTTCTGAATTTCTTCTTCAGAAACATCATCACCCAACAATTCAAGCAGCAAATCCTTCAAATCATTATCATCAATATAAGCTTCAGGATTTGAAGATAATACTTCAGAGTTTCCATCATCGTCAATGGTATAATACGGAACTTCCTTTGTCATGAACTATTCCTCATCATCATTTACAAATTCATAATAGACTACGCCATATGGATCATCATCAAAATACCATTCATTAGGCTCTTCAATGAAATCTTCATCGTCGTCATCAACTAAATCATCTTCCAGTTCTTCTGCACCTTCAACCTGAATGACAATATTGACATCTTCACCTAAAGACTCGACATCGATTCCCAATTCATCCAAATCTATTTCCAGCTCGCCATCTTTAATGGCTTCTTCAGGTACGACTATAACAATTTCATCTGCAGAGTCAATATCTATTTTTTGATTTTCCATTAAAATCACCATAATGTTTTGTTAAATTAATTATTATAGATATTTAACAAACTCATATTTAAAAGTTTGTCGAAAAAAAGATGAAAAAATAGTAACCTATATGTTACTATTCATCAAGCATTCCATCTTTGGGATTCCGAAATCGTTTTTGCATCTGATTGAGCAGATTTTGGAGTTTTCAATGCACATGTCAAAACATAAGCAGCTGCCATTGCAGTTAATGTTGATTTTGACATCGGCACTTTCCAAGATTTTCTTTGAAGTGTTGAAAACTTCTGAAGCGTTTGAAACAAAAATTGAAGTAGGAAATTTTGTATTGTTTATTCCAAGATAAATTCCTTCTGAAATTCCATAATCCGCACAGTATCCATGTTCGCCATCCAGCTTACCTACAAATGTATCATTTTTTTCGTCATAACTTGAGATCAGTCTTTTTTCCATTTTATCAAACCTCACACATACTATGTCAACCTTCAGATATAAAATCAGTCGGAGAGCATTTGAAAAGTAATATGGAGAATTATTAATCTGAATATATCAATATGGAGGCAACAAAATTGTTTTCGCATTGAGAAATTGTTTTGGAAAAATATTATAACTAAAAAAGATATATTTAAATTTGGTGTCAAAATGGTTCAAGAGACAAAAGAACAGCTAGAACTTGAAGCCGAAATCAAAGCGCAGGCTCAAAAGTTCTTGAAATATCTCAATTCAACACTTCCGGAAAGTATGGAATTGGAATATGAAGGATTCTACAGGAGAGGATTCTTTGTAAGTAAAAAGAGATATGCTGTAATTGAAGATGGAGAAATCATAGCAAAAGGACTTGAATTAGTTAGAAGAGACTGGGCACCAATCGTAAAGCAAACTCAAGAAGCTGTTCTGATGGCCATTTTAAAAGAGGGAGACTCAAACAAGGCCATTGGAGAAGTTAAAAAAGTAATGAAAAGATTAAGAAAAGGTGATGTTGACAAAAAGGAACTCATCATCCACACCCAAATAACCAAGCCATTAAACCAATACAAACAAGTCGGACCCCATGTCGTTGCCGCCCAGAAGATTGAGGAACATGGAATAAAGGTATCACGCGGAACCATCATACAATACATTATCGTTAAAGGAAAAGGTTCCATAAGCCAGAGGGCAGTTCCATATGAATACTGCGATGGATATGACTACGATAAGGATTATTACATCAACAACCAGCTAATTCCAGCAGTTGAAAGAATCATGTATTCCTTCGGATACACCAGAAAGGATTTGCAGGACATGGCAGTCGGTGAAGTCCAGCAAAGTCTTGATGCATTTTTCTAAAAATATTTATATTTTAAAATAATAATTTTAATCATATGATTAAAAATGATGATGACCGTGTTGTATTTTTTGATGTAGACGGCACATTGCTTGACACATCTGATTTTGCAGAAACTGCAAGAAAAGCGGCAATAGGATTAATGGTAGACAATGGACTTCCTCTTGATAAGGACGAAGCATACGGCGTTTTGAAGACAATTATCCGTGAAAAAGGATCAAATTATGGAAAACATTTCAACGTATTGACCCAGGTTGTTTTAGGCCACGAGGACCCAATGCTTGTAGCTCTTGGAATGATTACATACCATAACGTTAAGATGGCACTTTTAAGACCATTTCCGGAAACAATTGACACATTAATCTATCTTAAAAGCCAAGGATACCGCCTGGCAGTCATATCCAATGGAATAACCATCAAACAATGGGAAAAATTAGTTAGACTCAACATCCATTCATTCTTCGATGAAGTCATCACCTCTGAAGAGGTTGGAAAAAATAAGCCTAACAGACTGATTTATGATGTGGCACTTAGAAAAATGAAAGGAAATCCTGAAAAATCATTGATGATTGGTAATAAATTCAAGGAAGACGCATTAGGTGCAGTCAATGCAGGAATGGGAGCAATTCTTGTAAATTCCGACATTACCGAAGATGACAGGGACTACATCAAAAGAGAAAAATTGGATATTACTGTAGTTGACAATATTGGTGATGTAAAAACAATATTATAATCACCAAATTTTAAAATTCTAATTCTAAAGTCACAGGACAGTGATCGGAACCATAGATATCAGCTAAGATTTCAGCTGATTTAACATTATTTTTTATTTCTTCATTTACATAAAAATAGTCCAGTCTCCAACCGGCATTCCTTTCACGTGCACGGGTTCTGTAACTCCACCATGTAAAGTTGTTTTCACCTTCATCAAACATCCTGAAGGTATCTACAAAGCCTGCCTCTTCAAGCTGGTCCAGCCATGCTCGCTCTTCCGGCAAATAGCCTGATTTTCCCTCACAGTTTTTAGGGTTGTATACATCTATCGGATTGTGGGCTATATTGTAGTCTCCAGTAATGACCAGATTTTTGCCTTCATCCTTAAGCTCAACCAGCTGTTCTAGAAGTGCATCACAGAAAGCAACCTTAAAATCAAGCCTTTTTGCATTCATCCCACTGTTTGGAAAGTAAATATTATATAAAATGAAGTCGGAATATTCGATTTTCAGAACTCTGCCTTCGCTGTCAAGCTCTTCAACGCCCAAACCTCTTGTGACACTGACAGGTTCAATCTTGGAGTAGGTACCAACACCGCTGTATCCTTTCTTTTCGGCCTCATTGAAGTGCTGGTGAAATCCGTCGACATTTGCCAATTTCTTTGGAATCTTATCTTCTGTTGCCCTTACTTCCTGAAAATTAATAATATCGGCATCAGTTGCATCGAACCAGTCCCAAAATTCATCCTTTTTGGAGACTGCCCTAATTCCATTTACATTCCAAGAAACCAGCTTTATTGACACTATAATTCAACTCCATTGACGGTAGGAACTTCACGAAGCCATTTGATGTCACTTTTATAAAGCATACGAATGTCTTCCACATCATATCTAATCATAGCAAGTCTTTCGATACCTAAACCGAATGCAAGAGCAGGTTTGTCAATACCTAACGGCCTCAATACTTCAGGCCTCATCATTCCAGCTCCTCCAAGCTCAATCCAGCTTTCCTTTTCCTCCAGATAGATTTCAGTTTCTGTGGAGAGGTATGTGTAAGGGAAGTATGCAGGCCTGAACCTTACTTCAAATCCTAATTTTTTATAGAACTCTTTAAGGGTTCCTAAAAGATTCTGATAGCTGATTCCTTCATCACATACAAGTCCTTCCACCTGGTGGAACTCAGGCAAGTGTTTGTAATCGAAAGTTTCTCTTCTGAATACCCTTCCGACGGAAAACATTTTGATTGGAGGCTCATGTTCAAACAGGTGTTTTGTGGATATTCCTGTTGTGTGAGTTCTCAAAACACTTTGGCGTGCAATGTCTTCACTCCAGTCATATTGCCAACCGATAGAACCTGTATCGGCACCGTTTTCATGGGTTTCAGCAGTAAGCTGTACTAGTGCATCATCAGGCAAATCACAGGTTAAAGGGTTTTTGAGATAGAATGTGTCCTGCATTTCACGGGCAGCGTGGTCCTGTGGCTGGAAAAGTGAGTCAAAGTTCCAGAATGCAGATTCGACGAAATGACCATTGTCTTCTGAAAATCCCATGTTCAGGAAGATTTCCCTGATTTCATCAATAATAATTCTTAAAGGGTGTTTTTTGCCGGCAAATATTAATGGAGCTTCAGCATTGATGTCATACGGACGGTACTCAAGGCTTTTCCATTCACCCTCTTTTAGCTGTTCATGGGTTAGCTGAGTAGCCTGTTCCCTTATATCAAAGCCGACTTTGAGAATTTCTTCACCTTTAGGCAAGAGTTTAAAAGAATGTGAGGTTTCCTTTTTAATGTTTAAAATATTTTTCCTACCGGTCAGCTTTTTAAAACCATCCATCAAATCATCAGTGAAAAGTTTTACACCATCAGCATTGACCTTAAGATAGTCAAGAACTTTTTCATCAACGCCAGATTTGTCTACAAACTCTCTACCGATATCAGTTATGTTGATTACTCCCTTATCGATTTGAGCCCAGTTCTTTTGGCGCAACCATCCAAGTGCAATTCCAGTTTCCTTTTTGTCAATACCCGCTTCGTTAGCCAAATCACTCATTGAGATTTCCTTTTTCTTAGCCAAGACATCAAGTATTTTACGTTCAGGAAGTCCATGCTCAGCATATTCACGTCCGTCATCTGTCAGGGAATATGTCTTTTGCACATCCTTGTGCACTTCGATGATATCCTTGGAGGCAAGAGATCCTGCCGCACTCATTACAGATTTGATGTCCATTCCGGTATTTGTAGCAATATCCATTGGAGTAGCCTCAGGATTGGCTTCCAATTCTTTTAAAAGTTTCTTTTCATAAATATGTAATTCACTAATGGTTTTTTTAATATCCTCACTCATTTAAACACCATACTTTAAGATTAATAATATAATAATATATGTGTTAAGTGATTTATAAATTTAGTGCAAAATACATTATTTCATAACTTTTTTCATGATAAGAAACATTAATTTTGAAAATAATTTCTTAAGAGGATTCAATTTGACTTCCGGTGCGAAATCATGATTGACCAAATCGCTCTTGTGCCAGAACTCCGCATCTGCCTTTATTGGGTCGGAAGACACAGCCATCGCTTTCCAAACATCAAAAAATACGATATCGCCAAATTTGGGAGAGTGCATTTTACCTGATTCGACATCGGCTGCAAACTTCTGGGATACCTTATCTATCTGCTTTGTCTCAAGAGCATCCTTTCCTCCACAGGCCATTGCGATTTTATAGACCTTGTTTACACCCCAATGCCTCAATGTCTCGTCAATATAGTTTGCCACTTTCTTATGTCCTGCACCTGCAGTGGATACCACCACCAAAGCTTTTTTGGTGAAAAAGTCAGGCCTGTGATAAAAGTAAGCGGTATGGTCAAAGAAATTCTTTAAAAGCGCTGTCACGTTCATGGCATATACCGGAGAGGCAATAATGATTCCGTCTGCTTCCATCATCCTGTCAACAATCGGCTTGACCTTATCCTCATGGGGGCATTTTTCCTCACCCTCCATAATGCACTTATAGCAGCCGTTGCACATTGGAATCTTTTCCTTCATCAGATGGATTTCCTCAAAATCCCCCTTCAAATTCATTTTTGCTTGCTCAACCATCTTCCATGTATTTTTACGCCTTGGTGATCCGTTAATAATAACATATTTCATAATCATAACTCCTTAAGCTGTGTATCCAAAACCAGTTTTTCCTTATATTCAAATTTCCTGTCAAATTCATCCAATTCATTTTCATCCACATCAAATACGTCAGGGTTTTGAAATATTCCCAATTCATTTTTAAGTTTGCCTTCATCAAATACCCTAATCATGAAAAAGGGATTTTCCTCATCCAAATCAGTTCCATCAAGATAAAGGCCATATTCTGATGCGCTTACAAAACCGAATCTTGAGTAGTAGTCCTCATCTCCCACCACAAGGACAAAAGGAACATTGTCTTTTTGGGCAATTTCCAATGTGTAATCAATCAATTGCGATCCGAGTCCCTGATTTTGACAATTCCTATCGACTGCAATCGGACCCAGTATGAGCGCAGGGACGATGTCATTTTCATAGCTGATTTTACCCTTCGAATAATTGATGCTTGCTACAATTTTACCATCATCCTCAATGACATATGCCAATTTGCTTACAAAGCTCTCGTCATTTCTTAGGTTATGAACGATGAAATGCTCATATGCACCCGGACGATATACATTCCAGAAGGAATCCCTTACAAGTTTTTCAACTTCAAGATAATCAGTTTCTCTTTCAAGTCTTGTCTTCATATCATTCACCCCTTATTCTCACAGAATCAAAAATTGTCCTTGCATGACTCTCCGTTTTCATCATGAACTCCTCCAGAAACTTCCCGTCGTCTTCAGGATAATTTATGAAGAAATGTTCGTACAACAGAAACATTCCATAGTAAAAGAACGATTCGGAAAGCTGTCTTGTATCGCAGTCCTTCTCAATCAGGTTTTTCGCCTTCATCAAGTCGAACAGGACAATCCACCCTTCAATCGGAGCCTCAATAATTGACTTTTTCAAGAAATCCCTTACCTCATCGTTGTGATATGATTCTATGAAGAGAATTCTTGTTATTTTCATCATCCTGTCTTCCTCTAACTTTGACAGGAATGCATCACATCCTGCCTTGTAGAAAAAATCAAATCCCCTGTCCAGATTCAGGCTTGCCTGGTCCAAAGGTATTTCATCACTTGTCATTTCCTCTATATAATACTCCAGAATCCTATTCAGTATCTCCTGCTTGCTAGAGTAATGATTGTAAATAGAGCTTTCCTTTATTCCCACTTCACCGGCAATCTGGCGCACCGATACGCCATCATAGCCATACTCAGAGAATAAGTCTATTGAAACTTGAAAAATTTTTTCCTTATTATTCATGATATCAAAACTAACACTTGTTAGTTATCATTATATTTCCAAAAGCATATAAAACTAACGGATGTTAGTTAAAAAATGCTGATAAATTTCGCATTAAGGATTGAAAGCAATTATTAAATAATAGTTTTAATATAGTAAAAGCATGGAATTTAGGCATGATGGAGCAATATCTAAAATTAAGGGTAGATTCAACCGTAGAGACCTGATAATCTTTTTAATACCAATAGTCATATTTTTAACTTATCTTATTGTCTTCAATCCAGGAATAGCTACCCATGACACATTCAATCAGCTTCATCAAATCGCTTCCGGACACTTTACGAACTGGCACCCTTTCTTTCATACCTTCATCAGCATGCTGTGCCTGAATGTCTATCCAAACACAATATCAATTGCTGTCTTTCAGATTCTTGTATTTTCAACTATGTGGACAATAATCTGCAGATATACCCGTGACGATGAAAACGAAAACAATAATCCCTTCAAGGTGCAGGTGATTCTCTCTTTAATAATATGTCTGATTCCAATCAACGCATTGTATGCAATTACCCTGTGGAAAGACATACTGTTCAGCTATTTTTTAATGTTTTTGTGTTTTTTAGCCATGGTAATGATAGACAGAAAGGGAAATGTGGACTATAAATTCATCATACTTCTTGCAGTAATCATGGCATTCGTATCCCAACTGAGGGGAAACGGGATGTACGTCATTCTGATTACAATAATTGTTTATTCAATTTATCTTTTCATTAAAAAGAACCATAAAATGGCTGTTCTATTGCCAATATTGACCATAACATTCATCCTCCTGATTTCATCCCTGAACATCGCATACGATGTCCAGGACAATGAAAAAGATGCTTTGATGACAAAAACATGCCACTTGCTGGCGGATTATTATCTACATTTGGATATGGAAGATGCCGATAGAGAAAAGGTAGCAAAAGTACTTGATATAGATAAGATTGAAAAAAATTATATTCCAACGGGATCGGACAGCATATTTGCCATAACAAACTATAAGGAATTTGAAAAGAACAAGGACATCTATATCGGTCTGGCCATAAAATATTCGCTGAATAATCCTCTGCATTTTCTGCAATATCTCTTTGAATCATCCCCAATGGTATGGGACATTACAAGAGACCAGGATTGGGCAGGACATGCTTTCTACATGAATCGGGAAAAAGACAGACTGCAAATGGATTTTGAAGCATATTATATTCCTCATAACTTTAAGGTGACTCACAGCTATGAAAATATTTCCTATGTCAACTGGGGAACTCCCGTATTCAACACCCTTAATTCACTGTCAATAGACATTGAAAATTTTGTTGTCACAGATACCCTGCTTGAAAGTCCCGCCCTGTACATGTATATTTCAATCATCCTCCTGATACTGATCCATATCGTTACAGGGTCTCGAGAGATATATATTATGTATCTTCCGAATCTGTTAAATATCATAATCGTCTTTCTATCAACACCAATACAGGACAACAGATATCTATATGCGAATATATTGATTTGCTATCTGCTGATAATGGTTTTAATTGGGTTGCGGCAGAATTATGACCTGAAATCTGAAATTAAATCCAGAATTTCTAAAATATTATGAAATTTTCATTTTTAGTACAATCAACTCAAGACGAACTGACAATTATATCCTTAAATGTATTACAAATTTAAAAAAAAGTAATACTTATATAGTATTAAGTACGATATAATTACAGAGATTACTTTAAAATCATTCACCATTTTTTAAAGAATATATTGATTAATATCTTAAAAACTATTTAAAGTGAGAAAATTGATAGATTATAATATTCAAGAGGCACAGGATATAATTCATAACTATAATCCAAATTTTTTGCGATTTGATAAACATATTTTCAAAAATTGGTTTGAAAGAGGATATACCCACCAATATGTTGCAGAATGCTTGTTTGAAAAAATCCCATTAGGAATAACTAAAACCACTGAAAACCGTTTTAAATTGATTTATCCTCATGAAAAAAATAAGAACATGGATTTATATATTATTATTGAGATAGATGATTATAGAAACATCACAGTTATAACTGCATATGCCTTTGACAGAAGAAGACGAGAAAGAAATATGGAGAGATAATATGATTCAAAATAACTCATATGAAGTAGAATGCATGTATGATAAAACAGCTGACATACTTGGAATTAAAGTAACTCGAGATTTCATATATCATGAAACAATAGAACTTGATGAAGGATTACTACTTGATTTTGATGAAAATAATATACCAACAGCTCTTGAGATACATGACGCATCGAAAAGATTAAGCGTGCCAAAAGACAGTTTGAATGAGTTAAAATTTTTCCATATGAAAGTCATTGTCGATTCAAAATCAATTAATATTAATGCAGTGTTTGGCATTTTAGTTCATGAAAAAGAAAACCAGCAAGAATTAGAATCATTCACCAGCAATACCTACAACATTCCAAATATGGAAACAAATCTAGTTACAGTGTAAAATTCAAAAAAAATAATTAAAAAAAGAGAATAAACAAGGAAAAATATACCGTATCCTTGTAACTATTCAAAATTTGACTTCAGATAGCTGACAAAAATTGAAGCTGCAGTCAAATCTGCAGTGGTTCCAGGATTATACTTGTTTTTAAACAGATAATCGTCGAATTCCTTGAGCCTGTCCTTAAAATCAGGTTCATCCCTGATGTTGAGCAAGTCCCTTGTCATCAATGAGACTTTCATGGCATCATCTGATCCGTATTTTCTTGAAATCAGAGTGTCTGGAACATGTGAGAGTATTGTCAGAAATGTCAATACACATGCATCGTTTTGGGATTTGGACTGTCTCAGCTCATGGTAGGTAGGATAGCCTATTTCAAAAACAGCAGGCATATCTCCTGTCATTTCACGTGCAAGCATGTCCCACGGAGCGGATATTTTCAAAACATCATACATTGTCTGGCCATTTTCCCTCAATTCGTTTTTGGCATTGTCGCTTGCAACGTCATACTCGTCTTGATCGCCCATTCCGCCTGCATCTGCGATATTGATTGCATCATACAAGTCACATGCATCGTCAACTGAAGTGTTTCCCATCAATAGCTTAATGTTTTCTCTTATATCATCAAAGGAATCACTGATTGCAGCCGCAACTGCAATTGGAGTTGTCATCATCACTATACCCAGATTGGTGTTGTTTTTAATCCACCTGTCGGTTTCGGCAACCGCCTGCAGGATATATTTTCCCAATTGAGGGTTTTCAACATCAACATCTGTACATGCTTCACGGATTGTGTCTCCAATGACTATGCCGCTTATTACAAAGTCTTCAAATTCCATGTCATCATAGTCACGGGTCCTGTGGACATTTCCCGGTTTTGGATATCCACTTACCTCAAGTGCGGATGCGATTTGTGCCATTTTTGCAATTTCTTCCGGTTTCATTCTATCACATCATTTAAAAGCAAGTATGGTGCAAAATTAGTGATTATTAAATCTGCTCCGGCCCTTTTGATTGAAAGCAATGCTTCGGTTATTGCCCTTTCAGTCAAGAATCCTTTCTCAATGGCAGCCATAAGCATCGCATATTCCCCGCTTACATTATATGCAACCAGCGGCAGCATGAACTCATCCCTGACCATTCTGACGACATCAAGGTACGGAAGTGCCGGTTTGACCATCAAAAAGTCGCATCCTTCGATTACATCCAGTTCACATTCCCTGATTGCCTCAACAGCATTGGCAGGATCCATCTGATAGGACTTTCTGTCCCCTGCATGAGGTGATGAGCAGGCAGCAACTCTGAACGGCTCATAGAATGCTGAGGCGTATTTTGCTGAATATGACATTATCATTACGTTTACAAAACCGTTTTCATCCAAGGTTTCACGGATTGCCTTAACCCTTCCGTCCATCATGTCTGAAGGCGCAACGATGTCCGCACCTGCTTCGGCATGGGAAAGAGCAACTTTAGCAATGATCGGCAGGGACTCGTCGTTCAATATCTCAATTCCATCATCGGTGTCATCATTTTCCCTTATCATTCCGCAGTGGCCATGAGAGGTGTATTGGCAAAGGCAAACGTCAGTGATGACAACCAAATCGGTCTCCTTTTTAAGCCTTCTGACAGCCTTTTGAACGATTCCTGTAGCGGAATAGTCCGGTGTAGCTATTTCATCCTTGGTGTCTTCCTTTGGTATTCCAAATACAATGATTGACTTCAATCCTTTCGCTTCCAGTTGCTTTGCGAATTCCACTCCGCTGTCCAAAGAGTATCTGAACTCTCCAGGAAGTGAGGAAATCTCTTCCTTTTCATCGCCTTGGAGTTCCTCTTTAAAATAAATCGGATAAATCAGGTCATCCTTTTCAAGCTTGGTTTCACGAACTATATTTCTAATCTTGGCATTTTTTCTAAGTCTTCTCATTCTTGTAGTTGGAAATTCCATAATAATCACTTAATTATTAATTTTTGATTTGAAAATATTTAAAATTTTAACTTATTATAAATATTTAAAGATACAAAAATTAACTTAATTGTTTAGATGGGGAAAAATAATGTCAAATTCAATTGGAGAAAAATTTCAGATAACAACTTTCGGAGCAAGCCACGGTGTTGCAGTTGGTGCCATTGTTGACGGATGCCCTGCAAACCTTGAATTAAGTGTTGAAGATATTCAAAAGGAACTCAATAAAAGAAAACCAGGAACAAGCAGCGTAACCACTCCAAGAAAAGAGGATGATGAAGTCCAGATTCTTTCAGGCATCTTTGAAGGAAAAACTGACGGCACACCCATTTGCGGAGTTGTATTCAACAAAAACCAAAAATCCAAGGACTATTCCATGTTCAAAAACACTCCACGTCCATCACACGGAGATTTCGGATGGATGATGAAATACGGCCACTATGACTACAATGGAGGAGGCCGTGGAAGCGGAAGGGTTACAATCGGCCACGTTATCGGCGGTGCAATAGCCAAAAAGCTTTTGCAAACACAAAATATTGAAATTATCTCCCACGTCATTCAAATCGGTGACATCAAAGCTGAAAAGCAAGATTTTGACACAATCAAGAAAAACATCGATAAGAATCCGGTTCGCTGTGCAGACCTTGAGGCTGCGGGTGAAATGGAAGAACTTATTTTAGCCAAAAAACAGGAAGGAGATTCAGTTGGAGGAATCGTTGAAACCATTGCAGTCAATGTTCCCGCTGGCCTTGGAGAGCCTGTCTTTGAAAGGCTTGACGGAGACCTTGCAAGAATACTGATGAATATCGGTGCGGTCAAGGGTGTTGAAATCGGACTTGGATTTGAAGTGGCAACCCATACCGGCTCTGAAATCAATGATGAATACCAGATTAATGACAATAAAATAACAACAAAAACCAACAATTCCGGAGGCATCATCGGAGGCATGAGCAATGGAATGCCGATAGTATCCAGAATTGCAGTGAAACCTACCCCATCCATTTCCAAATGCCAGGAGTCCATTGACCTTGAAAAAATAGAAAATAAAAAAATAGAAATTAAGGGACGTCATGATCCATGCATCTGTCCTAGAGTGACAGCTGTAGCGGAATCAAGTACTGCAATCGTTCTTGCAGACCATATGATTCGCTCAGGATTCATACATCCAACTAATTTAGAAAAATAACCTCATTTCCTTTTAACCATAGTCAGCTCATCAAACTCCTTGTGTTTGAACGCCAACTGGTAGGAATTTTTTCTTTCATTTTCATATAACGTATGACTGGTGCTGTGAATTGATGACTGGACATCCTTAAGGGATATCAATCTGAATCTTTTCGGATTGTTGTAGTTCACATTGAATGAAAGACCGTCATAGGCGGCTATTGTTTTTACACCTGTCTTTTTAGAAACCTTTTTAGCTTCAGTCACAGGATTTGCTGAAATCATCTTAAGACCCAAATGTGTCATTACGGCAACTTGAGGCTTTACTTCCTCAATCAAGTCAATGAAATTGCGTGTGCACATATGTCCGTTAATAGAGCGGTTTCCAGGCCTCAAAACACTGGCTATGAGAATGTCGGCACCTTCATGCTCTTCAGCCAGACCTTCAAAATAAGCTGTGTCTGAAGTGTATGATACCTTAAAGCCCTTATAATCCAGTTGGAAACCTACACCTGTCGGATCGCCGTGTGAAGTTTTTGTACCCTTTATCTTAACATTGTCCATCTGGTCATACTCGCCAGGCCTTAAAATAATTTTTTCAGGCTTTGACTGATGATAAGATGATATGCACGGTCCCCATTTATCATAACCATTCAATACACTTTCGCTTCCGACAACAGTTCCAAGGCTTTTGGTCATTCCTCTTGTCATGGCTTCTATTAGAACTTCAGCATCATTATAATGGTCAGTATGCGAATGGGTAACGACAACCCCGCTTAGGTTTCTTGGGTCGAATCCGAACTGGTATGTTCTTATAAGCGCACCTGGGCCAGGGTCTATGTGGTAATTTTTCCCACCGAGGTTATCAATTCTGAAACCTCCAGTCATTCTTCTTTGGCTAATGGCAGAGAATCTTCCTCCTCCACTGCCTAAAAATGTTATCTTCATTTAAACCACACTTACAATGAGCATAAAATTATATCACATTTGAGTGAAGACTTATCTTTTTTAAGGCATAAATCCTCATTTTCAATGATAACCTTATCTCCTATTTTCACATTGTCGCTTTCTGTAAACATCAATACGTTTTGACCAGGGGCGGCCTTTTGTTTCCAATTTCCATCAACAGCTTGGGTTTTATCATTCAATTGGACAAATAGCATGTTTCCATCAATATTTACTACCTTGCCTATTTCGCCTTGATTGATGATCTTATTGGCCATTTCTATGTCAAGATTTTGCTGAACCAATTTTTCAGTTAATTCCTGTCTGAATTTTGTCAATACTTTTATATCATGGTCAATTGTAATATTCAAGTGTTTCTGTGCTTGTGTTTTGTCAAAATTAGGCTGCTGTATCAGCACATCAATATTTTTCCCAACAGTAGGGGTTTTGGATGCAACTTCCTCTAAAATATTCTGGAAAATCTCGCCCATATACCTCAAGCTTTGTGAGGATTTCCATTTTCTTTTGATCAATGTTTCAGCCATGCGTTTTGCATAGTCATTTCCAAAGATAATGACTCCGCTATCTCCAGCCTTACGGGATTCCGTATCTGAACCCAACAATTCAAGAATTTGGTATCCATTTGTAGTTCCGTAAATACGCCTTCTTCTTGTTTCAAAAGTTCCTTTGGTACTCACTTCACCACGAATTGAATTGCCGACAATCTTGAGTTTATTTGCATCGTCAGTTATTTTGATTGAAATGCCAAGCTCCTTTGCTCTTGCCAGAAAGTCATCGTCATTATCTATTTTTCCATTATATAATTCGTCTTCTAATGTTTTCAAATTTTGTTTATCACCGAAATATCCTATCTTTCTTTTATCACTCGCCATTACACATCCTTTTTTTCCAACATAAGCAATAATTAAGCTCATAGTATCTCCTAATTCGATATTTTATTAAATTATTAAAATATCAATAATTTATTATTCATATATATTTTTAGTTATCATGTATTATAAATGTTAAGAGACTCGGAAAAAATAATTCAGATTTTAATTTAAACATTAATTTAAAGCTTAAAGTAACCTTTTAATGATTAAACAATATATTTAAATAATAATATAACAAGAAATATAATTATATTAAATGTTAATTATTTATAATGATAATTAATATGAAAATATAAAAAAAACAGGAGAAAAACTTATGATAGACCTCAATAAGATGTTTAAACCTGAATCTGTGGCGGTTATTGGAGCTTCCAATACCCCTGGAAAAGTAGGATATATCATTGTTGATAATCTTATCAATGATGGATTTGAAGGTGAGATATATCCTGTGAACCCAAAAGGTGGAGAAATCCTCGGAAAACAAGCTTACGCTAATATTAAAGACGTGCCTGGAAAGGTTGACTTAGTAATCATTACTATCCCTTCCCCATTTGTAAACACAGCAGTTAAGGAATGTGGTGAAGTAGGCATTGAAAATATGGTAGTAATTACCGCAGGATTTAAAGAAGTAGGAGAAGAAGGTGCCAAATTAGAAGCAGAACTGACTGCTCTTGGTAAAGAATACGGTATAAACATTATCGGACCTAACAGTTTAGGAATTACAGATTCCCACACACCATTAAACGGATCATTTTCACAAATGATGCCTCCAACTGGAAATATGGCATTCATCTCACAGAGTGGTGCTATGATGGTAGCTATCATCGATTGGAGCGTAACTTCTGGAATTGGATTCAGTAAAGTTATCAGTTTAGGAAACAAAGCTGGAGTAAGTGAAATCGAACTTTTACAATACTTGGCTGAAGATGATGAAACCAATGTAATCATATGTTATCTCGAATCAATTTCCGATGACGATGACTTCGTAAGAACCATGAGGGAAACTGCACACAAAAAACCTATCATCGTACTTAAATCCGGTTCAAGCTCTGCAGGTGCAGCAGCTGCATCCTCACATACAGGAGCATTGGCAGGAAGTGACCTTGCATTCGATACAGCATTCCACCAATCCGGAATCATGCGTGTAGAAACCATGGCTGAATTATTCGACTTAGGTCTTGCATTTTCAAAAGCGCCACTTCCAAAAGGAGATAAGGTGGCAATCATTACCAATGCAGGTGGTGGAGGAGTACTTACCGTAGACGCAATGGAAAAAGCCGGTCTGCAACTCGTTGAATTCGATGAGGAAACCACTGCAAAATTACAAGAATGCGTAACTGATGAAGGAAGTGCCAAAAACCCTATTGACGTATTGGGTGATGCACCTGTAATCAGATACAAAGAATCATTAGAATTAGTATTAGGCTACGAAGACGTTGACAGCCTAATCGTTATGGTCTGTCCTACTGCATCAGCTGATCCTGATGGAATTGCAGAAGCAATCATTGAAGAGAAAAAGAAATTCGACAAACCTGTCATTGTTGTTAACATGGGAGGACCAACATTTGTTGATGCAAACGACGCTTTAAGGGACAACGGAATACCTACTTACGTATTCCCTGAAACCGCAGTAAAAGCTCTAGAAGCAATGGTCAAATTCGCAGGATTAGATGACCGTGAATACGACGATGTCATTGACAACATTGAAGATGTCGACAAAGACGCTGTAAAAGCAATATTCGACAAAGTCAAAGCGGACGGAAGAGACACATTACTCGGTAGTGAAGCATATGCAGTAGCTGAAGCTTATGGAATTTCAGCAGCGCCAATCAAATTATCCACAAGCGCTGATGAAGCGGCTGAACTTGCTGAAGAGATGGAATTCCCTGTCGTACTTAAAATCGCATCCGATAAGATTTTACACAAATCAGATATCGGCGGTGTAAAAGTAGGAATCAGCTCAGCAGAAGAGGCAAAGGCAACTTATGAAGAAATCATTGCCAACGCTAAAGCAGCTCATCCTGACATCGTTCCTGACGGCGTAGAAGTGCAAAAAATGATGGATTCCGGTGAAGAAGTCATTGTAGGTATGATTCGTGACAAACAATTCGGTCCTATGATTGCATTCGGTATGGGTGGAATCTATGTAAACCTTATTGAAGACGTATCATTCAATCTCGCAAAAGGAATGAGCTCACAGGAAATCGAAGAGCAAATCGCTTCAACCAAAGTATCCAAATTGCTTGAAGGATACCGTGGAGAAGCACCTTGCGATGTTGAAGAAGTCAAAGAGGCTATCAAAAGAGTAGCAAGATTAACCTTAGACTTCCCAGAAATATCTGAACTGGACATCAACCCAATCTTCGTTTACGAAGAAGGTTCATCTGCTTTAGATATCAAAATCAAATTATAATTTCTCTTAGGAGAAATTAACTCTTTTTTCTTTTTATTTTTAATCACTGTGATTAATATGTATGGTGAAATAGATTTAGAATCCTATACAATTTCCATTATCAGAATCAATACGGCTTTTGGAAAACTGGAGAATCCTGACTCCATCAACGAAGTTAAATCAATGCTTGAAGAGAGTCTGGATGATTTGGAAAAACTATACAGGGAGATTGTGGATGACCTGAACAACGACGAGGTCAACATCAATGAATATTACATGTTTTTCCAGAATGGAAGACAGACTTTCCCACAATATATCGAAGCATTGGGAAGCATTGAAAATGTTGAGCTTCAGGAAGTTGTCAATTCACTGCTGAATGTGTTTACAAACCTTAACAAAATTGCCGGAGGATTTTCAGGAGGAAACTCAAATGACATATGATTTATCCCAACTTGGAATAGAAAAAGACTTGCAGTATGAGTGCATTACAACAACAATGAGCAAGGACGGAGTGAAAAATGCAGGTGCCTTTGCATTTATCTATTTGGGCGATGATAGGGTTCACTGCCACATCTTTGAAGGATCAAAAACATTGAAAAACATACTGGACACAAATGAGTATGTAGTCAACATCACACAAGACCCATTGGTTTTCACCTATGCTACACTGGACCGCCTAGACGACGAATATTACACAACAGATTCAGACATTGCAATCATTAAAGACACTCCAGCATACATCATTGTAGATGTTGAAAACGTTGAGATCAAAACTCCGGAAAACTTCCCAATCAAAGGGGACAGCAGCATCTACTTCATTGAAGGGAAGATTAGGGATTTGGTCATAAACGACGAGCACGCACAGGCATACAACCGTGGAATGGACGGACTTATCGAAGGGCTTGTCAACTTCGCAAGATATAAAATCGTTGATGAGGCCAAAAGAAAAGAGTATATGGACAGATTGATTGAAAATCAACGCGTCATTGAAAAGGTTTCAGATGAAAAGACAAAAAAAGCCATGGCTGACTTGAGAGCCGAATACGAAAAGAACTAACCGTCACTTAAAAAAAAAAAGAAAGATAAAGCATAGTTATTTTAACTATGCTTCCCAGTATAAATCTTCATGGGAAATTGTTTTATTTAAGATACCTAAACCAACTTCTGCTTGTTGGAAAGCGTCCACATCTGCTTTGTAAGCATCATCTAATCCTGAGATGAATGGGAAACTTTCTAAGGATTTAGCTTCTGCATCCTCATTAGCAACAATATCTTTAGGTAATAATTTAACTACTTCAGCGGTTTTACCGTCTTTAATGTTTTTGTTAATGAATGCTGTTGCTTCTTTGTGGATTGCAATTATGTCTTTAGTAGTGTTCTCGTTGTTTTTGATGAAGTCATCAGATGCAACTACAACACAGCATGGGTGGTTAGGCATGATTTCAGATGAATCAACTAATTCATTAATGTTATCATCAGTTTCACCAAGACTTACATAAGGTTGGAAAGTGATTGCTGCTGGAAGGTTACCAGTTTTTAATGCATCGTTAATTGATGGTACTTTCATTGCAGATTCGTTAATGTCATCTAATGACATTGCATTTGCTTTCAAGTATGCTGAAAGCAATACATGTTGAATGGATGCTTCACCAGGGGTTGCAACAGTTTTACCTGCTAAATCATGTGCATTAGTAATATTGGAATCTTTAGTTACAATAATTCCACTACCCTCAATTTGAGCAGCAGAAATAACTTTTACAGGAACACCAGAAGAGACTGAAGACAATACAGGAGCAATTCCCACATAACCTACATCAACATCTCCACTAGCCATTGCAGTCATTAAATCTCCACCGTTGTTAAATTGAACAAGTTCGGTGTTGATTCCTTTATTTTTATATAATCCTTGAGCGTCTGCTACAAATAATGCAGCATCGTGGTCTGAAGGTAAATAACCTATTTTTACAGTGTTTCCAGAGTCTCCTCCTAAAAAGTCGAAGAGTCCTGCACTAGCTGAACCCATTACAAGGAATACTGCAAGTGCCAACACTAAAACAAATGTAATTTTCTTATTCATAATTTTTCTCCAAAGTTAATTTACAATTATTAATATCATAAGTAAAATATAAATACATTACTTATTGATTTGAATAACAATTGTTATATTTGAATCCCCAAAATTACTATATCATCTCAAATATTTAAAGATTGTGTAAAAAAAAGATTATAGGTAGTTAATTAACTACCTTCCCAAAAAATTTGATTTTCAGAAATAGGCTTTTTCAAAAGACCCAATTCAACTTCAAGGTTCATAAAGTCCATTACATCCTTTTTGTAAGTATCGTTCAAACCGGATATGAATGGGAAACTGGACATTGACATCTTTTCAACTTCAACATCACTGACTATGTCTCCAGGCAAGAGTCCTGCAGCCTCATCAGTGTTTTTGTTAATGAAATCGGTTGCATTTTCATGGATTTCCAGAATCTTTGCAGTTTCATTAGGATGCCCTTCTATAAACTTATCGGAAGCCACAACAACACAGCATGGATGGTTTGGCAGAATGTCCTGAGAGCCGGCCAATACTTTAGCCCCATTTTTCTCTGCAATTGACACATATGGCTCAAAAGTGATTGCACCATCAATCTTGTCTGTCTTGAGTGCATCGTTCATTGAAGGAACCTTCATGGATGAAACCTTCAAATCACTGATTGACATTCCGTTCTGCTTCAAGTAGTAAGTAAGAAGCATGTGCTGAATTGAAGCTTCACCAGGAGTTGCTATCTTTTTGCCTGAAAGGTCTGAAACGGAATCGATTCCTGAATCCTTTGCAACAACAATTCCGGATCCTTCAGTCTGTGCCGCAGAGATTACCTTAACCGGAACCCCGTTAGCAATGGAAGATAAAACCGGTGTTATTCCAACATAACCCACATCAACATCTCCACTGGCCATGGCAGTCATCAGGTCCCCGCCATTGTTGAACTGAACCAATTTGGTGTTTATTCCATTTTCCTGAAATTTGCCTTGTGCATCTGCAACAAACAATGCTGCATCATGGTCTGACGGCAGATAACCAATTGTCACCTCATTACCAGCGCCTCCCAAAAGGAAGTATGCACCAATTGCAACAACTGCAATTGCTATTATAATTGCGATAATCCTATTATCCATTTAATCACCAATATTAGATATATCCGAAAAATTATTAAATGTTTTGACTGTGGATTAAAGACAATTTTTCCAATGACTGAATCATTACACAACATTTAAATATCAATTAAAACTAATTAAAAATAGGAAAAAAAATAACTATTGTTATATTTTTTCTGTTTAAAAAAAATACAAAAATTGTATTAAATCTCAGAAACAAAATAGTAAATGAGAAAAAATTAGCTCCATGGGGATAAAATGAACATAGAAGATAAGATAAACATCGTTAAAGATATTCTAAAAGATAAAAAAGTTGCCATCGGCTTTTCAGGTGGTGCAGATTCAACTTTAATGACTTATTTATCTTCTGAAGTTGCAGAGGACACACTAGCCGTTACAATCGACAATCACCTGCTTCCTACAGGATTTGTTGAAAATGTCAAAAAAGCCTGCGAAAGATTTGGTGTGAAACATGAAGTAATCGACATCAACTTTTATGAGAATGAGGACTTTTTAGAAAATTCTCCAAAAAGATGTTTTACATGCAGGGACTTGATGTATTCGACTATTGAAAGGACAGCCCATGAAAACGGATTTGATTTTATCTGTGACGGCAACAATATCAGTGATTTGGTAGTTGACAGGCCAGGCATTTTAATCACCTATAAAAAAGGTTTTAAGACACCATTTATTGAAGCAAAATTATCCTCTGCCGAAATTCATGAATATCTGGATAAGAACAGCATCCCATATTCAAGATCAACTACCTGCCTTGCAACCAGAATTCCCACAAACACAAAAACCACAAAAGAGAAAATAAATAGGATAGGATTTTGTGAGGACTACATTTTGGATAACACAAACTGTAAAATAGTGAAAGTTAGAGATTTTGGAGAACTTGGTATTATTGAAGTGGACAACATTAATGAAATTTTATCTCAAGATAAATTTAAACTAATTGACGATGCATTAAAAGCACAAGGTTTCAGAAAAGTCGCTTTAAATTTATCGCAAATTGATGATAACGAATACATTGCTATAGATTATGCCGAGGGTTCCTATTCATATCAACTTCCATTCACAATAAACCTTGAAGATACAAAAAAACAAATAGAAAACATAATTTCTTATGATGAAGAAAAGATAAAATTAGATAGAATAACCATTTATGAAAATGGATTGGTTGAAGGTCATGATTTTGAAAATTATGATATTGCACTTGATGCATTCATGGATACCTTACAACAGTTAAGAAGAAATATATAGTGATAAATATGCCAACAAGATACATTGGAGACGGATACTGGGAAATAGCTTCCCGCCAAATGAGTATAGTTACAAGAAGCGAACAGGAAAGATTTAAAGATGCAAAAATCACAGTCATAGGATGTGGCGGAATCGGTGGAGAAACCATTGAAATGCTAGCCAGAATGGGAATTGGAGAACTGATTCTTGTTGACAAGGACGCTTACGACTTATCAAACCTGAACAGACAGACTTTAGCCACCATTACAGATTTGGGCCTTGTCAAAAGCGAAGTTGCAGCCGAAAAGGTCAGGCTAATCAACCCATATGTCAAAACAACCACATTCAATGAACACATCGACCAGACAAACATCGACAAGGTCATTGACGATTCCGATATTGTAATTGACGCTCTCGACAATGTATTGACCAGAGTAATCGTGTCCAGAAAAGCAAAAGAAAAGGGCATCCCATATATCCATGGTGCAATTCATGGAACCATGGGCCAAATTACCGTATTTTTACCTAATAGCGACAAGACATATGAGGAAATGTTCAATCTGCCTTCAATCGGAAAAGAATTAGATGATGAAACAATTGAGGCATTGAAAAATGTGACTTCCGGTGTTCCTCCAGTCATTGGACCTACACCAAACCTAATAGGCTGTCTTGAAGCGTTTGAAGCCTATAAAATAATAACTGGAGTCGGCAAAGTTACCGTAGCTCCAAAAATAATGACATTTGACCTATTGGATTTAGGTTCATTTTCACTAGATGAACTCTAAAGCTACTTATCCTTTAGGGCAAGAGAGAAATATTTCTTGAATTCAGGAGATTCATTCTCCTCTAATTTTTTTATCACATCAACGCTTGTCTTTTTGTTATTGATTGCCAGATTCATGTGGGCATTGATGTATCCTTCTTTTCTGATTAATTCCAAAAGCCTTTTCCCATATGTCAAATCAGGATTGAGCACACGGTCATGCATCAGCTTCAATGTATCAAACTCGTCAAAGCCCAAAACCTCACACATTCCATACATTTCATTGATTATTTCGTATGCCCATTTCTTAAGAGTTATTTCCTCACCGTCCCTGACCAGTCTCATCTTATCGTCATATGCCCTTTCGGCAACGGCCTCCTCATTGATGAATGCCTCCTTTTGCCAGCATACAAAATCGGATTCACCTTTAACAAGCATATAAATTAAAAACAGCTGCAGGAATTTCATGTCATGCTCAACAAGCCCGCAGTTATAGAACGGATTGATGTCCAAGGTTCTCACTTCAATATATTTAATCCCATCATTTTTCAAAGAGTTTAATAAATCCGAAGGATCCTTAGGCTTTAACCTGATTTGTGTGTAAAGTTCCTTGGCCTGGGAAAGGTCTCCCCTTTCGATGAATGAATTGACATCATCTGTAAACTCTTCAATGCTATTATAGCTTGGGTATAACCTTTTCAGGTTCTTATATCCACAGGAAGAATTTCTAAGGGAAGGGCCCCTTGTGGAATAATGATTCCCATAAGCGTCAACCTCATCCATCAGGTGAATGCATTCCCTTGAAAATGATTCGTGAGATCCAATCGAACATCCTGTCAGATAAATTATCAGCCAGCAATGCCTGAGGTAGTTTCTGGTTATCTTCAGGTATACCTCATTCTTGAATTGCTGATAGGTCAGATCGGATTCTGTTATTTCATAAAGCTTATTTAAAAAATCATCTGTAAAAGAAAAATTGAAATGAACTCCCGAAATCATCTGCTTTTTTACGCCATATTTATTTGCAAGGTTTTCCCTGTACTTTTGAGAGCTTTGTCCCTCATCGGAATATTGCGCTATCGGAATTTGGCTGTCATATGGCAATATTGCCGGAAGAGACTGAAACCACAGGTATTCATCATCCCTAAGCGAGAAATTGACAATGTCCGCCAACATGGAAAAAGTACTGAATGCTTCTTCGATAGTGTTGTAAGTCGGAGTTATAATTTCTATTTGGCTTTCTGAAAAATCAGTTGTGACAACAGGATTTTTTAATTTGTCACCAAATACTTCTGGGTGTGGGCTTAAAGCTAATTTTCCATCACTTTTAACTCTCAAAGCCTCCCATTCAATACCAAATAAACCAGCCAAAATTTCATTGCTAGGAATTTTTGTTAAAGTAATCAATTCCATTTCAATCCCTATTGTTTGATTTTTCCATAATCTTTAATAATTTTTTCTAATTCAACTCCGCTGTGCATTGACTCTATGATATCCTTACCCGGATTTGAATGATTTTTAATGCGCCCGTACAATGGTTTCAAAAACACTTCTTCACCAATGCCCCTTTCACGCAATCCTTCATTTGCCAAATCGACAATGTCATTTGTCAACCTGCACAATTCGTTTTTGTCTATGAATGAAGGGATTTCATCCTGAATAAGGAGTTTTCTAAGCTCACGTGCAGTATAGCCCTTGTGATAGATTACCTTGTCATCGGCAATTATTTCAGCCATCTCATCAAGTTTGTTCTTCAATCCCAAGTGAAATGCCGCAACAGTCATGGTATCATAAATAGGCTGTGTACAAACGCTTCGAAACTCAACAGTGCCTCTGAATGTCAAATTGATGAATTTAAATGGTCTCAGATAATTGATATCATCAATCAGAGGTTTGACATCGATATATCTGTACTCACCGTTTGAATAGATTTCTCCCCGGACGTAATCCTGTTTAAAGTATTCCTGAAGACTCATTGTGGGAAAATTGATGTATGCACCGTCACGCATTACACAGTATATGTTTAATGACTCGAGATAAGCCCCCAGATCATCCAGATCGTTGAATTCCACTTCATACATTCCAATATTGTGCGGATTTATTCCATGGGTCGAATACTCCCAGAGCGCATCCCTGAAGCAGGTAACGTGTTTGTTTTCATCCAAAAACACCGAATTTGAAAACAATAATGCCTTTATCGGTTCGATTTTGGAAAAGACGTTTATTGTTTTGACCAGATCATCCTTGTAGACATCCAATTGAACCTGGGACGCTGATGAGAACATTCCGTATGCAGGGTAATTGTGAAAATGCATCGGAACATTTTTATAATTTTTAAATGACTTCAAATGATGATAAAGCATCAAATATCTCTCAGAGGGAATGGGGATCTCTTCGTTGTATTTCCTGTAGGGATTTATGCCCATTCCAGTCAGTGTGTGATTGTACTTTTCGAATTCTTCCTTCACGAATGAATAGTACTCAATGAATCTGTCGTTTATTGTAAACAGGTCCTTTTCACGCCCCATTGCAAATTCTATGTTGTTGTAGGAGCAGTCATAACAAATAATATCATCATTGTTTTGATTTTTGATAGAGAATATATCTCCATTATAATCTATTCCTTCCTTTTCGAAATCATCAAAATGGTTAAGGACTTTAGAGGTCACTTTATGAACTATCCCAAAGTCTACTGCCTCTTTATTAAGATTGATGATGGGCACTTCAATTTCGATACCTATGAAGTCCTTTTTCTGATTTGTCGGTTTGATGAACTGCTGATAGATTTTTTCCTCTATCATTCTCTGCAAATTGTTGTCATTCATGAATCATTCTCCTGAATTAATTGAATTAATGGATTTCTGCAGGAATTCTTCATGTTCCTTTGTAAATATGAATTCGTTTTTGTGCTCCTGGCTTTCAAAAATGATGTTTCCGTCAATTATGCCGAACAGCTTGTTTAATTCGGCAGGTTTCCAACCGTCATCATCCGTTATTGGAGTTGATGCGACAAGAAAACCATCTTCATTCTTAAGATAGTATAGTGAATCCTTCATATTTGAATGGATATATGTCAAATCCCCATCATAAATCATCAGATTTACCTTGTTTCCTTTTGACAGTCCATCTATCAGTTCAGAAAGAAGATTGAATCTTTCTTTTATAGTTGATGGAGCACCTTTATCCTTTTCGAATTTATTAATGTTATCAATAATGTATAGCAATATTCGCTCGGAATCTGTGTCTCCGTTTTCTATATCTTTATATTTATCAAGAGGAGGATAACTGAATATTGTCCCGTTATGAATTAACATCCAAGATCGGTTGTTATCATCCAATTCTATGAAAGGATGGCAATTGGGAGATATGATTTCACCCATTGTTGCTAATCGTATATGGGCAAAAACATTTTTACTAACAAGCGGATTGGACAATATTTCCTTTAAGTGCTGACTACATGTTGCTTTTATAGGCTCTTTATCTATAACAAATTCATTGGATTGCATATTAGCCAATCCCCATCCGTGCGGATGTTCTTCTGAGTGATTATAAAAACATTCTAAACATTCATTTATTTGTTTTGGCTTATCTGAATTAAAACAAAAAATTTCACACATATACTATCCTCCCCTTAATTGATATTACAATTGTTATATTGTAACAATTAAAATTATATAACTATTGTTATATAAATATTTTGGTATAACTAACTTTCCAAATCAACCCTCTCGGGAGAGGTAAAAACAGTAAAACGGTTATCACGGACAAAACCGATCATAGTAATGTTGCCTGCCCTTGCAACATCAATTCCGGATGATGCAGGAGCGGCATTTGAAATGATAATCGGAATTCCAACCCTAATAACCTTAATCAGCATGTCGGCAGGCATTCTTCCACTGTATGAAATGTAGCATTTGGAAAAGTCATAACCCTCTTTTGAAGCTGCTCCGATTACCTTATCAACCGCAACATGACGGCTCACATCCTCACGGATTATTATCTTATCACCATATTTCAATTGTGCAACATGAACCCCTGCGGTTTTCTGCCAAACCTTCGCCTCATCAGTCAAATGTCTGATGTCCTTAATGATTTGAGTAGCTTCGATTGTCAAATCTGACTCGATTGGCTCGATTGTTTTCAGTTCAGACCGGATTCCCCCTGCATTGTCTGAGTTTACTCCCTGATATTCAAGCAGCCTACAGACACAGGCATGTTCACAGTTCCCCTTTCTCTCCTGAACAATGCCTTCCTGTTCCATGTCCTCTTCAGGATCATGTGAAAGCCTGGTTGAAACCAGCACATTTGTTCCATCCAAACTGATGGATTCAATATCTGAGTAATCTTTAATCAAACCTTCCCCAAGACAGTAACCTATTGCAAAATCCTCCAAATCCTTAGGATAGGTGGAAAACTTTCTTGGAGGCAAATAATCAATAAACAAGTAAGTATATTCATCATCAACACTGTTTTCCTTGATGGATTTATATTCCCCATCTTTCCATTGAATAACTTCAGTCTGTCTTAAAAAGTCCATTATTATACACCAATACTAAATATTAACAATTGTTATATTTATAGATTGGCTTATCAAATATTTGTAAACAATTGTTTACCGGTTGAAAATTTGATTTGAGTTTAATTTATATATTAAAAAATCAAAATAAACAATTATGAAAAAGAAACTGACATTTATGTTCTTTTTAATCATTTTATCATTCTTGATTATTGGTGCAGCATCAGCAAGTGATGATAATGAAACAGACATAGTCTCAGAAAATCAGGATGATAGCCCAATAACTTCTATTGACTTAAATGATGATATGGACCGCAATGCAAAAACTGATGAGTTAAAAAGCGAATCATCATCAAATACCATCAACTCATCGACTTCACAGGCAAAAAGCAGCGTGGCAACAGCAAACAAGATAACAAAAACAAAACTTAAGATTGCCACATATTCCAACTTTGTAAAAAAAGGCAGCAAATACAACATGTATTTAACCGACTCAAACGGAAAAGCCGTGGCAAATAAAATAGTGAAGGTGTCCATTGATGGGAAAACCTATAAGATAAAAACATCCAATACGGGCAAATTTGCCGTCAAGGTCAAATCATCAGCGAAACTGAAGGTTAAAGTAAATGGGGACAAAAGACATTATTCGCTTTCCAAAAAGATTAGGGTATTCGTTAAAAACACATTCAAAATCAAAATAGGAAATTCAAAACTGCTCACCAACGGTTATCTCAGAGTCTATCTGCAGGGCTCATCCAAAGTGATTTCCAAAAAAACCCTCAAAATAAAAATCGGAAAAAAGACATTTACCAAAAAGACAAATTCAGAAGGATTCATTGTTCTCAAACCTCAAGTAAAAGCCAAAACCTACAAAATCGGAGTTAAATTCGGAAAATATAAACGCTGGAAAAATGTCAAATGCATTGAAGGCAATGTATCAAATCCCCTAAAAAATTCCATTCCAACCAAAAAAGGAGTTCCCGACATTGATTTGATGCCTGGAAATTATGTTATGGGGGATGGAAATGCAAAATACACCCTTCTAAAATCACAGTATAAGGAAACAATTAAAAGGGACAGCTACTGCCTGTACATGTATGACAAACTGCCAAAATATACCTTCTTTAAAACAAAGGCCTCACCGGGCAAATATCACATTTTGAAGCGTGAAAAGTGGAACGTGATTGAAAGGGCGCTTAACACAAAACTGGTCAAAGCGAACAAATACTCCTACTGGCCAGGCTCAATAACAGTCAACCTTAAGGGAAAATCATACACTTACCCTGTGGTTCGTGATATCCAGAATACCGGATACAACTGCGGTCCGGCATCATCCAGCGTCTGCAGCCAGGCCTTAAAGAACTACTATTCAGAAAGGTACTTCCAAATCAAAGGGCACTGCGTGGATGGAATGAACATTCCCGTCATTAAGAATCTTTTGGAAAATCACGGATTCAAAGCCCATTACTTCTATGACGATTCAATCAACCGTGCAATGACTGAACTGAAAACAGGCGCAGCAATAATAGCATACCTTCCAAACCACTACGTTTCAGTTATAGACATAAGCCCCGACGGAAAAAAGATTTTAGTAAGCAACTCCTACGGCAGCTACAATGTAGGATCCAAAAATGTCCCGACAAATTGGGTATCCTTAAAATACTTCAAAAGCAAGTTTGCCGGCATCGGTTTGGTCGTTAAGCTAGATTACAATCTGGAAAGCACCACTGAAAAGCAGATTGCCAACTACTACAATAGCATGGGCAAAAAATGGACCGCTCAGAACGTTCATGAAAGAATACCAAACCTTAAATGATGATTATGGCAAATCATTTTGCCTAACTTCAAAAATATCATCGGGCACATTGTCCTCAAATTCACAATCAATACAATACATATTACAGATTTCGACCATTCCTCTGTAAAGAGGTTCCGTTGGACGAGTTTCTTCTTTTTGGGTGAAAATTGCTCCTGAAATCTCACATAAATAGGTTTAGTCTGAGCGTAAACACGACACAATATTAAAGTTGGGAAAATTGAAAAAAATCAAATTCTTTAAATAATAAGAGAGTTCATCTAATCATATGATTGGAACAATTACAATAGTGATACTTTTCATACTTATCGTTTCTGTTTGCTGTTGCAGCGACAGCAGTTCAACTAGCAATAGCTCAACCGCACCGAAAAGAACCGTAAATACAAATTACAGAAGCAATAACAACTATCACAGCTACCCCTCCTATTGTGAATGCCCATCCTGCGGCGCACCATACTATGATGGATACTGTGAGGAATGCGGATATCCCGACATCAATCAGGGCTGGCTTGGAGAGGAATATTAGACTTATATTAAACAGGAAAGTTAAATGAGACTTCCCCCACATTGCAGAAAATAGAAAAAATTACAACAATTCTTTTTGAGCCAAATATTTGCCTGTCAGACTCTTTTGTGAATTGATAATGTCCTCCAAACTTCCGCAGGCCAATATCTCCCCTGCATTATTGTCTTCATCAATTCCCATATCAATTATGTAATCAGCATTTGCAATCAAGTCCAGATCATGCTCGATTACAATTACCGTTGCACCCCTGTCGATTAGGTGGTCAAACACATCAATCAACACCTTCACGTCCAACGGGTGAAGGCCTATTGTTGGCTCATCAAAGATGAACACCGAATTTTTTTGGCTTTTTCCGATTTCGGACGCCAGCTTAAGCCTTTGTGCTTCACCTCCAGACAGGCTTGGAGTCGCCTCACCAAGAGTAAGATATCCTAGCCCCAAATCAGACAGTTTCTGCAGTTTAGAGGTTACCTTTTTAAGGCCAAAAAGCTCCTCCAGCGCTTCGTCAACCGTCAGCCCCATAATGTCTGCCAGGGACAATCCATTATATTCAACCTTTTCAATATCACTGTTGTAGCGTGTTCCGCCACAATCCGGGCATACCATTTCGACATCCGGCAGGAACTGCACATCCATTGAAACACTGCCTGTTCCGTTGCATGTAGGACACCTCAGCTTTCCTGTATTATATGAAAAGTCAGACATCTTATATTCATCAGTCAATTTGGCGAATTCCCGTCTCAAATCATCAAGGACCTTGGAGTATGTTGCAACGGTGCTTCTGACATTCTGGCCGATGGGAACGCTGTCAATCAGGTCAATCTTTTTAATGCCCTCGCATTCTATATCCAAAACGTCATCCGGCAAATCCTCATCATTGACATATGATTTCACAGCTGGAAAAAGCGCTTCTAAAAGAAGTGTCGTTTTACCACTGCCTGAAACTCCACTCACAACAGTCAGCTTGCCTTTAGGAATTTTAACATCAATCGGCAAGACATTATGAATCTTATCTGTCTTAATTTCAATACTCCCATTTTCAAATGCATCATTGGATTTTTCTCTGATAATGATTTTTTCAGAGTTTGTTAAGAATGGAGCGATTTGTGATACGGGATTATTTTTGATTTCATCCAAACTGCCCTGAGCGATGATATTGCCTCCGCCGTTTCCTGCATATGGCCCCATTTCAATCATGTAATCCGCAATTGAAAGTATCCTTGTGTCATGATCAACCAGAATGATTGAGTTTCCGTCACCAACCAATCGTTTGATAACATTAATCAGCCCATTCACGTTGTCGGGGTGAAGTCCTATTGACGGTTCGTCGAGAACATACAGCACCCCCGTGGTGTGATTTCTCAAGGTTTTGGCAAGCTGCACTCTCTGAAGCTCACCGGTGGATAATGTGTTGGCAGGCCTGTCAAGCGAAATGTAGCTTAGACCCAAATCAAGCAGGATATTGGCATTGTCCATGAATTCATCGGCAATATCCCTTGCCATTGGCTTAATGTCTTCAGGCAGGCTCTCGACAACATCCAAAACCCATCCAACCAAATCGCTTAAAGACATCCTGCAAGCCATGGAAATGTCGATTCCACCTAAAAGAGTTTCACGAGCTTTTGAATTAAGTCTTGTACCTTCACAGTCGCTGCAAACCTTAGTCTTTAAAAACTTATTGATTTTTGTGAGTCCCTTTTCGGTTTTTGCATTTTTAAGGGCCTCCTCGATTGCACGATGGGCATTTCGATATTCAGCGTTCAATTCGAACAATTTGCCATTCTTGGATGGAATGTTGATGTATCTTTTAACCTTCGGACCGTTGTAGACAATATCCTTTTCCTCATCGGTCAAATCCTTGAATGGAACGTCCACACGAACTCCAAGTTCACCTGCAACGTGATACATCCATGAAATGCCGAATTGATTCCAGGCGGCAACTGCACCTTCCTCCAATGTTTTTGTCTCATCAGGGACCAGCATTGACGAGTCAATGTCTCGAACAAAGCCTGTTCCGCTGCATGTGGGACATGCACCATCTGAGTTGAATGCATATTCCTCAGCCCCCAGACCGTAAAATTCCTCACCGCATTCAGGACATTTGATTGGGAGTTCACGGGCCACGTTCAAAGTAGCCTCCTGCATATGGCCATTCGGGCAAAAGTAGTTTCCGCATCTTGAATATAATAACCTTAGAGAGTTTAATAGTTCTGTTGATGTTCCGAAAGTCGACCTTATGTTTGGAATGTTGGGTCTTTGATGCAACGCCAAAGCCGCCGGAACATACTGAATCATGTCAACCTGCGCTTTCTGGGATTGTGAAATCCTTCTTCGAGTATATGTCGAAAGGGCATCCAGATATCTCCTTGATCCTTCAGAGTACAGCACTCCAAGAGCAAGCGAGGATTTGCCGCTTCCCGAAACCCCGCTTATCGCAACAATCTTTCCAAGCGGAATGTCAACATCTATATTTTTTAGATTATGAACCCTTGCTCCCCTAATGACTATCATATCTCGGTACATGATATACTATCTGAACATCAAAAGTAATATATATTCACTCGAGAGGAATGCATCTACCACTGCACTGAATTAACTTATCCCTCCTTGAAAAAACGAATAACAAATCCTGAAAAAAGTAAATAAACATTATGTCTTCATCAGAATCAATTAAGAATATTTAATATACATTAACAATATACACTAAATTATGGAAGAATATGGCCAATAGGATTCGACCTTAACGTTTATTTTCGCCATGATTGGCGTTGCAATAGGTCTCGGAAACATATGGAGGTTCAGCTATGTCGTATATTCCAATGGAGGAGGGGCATTTTTCATTCCTTACTTCTTTGCCATAGCGATTATGGGAATTCCGTTTTTGATTCTGGAATATGGCATAGGATTTTCATTCAAGAAGGCATTTACCGAGATTTTCAAGTCGATTAACCCCAAATTTGAATATATAGCATGGATACTTATTTTTTCCATATCAGTCGTGCTGATATATTACATGGTCATCATCAGTTGGGATTTGTTTTACCTTGTTAAAAGCTTTACATTCGGCTGGGGAAGCGATACCGCATTATATTTTGTACATAATGTAGGGGGCAGCGAAAACCTCTCCCAAATCGGAAATTTCTTCATCCCAATTGGGATTGGAGTGATTGTTACATGGTTCATCCTATGGTTCATTTCACACAGAAGCATCGACAAGGGAATCGGGCTTGCATCAAAGATATTGATACCTTCAGTTTTCATCATAATGGCAATCATTGTCATTTACGCTTTGACACTTCCCGGAGCAAGTATCGGAACCGATGCATTATTAAAACCAGATTGGAATCTTCTTTTCGACATCAACCTGTGGATTGTAGCATTTTCACAGATAATATTCTCGCTTGGTATTGGCGAAGCCCTTGCATTAACATATGCGACTTACCTATCGGACAACAAGGGCCTGACAGACAATGTATTTTTTGTTGTTGCATCAAACTCAAGCTTTGAGATTTTTACAGCATTTGGAGTGTTTTCAATCCTGGGATACATGTCAGCAACATCCGGAACCCCACTTGTAGAGTTGGTGAGTGAGGGAACAGGATTGATATTTATCGTATTTCCAAAAATATTCAGTTTGATGGGAATTGTAGGGCGTGTGTTAGCGCCGTTATTCTTTTTGGCAGTGTTATTTGCAGGAATAAGTTCTGCATTTGCATTTTTTGAACCAGTGATAGGTTCAATCTCATCAAAATCAAACATGAGCCGCAAAAAGCTAGTGACAATATTGAGCGTCATAGGTTGCTTATGCTCATTGGCGTTTACATGTGGAGTAAGCAGCTATCTCGTTGCAATCGTTGACGGCTTTGTGAACACATTTGGAATATTGCTTTTGATTGCAATCCAATGCATAGTCTTCGGATGGTATTATGGTGCGGAAAAAGTCATTCCAGTTTTAAATGAAAAGTCAAGAATCCATGTTGGCACAATCTGGACAGCAATCATTAAATACGTTCTCCCCATATTTTTGATAATAATCTGGTTGATTGGAATAGTTGACCTGTTCATGAACGTCAGTCGGTTTGAATTGATGGTAGACATTGGGATTGTCGTCATAGTCCTGGCATTGTCCACAATATTCTACAAAATGAAATCAAAAGAGACTATTGTTTAAAAAAAAATAGAAAAAAAAGAAGTTATAATAACTCTTTTCTTAAATCGATTGTGTCTTTCAAATCAGGTCCTGTTGAGATAATGGTTACAGGAACTCCGGTTTCAGTCTGTATGTCTTCAATGAACGCCTTGGTTTCAGCGGACAATTCACTGTAGTCCTGTACACGTGCACAGTCGAACAGTCTGTCGACACAGGTTAATGCTATTTGGGTTGCACCGTTGATTCTGCAGGATTCCTTTGCAAGCTCCATGTCAAAGTGACCGATTCTTCTGCGCCTTCCAGTTACAACACCGTATTCTTCAAGACCTTTGCTTTCGGCTTCTTCTTGTGTCATTTCAGTTGGGAAAGGTCCTTCACCTACACGTGAAATGTAAGCTTTGAATACATTAATGACTTCATCCACCTTAGTTGGTCCAACACCCACATCTGCTGCAAAAGTGGAAGCAGTTGTGTCCTTACTGGTTACAAATGGATATGATCCATAGTAAAGAGATAGGGCAAAGCCTTGTGATCCTTCAATAAATACATCTTCACCGTTGTCAATGGCTTCGTTGACTTCAAGTGAGACATCAGTTATGTAGTCTTCAAGTTCAGGGGCATCTTTTGCAAGGCCAATTGTCCTCAATACACGGTCAGAATTAGCAGGCCCACATCCTGAACCGGTACTTCCTATTTTTTTAGCCAAATGTTCTGATTTTTTATCCCTATCAAGGTGTTCTTCTGTAATTATGGCGCATCTAGGGTCTACGCACATTCTTTCTTTAACATTATATTTTTTCAGGTCTTCAAATTCTTTATATAAAACGTCAGGGTTAACTAAAACTCCTGCTCCTATCATGAGTTTTGCACCGGTGTGTACAAATCCTGATGGGGTTAATCTTAAACCGTATTTTTCTCCATTGAATTCAACGGAATGCCCTGCGTTCGGTCCAACACCTGCACGAGCAATAATTTCAGGCTTATCATTGTCACAAAGGTAGGTAATGCATTTTCCTTTACCTTCGTCACCCCATGCTCCACCAACTAAAATACTACAAGTCATTTAATAACTCCTTAATAATTAATAAGTAAGAAAATTTTAGAAAATTTCCATAACAATAATACTATGTTTATTATCTTTAAAAAACTTTTCCGAGAACATTCAAAACTAGATTCATATAATATAAATATAAAATCAAATATAAAATTATTCATATAATCCATTAACTAAAGGTAAATTGCATGCGTGTTGAAAGACAATATAGAGAACTGGAAAAAATCGAGGAAATACGGATTTATAATATTGACCGAAACAAGGTATATTGTCCATCAGAACAAGTAAAGAAGTTTGAGAAGGTTAGCTTCAGCAATATCATGAAGCAAGTCCCTTCAGACATCAACGTGTTTCTCCCATTGGATGACAACGACTACCTGATTAAGAGAGTAGGATGGAATCTGCTTGAAAGAATGAATCTTAACTTGGAAGACGTTGAAGGCAGAAAGTTAAGTGAAACCTCCCCGTTTTACTATGACCTATTTAAAGACGACTTAAGGGAAGTCCGTGAAACCGAAGAGGCAAAAGCCTTGAGAGTATTCTATTATATAAGCGACAGGATTATCTCAATTGCCAATGTCCACATTATCTCTGATGAAGGCAAGGTGTATATCATTTCCGACTTGACAAAAACAGACGAATTAACCAAAAGCGTTGAAGACCAGATAAAGGAGGAAGAAGAAAACAAGGCTGCCTTGATTGAATATTTCTCACACACTGGAAGCTTTTACAAATTACATGATGAATACACTTGGACTCCTGGAATTTATAACATTATAAACCGTAGCAAAGAGACAAGAGACAGATTTTATAACATCATCTTTGATTTGGTAATACCCGAAGACAGACCATTAGTGGATGAACTTCTGGGAACCATGAGTCCCGAAACCGACACTTACGAAAACATCATTCGTATTAAGACTCCTGGAGGCCATATCAAACATTTGGACACTTATCTTTACTCAAAATTTGACGAAAACGGAGAAGAAGTGAGCAGTTACGGCCTATTTAAAGATATTAGTGTCGATTCACACAAGCATCTGACAAGACCCGTTGACTTCATGCTTAACGGATTCAACCACAATTCAAAATTATCCCTGCTTGTGGAACCCCTAAGCAAAAGATACGAGTTCAGCGAAGGATTCTACAAGATGATTGAGATTCCAAAAAATGAATATATCCACAATAAATCGATTTTAGACAACATCGCTGAAGAAGATGTCAGAACCGAACTTGAGAAATTAATGGCAGGAGAGATAACTGAAGTCAATACTGTATTGACATACAAGGTGAAAGGAGACCCTAAAAACTTCAAAATATGTGAATTATTTATTGAACGATTCAAATACGGTAACAATGAACACAGCATAGGGTTTTTAACAGACATTACAGTTTCACGACAAGAACAGGAGGAATTGAAAAAATCAAATGCCGCTAAAAACATCCTAATCAAGGAAGTGCATCACAGAGTTAAGAACAACCTGCAGGTACTGAGCAGTTTCTTAAACCTTGAGCGCAGAGCCTACAGGGATAAGCCGAACCAGATATTGGACAACATGCAGACACGTTTATCATCCCTTGCACTGCTTCACGAAAAGACATACACTACTGAAGATTTTCATAACATCAACCTTGAAGACTACATGAAAGACCAGGATTCAACATTAAACACTCTGTTTGGGGCAAAGGGCATTAACTTTACTTCAGAAATCGATCCAAAAATATACCTGTCAATTGAGGCAATAACTCCATTGCTCCTTATTATCGATGAGCTGACAATGAATGCAATCAAGCATGCATTTCCCTATTCTACCATGAAGGATAAAACCATCTCTAAAAAGATTGACCTGATTGATGAGAAAACCTGTAAGATGATTTTCTGGGATAACGGAATTGGACTTAAAGACTCAGATGTCCTGAAAAACCATAATCTAGGTTGGGAGATAATTAAAAATTTAACTAGACAGATTAACGGAGAACTTGAAATTTTAGACTGTAAAGTTGGAACTGGATTTAGAATAATCTTCCCTGTTGAATTCGGCCAAACCCTTGATGAGTTCAACGAGAAACGAGGTAAAAGCAATGAGAATTGAAAGAACATATAGGCAACTAGAAGATACAGAAGAAGTTCATATCTATGATATCACGGAAGAAGAACTTTTCAGAGAGGTGCCTCAGGAATATGATATGTTTTACACACCTTTCGAGAAAACATTGAACTATCTTAATAACGATTTGGACATATTAGTTCCTATAGATGATGGTAATGATTTCATTATCCACAGATTGGGACTAAACGCATTAACAAAAAGGAAAATTAATCAAAATGAAATTTCCGGACGTTTGCTCAGTAAGGTATCGCCTGGTTACTATCAAGTGTTAAAAGACACGTTAAAAGAGGTTTGCAGAACTCATGAAACAAAACAGATGAGATTCAATTATCATTTCGACGGAAAACTTGCAAGATTTTCAAATGTTAAAGTAGTTTATGATATGGAAAAGATCATATTGATTTCAGAAAATCGTGATAACCGGGGAACAAACCTATCAATGATTGATGATGGTAAATACGGTGAAAAAGCTAACCTGATTGAATATTTCTCACAAACAGGAAGTTATTATAAAATAAATGACAGATATTCATGGACACAAGGAGTATACAATATCATTAACCGTGCACGTGAACCGAATGACGAATACTACAACATTATCTTTGACCTGGTCATTGCCGAGGACAAGCCATTGGTCAAAAAACTTCTAAATGAACTGGACCATGGAAGAGCCCATTATGAAACCATCATTAGAATAAAAACTAATGAAGGCACATTGAAATATATTGAAGCCAACCTTTACTCTAAGTTCGATGAAGAAGGGCATTTGTTGAGCCGTTACGGAATGTTTAAAGATGTGAGTACAGATTCAACCCGTAAGATGACAAGGCCTGTTGACTTTTTACTTAGAGGTTTTGATAACAGTAAAAAATTAGCATTGCTCATTGATCCATTAAGCATAAAACATTATGAATTTTCAGAAGGTTTCTTTTATATCGTTGAAGAAAATCCGGAAACTTACCGACATTCCATCAAGATTATTGACAACATTGTTGAAGAATCAATCAAAGAAAAAATTATGCAATTGGTCAGAGGAGAAAGAAACGAACTCATTGACAGACTGACTTATAATGTACATGGTGATGAAAACAACCAAAAAATCGCTGAAATCTATCTTGAAAGATTTGTATACGGTGAAACAGCCCACAGTATCGGTTTTTTAACTGATGTTACCGAAGAGCGCAGAAAACAACAGGAACTGATAGAAGCTAACGAACATAAGACCATTCTGATTAAAGAGGTTCATCATAGGATCAAAAACAACCTGCAAGTTCTTAACAGTTTCTTGAATCTGGAAAAAAGGGCCTATAAGAATCAGCCGGACATGATTATTGATCATATGCAATCAAGACTATCATCACTGGCCATTCTTCACGAAAAAACATACAATACATCAGATTTCAAAAACATCAACTTGAATGAATACATTGTCGACCAAGACGCTCAATTAAGAAGTTTAATCGGTATGAGAGATGGAATTATGTTTGAATCTGAAGTCGACAGCGATTTGAACCTGTCAATTGATATCATCACACCTTTATTATTGATTATTGATGAGTTGACCATGAATGCAATCAAACATGCATTTCCTGATAAGAAAACCTCCAACAAGATTACCAAGAAAATTACCAAATTGGATGATGATACTGCAGAACTTATATTTCAGGACAATGGAGTTGGAATTGATGACCCAAGTTCCATAACCAAAAACCTTGGATGTGTGATTATCAAGAATTTAACAAAGCAACTCGATGGTAAAATCGAATTATTGCAGAATGGGCAAGGAACAGGATACAGACTAACATTTCCGATTATTATGGAGCATACAATCGAAGTATGATTGTTTTAATTGAATAGAATAAAGTTTACTAAAAATATAAATAAAAAGAACAACATAAATAAAGAATTACTAATGGAAGGATAATATGAATGAGAGAATATTAATTGTGGAAGATGAGGCTATTACCGCATTAGATTTGAAATACAGTCTAGAAGATTTGGGTTATGAAATAGTTGATACCGTTGATACTGGACAAGCTGCAATTGATACAGCTGCAGAAAAAACTCCTGACGTTGTTTTAATGGATATTAAATTAAAAGGAGATATGGAAGGTATTGAAGCGGCAGAAGTAATTTCAGAATGGCACATCCCAATCATATACTTAACAGCAAACACAGATGCAGCCACCTTTGAAAAATCAAACGTTAAAGGTTCATACGGATTTGTTTCAAAACCATATGACATTAACAAACTGGACAAAACTCTCAAAATAACAATCAACAGAGCCCGATTAGAAGAAAAAAAATTAAATGACGCAAGCGGTTTTACCAAATAAATGGATTTAAATGACTGAATTAGAATTAATTAGTGGAAAACCTAAGATTTTTGCTATTAGCTCTGATGAAGAATCATTGTCTTTACTGAAGGAATTCGTTGAAGACTATGATTATGAATTTGCAGGCAGTGCATTTGAAAAGAAGGATATTTTTGATAAGCTTGATAAGATATCCCCAAACCTTATCTTTTTAGACACTGACATCAAAAATATTGAGTTAGAAGAGCTGGCAGGAGATTTAGAGATTTTTAATATTCCCGTCCTGCTTGTTATTGGGGAACTTTTTGATGAAACAATCGATAAGTTGCTGACAAACAACCCCTACGGATTTCTGCTCAAGCCATTGGAAGACGGTGAAGTGCAAAGGTCCATGGCAGTTGCCATAAAGAAGCATGAACAGAACCTAATCAATGTTAAAACCGCCCAAGCAAAAATCAAAGAGAAAAGCACCGAACTTGTTATCGAAAAGTCGGATTCCAGTTTTCTTTTGATATTGTGTATTGCATTAATTCTAACAGCCATTCTAAGTAGAAATGCAACTTGGCTTCAATGGGTTATATTAATTCCTTCACTCACAATGCTGCTCAATTCTATAATCAGCCTTAAAAAGATGAAACCCGTCACCCCATTCAAAGAAGAAGACCTTCCATTCATAAGCATTTTCATACCTGCGCACAATGAGGAAAACACCATTGAAGCAACCGTTAGAAGCGTTTGCCAAAGCGAATATATGAAAAATGGCGAACCAAACTATGAAGTCATCGTTATTAATGATGGGTCAACCGACAGCACAGGCGAAATATTATCCAATTTAAAAAATGAATTGCCTCAGATAAAAATTGTTACAAGACATCCTCCAAGATCCGGAAAAGGAAAGGGTTTTGTTTTGAATGATGCTCTAACATTATCAAGAGGAGAAGTAATTGGTGTTTTTGATGCGGACACCCAGATTAAAACTGATTTTCTGATGACAATTGTCCAGTACCTAAATGGAGATATTGACGGAGTGCAGTCAAGGGTAAAAATGTTCAATCGTGACGAGAACTATCTGGCCCGTATGCAGCATCTTGAATTTGCAAGTTTTGGAAATACTTTAATCGCCAAGGACAATATGGCAAGTACCGGATTTTTAGGCGGTAACGGCCAATTCGTTAAAAAGGAAGCCATCATCAATAGTGGAAGATGGGACGGATTTGCTGTTACTGAAGATTTGAACCTTGCAATAAAAATCATACTTCAAGGCGGAAAGATACGCTATTGCGGTGAATGTGCCGTATATCAGGAAGCTGTGGAAGATTGGAGAGCATTCTTCAGACAAAGGGTAAGATGGGCAATCGGTAACTTCGAAACATTGTTCATTTACTTTCATCAAATCATAAGGGGAAATATTCCTATTTTAAAGAAATTCAATATTCTTGAACACATTTCCTTTTACAGCTTTAACTTGTTAATCTTTTTCGGATTTATAGTCACTATCATAAATGGAATATCATGGTTCATGTTCCATGGAACAACAATAATCAGAATGGAAGCCCCATTCCTTGTCGGATTTTTATCAATCATTGCATTTTTCCCTGGAATAATTATTGCCCTTTCAAGGGACAAGCCTTCCATCCAGGAACTTGTTAAAGACATTGTGAAATATTACATTTACTGTTTCCATTTAATCCCATTGTTTTTCCTAACAATGCAGTCAATGATAAGCAGAAAAGAACGCAGATGGTCAAAAACTGTACATAAAGGAGGTAAAAAATGAGGAATCAAGAAAAATTAATTGGACTGTTAGTGATAATCCTCATAATTTTCTTTGCATCATATATTAATGAAATTAATGGAGTTTTAAGTGGAACTCATGACCAGAACGTAGAATTTGGACATAGTGCAACTAAAGTTCCAAAAATATGGACAACAATTAAAGACTCAAACCAAACCAACATGGCCAAAACTCCAGATGCGATTACAAATGGATACATTTATATTGATCACTGGGACGACTGGCCGGAGGACCATATCACTTCCATCTCTGAAGCCAAATTCAAGGAAATGGAAGATGGAGGATATAAGATTCTTAAGAATGAGAATACTACCATTTATGGAACTCCAGTATCCAAACAGTATTTCTCCAATCCTTCAAGAAATAACAGCACTGTCTGGAACCATGTCGGAGTCAGTTACGTATTCCCAAAAGAGGACACAAACTATGCAATACAGGTCAATTACTTTACAAGCCAAGACTATAACAATGACACATTCGTAAAGGAAATCGATGAGTGTGTTGGAGAAGACATTGACAACCTCCATAACAAAAACTACAACATTCTCATTTCAGTAGCCAACCACATTTACGGAATTGTTTCAGGTAAGTCTTAAATTGAAATAATGATGGATAATTTTGATAGCAAATAAAAAAAAGTTATTTAAAATATCTATCAAATCAATCTTTTTAATAGATATTGAAAAAATTATGTAATATTATTGTTTGGTATGCATCAACGGATGATTTTCACACATAGGGTCCTTAATAATGTTTCTTTTCAGATGATAATTTAAAAAGTAGAGCATCCATTCGTTAGAAAGTTCCCTCAAAGACGCATCATCAAGCCTTTCGAAAGGAGTGAAGAAATGCATCTGATTTCCGCCAGCTACAATAGCTATTTCTTTTGTTTCAATCAGCATGAAGAAATCGTTGCGGATATTGTGAATGCTAAAGTCTTCAACAACAGAGATTGATTTTTCGCTTTTATAATTGCCGAAAAATGTGTTCAAGAATTCAAAGTCAATGAATTTGACGTCATTGACATCAAGATATACCTCTTCACTAAGCAGTTGGTTCTTATAATCATATTTTGATAAAAAGTCAACATCCCAGATGTTATTATAAAAAACAGAGAAAAATGAATCCTCAGCAAAACGAACTGTCAAGGACATTTCCTCATTTGATTTAGGATTTCCAAGTTCAACATCCTTAAATCCGATATATATTGAATCCTGAGAGATTTCAATTGAACTCACTTTACCTGAATTGATTATAACATCACGAATTAATTTTAAAGATCTTGTATTCATTCTAACACCTGATTTTTAACAAAAACATCATATGCCCCTTCAATTTCATATTCCTTTTCATCATCATATGATTTATCCCACTTAAAAGGATTAATCTCAATTTGGTTGTTAACGGTTCCGTCCCAACTGATAGCGAAATTTTCATCCTGCAAACATTCACAAACGATTTTACCAATTTCCAATGCTTTAGTTTCATCGTTTTCAAAGTCTCCAAAGGTAACCCTTAAATATTCATCAAAAACGCTATATTCCACATCCTCCAATGTGTAAAAGCAGAAACCCTTAGGAGCAAACTTGTTATTCAATAGATGAACCTGTAATTCAAAAGCGTCAGCCACACCTTCCTCAATGTCAAAACCGCAATTGTGAATAGCTACAATACCCTCTTGTGAAATCCTTGCAAATGCGTTTTCCAACTTTGAAAAGTTTTTGTTATCCGAACCATTCAGAGAAATATCGAAATCAGAAAAATCAACATCATCATCAATGAACTGATCTTCCAATATTTCCATGATTTCACTGAGGCTGAAAAATCCTGATTTAGCAAGCAAATCTGTCATGTATTCAATTTCTTCCGCCAAATCAGAATCCATACTCTCACCTTTCATCGTCACCGAATATTAAAAGACGAGTTATATTTCCTCTTTCAGTATATCCTGCCATTACACGTGCTTCACCGATTTTTGCAAGTGCAAAATCATCATGAGGCTTAAATCCATATCCCTTGAGTTTGGTATATGATTCGAAAGCGATTTTTGGATAAATGTTGAAATTCTTTTGGAAAGTGTAAAATGTATCCCTGAATTTCTTAGCGGAATCATTTTCTTTGATTAAATCTGATTTGATGCCTACAAAAATATCCAAACCATCCTCTGAAACTGCATAATACGCATCCATGGCTAAAATGGAACTGGTTGTCATTGCTAAAGTATGACAATCATCGTAGGTTGCATTCAATAAAGGGGTGGTGAACTCGGGAATTCCGAATTCCTCTCCGATTGCTTTGATTTGCAAAGCGGATTTGATTAGCTTTTCACCGAATATGTCCTCATTGTCCCATGCCCATGACCACTGTTTGGAATCCTGCATGAAAAATCCTAAAATTTGGACTTGGAATATGATATCGTCAAATCTGAGTTCTCCTTTTTCAATGTCCAAATCCCCAACCTTGTCATCAATTAGTTCGGACAAGTTTTCCTGTTTATCAAGTGCGAGTGCACCGTATTTTGATAAAAGTACTTTAAATGAATCTCCCTCTTCAATTGTAACTGGTTTTTCTATTGTTTTCAATTATAACACCTAAAATTCTAATTTTGAAATTCTATCCATTGCCTCGATAGTATTTTCTAAAGTATTGAATGCAGTGAGTCTTAAATATCCTTCACCACTTGGACCAAATCCGGAACCGGGAGTTCCGATAACATTAGCCTCATTTAACAATATGTCAAAGAAATCCCATGAATCCATGTTGTTTGGAGTTTTTACCCAGATATATGGGGAACTTACTCCACCATAGACCTCAAGGCCGATGTCGGTTAGGCTTTCACGGATGATTTTAGCATTTTCCATATAATACTCGATTACTTCTTTAATTTGTTTTTGACCTTCTTCAGAGTAAGTTGCTTCAGCAGCCCTTTGGACAGGATAGGATGCGCCGTTAAACTTGGTGGTTTGCCTTCTGTTCCATAATGGATTGATTTCGACTTCTTCGCCATCAGCTGTATATCCTTTCAATTCCTTAGGAACGACGGTGTATGCACAACGGGTTCCGGTAAATCCTGCGGTTTTTGAAAAGCTTCTGAATTCAATAGCAACTTCCTTTGCACCTTCAATTTCATAAATACTGTGAGGCACATCATCTTCACTAATGAATGCTTCGTAAGCGGAATCGAATAAGATGATTGCTTTATTTTCTTTTGCATAATCAACAAATACTTTTAACTGGTCTTTGGTTAATGTGGTACCTGTCGGATTGTTTGGGAAACATAAATAAATGATATCTACAGGTTCGCTAGGCAATTCAGGAACAAATCCATTTTCAGCATTAGCCTTAAGGTAGGTTAAACCTTCATACATGCCGTCATCACCCATTTCACCAGTTCTTCCAGCCATTACATTAGTATCTACATAAACGGTGTATACTGGATCGGTTACTGCTACCTTATTGTCAATTCCAAAGATTTCCTGAATATTACCTGTGTCACATTTGGCTCCATCGCTAATGAACACTTCAGAAGTGTCTAGTGAAATGCCATATTTTTCATAATCATTTTTAATAATTGCTTCGGCCAAAAATCCGTAACCCTGTTCAGGACCGTATCCCATGAAGGTTTCGCCGTCAGCCATTTCATCGACAGCATTTCTAAATGCTTCGACAACTGCTGGGACCAATGGTTTTGTTACATCCCCAATACCCATCTTGATTACGTCGGCATCAGGATTATTTTTTATAAATTCTTGTTCTCTTCTAGCCACCTCAACGAAAAGATAGCTGCTTTTTAATTTAAGATAGTTTTCATTAATTTTAACAACCATGATTAATCCTCATAAAATATTAATCAAATGTATATTAGATTTTTGAAATATATAAAATGAATGATTAGAAAAAACTACTTTTAAAGCCAAATATTATTGAAAAACGGCACTTTATTCAAAGATTCAATGAATCAATTATGATTTTCAAAAAAAGTTACAAAACCATCATTTTAAAGTAAATCATGTAATATAAAACATGCATTTATTAAAATATGGATTCTTATCGAAAATCGGCAAACTATGAAAATATTTAAATTAATGAATATAACATAATTATATATATACTAAATAGGGTTGGGAAATATGAATATAATAACTATTTTAATTTGGATAACTATTGCAATAATCGCCGCAATAGCTATCATAGTCGTTAAACTACATTATAAAGGCGAGGAATTAGAGCATGAAGAAGGATCAATACTGCCAAGTAGCGAAAGCATAAGTAACGCGTTAAACATTGGTAGAAGCAGAATTGACACCCATAACAAGAATTCCTCAAAAAACACCCCTCGTAGTTTATCCCCAAATATTCCTAAAAAAGACAATGCCCGAAACTTATTTAGCGGAATTACTGAAACAAAAAGCGATGATGACGCTTACATTGTTCCAGAAGTTGAAACAAACAACGCAAAAAACTATGAATACGAATCTCAAAATCAAGTACTTATTAATTATGATAATAATGTTAAAAAATTTCAAGAACCAATTAAAGAAAACCAGATGGATATTATGACTCAAAACAATAAAGATACCAGCGAACTGAAAGATTTATTTACAATTGACGAATTGATTAAAGAATCTAAAAGAAAAGATAGTGAAAGAGAAAAAGAAGCGCAAACAATTAAAAAGGATGAAGAGGATCCTGAATTGAATGAAATTAAAGAAAGCATCAAAAATAAAACACAGGAACCTTTAATCGAAGAAGTTATCGCCGAAGATGAAGAAGAAAAAATCAGCGATATAATTAACGACAGTGATAAATCTGTGGAAACTGAAACCGATTCCGTTGCTTCACAAAAGGACATTGAGGAAGCAATAACCACCGCATCAAAAGAAAGTGAAAAAGAAGTGGAAAGCATTTCTGAAGACGATAACATCACTGATACACTGTTAAAGCAAGAAGAAATAGCTGAACCAACCTTAAAAACCCCAAACAAAGTTGGCGAAACCAAATTCGAAACACCTGTTGAAGAAGATCCAATGGATTTAGACTACAGAAAAGATTTGGATAAGGTGAAAAATAAAATTACCGGTTCCAAACTATTCCAGGAGGTCAAAGAAAAACTGAATTCCGAACCAGAGGAAATTCCACTGCCTAAAAATGATGACCTCCAAGACGAATTCATCAGAAACGTAAACGAATACGATGAATACGAACCAATCATCAATGAAACATACATGGACATCGATGACGGTACCTATGAGGATTATCATGACCAAAGATTAAGACAAGCAAATACAAGACGCGTCTTTAAGATGGCTCAAAATTCACCAGAACCTGAATCCGCTCAATCAAAAGTAGGTGAAATAAAAAGCAAACCTTCAAGAGACAATGTGAAAATCAGCATTAACAACAGCGACGTTGTGCTCAAAAAAGGAGACGAAATCATCTACAACCATGACGGAGAGACATATTCCAGCCAAGTTTTCGCCATTAACGGTGACGATATCTCAGTCAGGTACAGAGGTAAAAATATCAAAATCAAAACAAGTGATGTGAAAAAGGTATATTAAATATCTTTTTTACTAAAACACCACTTTAATCTTTTTTTAAACTTAAAAATAAATAAATCATTGATGATTTATCCTATAGCTGCCATCCTCAACAATATATTTTGGAACACTTATTTTTAGAGAACGGATAATGTTTAAATAGAAGTCATCAAGTTCCCTGTCAGCATAAGGATATGTAAATTCGAAAACATAGAGGTTATCATCTTCCACATACATAAACTCATTCCTTCGAATCTGATTTTCACCATCGGAAAATGATGAAACAACCATATAATAAAGGTCATCATTGATAAGAATGAAATCAGAAGCGATAAGATCAATCCTATCGTTTCCTTCCAAATTCTTTTCAATGCCGTCCATTATTTCCGGAAGCCCTGACAGTGTTGGTGTTGTCAGGAACTTGATGGACATTGGAATCTTGGTGTTTACGAGATACAATTCTGTAAACTCATCCTTCGGAGGAATCTGCTCAAAATCCTCCGGCATTACAAGTGTTGAGAATCCGTTTGTAAACATGGTCATGCAAATCACCTATTTATGTGCAAAGTAGAAAATTAACTCCTCATCGGCGATTTCATCAAGACGTGCAAATCCTACCCTTTCAAACTGCACGATGTCGCCGACTTCCAGATCCTTAAGTGCACCTTCTCCAAGACCTGTTTTGGTTGATGCGTCATCCATGACTATTTTGACATTTACATTGTCTTCAACCGGAACCCATTGGATGATTCTGGCCTTAACGGCTCTTGCATCTTCAAAGGAAGTGGAATGATATTTAATATTATCACCTTCGACTTCAACATTGACTGCATCCATAAGCCTGAATATTCCATCACTGATGTCAGGCTCTGCAAGATAAGCTTCACCGTCGAAAGGCAAGACCCTATTTCCTCTGTCCATGTGGTCTGCATGCAGCGGCCTTTCAATGTCCATTTTACCATCACTGTAGCCATCGACTGTTACTTTTTGAGGATTTTCACAGAAGAAGTACCTGTTTGCAATAGGTTCCAAAAAGTTACGGTTCTGACCGTAGATTTTTTTCCAGCTGATTGCGGAATCGGCCATCTTAACACCGATTTCAATGATAAGGTCATAAATGGTTTTGGCCTGGATTCCCCTTCTTGCAATTGCCCTTAAAGTACCGAGTCTTGGGTCATCCCATCCGCTGTAGGTGCCGTCCTCAATGCCTTCCTTGGCCTTTGAGGTACTGAGAGCAATATCCTCCATTTTCAATCTGCCGTAATGTATGTATTCAGGCACATCCCAACCCATATGGTCATAAAGGTACTTTTGCTTTTCAGTGTTTGCCAGGTGGTCCTTTCCCCTGAGCACATGAGTGAGTCCCATCAGATGGTCATCCACAGATACTGAAAAGTTCATCATAGGATAGATTCTGTATTTGGTGCCCAAACGAGGATGTTCAGCATCTTCCAACCTCATTGCAACCCAATCACGGATTGCAGGGTTTTTATGATTGATGTCTGTTTTGACCCTCAATACTGCATCACCTGCATTCATTGTGTCGAACTTGTCCCACAGCTCCAGATTCTCTTCAACAGAGTTGTCCCTGCATGGGCAAGGTTTGCAGCTGTCCTTAAGCTCCTTGAATGTTGCGCCGTCACAGGTACACATGTATGCGGCGCCCTTTTCAATCAATTGGCGGGCAATGTCATAATAAATCTCAAACCTGTCAGACTGATAGATTATTTCATCGGCCTTTACTCCCAGCCATTCCAAATCCTCAGGAATCATTTCATAAGCTGGCTCATAGACCCTTTTCGGGTCGGTGTCCTCAATCCTTAATATTAGCTTACCGTTGTGCCTTTTTACATATTCAGCGTTTGGAACCGCAGCACGGGAGTGCCCGATATGTAACGGCCCACTAGGGTTAGGGGCAAATCTCAAAACAACATTTTCATGAGTTCCAGGAAGCTCCTGCAAGCCGGTTTCCTTTGCCTTAGGCTTTTTGGTTTCTACTTCAACACCCAATTTTTCCATTTCGCTTGCTTGCTCTTCAGGAGACAAAGCGTTTACTTTCGCTACAATTTTACCGGACATCGGACCAATTTCTTTTGCCCTGCTCCTAAGTTCAGGTTCGTTTGACATGATTGAACCCATTACGGCACCGGGATTTGCAGATCCCTTATGCTTAGCCGCATTAAGCAAGGCATGCTTATAGATAATCTCTTCTAAATCATTCATTTAATCATCACAATTTTAATAATTTTATTTAAAAATAAGTATTATTATTTATCTAATTGAATATATATAAACATTAAGAAAGATAGGGATATGAGTAAAATGAGGCTTGGAAAAACTAACCTTGAGGTAAATAAAAATGGATTTGGAGCACTTCCAATTCAAAGATGCACAATGGATGAGTCAATAGAAATTCTGCAAACAGCATATGAAAACGGAATAAATTTTTATGATACCGCACATTTCTATACTGACAGTGAAGAAAAAATAGGGCGTGCCTTAAGTGATGTTCGTGAAAACATTTTCCTGGCAAGTAAAAGTGGCGCAGAAACTGTTGAGGATTTTTGGAGCAATTTGGAGACTTCTTTAAAAAGTATGAAAACCGATTATCTTGATTTGCATCAATTCCACAACATTTCATTTTGCCCAAAGGAAGATGACGACTTATATAAAGCCATGCTTGAAGCAAAAGACAACGGCATGATAAAACACATTGGAATAACAACACATAAGATTACTTTTGCTCATGAAGCTCTTGACAGCGGATTATATGAAACCCTGCAATACCCATTTTCCTATTTGAGCGGCAAAGATGAATTGGAACTGGTTGAAAAATGCAGACAACTGGATGTAGGTTTCATTGCAATGAAGGCAATGGGCGGAGGACTGATTAAAAATTCCAAAGCAAGCTACGCTTACATTAACCAATTTGACAATGTATTGCCTATTTGGGGAATTCAAAAGCTTTCAGAACTTGAGGAATTCCTATCTTATGATGAAAATACCGTTCTGGACGATGATTTAAAGGCAATCATAGAAAATGACAAGAAAGAACTTGGAGTGAACTTCTGCAGAGGCTGCGGATACTGCATGCCATGCCCTGAAGAGATAAACATCAGCCTATGCGGAAGAATGTCCCTTTGGATCAGGCGTTTCCCGACAGAGCCTAACATGGATGAGAAAACCCAGGAAATAATGAAAAAAACCCTTGACTGCACAGAATGCTATTCCTGTGTTGACAAATGCCCATATGAATTGGACATTCCTGAACTACTAAAAGAAAACTACGAAGACTACATGAATGTTTTAGAAGGAAGGACAATAATATGAGGCAAAGCATTGAAACCCCTAATGACATTGACTGGCTGGGATTCTGGGCTGAGCGACTGGAAGGAAAGGTCAATAAAGACTGGGACAAAGCCGCACCGGGATTCTACAAAAGAACCCGAAAAGACGACTATCAACATGCGCTTTTTGACATGCTTGTCTTGGATGAAAACGATACAGTGCTTGATGTCGGATGCGGAGAGGGGTCAGTCACCATACCGATAGCCAAAAGGGTAAAAAAGGTAATAGGGCTTGACTCATCACCAAAAATGCTGGAATATCTGGAAAAAAGGGCTGAAGATAATGATATCAGCAATATTGAAACTATCCTTAAACCGATTGAAGACATAACATATGAAGAGATAGGTGATGTTGACGTCGTGGTCTGCTCCAGATCATTGAACGGCATCATTCCAATCGATAAGGTACTATTGGAATTGAATAAGATTGCCAACAAATTTGTTTTCATAACCGTTTTCGGACCTGAAAACAAAAAAATCGAAAAGGATTTTGAAAAGGAGCTTGGCAGGAAAACTGAAGATTTTCCAGACTACAATTACTTCTTTAACATATTGTATAATCTCGAAATATACCCTAACGTCGAGAGATTTGACCTGAATAATTATCGCGAATATGACAGCATCGAAGAGGCGATGGACAACGGCAAGTTCAGACTTGAACTATACTCAGATGAAGAAAAAGAGCTGTTAAGGGATTATCTAGAAAGAATCCTTACATATGACGACGAAACAAAAAAATATTATAACAAAAAAGACAAGGCAGACTGGATAATGTTCTGGTGGAAAAAATAATATGGTCAATCTAAGAAAAGCAAAAGCTGAAGAAGCAGAAAAGATATTGGAATTCTACCAAAAGGTTATCGATTCAGCCAGAGGCAGTGAATTCAATCCAAAATGGAACAGGGATTATCCTAATCTGGAATTCATTGAAGGCTGTGTTGAAAAGGAGGAATTGTATGTCTGCACAGAAGAAGACAACATAATATCCTGCGTTGTCTTGAATAACCGCTTTGATCCGGAATATGAAAATATTGAATGGACCATCAATGCAACCCCACAGGAAACTATCATTATCCACACTTTTGCGGTAAGCTCCGATTTTGCCGGAAAAGGCATTGGAAAAGAAATATTCAATCAAATAAGAAATAATGCCCTAAAAAATAATCAGAAAACAATCAGAATCGACATTATCGATGGAAATGTTGGTGCCCAAAAAGTATTTGAAAAGTTCGGATTTGAATATGTGGATACTGTTGAAATGTTTCACAAGGCTGTCGGACTTGAAAAGTTTCATTTATACGAATATATAATAAAAAACAAGAAAAATCACCTATAACTCATCGTTATAGGCGAATAATATTTTTATATGATTTTAATCGGATTTTATCATTGTTAAAATCATTTTGTATGGGCTGTTTACAGCCTGAAGCGCATGCGGCTCATTTGCCGGCATGATGATGATCTCACCTTTTTTTACAGTGTTTTTTACACCTGAAATTGTAATTTCAGCTTCACCGTCAATGATTTGAACCATCGCATCGAAAGGGGCGGAGTGTTCTGACAATCCCTGGCCCTGATCAAAAGCAAAGAATGTGACTGTTCCAAGCTCCTTTTTGATTACTTCACGGCTGACAACTGTATCGTCCTGATACTCAACTAATTTTTGGATATCTAGAGCTTTTGCCATAATATCCTCACTCATTGCCTATTCCCCCATGATTGTCTTGATGTCAGCTATTGCATCACCGGTTGTTGGAGTCAGGTTGTAGTTTCCAACAAGGACATTCAATATGTCTTCATTTGCCCATGCAGGAAGTACAGGTCCAATCCACATGTCTGTTTTACCTAAGTATAACAGTGCCCAGAGCACTGCAGCAGCTTTTTGTTCCATCCAACTTAAGACGATTGTCAATGGCAATTCATTGAGTTCCATGTCAAAGAGTTCACATAATGCTACAGCAACATCAACCGCTACAATAGTATCGTTACATTGGCCTACATCGAGCAGTCTTGGGATTCCTTCGATGTCCCCTAAGTCAAGGTCATTGAATTTGTATTTTCCACATGCTAAAGTTAAGATAACTGTGTCTTCAGGAAGGTTTTGTACGAATTCCCTGTAGTAGTCGTTGTGTTTAGCAGCCTTGTCACATCCTCCGACAACAAAGAATCTGGAGATTTTACCATCTAAAACTAACTCTTTAATTTTGTCAGCATGTTCTACAATAGCTCCTGCACTCCAACCTGTTGTGATTGTGGTCAGTTCTTCAGCTTCTAAAGATCCGAGAGATTTTGCGCATTCAATTACTTCTGAGAAGTCATAATCCTCAACGGTTTTTACGCCTTCTAGCTTTGCAACATCCATGGTGAACATTCTTTCCTTGTATGAATCAAGTGCAGGCAATACACAGTTACTGGTTCCGACAATTGCTGCATTGTATTTCTTGAAGACTGTTCTTTGGTCGTGCCATGCTCCACCTAATTGTCCTGCAAGGTTTTCGTATTTGTTGAGTCCAGGATATCCGTGAGCAGGCAGCATTTCAGAGTGGGTGTAGACCTTGATGTCTGTTCCTTCAACCTGTTTTAAAAGTTCTTCAAGAGCTTTCAAGTCGTGACCGGTTACGATGATTGCAGGTCCTTCCTGTGCTCCGACTTTCACTTCAGTTGGTATAGGTTCGCCGTAAGCTTCAATGTGAGCGTCCTTGAGCAGTCTCATTACGTCCACGCTGACTTTACCTGCTTCCAATGCTAATGCAACAAGATCTTCCACATCGAAGTTGACATTGGTTAAGGTAGTGTATAAACCTTTGGTCAGAAATGCGTCGATTTCAGGGTCGTTTTTTCCTAAGACGTTTGCATTGTAGTTGTATGCACTGATTCCTTTCATGGTAAAAATCAAATTATCCTGCAGTCTTGCTACAGTTGGTTTTTTTCCACAAACTCCGCTTACTGTACATCCTGTTCCCTTAGCGGTTTGGGAACATTGATAACAAAACATATCTAATCCGTCAGACATAATAATTACCTCATTTTATTGTTAATTATAGGTTACCTCTGAAGCATATATAAAGATTTTGTCACTTTTTAAGGGTTAAAAGTAACAAATTTATATAGTATTAACTAAATAACAATAAACATGGACGAGAATATAGCTACACTTAAGGGAATTGGGCTGACAATGTATGAGGCTCAAGCATATGTAACGCTCACTTCATTAATTCAAGGGACAGCCGATGAAGTATCAAAAAGCTCAGGCATTCCTCGAAGTAAAATATATGATGTGTTGAAGAAGCTGAACGAAAAGAATTTCATTGAAGTCGAGGATGGAAGGCCACTGACCTATATCGTCAAATCTCCGGTCGAAGTCCTGAACCGTGAAAAGGAAAGGCTGAACTCTGAAATCGACGACAGCATAAGCAGACTGACAAACATCTATGAAAACGGAATGAGCCAGGTTCAGGCCCCGATATGGAGAATATACGGTGTCGAAAAAATCATCAACCAGGAAGTCGAAATCATTAAAAGGGCCAAAAATACCATCAACATGAGAATAGGATTTCTGTTTGAGGGTGAAGGGGAGGCATTGATAAATGCATTTGAAAAAAGACGAAGCTTAAAAGTGAATATACTGGCTTCACCAACATGCTACATCAACAACGAAGAGGTAAATATCATCAAAATGTTTAAGGACCACAACATCAATATCCAAAAGGCAGACATACCATTTGTTAAAGTTCTGATTTCCGATTCAAAGGAGATGATGCACACATATACCAAGTTCAGTGAAGACAAGCGTAACGTCATTCCCGAAACCGCAATTGGAATCTGGAACAAATACGAGGATGTTGCAAGAAACTATGATGAAAGGTTTGAAAACCAACTTAAAAAAATAAAAAAAAGAAGTAACAAGCCGAAGCAAGTTACTTAACGATTATTTTAACTTTTTTGGTCACTTTGTTGTAGTATGCATTGCCCTTAAAGGTAATTGCAGCTGTAAATTTACCTTTTTTCTTCAGGCTTTTGATTTTAAAGGTGGCTTTGCCTTTACTGTTTGTTTTGACAGTGTACTTTTTGCCTTTGACCTTTAGGGTGACTTTAACCTTTTTGATTGCTTTTCCTTTACTATTCTTCAGGGCTACTGTGTATTTTTTGACTTTTGTGACCTTTTTGAACTTTTTGTTTTTGGCGACAATCTTTGTCTTTTCCTTGTTAATTGTTATTTTGACTGTTTTTGAGGCAGTATTGTAATTTGAGTCTGCAAATTTAATCACAAGGTTTTTCTTGCCTGCCTTTGCAGCTTTTAGGATTTTTGCCGTTAAGGTGATTGTTGCAACGCCTTTGTCATCGGTTTTAGCAGAACCTATGCTTTTGCCGTTCAATGTGAATGTTACTGTTTTACCGGCGAGGAGCTTGCCCTTTGCATCCTTAAGCACAACACTGTATTTTCCACCATAGTTGATGACATACTCCTTGCTTGCGGCCACAATTGCAGCGTTCTGTTTCAAGACACTGAATGTAACCGGTGAAGTTGCACTATAATTCATTCCGGAATAGGCAACATTAAGGTCATATCTTCCTGCATTCAAGCCTGAAAGTATGATTTTTCCACGTCCATTTTCCACATTGGCTGTGTGGTTTTCACCGTTAATCATGACTGATACTGTTCCGTCAATTGGTTCATGGAGCTTGCCTGTGACGTTCACGGTAATTTCCACGTTTCCTCCATAGGCAACATTATCAGTGACATTAATGACTGTCAGAAGTGCAAGATATGCCGGTCCGAGATTTTCCGGACTCACATTGTCCAATTTGAATGATCCCTCCCCGTTTAATGCAACATTGTTTGTTCCGGAATCTGCAGTATTGTCCTTAAACTCGGAATTGGCGATTGTGGTGTTTTCCACATCATCATTCGCATATATTGCTCCTCCATTATTTGCATGGTTACCTTCAAATGTGACATTATCAAACAATCCATTCATGACAGCACGGTTGTAGCTTATTGCCCCACCCTTCATTTTTGCGGAATTATCAACAAATGAAGTGTTCTTGTAGGTATCTGTGTCTGACCCGTAAAGGACAAACAATGCCCCTCCGTTTTTGGATGCAGTATTGGCGATGAATGAGACATGATTGAATGAATTTAATTCCGTATTTGAATCCACGTTTATTGCTCCGCCATTGCGTCCGCTATTGTTCATGAATGTGACGTTGTCAAATGTTGCATTCATCAAAGTCCTATGGAAATTGATTGCGCCGCCGTCTTCAGTAAGTGCAGCATTATCTGTGAATGATACGTTTCTGAAGGCGTCGGAATCAGATGAATAAAGGACGTATAATGCTCCGCCGTTCTTTCCTGCAGTGTTGCTGATGAATCGGGTACTGTTGAACAGATTTTTTTCGGAATTTCGATCTATATTTACGGCCCCTCCGTTTCGTCCGTTATTATGTTCAAAAGTGCAATTGTCAAACACTCCATTTCTCAAATCCCAATAAACGTTTATTGCTCCTCCGTCTTCGGAAGCGACATTACTGATGAATGAAATGTCTTTACAGACCATAGAATTTAAATTGCGAAGGACATATATCGCTCCGCCGTTCTTTCTTGCAGTATTGCTGATGAAACTGGTGCGATTGAATAAAGTGGATTCAGTGCTGCTGTCCACATTTATGGCACCACCATTCCTTCCGAAGTTATTCATGAAGGTTACATTGTCAAATACTCCATTTATGAGATTCCTATAGAAATTGATTGCACCTCCATCTCCTATTTCGGCAGTATTATTCATAAATATGGAATTTCTAAATGTATTTGAATCGGAAACATCTGAAACATAGATTGCACCACCATTGCCCGCAGCATCATTGAAATTGAAGATTGTGTTTTCGATTGTGACATTCGAAATGGCCTTGAAGTACAATGCACCTCCATCGCCATATGCATTATTTGCAAGAAAACCGCAATTGCTGATTATGCAATCTGAAATGTTATTATTGAAGATAATGGCGCCTCCATTATCTGCCAATCCTTCTTTGAATATGATATTATTCAAAACAACATTTTTTGTGGCATTTATATTGAATATTCTGGAAAAGCAGGAAGCCTCAATTGCGAATCCATTACCCTCAATGGTTATTGCTTTTGTTATATTGATCCCTTCGCTTGAAAAATTGCCGTCATTGACATAATTCTTCCTCAGATATAGTGTACCGCCTTCAGCAACGGCATCGATTTCATCCTGCAGTTCCTTGAAAGTTCCATTGGATAAAGTATAGTTATAGATAAGTTCGTATACAATTCCCTCCTCAATCCTGCTTTTGCAGAAATAAATATTTTCTACCTGAAAATGATTGGAGATTTGCCTTGCCATGACTATTCCCGGAATCAACGTGTTTATTCTGTCGGGGGCCACGTCAGATATTATCCTATAGCTTTCGTCAGGGTTTTCAAGGAGCTTGGCCAACAGTGCATCCAATGTAGATAAGGGAATGACGTAAGTCTCATTGTCAATATAGCCCAGATAGATTAGTGTCTGCTTGACATAGAATAAAGTTCCTCCCATTCCATACAGGTCATCCACAGGGAAGGAATTGTTGGCGTGGAGCTTGCCCAATTCCATTTCCACCCTGTTTTGGATATTAAGTATTTCAGTTTCATTGGGAAACATTGAACTGACGTAGTCCTCATAGCATGACCGTGATCCGATAGGCATGCTTTCCATTGAAACAGGATTTCTGTCTGTAAAAGCAACAACTTCGCAGCTTCCGCCGCCAATGTCAATAACTAGCCCGTTATCACTTGTCAAATCTACGAATCTCACTGCATCGAATACCGCTTGCGCTTCCTCTTTTTCGCTCAGTATATGCAAATCAATGCCCAAAGCATTTTTTACAGCAGTGCAAACCTCACCACAATTGTCGAGTTTTCTTAAACTGGCAGTTGCAAAGAAATATTTGACGGTGACGTTGTTTGAATCCATTATTCCATCAAAATCATCAAGCAGCAGTATCAGTCGGTCGATTCCTTCCTGGGTGAGTACATTGCCCTCCTTATAGGTGGCGGTGATGGACTCCCTATTGTCGGAAAGTATGAATTCAAGCTTGCCATTTTCCTCTTTAATGATACTCAATGACATCACATTGGATCCCAAATCTGCAATCCCATACAGGTCATAGGTGCTTTGTGAAGTTGAACAACCGTCAGTTAACAGATTGCCCAAATCCTCACTTTCCATAGCTATAAAATCACCGTCAGGATTCTCATCCGATTTTAATGTTGAATCGGGAGTGAAGGTGCCGTTCTGCAATTCCGGCAATGTTGCAACATCTCCTTCACATCCCATTTCTTCAGCAGTTATTTGTTCCATTACCGGCGCTTCATCGTCACAGACAATTTCACCTGTAGCGTTACCTGCAGCACTGACCGCCGAAAAGGACAGCAGCCCTACAAGAAATATCGCCAGAATGAAGAATTTATTATTTAGCAAAAATCATTCCCCCATATTATATGATTAACTATAATATATCTTTATCATCATTACTTATAAACCAATAATGGAATGAAAACTAATTTTTACAGACATATTGAAAAAATAGTTTGATGTAAAAAATAGTATACATTTAGATTTAAAAAAAAGAAAATATGTTATCAGTCCGCAAGGGTCCAATAACATCTTTTAGGAGAAACAATTGTTTCATCCTTTTTCAAGTCCTTCATGATTTTGTCGACTTCCTTTTTGTCTACGCCAGATATTTCACTGACCTTTTTAGCATTCAACGGTTCATCAGAACTTCTGAATGCTTCTATTACTTTTTCTCTGTCATCCATATTATCACCTAAACAATCTTAAGAGTTAAAATTTATAACTTTTTAAAGTTCAGCAAAGCGGATAACCCCCATCTGAACAGGACAATTCCTGATGCCCCTCCTTTTTTGGCATATTGCGCATCCTTGAACAGTTCATCATATGACAATTTTTCAAGATCGGAATCAGACCTGTAAGTTTGCAATCCTGCCCATATTTGAGCCCCCTTGGAACTCTTCACAAATGCCTTAGTGGTCTTTTTAATCCATTTGTCCCCTGCATGATAATTTCCTTTATAAATCATAGGAACAATTACATCCAGATGCTCGGACATTGCAGAAACATCCTGAGCATAATAATATTTCATGCAATTCGGCTCAGGCATCACTGCCGAGGATACAATGATTCCAGGTTTAACGTCCCTAACGGATTTGCTTGCCTGCTCAATGAAATAATTGACTGCCTTGACTGCATTTTTATACTTATAGGCGGTTCCGGGAAATCTTGTATAATCAAAGTGTATTCCATCAACTTCCTTAAAGCCCGCATAGTATCTGGCTTGTTTAATTATCTTATCCATGTGCTTATAGTTATATTTGCCGTTGTGGGTGCATGGCGGAATATATTCTCCCTTATAAAATACGGACATCCACATGTGAACTTTCATTCCGTATTTGTGGGCCTTTTTAATCCATTTTATTACATCTTTTTTTCCATGCAAATCAAAAGCCGTGTGAAGCAGGAATATGTGCTTTGTCCCAAGTTTGGAAAGCTTTTTGAGATTAACATTTTTCATGCTCCATCGGTTAACCCAATATCCATCCCCTTTTTTCAATTTGGATTTGACAGTCACATTTCTATAAGCTGATGATGCCAGATATTTGCCGCTTTGAGAAAAGCCATATTTGATTTTGTTTTTTCCCTTTTTAAGGTTTATGTAAAATTTGGCAACACCTATCTTGTTGGTCTTTGACTTGTATGTTTTGCCATTGACTCTGATTTTAACCGTTTTGCCGGGAACACGGTTGCCGTAAACATCGAACAGCTTAAGATGAAAAACCGATTTTACGCCCTGACAATGATTCCGGGTTTTGTCAACAAGTTTTACGAAAGTCTTCATGTATGATTTTACAGTAAGTGTCGAAGTTCCATTTGAGGCTGCGTAGTTGTCATCACCTGCAAAAAAATAGCAAACCTCATAGGTTCCGGTTTTGAGTTTGAAGTTTATGGTTGCCTTACCGTCTGAATCTGTTGTCTCATTATACTCAACATCATTTAAAGTTATTGTAACAGGTTTTTCAGCAAGAGCACTTCCATTGGAAGTTAATTCAATAGTGAAAGTGTCTTCATAATCCACATAGGATATTTTATCCGAAGCTGAAATGTTTGTTGACGATTTGCCCTCATCATCATCGATTACATCCTCATCTCCTGCCAATACCTCATCCAACTCACCTTCGACATTAGACGTCCCATGTGAATCTTCATCAAAGGAAGTTAAATTATCGCAAGCAACATTTTCACTTGCAGATATCACAGAAATAGATAAAAATAATGTTAAGAGAATAATAAAACAGATTATTGTTTTATTTCTCATGTATTCACTCCATTTAAAAGATATGTATTTGGGATACTTAAATGTTTGCTCACATGAATTTCTCTTCAAAATCCATTAAAGTCTCTAAAAGGAAATGATCAAGACAATCTACAGTCTCATCATAAATATCTTCAGGCACATCCCAATATGCAGATGCGATGCTTCCTGCAATTGCCGCCTGAGTATCTGCATCACCACCAAGGGAAATGGCATTTCTGATGGTGTCCTCAAAATCTTTGGCCTCCAAAAAGCAGATTATGGACTCAGGCACACTGTCCTTGCATGAAATTTCAAATTTATAGGTGGGACGAATCTCATCCAGAGATGATGACAAGTCATAATCGTATCTCACTTCAATATGTTCCCTGATTTCATCCTTGCCTGCACCAATCCTTGCAAGGTAAACCGCATCGGATGTTGCAAGTGCGCCGATTACACCATCAGGATGGTTGTGAGTGACGATAGATGAAGTTCTGGCCAAATCCTGAGCTTCCTCCAGGGAGTCCGCCACCCATGCACAGGGGGAAACTCTCATTGCAGAGCCGTTCGCCCAGCTTCCGTAAGGTTCTGGAGATTCCTGTTTAAGCCAGTTATAAAAATTGCGCCCATAACCGGCATTAGGATACCTGTTGCCAAAATATTTAAGATTTTTGATTAAGACATCCTTTGAAGTCTTGTCTTCACATAACCATTTTGCAATAGCCAGTGTCATTACAGTATCGTCAGTGAATTGTGAATAATAACTGAATAAATCAAACTCTTTTGTTTTGATAGGTCGATTCTCATAAACTGATCCTATCACGTCACCGCTAATTGCACCAATTATTCCTTTCATGAATATATATTTGATTTTAATACATTAATAAGATACTATTATCATATTGGAAAATTGTCTCAATCCTGTAAACTAATTTTTCCAAATCGTCCCTTTTTGAATTTCAAGAATTGAAATGAATATTTTTGAGTATTACTACAAGCACAATTTAGTAATATAAAATTGAAAAAGATTAAAAGCTTATTTACTATTATTTTAATATATTCTAATAGTGATTAAAATGAGTTGCTGGAAATATTGGCCAAAAATCGAGGAAATCGCAAACAAATTAGAAGATTATGGAATTGATTCCTTAAATGACATGTCTTCCCTGAATGATGTTGATTTGGATGAAATAACACTATTATTGGATGAAATAGAAGTCATTGCACACGATGAAACAATAGATTTTGATTCAGCAAAGCATATCTTGGATGATAAGAAGATGAACAGCGCCCTGAAGCTTATCAGAAAATTCTATCTCTACATCGGTGCAAGACTGGAGACAAACAACGCAACGGAAATAATCGAATCAGATGACCCTAAGGCAACGCTGGACACATTCCATTTCTATGAAAGATATCAGGGCCTGCTTACAAATGAATCAAAACTGGCGCATTGGCATGAGGACAAAACCTTTGTTTTTGTTGGAAGCGGACCTTTGCCTTTGACACTGATACTGTTCAGGGAAAAATTCGGCTGCAAATGCATAGGCATCGAAATACAGGAGGAAGTGGCCGAACTGTCCCGGGAAGTTATCAGAAAATTAGGCCTCAATGACGGCATCGAAATCCTTGTCGGAGACGAAACACTGCTCAAGGACATTGATTTTGACATATTGATGGTGGCGGCATTCGCCGAACCTAAGGAAAGGGTATTCTCCAATGTCTGGGAAATCGTTGATGAAAAGACACCTGTTCTTGTCAGAACATACAGCGGTATGAGAGCTATCCTCTATGCTCCCCTAACAGATACTATCCTCAGAGGATTCCACAAGGAAATCATGCTACTTCCAATAGGAAATTCAAACAATACAAGCGTGCTTCTGAGAAAAGTGATTTGAAAATTTCTTTTCTCTTTTTTTAAAAAATTAGAGGATGGGACACAAAATTTTTAATGGATTTTTGTTTTTTAGATTTATTTAATTTGTCTTATTTTTTAGTTGTTTTTTCTGTGTATTTCGTTGTATATTCTTTTTAAGTTGTGTCCAATTGCATATAATCTAAATTCTGTATCTACTTGTTTTAATCCTATTGTTTTTAATTCTGTTAGGTGCATGTTTTGTTTTATGTGTACAAATGGTAGTTCTGCTGTTTTTGAGTGTAATTTGTATATTCTTTTGCTTCAGGTGTTTCCATTTTTCTTTGCATTCTAATTTTGGAAGGATTTCAATAGTCTTGAATTATTCTGGATTTGTTTCCTTTTGCGCAGAATGCTTGCATTGGCAGTATTTACATTCTTTTGTCCAATGGCTAATCTAGGTTTGTCATCGTATGTGTATTCGCTGATTCTGCATAATTGTTGTCCTAATGGGCAGACATATGTTTGTATTTCATTGTTGTAGGTGAAATTGTCTTTTCCGAAGAATTTATCGGATGTATCATATTTTTTTGTTTCTCTTGCGAGTTTTCGTGAAGATATGTAGCCATCTAGGCCGTTTTCTTCAAGATATTCTGTGTTGGCATCTGTGGAATATCCAATATCGGCACTTACTTGGAAATTGAAAGGTATTTCATCGAATATTTCTGTTAAATTTGATTTTACTTGTTCCATTAATGGAATAAGTTCATAGGGTCTGATGGATTGTTTGTAATGCATGATGCGAGTATTATTCCTTTGTATTCATCTACTGCGATTTGTCCGTTGTAATCAAATTCCCATCGTCCTTTTTTATTTTTCATAAAGCGTGCATTTGGGTTATTAATACTAATTACATCTTTTTCGGACTCGTTGAGTTTTTCTTCGAGTGTTTCGATTTTTTCTATGATTTTTTCAGGACCTTTTTCTGCTTGTTTTAAGAGCTTTTTACTGGAAGCTCTTAATTTATCTTTGTTTCTACCATCTTTTGACGATTCTTTAACTTTTTCATAGACTTTATTTGAATTTTTCTTCATTTGTTAGTGTTTCGGGAACAGTATTTCTAGATTCTTCACCTAATTCTTCATCTTCTACATCTAATTTAATACTTTCTTCAAGATGTTGTTTCATAATTTTTAATTGTTGTTAATTTGTTAATTTGTTCATGGATGTTTTTGCTTTTATTTTAGTTCCATCTAAACTCACAGGATGAATTTTAACTAAATATTCATCGGTTGCTATTTTCATAGTCGTTTTAAATGCTTCATCAATTAGATCAGAATATTCACGCTTGAATCTTAAAATTGTACGATAACTGGGATGCTGCATACCTGCCAAGTACATATAACCCACGTCTGTCTGAGTTCTTCGTTCAATTTCGCGTGAAGATAATCCTCCATCAAAAACACTCATTAAAACTAATCTAAGCAATAATTCACGAAGATAAACAAATCACCAGGCATATCAGCAAACTCACGGTTCGCTTCAGAACAATCAATATGATCAGCCACATTTTTAATAAAATAGCACGGATAATCTTTTGGAATCAATTTCCTCAAGTCCATAGGTACCAACATGGTCTGATAATAATATCATCTTTTAAAACCCTAAATAAAAGAACCATAAAGATTTAAATCCATAATAATAGATTATACTTCATAGTAATAAAATTAAAGGAAAAATAAGTAAAAAAAAATTAAAAATTAGTGAGTTCGTGTCCCCCCCTCAAAAAGTAAAAAAATAAGGAATAATGAGAAAAGTTAGGCACTTCTCTCAAGTACAAAATCTGCAATGTCAGCAAGTATCTGTTTAGATGAAGAGTCGTCCAATATTTCGAGCACTTCTTTTGCTTTGACTACAGATTCTTGAGCCAAATTGCGAGCATATTCAATGGCGCCACAATTTGTTAAAATCTCAACTGCTTCATCTATCTCATCTTGAGAATTATTGTCAGATTTTAAGATTTCTAGTAACCTGTCATCATCAACACTTGCCAAACCCTTGATTGCAATGATTGTCATCTTGCCCTTGCCGATGTCGGAACCGATAGGTTTTCCAAGAGTTTCCTCATCAGCCGCAATATCAAGATAATCATCCTGAATTTGGAAAGCAAGACCAATCAAACGACCATACTCATACATTGCGTCAATCACTTCATCATCTGCGCCACCCATAATTGCTCCTGCTTTAGTGGCGGCCGCAATCAATGCACCTGTCTTTTTGAAGATCATTTCCATGTATTCATCTTCAGTAACATCAAACCTGTCTTCAAAGCCCATGTCTGATGCCTGACCTTCACAGATTTTAACGCATGCATCTGCAACGGTAGCCAAAGCCTTGTTGTTCTGTTCTGAGCTTGTTCCTTCAGAACAAATGATTATCTCAAAAGCTTTTGAAAATAGGGTGTCTCCGGCAAGAATTGCAACATCATCTCCCCAAACCTTATGGACGGAAGGCATTCCCCTTCTCATGTCATCCTGATCCATGATATCATCATGTATTAAGGAAAATGTATGAATCAGTTCAATGGCCGCACCTGTCTTAAGAGCGGATTCACGTTTTCCACCAACAGCTTCGGCAGTTATTAATGTCAAAGCCGGCCTTAGCATTTTTCCTCCAGCACGAGTTAAGTAAACTGATGCTTCAGCCAAATTATCTGGAGTTATGGTAGCTAATTCTTCCTCAATAGTTTTTGTAATGTCTGTTGAATAATTTCCCAGTACTTCTTTTACATCACTCATAATAATCCCTCTTTAACTTCTAAAAACTTGTGCTTGAGCATTTCTCAAAATATGAATGTCATATCCAATTCTGTAACCTTCCTCTTCAGCAAGCTCAGCATAAGCCGCAAGCATTGATAAGTCTCCGTGTGCCGGTATGATATGCTGTGGTTTCAACATACGTAGGAATTCACGATGGTCTTCCCTTCCAGCGTGCCCGGAAACGTGAGCATTAGGATAAATTCTTGCACCCTTTACCTTCAATCTCCTTTCCATGATGTGCCTGTTGGCCGCATTGGTAGGGTTTGGAATAATAGGTGCTGAAATAATAACATTATCTCCTTTTTTAATGTTGAAAGGAGTTCTTCCGCTAGCAATTCTTGGAAGCAATGCATCCGGTTCTCCTTGGTGACCTGTAGTTACAAGCAAGTAATTTGCACGGTCTTCATCTGCCTTCATCAAAGCCTTATTGACTGCTTTTGGAGATCCGTAAATGCTGGCATTTTCAGGTAATTTCAAGATTCCCAATTTCTGTGCAATACCGCAGAACCTTTCCATTGAACGGCCAAGGAAAAATATTTCCCTATGGCTTTTTTTGGCAATGTCTGCAATGGCCTGCACACGTTCAACGTGGGATGAAAATGTGGTAACAATCATACCTGTCTTTTCATACAATGGCCCTCTCATTACATCTTCCAATATGTTTTTTGCAACCCTTTCTGAATGGGTCTTTACCTCATCAAAATTTTTGGCATTGGTTGTCTCGACAATTAATGCAAGCACTCCTTTTTTGCCCAACTCTTTTAATCTCTTATAATCAGGAGGAGGAGACACCTTCTGATGGTTGTCAAATTTAAAATCAAGTGCATATACAATGACTCCTTCAGGAGTATGCAATACCGGAAACACCGCCTGAGGAATACTGTGTGTTGACTGTACAAATTCCAATGTGATGTCTTTTGAAAGCTTTACCTTGCTTCCAGGGTTCAATACCTTGATTGGATTTGACACCTTGAATTTGCGTTCCCCTTTAATCTGTTTTTCTATTAAAGCAGAAGTATATGGTGTTCCGATTAACGGTGCATCATATCTGTGAGCAAGTTTAGCAACAGCACCGATATGGTCCAGGTGCCCGTGAGAGAAAACTATTCCCTTTACCTTACCATCAACATCTTTCATCAATGTATCGTCAGGAATAACTCCCCTTTCAATCAAATCTAAACTGTGCATTCTGTCGATATCAGTGTCCTCGTGCATACTAATCCTATCTAGGTGAATCCCCATATCAAAAATAACAACATCGTCACCTATACGGATAGCAGTCATGTTTTTCCCGACTTCCTGATATCCTCCTATAGCGATAACTTCTACGCTCATGTTTCATCTCCTTGAATAACTCTTTGTGTTAATACCTCTTTCATTTAGCCATTCCCTTGTTTTTCCGCGAATAACTAAATTAGATTGTTTCAATTCTTCAATATTATTTGCTCCAACTAAAAACATAGCAATTCTTAGTGAATCATTAAATCTATCAATAAATGTGTTTAAAGCTTCCTGAGAAGCACAATTTTTTAAAAATGGTAATGCCATACCGACCGCATCCGCTCCGAGAGCGATGGCCTTTGCGGCTTCAAGACCTGTACGTATACCTCCGGATGAAATGACTGGAACATCAACTGCATTTGTAACTTCAACAGTGCTGATTGCAGTTGGAATTCCCCAATCCCAGAATATTTCTCCAAGGTATCTGTCTTCTGCACGGTATGTTTCGACAGCTGCCCAGCTAGTTCCGCCAGCTCCTTCAATATCAATGAAATCAACGCCCACTTCAACCAGTGTCCTGGCTGATTCCGCTGAAATTCCACAGCCTGTTTCCTTTGCAAGAACCGGAATGTCGACAGTGTCGGTGATTTTGCCGATCAAATCAGTATATCCCCTGGCATCCAAGTCGCCTTCAGGCTGAATTGATTCCTGAAGAGGATTCAAATGAATGGCAAGGATGTCTGCATCCAATATTTCAACCGCTTTTTGAGCCAAATTAAGTTGAGGTGCCCCAATATTGCCGACAAGCAAACAGTCCGGTGCATTTTCACGAACCACACTATAAGTGTCTGCAAGTTCAGGATGTTCACATGCAGCCCTTTGGGAACCGACTCCCAAAGCAATTCCATTATTCTCAGCTGCGATTGCCAATTGCTTGTTGACTTCCTTAGCGGCAGGATGGCCTCCTGTAATAGCTGTAATAAATAAAGGTGAGTCTAATTTTTTACCAAAAACTGAAGTTGACAAATCAATTTCGTTCTTATCAACCTCCGGCAAAACGTTATGGATCAGTTCTATATCTTCAAATCCGGTAGTCTTGTCCTTAAACTCAACATCATAATTTTCACAAATTAATAAATGCTCTAATTTTCTATCTGAAATCATGTGTTAATTTCCCCTTGAAATTATTGTTCCTTTAACCGGTTTATTTTCCAATACTTTGAAAATATTGTCTTCGACTTCGGCATTTATTATTTTAGATTCAATTCCTAAATCTGCTAATTGTAAAAGCTCTTTAATCTTTCCAACCATGCCCCCGGTTACATCGACATTGGTTGTTCCTTCGAGAGTGTCCAAATCTTCAAGTGATGTGAACTTATCAAAAAATATGGCATCATCATGTGTTTTAGGATTCTTGTTATAAACCCCGTCAACATCAGTCCCCAGAATAACCTGGTCAGGTGAGAGGTTTTTAGCCAAGTATTGTATTAACTGGTCACCGGAAATAACGCAAAATTCCAAATCATCATCCAAGACTACATCGCCGTAAATGACTGGAATGAATCCTTTTTCAAGATAATTTTTAAATAAATCGAGATTTCCATTGGTAATCCTTTTGTTTGTTGCAGTTATAAAACTAGAAGCCGGAATGGCAATGACCGGAATGCCTTCAGCAATGAAAGCTTCGCAAATGAACATGTTCAATTTCTTAACTTCATTTTGAATCTCGCAAAAACCTAATCTTTTTTGAGGATACTGTGATTCATCGAATTCTTCACCTATTTTATGTTTCTTTGCCGGAGGATGTCCGAAAGAACCTGCACCATGAACAATGACTAACTGTTTAGGTGATGCATCCATAGAAGCTTTGATTTCAGATGCGATTCTTTTAAGGCTCAAATCGTCTACTTCACTTTCCTTTGAGTCCTTGTTTGTTAAAATACTGCCGCCAATTTTTAAAATAATCATTAAATCACTTATAAACCCTTGAAGAAACTCCTTTTCGAGTAAATCTGATCTTCAGAATGTTGTCATCACGGTCAATGGCTTCCGCAACTTCCTCAACCTTGCCAGGACAAAGAGCAATGATACTGCCCCCTCCGCCGGCACCGGTAGTTTTGGCACCTATTGCACCTGCTTCCCTTGCATTGTATACCATACGGGACAATTCCAAAGTGTTTACACCTAAAGTATCTAAAAATCCATGATTAATGTTCATCAATTCGCCGATTTTGGCGAAATCCCTTTTTAAAATAGCCTGTTTTGCATAATTGGTCAGGTTACCCATTGATGTAATAACCGGATTGATGATTTTCGGATTTCTGTCCTTACGATTTTTGACATCCTTAACCATCTTGCCTGTGTTTCCATGCTTGGTGGTGTAACCTACAACAAATGGAACATTAAAATTAACGTTAAAGTGTTCAACTTTCTTGTTTCTTGACAAATAGACAAGTCCTCCGTAAGTTGAAACCAAAGTATCCAACGGACTTGCAACTCCCTGAACGGCCTGCTCAACCATATGAGCATCATGTGCAAGGGACTGTTTGTTAAAACGAATATTATGGTATCTGTATAATGCAGCAAGGGTAGCTACTGTTACTGCTGCGGATGATCCGAGACCTGAACCAATAGGAACATTTGAATTAAGAGTAATGTCTATTGGAGTATGGTCATGTACTCGATAAAGAGACTCTAAAATATATCTAATAATACCTGGTTTTCCCTTAAGCAAAACATATTTTTTATGTTGTGTAAGTAATTCAGCTTCAAAACCAATGTCTGGAGCTCTAAAAATAGTTGCATCATCTTCTGATGGCTTAATAGTAATATAAGCTCTTTTGTTGACTGCTCCCGCTATAGCAGGCTCGCCATAAACTACAGAGTGCTCACCAAACAATATTGTTTTTGCCGGAGCAGAGGCTTTAGCTATCATAAATACACCTTATTTAAAAACACCTGAAGCATAACCTACAACTGACGTGAAATCACCAGTGACATCGCCACTAGTCCCATAAGCCAATATTTCACTAGTGTGTTTGCCACATCTTTTGGAAAGGGACATGGTGGCCATTACAGGCGCATAACCGCACATGGTAATGTTATACTGGATGACTTCCTCAAAAAGTTTGAATTCATTCATTTCCTCAATATCCTCAAGGACGAATCCATCAACCTTGTTTGCCTTCTCCTGATTGTTGAAATGAGACAGGTCAGTACTTGCAATAACACAATAGGATTTGTTTAATTTGTTTGCAGCCTCAAAGATTGCATTTGACAAATCGTTTGAAGTGACAAAATCCTGCTTGCCCATTGTGATTGGAACTATCATAAAATCAGTTGAAAAATATTGTAGGAATGGCAACTGAACTTCAATGCTGTGTTCACGAATATGGGCTGTGAAATCCGCAGATGCAATGTCTGAAAATTCAATGATGCTGTCTGCAAACTCATTGTCCACACACACATTACCTAAAGGTGTGGCCCATTCTCCTTCGTTGAATACAGATATTTCACTACCAAATCCAGTATGGTTAGGACTTATAATAATAAAAACTTCAGGAAAACCATTTTTAACGATTTCACAATAGCCATGAGAGGCTATCGGACCAGAATATTGATAACCTGCATGAGGAACCATAACATTGATAGGGTACTCTTCACCGTCGAATGATTCAAGTTTCGGAATGTAACCTACACCGGAATCATCCAAAAAGCAACTTTCAATAAGTTCTTTCAATCTGTCTGGGTCATTTGGATAAAATGCTCCAGCCACAGCAGGTTGTCTTAACATCTGACTCACTTAAAATTTAAGTTCGAATTCAGTAGAATCAATATCAAGGTCACCGTCTTCTGGGATGTCTCCTCTTTCTCTTAAGATTTGTCTTGCAAGTAACCAGTAAACTAAAGCGATAGCTTTTCTACCTTTGTTGTTTACAGGTACAGCAATATCAACAAAACTGAGTAAGTTTTCAGTATCACATAATGCAACTACTGGAATACCGTTTTGTTTGGATTCTAAAATTGCTTGTGCATCTGATCTTGGGTCAGTTACAACAATAATTTTTGGTTCAATGAATTTAGCGTAATTTGGGTTTGTTAAGGTACCTGGGATGAATCTTCCTGGAATGGTTTTAGCGCCAGTTAATTCACCGAATTTTTTAACAGGAGCTTGACCGTATTGACGGGTAGCAACTACTAAAATGTCTTCAGGGTCGTATTTTGCTAATAATTTTGCGATTTGTCTGATTCTTTCATCAGTTTTTTGAATATCTAATACATATAAACCGTCAGATCTTACTCTGAATATGTATTTTTCCATGTCACTAGTTTTTTGCTGGGTACCAATGTGTAAACCAGCAGCTAAATAATTATCTAAGTCTATTAAAAGTTCTTCATTTACCATTTTTTCACCTACAATTTAAAAGTCATCTTCAATTTTAATACATTCATTAGGACAAACGTCCATACATACTTCACAATAACTACAGTCTTCAGGATTGTTAATTGTAATTTTATCTCCTTCAAGGACTAATACTTCCATTGGGCAAACATCAGCACATTCAGCGCAGTCAGCACCATCACATTTATCGTAATCAAGAATTACTTTTGACATAATATACTCTCCTCATTTTTTAAATTTACCCATTCTTGAATTTGGAAGTTTTTCCTCTATCCTAATAAGCTCATTCAATTTAGCTATTCTTTCCCCACCGATAGCTCCTGTTTTAATCAAAGGAGAGTTAAAACCAACAGCCAAATGGGCAATAGTGTCATCAGTGGTTTCACCTGAACGGTGTGAAACGACAGGCACAATACCATTTTCCTTAGCCAACTTAACAGTAGCATAGGTTTCAGATAATGAACCGATCTGATTTGGCTTGATAATAATTGCGTTAGCCGCATTCATCTCAATGCCTTTAGCTAAAAGCTCTTTATTAGTTGTGAATAAATCATCTCCACAAATGAGACATTTGTCCCCAACTTTAGAAGTTAATTGAGCAAATCCTTCAAAATCAGATTCGTCAAATGGGTCTTCTACATAAAACATTTTATAAGTATCAATGATTTCCTTTACGAAATCGATTTGATCACCGGTATCCCTTTTGATACCATCCTGAGCATAAACATATTTCTGCTCATCTGCATTCCACATTTCGGATGCAGCCATATCTAAAGCAGACCTGATTTCAATACCTATCTCATCACCGACTTCCTCACATGCCTGAGCTTGAATCTCTAAGGCATCTGCATTAGCGATATTAGGTACCCATCCGCCTTCATCTCCTTTACCCCCGGTAAAAGATGAATCTTTAGATTGGATTAATTCTTTTAATTTTTTGTGAATAGAAGCATTTGCAAAAATTCCATCAACCATATTGGTAGCTCCAATCGGAACAACCAGGAATTCTTGAATGTCAGGAGCATTAACACCTGCATGAGCACCACCATTCATCATATTGCCCAACGGATACGGCAATTCATTAGTGAAATTGCCTCCAATATATTGATAAAGGGGCATATTATAGGATGATGCTGCAGCTTTAGCAGTAGCCATAGAAATAGCAACAGTAGTGTTGCCTCCAATAGCAGCCAAATTATCAGTACCGTCAATCTCTTTTAATATTTCATCAATAGTGGCAACATCACATGCATCCATTCCAATAAGTTCGGAAGCGATAAGGTCTTCCATTTCACTTACTACAACGTCAACCCCTCCTTCAGGGAATGATACTACCTCTCTTGAACCGGTACTTGCTCCACTTGGTGCAGCTGCTCTACCAAAACCATTCCATGTAATTACATCCACTTCTATGGTCGGATTGCCTCTGCTGTCCAAAATCTTTCGGACTTGGACATCTTCTATTATACTATCCAAAAAAACACCTCAGTGTCATTCAATTTATTACCAACCAACCTATATTTTGAAAAAATTAGTAAGTTTCTTTATAGAGTTATGTTGGTATTTACTATTTTTTTTAAATAATTGGAGAAAAATAGATTAAATCTATTCATCTCTAATAACATCTAATGGTAAAACTCCAGCTTTGAGTTCTTCGTAAGCTATGTCAATCGGATCTAAGGAGTCAGTAATGTCAACTAGAGGTTTTGCTCCCATAGATATTTGAATTGCTCTAGCTCCAAGAATTCTAGCTCTTTCAAACCTTGTCAATTTTTTTTCAACATCCATGAATATTACTTCCATTTTTTAGGCATTTTACCAAGATTATATCTTTCTGAAAAAATATCCCTACAATTGTTTATTCCCAGGTTTCGACATGGGAAATCAACATTCTTCTACAACAGTATCTAGTTAAACCTAAATCATCTAAAACATCTTTAGATTTTTCACCAGCAGCAACTCTTTTGTTATATTCATCAAAGTATGCTGATACAGGTTTTCCGCAACTTAAGCATCTTATAGGAATCATTTATATCATCTTTTTTAATTTAAATAAAATATAAAAGTACAGAATTTATCTGTAACTTTTTTGTTTACGTGCTCTTGCTCCAGGACCACCATATTTTTTAGGTTCGGAACGTCTTGGATCACCTACTAACATGGTTCTGTCATAGTGAATGAATTTTTCTTTTAAATCCATATCTTGAGACCATTGTACGAGTCCTTTTGCAATTACCATACGTGCAGCTTCAGCTTGACCCATTACTCCTCCACCAATAACGTGGATATTGATATCCACTTGATTAGCTAAGTCTCCAGCTAAGGTTAATGGTTCTTGTAATTTCAAGTTAGCAAGCTCAGGAGAATAAAGTTCTAAAGGAACTTTGTTAATTCTAACTTTACCGGTTCCTTCGCGAACAGTACCTCTTGCGATAGCTGTTTTACGTTTTCCACTAGTATGAATAACTTTAACCATAATAACACCTACTTATCTAAAAGGTAGCTCCTAAAAGTTTGGAGATTTCTCCTAATTCGATACCTTTTTTAAGATCTTTGTATTCTGCTTCAGGAACTGCGGTGAGTTCAGCATCAGCATATTCAGCAGGTACGCCAACGAAAGCTTTTAAGCCTTTGTATGCTGTTTTACCTTTGGATTTTTTGAAAGGTAACATTCCTCTTACAGTTCTTCTAAATATATCATCTGGTCTTCTAGGATATTTTGGACCTAAGTCACGAGGGTTTGAAATACTTGCCCTGTCGACTCTTTGTTTGTATTTAGCGTAAGCCCAATCCTTGTTACCAGTTAACATGATTTTTTCAGCGTTGAGAATTACTACTTCTTCGCCTTCTAAAAGATTTTTACTAGTTACACTAGCTAATCTTCCTAAAACGCATCCTTCTCCATCAATAATCAT
>NZ_JBGUPC010000047.1:0-34731 GCF_045130115.1 Methanobrevibacter sp.
AACAACAATTAAAATCACATTTAATTGAATAATATCTCATTTATAATTAATCCTATATAAAAAATGAGAGAGAGCATTTGAAAAGTAATCGAATAACGAACTCAGAGCAATTTTTCAAACCCAAAGCAATTATTTAATAATCCAATAACAAAAAAGTATACTGAATAAAAATTCATGACATAAAATAACCTCAAAAAAACGCAAATAAAATAAAACACAATAAAATTAATTAAAAAAGACAGTACACCCAATATTGCAATTCATCCACAACTTGCAGAAGTTGTGGTATTCTTGCATTTTAAAGATAAAAACAGTTTTATCAACTAATTTTTTCCACCACCACTAGGATGACTGAAATTTATAAAACCAATTTCTAATTTTCAAATTTGATATGCATTAAATACATCTTATTTAATACAATTGTTATTTAATTCAAAAAACAATATAAACTTTATGCAAACTGTTAATAAAAATCAGCATTTAAACTCAATTCCTTCAAGATTCAGCAATGATATTTTCCTATCAGTTCCGCCGGCATAACCCGTTAGCTTTCCATCCTTGCCCAAAACCCTATGGCATGGCACTATGATTGATATCGGATTGTGGCCCACCGCCCCGCCAACAGCCTGAGCGGACATTTCCGGAGATATCATTGATGCAATCTCCCCATAGGTCTTTGTTTCACCGTAGGGAATTTCAGACAATATTTTCCATACCCTCTGTCTGAATTGGGATCCATGGGGCTTGAGCCTGAAGTTGATCTTAGGGTTTTTACCGTTGAAATAACCATCCAGCCAATCGGAAACCTTCTTAAAAATAGCTAAATCGTCATTGACGATAAAATCAGTTGACGGGAAATGTTTCTGGCCGTAAAACCATACACCGCAAATTGCCTCACCGTCACTTGCAATCAGCATCTTGCCTACTGGGGAACTGTAGTCTGTCGAATAATACATTTCAATCCATGTATGACTTGAAGAATTCCTCGAATTCCTCATCCTCCATAGGTTCCGGAGTGGACACGTTTTCATTATGCATAATGCTTGAAGCAAGGTCTTTGTATTCTTGTGCTTCTGCACTATCAAAGTATTTTTCTACAACGGTTTTTGCATCTAATTCAGCATCCTGAATCAAATTACTTCTATGAATAGTGCCAATAACATGTGTTCCAATCTTTTCAGCAAAGTCGTTGACTATCTGCTCCTCATTATCCACATTTCTGCAGTTGCAGACGATTCCGCTCAAGTTACCCTTAAGCTTCTTGACTCCACGAACAATATTGTTTGCTGCATATAATGCCATATATTCACCGGAAGTGACAATTAGAACTTCATCAGCATATTTCTCACGCAAAGGCACTGAAAAGCCGCCGCAAACAACATCACCCAATACGTCATATACGACAACATCCAAATCATCATTGAATATGTCAAGCTGCTCAAGCCTTTTCATGGCCACAATTACTCCACGCCCGGCACAACCGACACCTGGTTCGGGACCTCCGCTTTCAACGCATTGGATACCCTTGAAACCTGTGAAAACCAGGTCATCCTTTTCAGGTTTCCTGTTATCCTTTAAAGTGTGAACGACTGTGGGAATTCTGGAGCCATATAAAGTACGTGTGGTGTCTGCCTTTGGATCGCAACCTATTACAAGACAGTTTAAACCTTCACTAGCCCATACAGCAGACAAGTTGGCCACTGTAGTACTTTTTCCTATTCCACCTTTACCATAAATTGCAATCTTTTTAGTCATCAATATCTCTCTCAACCAGTTTATAAACAAAATCGTTTTCTCTTACCTTATCGGGCATTGCTATTGCTACATTGCAGCCTCTTTCAGCACCATCCACGGATTCCCCTTCAATCTGCATGGAATCGATTGTATGGGTAATTGAGCCTGTGGTCTTGCCTTGGATGATGATCTTATCACCAACAGCCAAGTCATCCCATATCCTCAATTCGGCCGCCTTTACCTTATTGTAATAGTTGACAACCTGCCCGATGTCCTTCTTAATGTATTTTGATTGGTTATCTTCACTTTTCTCAAATGGAGTGTTAAAGTAAAAGTTTGTGTCAAATCCTCGGTTGAACACGCTTGTCAGCTCGTCCATCCATTCTTCCTTAACAGCGTAATTCAACGGGTCACTCTCATAGTCGTCAATGGCCTGCCTGTAGATTCCGGTCACCATCGCACCGTAGTCCGGGCTTCTTGCCCTCCCTTCAATCTTGAATGATGCAACGCCGCTTTCCATCAGTTCGGGAATGTATTCAATCATGCACATGTCCTTCGGTGAAAAGAAATTGGTCCGGTAGCTTCCGTCTTCGCTTCCGGTAATGACGAATCTCTCATCCTCAACGTCCGAAAAGTTGATGACATTGTCATCCCCTTCCTCATATGTCAGTGTCCAGTTTTTGCGGCAAGGCTGCAGGCAGTCCCCGCAATTGGCGCTTCTTCCGTATAATCCGTAACTTAAAAAGCATCTTCCTGAAATTGCCATGCATATTGCGCCATGAACAAATATTTCAGTTTCGATTGGTGATTTCCGGGTGATTTCGGTAACTTCCCTAAGGGACAGCTCACGTGAAAGGATTGCCCTTTTGGCACCGAGCTTCTTAAGGGTTTTCAGGGTATATGAGTTTGTGACGTTTTCCTGAACGCTGATATGCGCTTCAAGGCCATGTGACACTGTATCCTCAATCAGACCGATATCAGATAAAATAAGTCCATCAATTTCTGATGATGAGATTGCCTCCAGGTTTGACTCAAGCTCTGAGGCGAGCCTCTCGTTTAAAATGATGTTAGTGCAAAGATAGGTTTTGGCACCATACTCCTGGGCGATGAGTGAAACCTCACTCAATTCATCCAAAGAAAAGTTTTTGGCATTGGCCCGCATATTAAAATCGTTTAAGCCAAAGTAAACGGCATCGGCACCATTTTCTAAAACGGCGCGCAACGATATGAAATTTCCAGCGGGAGCCAATAATTCAACCATGTTTATCTAAGGTTTATAGTAGGTTTCAGCTTCTAATCCTTCAGGAATTTCAGTAGGATAATCTTCATTTATACAGCCTAAACATAATTTCTCTTCAGGCATTCCTATTGCTTCAACCAAAGCAGGGATGGTAATGTAACCTAAGGAATCAATGCCCAGCTGTTCTCGAATTTCTTCAGTACTGTAATTGGCTGCAATCAACTCTTTTTTGGTTGCCATTGCCACTCCATAGTAACATGGAGAAATTACTGGAGGACAACCTACCAGGAAATGAATTTCTGCAGGTTCTGCCTCTTTTACAAGGTCCAGCAATTGTTTTGAAGTGGTTCCTCTTACAATACTGTCATCAATTAAAATAATCTTTTTGCCCTTAATGGCATCTTTTATAGGGTTTAACTTAAGTCTGACAGCCAATTCACGCTCTTCCTGTGTTGGCATGATAAATGTCCTTCCAACATACCTGTTCTTAATCAATCCTTCACCATAAGGAATTCCAGAAGCTCTTGAATAACCGATAGCTGCAGGAATTGATGAGTCAGGCACCGGAATTACAACATCAGCATCAATAGGATATAGCTTGTGCAATTGAGCGCCTATGTTCATTCTTGTCTTGTAAACATTAATTCCATCTATTGTACTGTCAGGTCTTGCAAAGTAAACGTATTCAAACATACAATGAGAAAGTTTGCATTTTCCAGCACTTTCCAACATGTGGGAGTTTATTTCATCGTTTTTAAAGTGAATAACTTCCCCTGGCATAATATCTCTAACAAATTCAGCATTAATTACATCAAAGGCAACGGTTTCGGAAGCCAAAATAAATTTATCTTGTCTTTTTGCAACTGCAAGAGGTTTTATTCCCATAGGGTCCCTTACACCATACAGTTCGCCATCGATTAAAATTGTCAATGCATATGAACCTACAAGTTTTTTGCATACTGCTTCAATAGCTTCTAAAACATCTTTCTTATTGTCATAATGCTCTTTTTTGAGCATGTAACAGATAACTTCAGAATCGGAATCTGATCTGAAATAGAATCCTTCATCAATAAGTTCTTGTTTTAGCTCATCGGAATTGACAATATCACCATTATGAGCCATTGCAATAAAGCTATCACCGAAATCAATTACAAAAGGCTGTGAATTTTCAACTTTTGACTGTCCGGTGGTTGAATATCTTACATGACCTATAGCCATATTTCCTTCAAGATTTTGGATTTCCTGATCACTGAATACGCTGGTTATCAAACCCATTCCGTAGTAATGTTTAAAACCCTTTTCCTGATTAAAACTAGCAATTCCTGCTGATTCTTGACCTCTGTGCTGTAAAGCATACAAACAATAATAAACTAGTGGTGCAACATCCTTGGAAATATCTTTAGAATGAATTCCAACAATACCGCATTTGTCTTCCATTTCTCCTTGCATATGCAAACTCCCATTATTAAATAGTATAATTATATTTTTGATAAAACTAGTATAAAATAATTAATGTTTTAGTCCCAGAAGTTTTCAAAAGTGTTTGGAATTTCATAGTCATCAATAACTTCAGGAGCTGTAGTTTCCTCATCGGAGCCCAATTCCCTCTTCAAATCATCATCACTATCGTCTACAAAAATAAGTGCAGTCCTTACAATGTTCAGCCATTCGATAGCCTTATCTCTGGATTCTGCTGCAATATATCCCTGGCCAACAATGATATTATCGGGTTTGAACTTGTCAGTAGCGATGACAATCCTTTTCTCATCATTTAAATCCTGTCTGAATGTATCCTGCCACAAATCATGGAGACTAAAAATTTCAAGGATTTCCTTTGAGTAGATATCCTCATAACGTGACTTGAATGCGGAATAATCTGATTTGATGTCATTTATGTCTTCACGCAATTCACTGTTTTCACGTGTCAGAACTTCCTGCTCTTTGATGAGCTGATTGTAATCATCCAATAGGCTATTATAGTTATGGGTTACTTTCATCAGCTTGTTTTCCAAAGTATGGATGTTTATCAGATTCAAGGAATAAGAAAGAGTTGATTTTATTATTGAATTAAGGATTTCCTTTTCTGCAAGCTTAAAGTCAATCGATTCGTCTTCGATAATAATGTTGTTATAATCAAACAATCCTATATGGTTAAAATCAGTTTTCAATTCATTGTAAAGAATGTTATATGTTTCATCATGTCCATATCCTCCGATAAGTAAAATGTCAGCACCGCCGGCTACCTTTTTGACAATGCTGAGTTCAACTGTCGGAATGATAGATGAAACAATTATGTTATAGTCATTTTCAAGCTGAATATTGTTTACAGCCTTTGATACGAGCTGTGCAATATCCAGACCGCCAACAATTATTCGAACATCAATTTTTGATTCATGATTCTGGGTTTCCATGAACATTACCTAAATTCCATTGATTTTTTGATGCCACAACCAAGCTGACTCGACAATCTGTTCCAAATCATATTGTGGAGTCCATCCAAGCTCGTTTTTAATTTTAGATGAATCCGCCACCAATCTGGCAGGATCACCTTCACGGCGCTTATCGACTTTGACTTCAAAGTCACGTCCTGTGACCTTTTTGCACATGTCGATGACTTCACGAACAGAAAATCCCTGACCGTTTCCTAAATTGAAAACGTTTGATTCGTTTTCACTGCATAAATATTCATATGCCTTAATATGAGCATCTGCAAGGTCATTAACATGTATGTAATCACGAATGCATGTTCCATCAGGAGTGTCATAATCATCACCATAGATATAAATGCAGTCACGCTTTCCGATAGCCGCATCCAGTGTCAATGGAATCAAATGTGTTTCAGGATCATGGAACTCACCAATCTGACCATCGAAATCACATCCTGATGCATTGAAATATCTTAATGCCACATAATTGAAGTCGCCCTTTTCGGCTTCCCTTTCAAGTGCCTTTTCAACAAGCCATTTTGAGTGTCCATAAGGATTTATAGGCTTTAAGTTTGAGTCTTCAGGGATGGGAATTTTCTCAGGATTTCCATAAACCGCCGCAGTTGAAGAGAATATGAACTTGTCGACATTATATTCTCTCATTACTTTAAGGAGATTTAAAGTATTTTTATAATTGTTTTTAAAATATTTTTGAGGCATTTCGACAGATTCAGCAACTGAAATAAATCCTGCAAAGTGAATGACACCGTCAATGTCATATTTTTCGAAGACTTCCCTTAAATCACTACTTCCAATATCATAGTTTTCAAGGGTTCCCCATTTTACAAAGTTTTCATAACCTTTTGACAGATTATCCAATACAACAGTGTCATAACCTGCATTGTGCAAGGCCTTATTGGTATGGGAACCGATATAGCCTGCTCCTCCAGTAACTAAAATCAATTTGAACACCTATACGAATTTACCTAATTTAAGTAAAGCTTTTGGAGATACTTTAATTAATTTTTTAACGATTTCAGTGGTGGAAATCTTATCGAAACTTTCACCTTGGAATGCGTGAGCAATGCTGTCCAATTCTTCATCGGATAATGTGAGCAAGTATTCCTGAACTTTTTTATATCTTTTGATTTCATGATCGAGTTCAGCATGTGCCATTTCATCATATTGTTTTAGGAATTTTTTGGAGCAGTCTTCCTTGATGGCCTGTGCTGCCACTTGGCCTGCGCACATACCACCGGTCATACCGGAGATGATTCCTCCACCAGTCAATGGGTTTACTTGTCCTGCAGCATCCCCTACAACCATAATATTGTCATCGTAAAGCTTTTTAGTCATTCCACCGACAGGGTCTCCACCTACATTCAATTCAACAGCCTGAGCATTTTTCAAGTAAGGTGATTTTGCAACAAAATCATCCAAGTATTCTTTTGCTGTTTTTTCAGCTTTGTGAGGAAGAATTGCCAAACCGACGTTTGCAATGTCGTCACCTTTAGGGAAAATCCATACATATCCTCCAGGAGCACAGGAACCTAAGTAAAATTCGATGACACCAGGTCTTTCGAATTCAACGTTACACATTTCGTATTGCACACCGGATTCCATTTCTTTAGGTTTTGCAGCTGGTCTGAGGCCTGCCCATCTTGCAACGTGACCTTCCGGACCGTCAGCAGCGATTAATATTTTACATTTGTAATCAATCTTTTCGCCCATGCATTCTGTTTCGACAATGTAACCGTTTTCGATTTTTTCAATGCCTGTAACTAAGGTTTTGATTTTGATTTCTGCACCTGCTCTTGCAGCATCCATAGCCATGTGCTTATCAAATACTTTCCTTTCAAGAATGTAACCTGCTTCAGGTAGTTTTACTTCATCTTTTGTCAACCATACGTCAGTTTCGTCAGGAGTCTGGATTCTTACACCCTGGATTTCCTGGGTAACCCATCTAGGGGAAGGTTCGATTCCTAACTTTTCTAATCCTTGGATTGAAACCCCTTCAGCGCATCTTTTTGGAGATCCGATTTCGGATTTCTTATCCATTAAAATTACTTTTGCTCCGCCTAATGCAGCGTGTTTTGCTGCGCTTGAACCTGCAGGTCCTGAACCTACTACAATTACATCAGTTTCAATCATGTTATCATTCCTCTCTTTCTAATGCATCAATAGGGCATGCATCAATACATATTGAGCATTCTTTACATTCATCTTCGTTAAATACTAAACTGTATTCTCTTACTTGAATCAAGTTTCTTGGACAAACTCCGGCACATTCACCGCAGTATGAGCACCAATCTTTTACAATCATAAAAATATCTCCTTTAATATAAACAATTTATGTTATAAATAGTTAGTTTTTTATTATATTTAAAAGTATAGTAAAAAATAGCGATTTAATAGGTAATAGAAAAGAAAAAAAAGTTTTTAAGTATTATTTAACCAATAATACTGGAACATCAGAAGTTCTGAGAAGCCTTTCTGAAACTGAACCGATTTGAGTGTCACTTACATTATTTTCATCGAATGACACGAATCTGTTGTTGTTGGCTCCATGTGCATGGATAACAACCAAATCTGCACGTGTCTGGTCAACAATGAATTTCATGTCCCTTAAAGGGTCTGCAGTAAGCAAATGTTCAATGACTTCAACATCAACCTCAGCCGCCTTTTTGGTTATTTTTGCCAGAATCGCATCACCGGAATCCTCCTCGGAATCATAGCTGTTAAAAGAGAATTCCTCCAAAACATGCACGGCAGCGATTTTGGAGCTGAATTTCTGTGCAATTTCAATGGCCACATCAGCGGCCTTGTATCCGTATTCGGACCCGTCAACAGGAACTGCAATAACATCAAACATGCCTAGTCCCCTTTCAAGTAATCCGCATGGCAGAAATCAATGAAGTTGTCGACGATTTCATCAATGTCCTCGCTGTCGTCAATGATTTTTCCGTCATCCATGAACAATGCTCTGTTGGACAGTTCCTTGATGAAGTCAGTGTTGTGGGAAACCATTACAATGGTTATACCATAATCCTTGGATATTGTCTTTAGAGCATTTGTAACATCCCTTAATGTAACAGGGTCCAAATCACCGAACGGTTCATCCAAAAGCAGGAATTTAGGCCTTGAAACCAATATCAATGACAGCATTACACGTACCTTTTGACCACCTGACAACTCATAGGACTTTCTGTGCAGGATATCCATGTCCAAATCAAGACTTTCAAAGATGTCTGCCACTGCCTCTTTTGTAGCAGTTTCAGGGAACCTTGGGAACAGGTCATTCAAGATTTCGCCGTCCAAACCTACTTGTCTTAAACGTTCCTTGGCCTCACTTTCAGGCAGATCAGTCAATAAGTAGAAGGAATCAAGCAATTCTTCACTTAATCCTAATCTTTCAGCCCTTTCCTTTGCCTCTTTAACAATGTCCTGTTTTTTATATCCTAATCTTGTGGATAGCTGGCTTAATACGGTTGCATAGTGAGTTAGAGCAAATTCCTGATGCATGAAACCTAATTTTGAACGTATTTTCATACGGTCATAACCTGGAATGTCAATATCAGCCCATCTGTCCTCGACCTTGTACAAGACTTCACCCTTATCAGGATCATCCAATCCGCCAAGCATTCTTAAAAGCACAGTCTTACCGGCACCGCTAGGTCCTATGATGCTTAAAATATTTTTGTCCTGAACTTTGAAGTTGATGTCCTCCATCTGAAGAACTTCACCCCCGGTCAAGAGGTAGAACCTCTTATAGACATCCTTAACGTCAATGAGGTCTTCATCGGTTGATATGTTTTGAATATCAACAATGTCATCCATACCCTCCATGAACTTGTCACAGATTTCCTTCGGTGAGCCTTCATCGACAATCTCACCGTCTTCAAGCAGGATTACCCTGTCCGCCAGGTATTTTTGAATGTCAGGCAAGTGAGATACGATAATGATGGTAATGTTTAATTCCTTGTTAATCTTTTTAACTGCATCCAAAATTTCTTGTTTTGTTTTAGGGCATGCCATGGTTGCAGGTTCATCAAGAAGTAAAGCTGTAGGCTGTTTTGCAAGTTGCCTTGCCATGATGAGTCTTTGTTTTTCACCACCGCTCAATACAGATGCATAGTGGTCCTTTTTATGGGTTAATGAAACAAGTTCCAACAATTCATCGGCTTCTTCACCGAATTCGCTATCTGCGACTTCAAAATTGGTGTCTCCCTCATCAAAGTATCTTCTGGCATAGAGTTTACGCAAAACATTTTCACGTACGGTATCCGGCCATATTCCAAAAGACCTCTGAAGGTGAATTGCTGTTTCCTTTTTCAGTTCATTGTAATAAAATTGGGAAGATTCGGCGGTTACTTTCACATTGCCGACTTCAATGCTTCCTTCATCAATATGCTCAACACCCCTTAATGCTCTCAAGAGTGTTGTCTTACCGGAACCACTCTTTCCCATGATTCCAAGTATTTCACCTTCTTTAACTTCAAAACTGACATTTTTAAGTGCTGTGACTTTAGTTCCATCAGTTAATTCATAATCTTTACTTACATTTTCAACTTTAATCATTATAAATGCCCCTTATATTTATACAAATATATTTTTGAAACTATTTATATGTTGACAATTTAATATAAAAACAAGTGATAAAAATGGCTAGCGACAATAAAATTCAAGAATATATGGATACCCTAGAACAAGAAAAAATAATGATTGAAACCCATTTTGCCAATATGGAAAGAATCTTGAGAGATGAACCTAAATTAGACCAGCAAAAGGCATTTGGACTACTCAATAACTTCAACACACTAAGTATTCAATACGACCAGCTATGCAATGACCTAATCAACTTTATCAAGATCTTCAAGGATAAAGATTCCCAGGAAATCAGAATCTATAAAACCGACGAATTGGTTGAACTTTTAGAGAAAAGAATGAGCCAGTTCTAATAATTATAGTTTATTACAACATTACCCGTAGCATTTGAAGACGAGTTTTCTGCTACAACCTGGTCATCCTTTAAAAGCTGAACCTTAAGTTCACCGTCACCATAATCTTCCTTCTGTGCACTGATAGCAACCCTTTCCCAAGGGGCACAGTCAAGCACATAAGTTTTTGTACCATCATCCGCCTCTTTTACAAGGTAATTAGGATCGCCCATTTCAGCGTACCAGCTACCTTCATATAAAATTCTGGCTTTGTAAGGATAAGAAGAAGATTGAAGATGACTTCCATCATCAGTAATAACATTTAATGAATCCTGTTCGGTCGGCTGAGTATTATTATAAATAAAAGAGAACAGCAAATATGCCACAATAATAATTCCCAACACAATTACAATTTTTTTAGCTATGCCTATATTCCAACTTTTTTCACGCTTTACATTTTTTATTCTTTTACCTTGTGAGTCGGAAAGCAGATAGGCACAGTTATCACAATATACGGCTGAGGGTGAATTGTTATACCCGCACCGTGGACATTTTACCATATAACTATAACCTTTTTAATTCTGTTATACAAAAATTATTATAAAACTTATATTTAAAGTTAATGGAAAATTAGTATTTTTTACTAAAAAATAATTAGACGTTAGTGATAATAATTATAGACATTTTCAGCCGTTTTTAAATTCATGCCGTCTATTTTAGCTAATTGGTCCACTGAGGCATTTTTAATATTATCAATGCTTCCAAATTCTTTCAAAAGAGCGACCTTCCTTTTTTTACCCACACCAGCAATATCATCAAGTGAAGAGGACGAAATATTCTTACTGCGGAGTTTTCTATGATAAGTTATCGCAAACCGGTGAGATTCATCACGCACTTGCTGAAGCAAATACAATGCATTATTATTTTTAGGAATTATTATTGGACGTTGAGAATTAGGAGTAAATACCTCTTCAAATTCCTTAGCAAGACCAATTATTGGAATATGAGTCAAATTTAATTTCTCCAAAACACCACAGGCCATACCAAGCTGCCCTTTACCTCCATCAATGACTATCAGGTCAGGTTCCGGGTCACGGTCAACCATTTTCAATCTGCGAGTCAGCAATTCCTCCATCATCGCAAAATCGTTCGGACCGGGAGTTTCCATTTTAAAATGTTTATACAATTTTTTGTTGGGTTTGCCATCCTTAAACGACACTTTTGAACCCACCGCAAACTTGCCTGAAATGTTACTAATGTCATAACCTTCAATTACATGAGGCATCTTCTCAAGTTTAAGGTATTTCTTAAGCTCAATCAATGCAGATTCCATCTTTTTCTTTTGATGCTTGATGATTTCAGCATTTTTCTTCGCCATTTTAACAAGCCTTAACTTGACTCCCTTTTGAGGGACCTTAATTTTGACTTTATTTCCTCTCAAATCACTTAACCAATCCTCAAGCAATTCCTTATCATCAATGTCTTCATCTAAAAGAATTTGTTTAGGAACATGTCTGTTATAACCGTAATATTGCTGAATGAAAGCGAACATGATTTCAGATGATGAATCATACTGTGATGCACTCATTAAAAAGTCATCACGACCTACAATCTTTCCGTTTCTAATAGGCATGATTATAACTACAACCTCATCCTCACCTGGAGCGATGGCAATCACATCCTGGTCAAGATCATCATCGACCAAATCGACAAACTGCTTTTCCATAATCTCCTCTATCGATGCGATTTGGTCTCTTATGACTGCTGCCTTTTCAAATTCCTCATTGTCTGCAGCCTCCATCATTTCCCTTTTGAGATTCTTAACGATTGTGGAATATTTTCCCTGGAAAAACAAGTCAATCTTATTGATGATTTCAGAATACTCCTCCTTAGTTATCCTTCCATCACATGGAGCATTGCATAAGTCAATTTGTGAATTCAAGCAGGGCCCATTCATATTGCGGCATGTTCTGATTTTAAACAATGACTTCAAAAATTTAACCGTTTGCTTAACTGAACCCACATCAGTAAAAGGACCGTAGAAAATGCCGTTTTTTGTAACGTTCCTTGTAATGACCAATCTTGGAAAATCCTCATCAGTTATCTTTACATAAGGATAACGCTTATCGTCCTTCAGCTGAACATTATACCTTGGACGGTGCTTTTTGATTAATGTGGCCTCTAAAATTAGTGCTTCCTTTTCGGAGTTGGTTACAATATACTCCAAGCTATCGAAATGACTCATCAATATTTGAGTTTTCGGCCTGTCCAATTTTTCCCTAAAATAAGATTTGACCCGTTTAACGAGATTTTTTGCCTTGCCAACATATATAATGGTGTCAGAAGCGTCACGCATTATATAAACACCTGGCTTATTAGGCAAATTATCTGGAGATTTAAGTTTGGTTGACATAAAAAACACTATTTAAGCTCAACATAATCATTGTCAATTTTAACTCTGTTATTTGCAATCATCAAATCCAATACGCTGTTTATTCTTGTTGCAGTCTTTTTGGATGTTGATCTGAATCCGAAATTACGTGAAGTCTCCTTGGCAACTTGCTTTGTTGAAATATTTGAATTATAAGTTAATACAAGTTCTATACTTTTAGCTATCTCTTCATCAGAAATCAAATCAATGTTCGGTTTATTTCTTCTTCTAATAAGCACATCATTATTTGATGCATCATATAAAAAGTCTCCGATTCTGATAATGCTTCCTGAGTTTTCAGAATTTTCAATAGCTGCGTTGACTGTCTTTTTCAAATTAGCTCCGGCACGTTTAATATGGCAGCTGTCCTTTATTCTTTTTGTAACCTCGCTTACATGAATCGGACCTTCAATATCCACAATCAACTTAACGGAATCCGCAACATTGGATATCGGTTTTTTATACAGGTCATCTGAGGAATTTAGACCGATATCATTTGCCTCAACATAATCGGTGATATTATCTTCAAGCTTCCTTTTACCAGGCAGTTTATGGTCATCAAATGCCCTAAGCTGATTATCACGTTTCCTCCTTTCTTTTTCTATTTCCTTATAATCTTCATTAGCGGATTGAATAATGTTCTCTAGAGCTTGGTCTTTTAGCTCTTCCCTGCTGTATTGCTGATGAACTGGAACAATGACATTGTCATCACCTCCAATATCCTTTTGAAGACCGTCCATACCCATTTCTTGCTCAATTCTCATCTCTTCTTGTTCAGCGAAAGTCAATTCCTCTTCCCTTTGAATAATCTTATCGGAATCATCATCACTTGGCATGTTCAAGTAGTCTGCAGGATCATACTCTTCAGTTCTGTCAACTACAGAGACATAATCAATTTGAGTTGGATTTTCAATTTCCTTCAAAGACTTATTGATATATTTCATGTCCTTCTTAAATCCTCTAATGGAATCCTTGACAGACCTAGGTTTATTATCTTCATAATAGAAATTGTTTTTTCTGAGTTTGCTTGTAACATCGTTTGAACCCTGATAATATGTAACACCTTCACCGGAATCTTGAACAATGTCCTCCTCATCAGCAGTTTCATAACTTTCATTATCCTGAACATTACCTTCATTATAATCAGGGATTTCCCTTTCAATGCCTGAATCATCAACGGGAGCGTCTTCAGGACCGTCTTCTAAATCAAAGACCTTTCTGTCCCCATCAATTTCAGTATCTTCAAAGATTTCGTCAATATACTCTTTTTTAGCATCATTCACAATATCTAAAACATCATCGGAATCATCATTATTGTCCCAATCAGGCAAATTATCATTAAAGATATTCCATTCCTCATCTTCTTCCTCATCCCAATCAGGCAAATTATCATTCAATGCATTTAATTCGTCGTCAACAATTTCTGCATCAACTACAAATTCATCCTTTGGAACAGGCTTATGCAATGGCAAATCGTCGTCTTCAATGAATTCTCCTTTTACCTTTTTAACCTCTTGAGGCTTTAATTTTGACTCGCCCATAACCACATCTGAAATCCTTGATTTGACGAAACTATCTCTTGATTTATGATGTGTATTAGTAGGTTCGTTTGATATTTCATTATCCTTAACTTCTTCGTCATTTGATTGATAATCGTCATCAGTAGGCTCATCATTACTGTGATCAACATAAATATAATCCTCATCAGAACCCAAATCCACCCTATCGTCAACGGTTTCTTCTTTAACTTCATCCTGAACAGGTTCATCATTACTGTGATCAACATAAATATAATCCTCATCAGAACCCAAATCCACCCTATCGTCAACGATTTCTTCTTTAACTTCATCCTGAACAGGTTCATCTTTGGATTTCTCAACAACCTGCTCATCAACAACCCTATCACGAACAGGCTCATCAACATGCTCATCCATAATCTCAACAACCGGCTCATCCATAATCTCTTCAACCGGTTCCTCGACAACAGGCATTTCAATTTTTTTATCAAATGTAACCTTGGAAGAAGTGTCCTCGGCTACTTCATCATTACTGTGATCAACATAAATATAATCATCATCAGAACCCAAATCAACAGTTTCCTCAGGAACATCATCTTTAATGTTTTCAGCGGATTCCTTTTCTAAATCTCCATCATTTAAATCCTTTGTGAATTCAGATTCCAACATTGAATGGTCTTCATCCTCTTCCTGCAAATGACTATGGCCCCATAATGATTTTAGTTTATCTTTAAATGATTTTGGCTTTTCTTCATCAGAATAATCCTTTTCATCTTCCCATACTTCAGCATTATCCTCTGGAGAAACACCTTCATCAGATTCCCATACTTCGGCATCATCATTCTTGCTTGAAGAATCTTCATCAGCAGCTTCCCAGACTTCCACATCATCGTCTTTAGGAATTTCTGCTCCAACTTCCTGAGATATGCCATCATCATTTAAATCATTTTCACTAACAGACTCATTAGAATCATCCTTAGCTTCACTAGGCTCATTAACTTCAACAAACTCAGATTCACCAACCTCATCAGAATAATCCTTAACCTCAGGAACCTCAACCTCAACAAACTCAGATTTGACCTGAGAAGGACCATCCTCATTAATTGTTTTGGATGAGCCAGCGTCATCTGCATTGACCTCCTTAAAGAATTCATCAGGATCAAGCTCTCCAACGTCGATAGGTTTTTCAAAGAAATCTCCGTCATCTACCTTTTCGACTTCAACGAAGTCTTCAGGACCGATGTCAGCAGCATCAATCTCATTACTTTCTGCCTCTTCCTTAGCTTTTCTTTCTGCTTCCTCTTTTTCACGAGCGATGCGTAATTCTTCAGCTTTCTTTTCAGCTTCCAATCTTCTTTTTTCAGCCAACCTTTTTTCCTCTTCGGATTTGCGTTTTTCCTCTTCGCGAGTTTCACGAATTGACTTTTCAACAAAGTCCAAGAGTTTTTTACGTCCCAAATCACGGTTCCTATACCAGTCTGTAGACCATAAGTGATATAGTTTCCATCCGAGTCCTGTCAATACCTGTTCACGAAGCCTGTCCCTGTCACGGGCAACCTTGCTTGACGCATACATTTTTCCGTCAGTTGTAATACCAAGTATGTATTTTCCAGGATTTTCATCATCAACAATAGCCAAATCCACTCTGAAACCGGCACAACCGATGTGCTTATCTACTGTATAACCGTTTTCCTGTAAAAAGCTAGCAATTGCATCTTCAAACGGTTCTTTTGATGTCTCAGCAACACTGTGAGTTCCAAGTGTCAAGTTTTCAGCATATTCAAGGAATTCCCTTAGAGATTTAACTCCATATGGAGGATTAGCTGTCAAGTTCATGTCATATGCTTTGAAGTTTGAAAATACGACACATTTCTCTCTTGCACGGGTAATCAATACGTTTAACCTTCGCTCACCACCGTCCTGATTCAGCGGACCAAAGTTAAGTGACATCTTGCCGTCCTGGTCATATCCATATCCTACACTGATTAGGATGACATCCCTTTCATCCCCCTGTATTGTTTCAAGGTTTTTAACAAAGAAACGCTCTTCCTTATTTTCAGAGAACAATGGCTCATACTCAGGATGCTCTTTACGTTTCACTTCCAGCTCTTCAAGTATTGCATTTTTCTGTGCAACTGAAAATGTTCCCACACCCAAACTTTTAGTGTCGCCATACTTTTCAAAGTGATTGAATATCTCTTCAACGACATCCTTCGCTTCCAATGGATTTTTGGATGACGCTCCCCTTAAATATTGAGTGTTCGGATTGTAATGGAATTTCAAACCAAGTTCCGGATCTGAATGTGAAGGTGAAGGATAAACCAGCAGGTCATCATCATAAAACTCCCTGTTTGACACGGTAATCAGGGATTCGTGGCGTGAACGGTAATGCCATTTCAGCATTTTAACAGGGAATGACAATTTACATAAATGCAGGATACTCTCCATATCCAGTGAGGTCGCTTCCTCCTCATCGCTGTCCGCATCGGACATCTGGTCAAAGAATGATGTAGGAGGCAATTGTTGAGTATCTCCCATAACAACCGCAGTCTTTCCCCTCATGAATGCACCAAGTGCATCTTCAGGCTTTACCTGACTTGCCTCATCAAAAATAACAACGTCAAATTGCAGTTCCTCATTTGTAGGATCCAAGTATTGGGCAATTGATAATGGGGACATCATAAAGCAAGGCTTAATCTGCTTTATCATTCCACCGGCCTTTTCCAAAAGCTTCCTAACAGGCATGTGTCCGCTTTTTCTTGTGAACTCTCCAGCCAATATCTTTGCCTGAGGATTTTCTGTTCCTCCAAAGATTTTTGGAATGTTGCTGTTCAGTTTATGGTAAATCCTCTTACGGTTTAGCATTAAAATCTTCTTGTCCAAATCCTTGAATTCTCGGATACGATTCTCATGCAATTCTCCAACGAATGTTGCCAATTCCTGATTTTCAATAAATAATATGTTTAATAATGAATCTGCGAAGTTTCCATTAACCAACGCCTCAATGTCATCTTTCTTAATGTTTCTCTTTTCAATTGAATCCACAAACATTTTTGCATTGGAAGACTTGAGGGCATTTTTAGTATTAAGGTACTGTGACCATAAGTGAAGGCTTGATAGCTGTCCTCTCCAATTATACAGCTGTTCTTTCCATGCTTCAAATGGCACATCTCCAGTTTCCCTTTTGAAGATTAATTTGCTTCTTGGATTAAGCTTGTCTTTAAGTCTTGAAAGCACCCTGACGAATTGCTCACCTGAATCTATGTAATCCGCAAGATCCCTTTCAGGATTGATGTCGAATAGGTCCTTACTCATCAAATCGATGGTATTTTGGGAAAATGTTCCCTGACGAACCAGTGCAGTAAATTCATTCATCCAACGGGCAATGGCCCTTAAGTCATTAGGATTTGCATTCAGATGCCAGTATCCTCCAAAGTATTTCTGACCTAAAGCATTATTTGCCTCCAAGGTTTTTCTAATATGGATAATGGCCTTTGCCTGTTGCAGATCCCTGATAATTTCCTCAATGCTATTTGGAACAGGAACTGCATAATACATCTCAACAAGCTCAATGTATTGCTTGTTGTTGAAAAACCTGAATCTTTTTGTGGACAAATGTTGCAGCTCATAGATTAATCGGTCAATGTCAGCATGGAAAATATTCTGATTGAATTTGGCCAATGCACGAGCATGTTTCTGGTATTTTTCAAGCTCCTGAATAAGCAGGAATGCATCATCATTGTTACCGTTCCATGCCCCTGACTTAAGTATACTGCCATCAATCAGCTCAGAATTTTGAGACTTGATTACTTCAAATGCAGACAATGAATTCTGGAATTCATTTAAAGTGTCGGGCTGCTTGATTCCATAAATGTCATAAACCCTTCCGCGCTCCACAAGGAAATTGTCAAGAGCATGCAATGTATCATTGATAAGCATTTCAATCTCTCTCAAATCAGCCGGCAGGAGACTTTTTGGAGCGCATTTGCTCCAAGGATTTTCCTTGGAAATGGTCTGGTACAGCTCCGCCAGGTTTTCTAGAGCAATTTTCATATCATCCAAATCTTTTAAAGTAACATTTTCAGGATTCTCGAATCTGACCAATGGCATTAAAGTGCCTTTGCGTGAAAAATGGTCATCAGCGGATTCCTTCATTCCATAAAGCTGGAATGGAGATAAGTTAACTGCAAAAGCAGGCATATGAATAATATGAGAATAATCATCCAATTGACGACGTAGCGTTTCCAATTTGCGAATGGTATTGTCAATGTTTAAAGGCTCCTGTGCCCTTACATTAGTCGCCTTCTGAAGATCCTTTAGGAATTTCTTACGCCTTGTCTTGTGAGAATGCAATTCAAGAACGAATTTTCCTAAACCAACAGCGGTCAACCTGTCCTTTACCACATCAAGTGCCGCCATCTTTTCAGATACGAATAAGACTGATTTGCCTTCAGCCAAAAGCTCAGCAATTAAGTTTACAATGGTTTGGGACTTACCTGTTCCAGGCGGCCCTTCAACCACCAGATTGCGACCTGCCTTAACATCCTGAATGGCAGCAATCTGGGAGGAATCTGCATCAAGAACCTGATACATATTCTGATATTCCAACCTTGAATCGATGTCCTCTTCCCTGAAAGCCTCCTGGTCATTTTTGGCAGGATTGAATATTGCCTGAATCAGTTCATTTTTAGTCAAATCAACATTATCTTCCCATGCTTCAGGGTTCAAATCATTATACATTACAAATTTAGTGAAACTGAAAAATCCTAAGGCCACATCATTGTTAACATCCCATCCGTCCATGCGTGAAACTGCACGTTTAACGCTTGCAATATAATGGTCTACAACTTCGCCATACCTTTTGAATTCAAAATCAGGAAGCTCAATACCTGCTTCAAGAAGTTTAGCCTTAAGTGAAATGTTGGTTTGAATGTCTTCACCTGTCCATTCAAGATTGAATGATTCCCCTACCTTTTTCCTCTCCATTGAAACGGGAATCAACACCAACGGCGCCTTGTTCTTCTGCCTTGGTTTGGATTTATCTTTCCATTCCAGAAATCCAATGGCCAAATACAGAATGTTATAACCTTGCTCCTGAAGCATTGTTTTAGCCTGGTTATTGATGTAATATAATCTTTTCTGAAGCTCTTTTGGAGTCAAATCAGTGGCTAATTTCTTGTCACCTTCAGAAAACTTTGAAAAATCAAACGGAATATGGTCCCAAACAGAAGATTTATCTTCCTTCTTATCTTTTTTATTGGCTACAAAATACATTTTGTTCTCTTGCAGAACCAATGTCTGAAAAAGATTTATGGGGGATTGATTTACAATAGTGATAGTTTTAGCTCTTGATTTAAAGTTAAGAAGTTGATTTCTTAAAGTTAAGTCCAATAGCTCCTTACGTAAATTCTTAAATTCCTTTTCGATTATATTACTTGATTTGTTTAACATGATGACCCTTTAAAAGTGTAAAAAAAATTCAAAAATGCATATATAATTATAATTATATTAATTAATAAAGTTTTCTAATCAATGTAATTTCAAATAAAAAGTATTGAAAATAAGAAATGATGACCATTTAAAATAACTATTATAAATTTAAAAAAAATTAATTATCTTTTAAAATTATAGGGTCCGGAATGTTCAATTTTTTCACTTGCAACATTGGAGGCAAAACTTCCTGCAATTTCAGGAGGTTTTAACAATAATCTTTGTGAGACATATGCTGCCATGTAGGTGTCCCCGCAACCGGTCGTATCCACAAGATTGACACATGGAACTGCATCGATTTTGATTTCCGTATCTGAAAGTATTCGGGAGCCATGAGAACCATTGGTTATAACCATCTCACCTACATCATACTCAGTCCCAATGATGTTTTTTTCTTTCTCATCTAAAAATATTACATCAACGCCAGATAAAATGTCTTCCAATTCATCAAACTTGGATAATTTTATGGTGTAATTTTCATTTACTTGAACATCAGGAAGTCTCAAGAAACCCTGAATCGATACGAATATAGGAACGTCAAAACTTTTCAGATATTCAACTGTTTCGGCCGGAAAATCATAGCGATTCAAAGGATTCAATACAAAACCGTCAACTTCAGAAGGCAGAATTCCCTCCAAATCACTTGCCAATATCGGGATATTGGCGAAATTGCTAAATTGCTCTCTTGTATCCCGATCATCTTCAAATGGATAGTTATTTATGAAAAAATGAGTGTCATCCTTTTTAATCACCTTAACTTTGTCACCTGAAGGAAATTCCTCAACCAGTTTATCATCAGAACAGTTAACAATGGCCAAATAATCATTATGAAATTCTTCAAAAACAAAACTTTGGAAATAGGTCGCTCCACCTATCCTTTGAGACTTTTCATCACCGATAACAATCAGGTCACGTGTTACGGGTCCAATAACCACCAATGTCATGAATTCCACCATTTAAAAAATTAATCAAATTCTATAGTAATGTCAACAATATGATATTTGGAAGCGATATCATAGATTTCTTTCTTTATCTCCTCTTGCATTTCCCAGTTGCCGATTGAAACCTTAACGGTCAAAACAGAATCTATGCCGTCAAGTGACCAGACATGAAAATCATCGATTGAATTCACCCCGTCAATGGAAGTGATTGAATCCTTGAATTCATCGACGTCAAAATTGCTGGGGGTTTTCTGAAGCAATATCTGAACCGATTTAATCAGGTTGCGGCCCAGATTGAATATGAGCCATATTGCAATACCTATGGAAACAAACGGATCGAGATATGCCGCACCATCCCAAAACATCAATACCAAACTTAGTATTAAGATTGCAACCCATTCGAATACGTCCCCTAGCTGGTGAAATAGAATCGCCTTTTCATTGAACGTTTCGCCACGATGAAGCCTGTAGACCGAAAGGGATTTGAATATCAAACCTATGACCGCAATAACCAGCATGCCACCGGCATCAACACCCTCAGGGGCAAACAATCTAGGAATAGCTTCAGATAAAATCACAAATGCCATTATAATGACAAAAAGAGATATTATCACTGCACCAAGAATTGAAAAGCGCTGATAGCCATAGGAATAATTATCAGATGATTCCTTTTGAGCAATACGCTCCAAAAACCATGCCAAAGCTATGGAAATTGTGTCTGACAAGTCATGAATGAAATCACTCAGTATTGCCATACTGTTGGTGGCAAGAGCACCAATAATGACAATGATATTAAATGTCAGGTTCAGGAAAAATACCACAGCCAGATTTTCGCCGGCCTTTTTGTGATGATGATGCGTATCCACTCTCATAATCTAATATTTAAAAAAATTAATATAAAAAGTTTAGTTAATTCTCAAATAATTAAATTTAAAGTTAAATTTATATAACTAAACAAGGTAAAATTATAGTAGTGATTAAAAATGGCAATAGTTGGAACTACAATATTTTCTCATATTCTTCCAGTAATCTTTGGATTTTTAGCAATAGTATTAATTATTTCTGGATCACTAGAAGAGAATAATCCTAAATTGGCTTTAGGAATTATACTATTTATTATGGCATGTGTATTCCCATATGCAGTTTTAAGCGTTCTAGTCTAGGAGTTTAACTTCTCCTGAATGTAGGCTAGTTCCTATCAATACTTTTTTTATGCCCAATGATTCCAATTCAACCAAAGAATCTTTATTTAATCCACCAGCAATGATTAATTTGTCCTTAAGTTCACCAAATTCATCCAATAATTTTTTGTTGTATCCCTTTTCGGTGCCGACACCAGTAATGTCGAGAAGTATGATTTCATTTGGGTCAAGCCTTATCAAAATCTCTTTAAGTTCAGACAGACTCACATCAAGGTGTTTTGCAAGCAGTTCGCTGTTTTTCGTATCTATGCTGACCACAATCCTTTCCTTAGGATACTTTTCAAAAATCTTTTCTATCTCCCCAATGCTTTCAAGGGTTTCTGTTGGAATGATTACCTTGAATGCATAGTCAAGGAAAAATTCAAATGACTCGCAGTTTTTAACGCCACCGTCGAACATGACTGGAATGACTGTGTTGACCATCTTGATTTCGCTGAGGTTGTGGCCCTGAGATTCAATTAGATCCAAATCTGCTATATACATTTCATCAGCCCCATTCAATTTCAGACCCTGTGCGATTTCAACAGGATTGGAAGATGATGCAAAAACAGTGCTCAATGGTTGATAGGTATCCCTCATTCCTGATTTGCCGCTTACAGCCTGGTGCTGTTTTAAATCTATTACTGGAATTTTTTTAATCATATTATAAAATAAGAAAAAACTAGTATTAAAAACTTAAGGAGGTGAGAGAAGCTGAAGTGTTTTCCAGCGCCTCCCTCGAATAAAAAAATAATGATCAATTCATATGGTAAATAACAGTTATAGTTATGAACCTCTATTAATAAAGTTAACCTACATCATATATAAATGTTACTATATTTTAGAAAAATTAAAGTAAACTTGAATAAATAATTTATAATATTTTATGAAAAAAATAAACAAAAGACAATTATAATGATAAAATTATCAACATGAATATATGATTATTCATAAAATATAAAACTCGAAATTTTAAAGAAACCTAAATTTTCAAAAAGTTATAAATTCTGTTTGATAAAGTCAAGTTGAAAAAAGTAATGGTTAATGAAGTTTGAAGTAATTAAGAGGGAATTTGAAAGATAGTATTACGTGTTTGTCCTTAATATTGCTAAGCTATTGTGATTACTTCAAACTCTATATAAAAATTATACTTAATGATATAAATACTTTTTGATAAAAAAGTAATACTTTGATTAATATAAAATATATAAAAAGTATTACATAAAAATTTAAAAAAAATAATCAGACTCTGAAATTCTCATCAATGTAGGAATCGAATCTTACATAAGCTTCATCAATCGCTTTGGCAATCTGGTCTTGGTTGATTTCAGACAGCTCATCAAAGCTGACCCCAACATCAACATCAACATCTAACTGCTTGTCTTCATAGCTTAAAACGATGTCCAAATCCAAATCCTCGATTTCCTTGGCAGGCAATGCTTTTGAAATTTCACTTTCTAAAATTTCACCGAAATCATCTGAAATTGTTGCCAAGTCATCCTGTGATAATACTTTAAGTTTTGACATGAAAATCTAAAAAAAGAAAAAGTTAAGGTTTAAGCCTATTGGCCCATACCTTGCATAGCTGATTGGATAGCGGTTTGCATTTCCTGGAGTTTTTTCATGACTCTTTCTTCTTGGCGAGTCATAGTTTGTTTTCTTAACTCAAGAGTTTCTAACTTGTCTTCCATGTCAGCTAAAGCATCTTTGTATTCTACTTTGATAAGTAAAGTACCAGCTTGTTTGAATACTTCGGTATTTTCATCAGTCTTCTTAAGTTCTTCTAATGCTTTTTCAGTTTCTTGAATCTGTACTTCAACATTCTGAACTTGCATAGTTACAGCTTGAGCTTGTTGTTGTAATTGTTGAAACTGATTTAATTGTTCTTGAATATTTTCAGGAATCTCCATTTTATCACCTTAATTAATTATATAAGTATTAATTTGTTAAATTATTTATTTCTAATGCTAATTTAATCCACTTGATTGCAGAGTTGACAGAGGCCCTAAAAGATGTAGCGTCCTGAGCATCAATCTCAATCAGAATATTAGATCCTTCCAGTTCGATGGTCATGGATGACCTGAAATCCGGAGCGGTTTCAAATTCCAAAATTATTGCATCATAAACGATTTTTGCCTGACTGTCACTTTCAAATTCAACAGCAATATTGCTTTTGACTCTCTCCAGAGGACTTTCATCAATCATTTGTGACCTCTAAAATCTTTTTGACATTAATCTGGAAGTTCAATCTATCCCCAAATTTATTTACAAAATAGATTCTTGCTATTGAATCGTCACTTTTAGAAACTAGAATATAATTTTCCTCAGCCTTATCCACTAAATCCAAATCTAAAATATCACTTAATACATCAAGTTCTTTTACTTCAGACACTATTTTCAATTGGGATGGAGCAAAATTTGTTTTTTCATTATCCAATGTTACTCCAATGAGAATTGTAAGTAATAATTCACCTTTGTTTGAGAAAAAAGAAATTCTACTAGGATTTCCTTTAATTTCATTAACAATAGCCAAATTATATTCATCAACTTCAAGCGCTTTTAGCAATAATTCACGCATGTTCATCTTGCCCCTATTGACTGAGGTTGAATCAGTAACGCGAGCTAAATTTTTACAAAACTTTCTAGTCTTTTGAGAAGGTTTTCTAGAAGTTGATATTAACATTTAAATCAAAAATAGTAAAAAATTTAGTAAAAGCAAAGATTTTATCTTGCTTTTATAATTCTAGTTGTTTCTGGAACATTCTTAAATAAAATCCTATATCTGCATTTAGGACATTTATTTTCCATGTAGCTTTTATGGTCTACTTCTGCTCCACAACGTGGACACCTATACAAGGCCTATTCCTCCACTTTAATGTCTCTGATACTGCGTGCTGCAGATTTTGCCATAGGGGTTTCTGGAACGTATGCTCCACCAGTAAATACTGCACCGCATTTTCTGCATTTCCAAATTCCAGCAGCTTGTCTTTTTACATATGGTCTATCACATTTAGGACAAACATGATTCTTTTTCATGTTTTCTTCAATGATTTTAACAGATCTTTTTGCTTTTCTTCCGTATCTTGCACCGAACCTACCTGTAATACCCACTTTTTTAGTTCTTGCCATTTATATCTTCTCCATAATAATTAAAATTTAAAATAAATTGATTATATAAAATAACCATAAAATTATCTAATATGATAATATTTGATTAACTAATATTTAAAGGTTTGCTTAAAATAGGTATTTTAAGAAAAAATTAATTTTTGATGAGAAAAATAACTCCTATAAATCTTTTTGCCAATTTCTGAATTCCCATCAAAAAAATTTAAAATGATATCCAACTAGTCAAGTGTTGGATAGTTAGGACTTTCATTAGTAATCAACAAGTCATGTGGGTGAGATTCTTTAATACCACTGCTTGTAATTCTAACGAAGTTAGCCTTTTCTTGCATTGCTTTGATATCTTTTGCACCACAATAACCCATGGATGATTTTAAACCGCCCACTAATTGGAACAGGATTTCAGCAACTGTTCCTTTGTATGGTACAGCACCTTCAATTCCTTCAGGCACATATTTAGTGTGGTTCATTTTACTTTTTTGACCTTGGAAGTATCTGTCTGCTCCACCGTCAAATTCACTGGTCATTGCACCCATTGATCCCATTCCACGGTATTTTTTGTATTGTTTACCATGCATGATAACAATGTCACCAGGAGCTTCCAAGGATGCCGCAAGCAAGTTACCTAACATTACTGCATCTGCACCGGCACCAATAGCCTTTGCAACATCACCGGAGTATCTGATACCACCATCAGCAATGACAGGAATTCCAGATTCAGCTGCAGCATCTGCAACATCAGATATTGCTGTAAGTTGTGGCACACCGACACCAGCTACAATACGGGTGGTACACATTGAACCAGGACCAATACCCACTTTAAGTGCATCAACTCCCATTGAGATTAAATCTTCGGCAGCTTCAGCTGTCGCAATGTTACCTACACAAAGCTCAGCATCGATATTATCCTTAATGGTTTCGGTGAACTTTACTACATTCATATTGTGAGCATGAGCACAGTCGATTGAAATAATGTCTGCACCGGCTTGGTCAAGTGCCATTGCCCTGTCCAAATCAAATGGACCACATGCAGCAGCAACTAAAAAGTTACCGTCCTTATCTCTTGCCGCATTAGGATATTGTGATTGATTTAATATATCTTTAATAGTAATGATTCCTACAAGTTTGCCGTCACGGACAACAGGAAGCCTTTCAACCTTATTGTCGTATGCAATATTTAATGCCTCTTCAGCTGAAACACCTTCATCAACAGTAACGACATCAGAGGTCATTATATCCTTAATTTCTGTATTTGGTTCGGATTTTAAAAATGGTCTGATATCCCTTTTTGAAATAATTCCGAGAATTTTATCACCGTCAACAACAGGCAACCCGCTGATGAGCTCATTACGCATTGTTTCTTCAGCTTCACTAACGGTAGAACCTGGAGAAATGGTAATTACATCACGTATTGTCAAATCTTCAGCATTTTTAACCTTTCTGACTTCTTCAACTTGTCTTTCAAGTGTGATGTTCCTGTGAATTACACCTACCCCACCTTCCTGTGCCATGGCTATTGCAAGATCCGCTTCTGTAACGGTATCCATAGCCGCACTCAATACAGGGATATTCAATTTGATTCCTTTACCTAATTCAATTTTAGTATCAATGTCTTTTGGTTCAACATAACTTGCATTAGGGGTCAAAAGGAAATCATCAAAGGTATAAGACATTCTTGCTTCTTGAACTTTTTTTGAAAATGACATGATTAACACCTAATTAAAATGAATCTAATAATTCTTTAAGCTCAGCAACTGCAGTATGGTGTATTTTTCCAGTGTTTCTGTCACCGCCAACACATGCAGCTCCCCTAATACCAACAACATCACAGCCAATATCATGCAATGGTTTCAATTGGTCTTTTTTAACAGAGCCTGCAAGGGCAGTCAATAAACCATATCCATGAGCTTCATCGACAAATTCTTTTAATTTGTCCAAATCTAAATAATCAAATAATGTATGACCGTCTTTAACAGCAGTGTCCAGCATTGCAAGGTCACATCCTGCATCTTTTGCCACTTTTGGTATTTCCATAGGGTCAACTGCACCTACACGGTGAGCATCTGCATAACCTGCCGCTACAATAATTGTATCTTCACTTACATCTTTTACAGTTTTTACAACATTTTCCATGACTTCCACAGCTTCATCATGGTCTTTTGTTCCGTATAATCCAACTTTAATATAATCTGCTCCGGAAACGTGAGCGCCCATTGCCGCAAGTGAAACTGTACCTGGTTTGTAAGGCACATCCCCTAAAGTAGCGCTAACAAGCTTATCTTCAGGAGTCAATTCCCTGATTTCTTTAATAACCCATGGGAAATTGGCTCCAAGAGAACCTTCCTTAGGATTTTTCACATCAACAATATCTGCTCCACCTTCAATAGATTCTAGAGCTTCTTCACGATTTATAGGACTTATTAATAGAAGCATAAATTTCCTCCAATAAAATATAATTTTATAATATAATACTATTAGTTCTTTATTATTTATAATATTATTGTTTTTTGGAAAAAAATAAAAGTAATTAAAAATTATATTAAAAAAAATAGTGCCCTATAATATCGGAAAATTTTAACAATTATTAAATATGTATTCCACAAAAAATAATAAACAATGAATATGTTTGAAAATATTCCTGAAATTTTTTTAAAATCTAAAAAGTATTTGATAATCTATTTGATATTTATTGCTGTTACCTGTGCATCGACGCTTTCAGCTAAAAACTTCGCAAATCCGCAGTTTGTAATATCTACATTCATCATCGTTGCAATTTTGGGAATATTCTGCATTATCTATTATTTCATGCATGACTCTGAAAATGAACTTTATAAGGTCGCCTTTGTAATTATACTCTGTTTCGGTATAATGACAGCGCTGATTGTGCCAATTGCAGATGTCAGCGATGAACTGGAACATCTTACACGTGCGGAAATCACGTCAAGGGGAATAATATTTCCTCATTGGGAAGGTGGTCCCAACAATCTCACCCAATTGTACAACCATACATCCGAAGGAAAATACAGTCAGGCACTCAATACAGATGTAGGTTTTGTGACAACTGAAAGCCACATGTTCTTTTTAAACAACCGGGAAAAAACCGTTTTTGAAACGCCTGATGATACGGATAAAATCAGCAACAAAACAATCCTTGACGGATCTGCCTTTGAGCAAAACCCATTTTATGGATATCTGCCTCAAGCAATCGGCATTTTCTTTGCCAAATTATTTGACATGAATGTTATCTGGATGCTATGGCTTGGCAGAATCTGTAATTTGATTTTTTATGCATTTTTAATATCATTAGCCGTTAGAATATCGCCGGTGCTGAAAGTTCATCTTCTGACGGTTGCCTGCATACCCCTTTCAATTTATCAGGCGGCCTCACTCAGCATTGATTCAATGATAATTGGATTGGGGATACTCACAATAGCATATTTCATATATCTGTATAAAGCCGAAGAGGAATCCCTCGGTACAAAGCATGTTGCACTATTCTGTGGACTTTCATTGCTTCTGGGCCTTTGCAAGCTGCCTTATCTTGCATTTGTGTTTTTTATACTGCTGGTTCCTCGAAGAAACTTTAAGGATAAAAATATCTTAAGATACATGCTTTTGGGTGTTTTAATCGTTGGTATTTTAGGCGTTTTGTGGAGCACATATTCAGAACCCGCATTAATGCATTCATGGAGATCAAAACTCAATTACATGAATCCTAAATTGCAATTGGACTACATGATAAATCATCCATTTTTCATTTTAAAATTCATACAGTTAATTTTCACATTTACTTTGGGCATTACAGTAAATGGACTGTTTAATTTCTTTGGAGCAGCCAGTGCCTATCATTACAATGACCATTATATGTTTATTACAGTATTGTTATGGATATTCCTGTCCATCATATTACTGTTCCATCCAAAAAAGTTCAAATTCAATCGCAAAGCAAAATGGGGTTCATTTTTGATTCTGCTAATAATATATGTAGGAACATGCGTCATCCAGCTTCTGACCTGGGCGGATGTTGGTAGAACAAACATCGGTGTCAGCGCAAGATACTTCCTGCCGTTGTTTGCCCTGCTTCCGATTATTGTACCATTCAAGATAGATAAACTGGAAAAGTTTAATAACAATTATACTATAGTTTTCATCATTGGATTCATGGCCTCCCTGATTCTTGCTTTTGCCACCAAGTATTATTATTGAAGCCCTCCAACTTTTAGAAAACATTAGACAAAAAAAAGTTAAATTAGATTGAAAGATCAATAAGGGGAATCCCTATTTAAAACATTATCCTTAATTTTATAATGGGCTTTCGGATAAAATCCAACATCAGTAGACAGTTTTCTCATATTTTCCAATATCTCATTGGTCGGTATGGACAAAGGACAGTTCAATGTGCATAATCCGCATAGAGTGCACATGTAAAGGCCTGAATCAAAACATGTTTCATCATCTTCTATGAATTTTGACATTGCAACACCACGTCCTCCAAGGTAGTTGTTAAATCCGAATTCGTTACCAACTGCATTATAGACCGGACAGTGAACTATGCAGTTTCCGCAGCCTATGCAATAAAGGCATTCCTCAATTGCTTGGCTTCTTCCATTGTCCAAAAGAATGACTACCACCCTTTCGGCACCATACATGTTCTTGATTAGTTTTTTCTCGATGTCGGCGGTTTTGGATGGTCCGGATATGACATTCATATATGATGTAACATAGTTTCCGGTTGCAAATACTGTCTCTAACTTTACAACAGAGATTGCATCTTCCAATGTAGGCACTATTTTATCAATTCCAGCTACAATTATATGCAAGTCTTTGAGTGAAACTATTGAAATATTGCCCTCATTGTGCACCATTACAACAGACCCCTCTTCGGATGCGATAGCATTGGCTCCACTTATACCTACAGTTGCATTTTCAAGGCGTTTTAGAACATCGCTTCTGACAGCCTTCATGATTTCAGTAGGTTCGGGATCAACATCAACATCCAGTGATTCATTGACGATGCCTGTTATCTCATCAACATTCAGATGTGATGCAGGCCCTGTCGGATGAACCGGCTTATTGTCTGTTTTTTTAAGCTGCAGAATACGGTCACCCAAATCGGTTTCGACAACATCAATATCCAGGTGGTTTTTCAAATCAATTTCGCCTAATGTGTTTGATTTGGCCTTGGCAATTACTTCAGCATCATATTCCTCAATCAAATCATCAATAATGTCCAATGCATCCTGCGAGGTCTTTGCAAACCTGCATTCTATGCCATTACGTTCAAATGATTCCAAAGCCTGATTGAATAACTCCTCTTTATTGTCATAAGAATATTTTTTAATTTCCTGAACCCTTGAGGTTAGCCGTTTGATTGATGGTGAGTCCTTAATTGATGAAGACCTTTTTTTAACTGTATCAAAAGATTTTCTCATAGTCTCAAGTTCACTATTCTTCATTCACACCACCATATTTCACTAAAAATTCAGTCAAATCCAATACTTCAAGTTCATCATTTTCCAAATTAAGTTTACAGAAAGGACAAGAGGTAACCAATGTTTTGCAGCCGGTTTCTTTTGCCTGTGCAATTCTTGACTGTGCCATTTGTGAGGCAATTTCAGGATAAGCTGACTTTACACCTCCTCCTGCACCGCAGCATAAACTGTTTTCACGATTGTTTTCCATTTCAACAAGATTTGCAACATTTTCAATGACGTTTCTTGGCTCATCGAAAACATCACAGTGTCTTCCCAAATGGCAGGAATCGTGATAAGTTACATCCAAATCTGTCTTTGTCAATTCAAGCTTTTTTTCACGAATCAGCTCATCCAATAACTGAGAGATATGGATTACATCCAGACCTTTATAGTCCTCTTTTAAGGTCTTATAGCAGCCCGCACATGATACAATGATTTTTTCATCCTTTAAAACTTCAGTGTTTTTTTCAATCTGCTCTTTCGCTTCGCTTTCAAAACCTGTTCTAAGCAAAACTGACCCGCAACATTTTTCATCTTCTAAAACATGATAATCAATACCAGCAAGAGTCAGCAATTCCTCAGTTGCCTTGGAGATATCAGTTTGCTTTTCTCTTGCGGTGCATCCTCTAAAATAAAGCATTATTCATCCTCTTCATCATCAAGAGATATTTCATTATTGATCGCTACTTCCTTTACAATCTTATTCATTTCATCCTGCAATATGTCTATCCTATTGTACAGTCTGAATATGATATAGAACAGCACAACGAATACCACAATAATGATAAAATCCAATCCACGAGTTATACCAAAGAGTTGGGCAAATCTTTCACTTGCTTTTGGAAAAATTGAAAATAGAATTACAAATAACCATAATACAGTCCATAATATTACAGTTGTTAAGGATTGTTTTTCCTTCAAGTACCTATAAAAAAACCATAGAATTGCCAATATGGATATAATTGGAAATAATATTGAATATAACAACATTTTATCACCTTAAAATTGATGTTTTATCATCTGAAGCAATATTTTAAATGCTTCCGCAACGTTTGTCCCCTTCGCTTGAGTTTCTGGAGTGTATATAGTTTTAATCGGAACTTCCACAAATGGAATATTATTGTCATTAACTTCACGTATGAACTCTGATGAAATGAGATAACCTCGAGCATTGATTTCAATTTTTCGCAAAGCCTCAAGGGTTATGGCCCTAAAACCGGTTTGAGAATCACTTACGTTAACACCATAAAATAGTCTTGTTAAAAGATTCATGACTGCATTTGCAAAATTTCTGCTGAAAGGCATGTCCTTAAGTGGCCTGACACCGATTACTGCCTGAGCTTGCCCTGTAACCAAAGGTGTTATTACATTATCCAAATCATCGGCAGAATGCTGGCCGTCTGAATCCATGCTGACAACATATTTCGGATTGAATTTGAAAACTGCGTCAAAACCTGTCTGTGTTGCCACACCAACACCCCTGTTAATCATAAGGGAAAAAATATGAATCTGATTGGGATATTTCCTTTTGGATTGCTTAATAACATCTAGAGTATTGTCTGATGAACCGTCATTGACAATAATCATGTTATATCCTTTTTCTGCAATGGATTCTATTACGGGTTGAATCCTTGTTGCCTCATTATATGCCGGAAGAACAACAAATGTCTGATTTCTATCTTCCTTAGTTAGCTCATATCCCATTTTAAATCACTCATAGAGGTCCTGCATCTTCTTTTCCTTCACGCATTCCCATTCCTGCTTCTTTTCTCATTGCTTTTCTGTGATACATCATCTTAATTAAATTCTGTGCATGTTCACGTGCCCTGTTTTCCGCAAGCTTTGCAAGCTCAACCGGATCATCTTCCTCATCCTCATGTACAAATACTTCCAATATGTGAGTGTTTGTCATTAATTGTGCATTAATTAAACCGGTTGATGCCTCATGAGCACACATCTTATCTTTTTCCATAGGCCCTGGCATTCCAAGTGCCATTACGATATCACAGTTTTCCTCTTCAATGAGAATTTTGGCTGTAACAGGCAAGTCCTTAACGCCAGGAACAGTTTGGCGTATGATTTTCAAGTCATATGCATTCTTTTTTAACTCATCGATGGCTGCTGCAGCCATATCAAAACGAGCAAATGTAGTGTCACAAATTCCAATTCTCATTTAAATTCACCTTATAAAAAGAGTATGTTTTTATTAATATAAAACTTTAATTAAAAATACAAAAGTATTATGAAATATTACTACGAGTAATACTTTGAACATTATAATTATGAAAAAAATTTGAGTTAAAAAAAATTAGTTTTTGTTTAACAAATCCAAAAACTTTTCCTTGGCTTCATCAATTGTCAGAGGATAGTCCCCATGCATGTCAAAGCCTTCCCTTTCAAGTTGCTGGAATAAGTCTGTAACTATAGGAACTTTTAGATTAGCCTGTTCCAAAATTTCAGGTTTTGCAAAAATTTCCTTAGGAGTTCCTTCTGCAATCAACAAACCATCAACCAAAACAAAAACCTTTTCAGCATAGTTAGGAACCAGATCGACTTCATGTGTTGATATTACAATTGTAATTCCTTCCTCATTGAGTTCATTAAGTAATATTGATAAGTCAACAACCCCCTGAGGGTCAAGACCTGCAGTAGGCTCATCCAAAACCATTACTTGAGGTTTCATTGCAAGAATTCCTGCAATTGCAACCCTTTTCTTTTGACCTCCGCTCAAGTGATGCGGTGCAGTCTTTTCAAATCCGCTCATTCCAACACGTGCTAAAGCCTCTTCAACCCTGTCCTGAACCTCTTCCATCGGAAGACCTAAGTTAAGAGGTCCAAATGCAACATCTTCCTCAACTGTAGGGGCAAATATCTGATCATCAGGATTCTGGAAAACGATTCCAACTTTTTGCCTGAATTTGAGCAAAGATTTCTTATCATACTTCAATTCCTCACCATCAATGAACACCTGACCTTCATCAGGCTGATAAATTCCATTCAAATGCAAGAATAATGTAGATTTTCCGGCACCATTTTTACCTAAAAGAGCAACCATTTCACCTTTTTCTATCTTTAAACTAACCCCTTTAAGCGCCTGATAATCCGAATTATATGAATATTTAATATTTTTTACCTCTAACATTTTAATTCTCCTTTTTTCTTGGTTCATAAACCGGAAGTTCACCATTATATCCTCTTGAATCCAATGCAAATTGCAGTGTTTCACTTTTATCAAGAGACCTTAAAAATATGGTACTTGCAAGAGCACCCAAAGACTTAAATGAAGTCCAATATGAGTGATATCCAAGTCTTGTATCCTGTGCCTTTTGCATGGTATCTATTTCATTCAGGAATATGAAAATTGCATTATACATTAAAAGAGCGATTTCAACCATAACTTTCGGAACTTTCAAAGTTCTTAAGCAATTTAAGACCTTTGCAATAGGTGTTGTAAGAGCTAAGAAACCTAAACATGGTAAACATCCCATTACCCTCATAAATGTATAAACCGCATAATGGAACGAATCGGTAGTGACTACAATACCCAATATTCCAGTTTCATAAATGACTTCTCCTTTTCCAAAGAAGAACAATAAGAATAAACATGTAATGACAAGAAATGCCATTGGAAGTGACAGGAATTTCAAATATGATTTATAGTTTATTTTAGCAATTGCCAATATGACAATGGACATTACAATGAAAATGAATACGTCAAAATATAGATTATCAAGTGCCAGTGTAACAATTAACAATATTACTGTTAAAAACAACTTAAAATAAGGATTTGTTTCAGTTAATTCATTATGATGCGCAATATAATCCATATCAAATTTCATAAATATCTCCTAAAAAAAGAAAAAAAATAATAAAGAAGAATTATTCTTCTTTACCTTGTCCTCTCCAGTAACCAAAGAAGTAACCAATAATGATTGCTCCGATTGCTGCTTGGAGAGCAAATAATAAGCTTTCTATTTCACCACTAGGTGGTTCCCATATAGATGAAAACCAAGGTTTGAAACCAGTTTCTTCAATAGCTTCACCAGCGGCATCATCTGCACCACCAAAGTACCCATCATCTTCTCCATGACCACTAAACATTATTAATGGTGCAATGAACAATATGATACAAACAACAGCCAATATTATTAATGTTGATGTTTTCATTTATATCACCTTATGCTTCATTAGGAGCTAAAGCACCTAATTTATCTAATAATTTTGGTTTGTAAGC
>NZ_JBGUPC010000048.1:0-42326 GCF_045130115.1 Methanobrevibacter sp.
ATAAATGCATCAATTGCGGCAAATGTGTAAAAGCATGTCCAATGGACGTTGAAATGTTAAACAATTCCAGAAAAAGAGAAAACGGTACTGAATGTATATTGTGCCTTGATTGTGTTCACAGTTGTCCGAATGATGCCCTGAAATTATGATTTGGACAGCCAGGCCTAATTTAAAAAAAGTAAAAAAAGAAGAATCATCTGATTCTTATAATGCTTTTTTTGGAAAGGATAACGTTTTTATTGCCTGACATTATCTTTACCCTGTGTTTGCCGTATTTGAGTTTTTTTGTATTGAATTTGGCAACACCATTCTTGTTGGTCTTGACAGTGTATGTCTTGAACTTTTTGCCTGTGTAGACCTTCAGCTTGAGCTTGATGCCACCCATTGCCTTTTTGGTTGTCTTGTGCTTGAGGGTTACCTTGAAGTATTTGGATTTTTTGTGCTTGAACTTGACTTTAGGAGCCTTGACTATTGCCTTTGCCTTTGTGACCTTAAGGGTTGTTGTCTTTAGGACTCCAGGAACTTTCACGTACCTTTCATCACCAGGATCGGCTCCCCAAATTCCGAATGCCTCATAGACGCTTATCTTATAGTTTCCTGCATCCAACTTGGATGCTTTAAGGGTTGCTATCCCATTGGAGTTTGTTATAAGAGGTATGGAATATCCTTTTTTGGATGACTTTGCAACGACCAATAGCTGAAGCTTTTGGGCAGGTTTGCCTGAAGGATTTGTGAGAACTTTGATTTTTATGGTCTTTCCGGAATAGTAGACTGTGACGAGATTGCCTGCAGTCACCTTGAATGGAGATATTGCATTCATGTCATTGTCCAATGTTTTATCATTGAATGTCTTTGTATTGTTGACTATTGTTTTTGGAGATCTGACTGCTGCCTCATTGTTAGAAATGAAGCTGCAGTTGCTTATCTTAAGCAATCCCTGTTCGTAATCGTCCTCGCCCACTGCATTGTCACAGTATATTGCTCCTGCATAGTTTGCAATGTTGTTTTCAAATTTTGAATCCTTAACATCAATTTCATATCCGTAGATTGCTCCACCTTTTCCTCCACTGTATGTGGCTGAGTTTCCCTTGAATGTGCAGTCGACTGCATTGACATATTCTGCATTCACAGCTCCTCCACAGTAATCGCTGAGTCCTGGGAAGCTCTTGAGGTAATTTGATTCGAAAGTGGTGTTTGTCAGGTAAAGCTTGTTGCCCTTAATAGCACCACCCAAATTGGCATAATTTCCATTGAAAAGACAATCAGTGATTCTTGCAGTGTAAAGGAAAGTGATTGCTCCACCATCGCGCTGCGCATGGTTTTTAATAAAATTACAATTCTTTAGCTCAAGATTGTAGGCGCTTATTGCACCACCGTAGGAGTTTGGATAGATGTCACAGTCCGGCTCCTCTACATAGTTGCCTGTGAAATTGGAATCAGTGACTTTACATAGCCCTGCGGTGAATGCGTTTATCGCTCCGCCTTCATAATCATTGCGATTGTTTTCGAAACTGCATCCATTGATGTTAATGTTAACATTGACATCATCAACAAATCCGTCAGAATCGGCAAATATCGCACCGTATTTCGCATTGATGAATCTTATATTGTTAAATGTTACAGTGACCTTTTTTGTGATGTGAAAAATCCCTGAGAGTTTTTTCGCATCCAATGTGGCATCACCAACCCCATTGAAGGTTAATGATTTCTTAACTGCAATATCTTTCCCTAAACTTGTGTATGTGCCGTTCAATTCAATTACATCATTGTCTTTTGCGCTGTCCACTGCCTTTTGTATATCATTGAATGACTTGCCTTCAGGAGCAACTGTGGACTCCAGAGGCACGTCATCTTCAGACTGGACAATATCACTTTCAGCATCGGATACCTGGGACAATTCCAAATCAGAATCGCTAGCGGATGCAAAGCCGATGCAGAGAATGAACAAGACCAGCACTGAAAATATTAAGCATTTTTTCCGCATCATTTTTCTCCCTCCATGAAATTTGTAAAATTCATTTGTCAATTATCATATTGTTTACATAAACATTTAAACATACTCATGAAAAATCCAGTAATATAATCCAAATTCAGAACTATGATGATAATGCCTGAGACAATGAACTTTATTCCAAGTCAGGAGGCCTGAGAATTATTAATTTTAAAAGGATTTATTTAACGGTTCAGGCCATTAACTTGTTGAATTAATAAGCATTCATTTGATTTAAAATAAGCATTAGCGCATAATCAAAAACAGGAATAAGATCATGCAAGGAAAGGCATTCAACAATGAAAATTATAAAAAAAGAAGAGTTAAGGAGAATGATTCCCCTTATTTGATTTTGATTTTAACCTTTTTTGTAACCTTATTATAGTACTTGTTTCCCTTGAAGGTTCCTTTTTTATTTAACTTTTTGATTTTGAAAGTTGCCTTGCCTTTGGAGTTAGTGGTTGCCTTGTAGGTCTTGCCTTTCACTTTCAGAGTGACTTTGGCCTTCTTGATCGCCTTACCGGTATTGTCCTTTAATGCAATAGTGTATTTTTTGGTTTTGACACTGGTTTTAAAGGTTTTCTTTTTGGCAGTCAGTTTAGGAGTGGCCTTCTTGACAGTGACTTTAACATCCTTGTTTGAATTAAGATAATTATCATCACCATTGAATGTTATTTTAGCGGTGTATGCTTTAGGTGCAAGTCCTTTGGTTGATACCTTGACCTGACCGTTGCTGTCGGTAGTGTATGTTTTGGCACCATTCAAATTGACAGTTACTTTAAAACCGCTTAAAGCTTTGCCAGTACTGTCTTTCAATGTGATAACCAAATCCTTGTTGATATTGTATGTTGTTGTAATTGCATTTGCAGTTAATTGTGTTTTAGCTTTGTTGACAGTTATTGTAGCATTCTTTGTTATGTTATTGTGGTTTGCATCAGTTATTGTTGTAACTGTTAAAATGTAATTGCCTGCATTTAAACCTGAAACAGTGATTGTTGTATCATTTACAACAACAATTGCATTCGGCTGACCAACTACACTAGCATTAACACCACTTGCATTGGTAAAGGATACAGTGGTGGATCCATTAGTGTTATAATCAAAGGTAACATTATCATTGATTGTCAATGTTGAATTGGCCTTGTTTATTGTCAATTTTCCAGTTGCTGTTGCATTCCAGAAAACGTTATCACCTGAATATATGACATTTACCTCGTATTCATCAGCATCAATATTCCCCAGGGAGATTGTTGCGTTCAATTCTTTTTCAAATGTATAATTCCTGTTTTTACATTTCAATGTTATATTGACGGTTCCAGTGGCAGTGGAATTATAAACAAGAGTCATTACTGTGTTGCTGCTATAATCGGCTTCTTGGGAATAAAAATATTAAGAAAGGGATTTGGCGAATGAAGAATTTTTAAGTAAAAAAAAAGTAAAAAGAAAAGAATATCATCTATTCTTTTCTGCGTAATGTATATGCTAGTCCTACAAGTGAAACTGCAAGCACGCCTAACAATACTGGGTTACCGGTATTGTGTTTGTCAGTTTTTTTAGGTTCCTTTTTGGCCTCTTTTTTGACAGGAACTTCCTTGGTTGTAGTGGTGGTTGTCTTTTTGACTATCTTGGTTTCCTTTGTAGTTTGAGTTTCATCTACATCATCAGTTTCATCGGAATTGTCGTCAGTCGGATCCTTCTGGTCGTCATCACTTGTATCTGTTGAGTTGTCCTGGGAATCGCCAATATATGTGCATGTGATTTCGTATCCGTCCTTTGGATTTCCGACTATTTTGGTGGTGTATCCGTCAACATGGACATCCTGGACACTAATTGAACCCTCATCCCCATCCGGAATGTCTGTGGCTTCGCCTCTCCAGTCGTTGATGTCAGTCAGTTCAAGTTCCCTGGTATTTTCACCTGCATTTACAATAACAATGACGGATGAAGGCCTTTTGCCCTCTTTATTGTCGTTGTCTTCCCACACTATTTTAACGGGAAACTCAATAGCCCCCACGACAGGCTTGTCATCAGCAGTTATCTTTTCATCATCATTGTCCTTTGACACCTCATCAATGTCAGCATCTTGGGATATTGCGTCGTCTGAATCGTCATTTGCCGCTACATCGTCTTGAGTGTCGTCTACAGCGGTAGCTATTGAAACTGATATCAATGCCAGAATCACTAGCGCTAAAATTAATGTTAATTTTCTGTTCAATATCACACCTCACTTTAAATAGTTATGTGATATTTATTGCATTAATGTTATTTAAAATTTAGTTAAAAAAAAAGAAGTTAAGAAGGCAGCATCAGCTACCTGCTTTTGTATTGTTGAAATTTACGTTAAACAGCATCACACCGTTTTCTGAGTGTACAGGCTCGAATATGTTCTGATTTGCCCCTCCTAAGAGGTATAATCTGGTGAACATTGAGTTTTCAAGTTCGCTCTGTATGAGAATCGGAGTGTACACATTGTCCTGGCCCATCAGCATAAGGGTGAAGTTGCCGTCTTTGGCATCCTTGATGGATTCGTTTTTCATGAGAACGCCGTCTTCGATTACAAGTAACCTTGAAGCCTTGTATGGGTTGTACGGAGTGTCGTTTATCTTGAGCGGTTCGCCACTTTGAGTGTATACTGATTCAACTTGAGCTGTTGTTGTGTTGTTGCCTGAACCCCTTTCGATTATGGCGTTGACTGTCATACCGCCTTGTTCCTGCAGTGCGAGCTTGCCTGTTTTTCCAGGTTCGACTTTCACTGTATCATAAGGCATCACGTAGTTGTAGTTTTCGGATGACTGATTTTCAAAGTTCCAGTTACCGAAGTATGACCACCAACCGGCCTTTGGAAGCATATCGCTTGATGCGACGAATATTACCGGCCGTGGGTTTTCAGGGTGAGTGTATTCTATAAGCTCTTTTGCCTGGCTGTCTGTCAGATCATATTTTGTCTTGAGCACGTTCTGCGCGTCACTGGATGTCCTAGGCAGGATATCTAGCAGTATGTCGACTGATTTGCCCGGAGAGTCAGTGATGTTTATGAGGTATTCGACAGCACGGTTACCTGTTGTATCAAGCATTCTGAATATTCCTGCAGACAGTTCCAGATTGTCCGTTGTCATCGCTTTACCCAGCCAGAAGGCACGGTCCCCTGACTGAGAACCTCCGTCGAATGTTACCTGCCTGTCGGCTGCAACTTCGAAGAGGTAACCGAAGTCCCACCAGGATGTGATTACTGTATCGTTTGATTGGGTTTCGTTGACCCATTCCATTGCGTTCCACATGTAGTCCTGAGTACCCGGAACCACACCTGTACTGGTCTGGAAGGCACCGCAGATGCTCGGGGTTACCAGTGCAATGACCAGTGCTATGATTAGAATGTATTTCTTGATTGGAACATGTTTTTTGTCTGCTGAATTGTCCTTGAGAAGGTATACGCTTGCTGCACCGATTCCTGCGATTACTACAAAGAGAACTATTCCGTAGATATTGTTTATTGTAGCTAAAGGAACAGCTGCAAGGAATGCGCAGAATACGATTGCAACAACAAGCCATTTGTCGTTGTCGAGTCTGTTCTTGATGTAGTCGCATGCATATCCGACAAAGATACCGGACAATAATCCGAAAGGAAGTACGATTGTGGTAATGAACCTTGAACCTCTGGATACAGCAAGAGCGGTTACTACTACCCATACAACGAATAAGGTTGCATATAATACTGTAAGTCTTTTGCTTGCAAGAACCTCATTGTCGCCGCCGAATTTAAGGTCAGCTAAAGACAATTTGAACTTGCGGCTGTTGTCAAGCTTTTCAGCAGCGGAAACCCTTTTACCTTTTTTGGCTTTGCCTTGGCTAACAGGTTTCTGTTTGACGTTTCTGAATTTCCATGCCCTTGTAACAAGGATGTACAATACGATCAATGCTGCAAAGAATATTGCAATACCGCCGATACCGTTGATGAATCCATTGGTGTTTGCTAAAAACATTGAGGTCATTCCTGCACCAAGCATGCTTGGCATCTGCATCTCTGCAACGGAAATAAGTACGTTCGGGAATCCTCCTACAACAACGGATGCGGATTGCAGGTTGAGCAGTCCGAATACTCTTGAAAAGATTCCTAAAACACCGTCAACACCTTGGAATACAGCAAGTCCTGCAAATGCAATCACACCGATTGCCACAATTGAAAGGACTTCATTGTTGTGTATAATCCACTGGACAATATTAGGGTATTGGTCTCTGTCTGCATCGACATTGAATATGAATGTTGCAATTAGATATGCAACCGCAAATATTCCCATCAGCGCAACGTAAAAGATCCAACCGGTCCATTGGCTGGAGAAAAATCCGATTGAAATGATTGAAAGTATTGCAAATAGGATTTTCCATATCCAGTTGTCGCTTCTAATCGATTCAACAAAGAAGAATATGAAGAAAAGCGGCGCAATATAGTAGAACATATCTGTATCGAAAAATCCAGGGAATGTGTGCGCAAAGTAGTTCGGAGCAAGTGCAATAATCAGTGTTGCAACTATTGCCCCATAATCGTTAGTCAGTCTTCTTGAAAAGATAAACGCCGGAACTACACATAATGTGGATATGATTGCACCTGTCCAGAATGCCACTTCCTTGACTGACATGTGCCATCCAAGGAAATTGTTCGCCATGTCATGCATCCATGATGTCAGATATACGATACCCAGTTCGTAATTAATTAAAAAGCCGTCCGGGGCATTCCTGTGCATATCCCATTCACTGCCGTTTACCATTTTGTCTCCCACATAGCCGTGATCCACATAATCGTTGGTCAACCTGTAGTTATAGTATGAATCCATTTCACTGAAGTAAGGAAGACCAGATGCGTCGGTATATAATGCCTTACCTTCGTCACCTAGATTATTCAAATCAGCTGCAGGAGCTTTTAATGCAAATACAATAGCCATAATGATTAAAATGATGATAATCCCTTTGCCTATTGTAAATAATGTTTCTCTATTCATTAAAATCCTCTGTCTAATTTTTTAGTTAAAATTATAAGAAATAAATAAAAATAATTTTACAATGTGAAAAATATTTTTATTGGTATATATATCTGATTTTACTATTATTAAAAGATTATGGAGTATTATTAAAAGAAGAAAAAAATAATAAAAAAATTATTTTTTTAATTTACTTTCAAGCTCTTCGACTGAACAAGTGAACCTGCACTTTGGAAATCCGCTGCAGCCGATGAACTCACCATAGCGGCCTGAACGCTTAAGCAGTTGCTTTCCACACTCAGGACACTCCCCGACTTCAGTCGGTTTGTGAGGTTTTGTATTTTCCTTTCCGCAGTTCGCATCAAGGCATGCCCTTTGCCTTGGCTTTCCGAATGAGATTATAGGAAGCCCGCATTTCTCGCATGTCTTTTTGAGGAAGTTTGTTCCTTTCGGAATTGAGTATATTGTTGTGCAGTCAGGATAGTTTGAGCATCCGACAAATGATGATTTGGTCTTTGCGGAATATCGTTTGACTAGCTTACCTCCGCATGTCGGACATGTTCCGACTATGTTTGATGCCTGATAGGCTTCATATAATTTGTTGCCTATTCCTTGCTGGTTCTTGTCGATGTCTTGAAGGATTTCCTTGACATCCTTTTCACCTTCTGAAACTACGCTTTCCTTTGTGGTCTCATCCTGGTTTATTCCTTCAAGCTGCACTTCAAGATCCCTTGTGAGCTTTTCGGAGGTCAGGTTCTTACAGTAGGTGTTGAGCGTGTCAATGAGGTTCTCTCCAAGTTCGTTAACCTCAATTTTAGTACCTGATATGTACTTTCTGTCATACAGCTTATCCACAATGTCTGCACGGGTTGCCTTGGTACCCAGATTTTTCTTTTCCAATTCCTTAATCAGTGAGGCCTGGTTGTAACGAGCCGGCGGCTTGGTTTCCTTTTCCTCACTCAAGAGTTCCTTGACGCTCATTATGTCGCCCTCTTTTACGTCAGGGAACTTTTCATTGTCAATCTTTTTGAACGGATAGTGTTCCATCCATCCCTTGTGAGTCACTCGTCTTCTGTTGAACTTGAACTTCTCGCCTTCAATGTCAAGTGTTGTCCTCATTGCCTCGAATTCCGCTGACTCGAAGAACACCGCAATGAACCTGTAGACAATCAGATTGTAGATTTTCTGCTCGTCCTTGCTTAATTTGGCAGGCAGGATACCTGTCGGGTGAATCGGTGGGTGAGCCGCATCGGTTTTCTTACCGTTGTGAGGCACTAATTTTGATGGCAGCTTGTCAATATGCGGTTTGAACTCATGGCTTTTTGCCAATTGCTTGAAGATGTCCTTGAAGCCTAAACTTTCCGGCAATACCTGTGAGGATGTACGAGGATAGGAAGTGTAACCCGCACTGTAGAGATTCTGTGCTGCAACCTGAGTCCTTTTAGGTGAAAATCCGAATACATTGTATGCTTCAGCCTGAAGACCGCTTAAGTTGAACGGTACAGGAGGCTTTGTTTTTGATTTTGTGAATGTGATCTTGTCGACTGTTGCATCCTTGCCGTCGCATTTGGCAAAGATTTCTTCAGCCCTTGCCTTGTCAAAGATGTTGCCGTCAACGTGCTTGATTTCAATGTCTTCGAAATCTAAAATAGCTTTAATGTTCCAGTAAGGCTCAGGAACGAATTCCCTGATTTCCTTTTCCCTGTCGACAAGAATTGATAATGTAGGAGTCTGCACACGACCAACTGATAGCTTTAAAAATCTGTGCTTGGTTTTCTTTACGGAATCGGATAGGGCTATTGAGATGTTCATTCCAAAGTAATAGTCAAGGATGTGTCTTGCGATACCGTTGTCCACCTGGTGCATGTCAATGTTTATTCTGTTTTCATATGCGTCCAGAATGTCCTTTTTGGTCAGGGTGGAGAATTTCATCCTGGAAGCCTTATTTAAAGAGTCTTCGCCACATGCATATTTGAGAGCATTGTATCCGATAAGGGTTCCTTCAACGTCGTAATCGCATGCATGTATGTATGAATCGGCGTTCTTTCCGAATTTTTTGATGGCATTCAAGTAGTTTTTGGTAAATCCGCTTGCCTTGCTTGCCTCATGGGCAGGCACCCAGTGCAGATCAAAGGAGACTCGGTACTTCTGCTTTTTCGGAATCAGTGAGTAGAGGTGTCCAACACCTGAAACGACTGTGATGTCCTTTTCGTCCCTTTTAAGTTCCCAATACTTGACTTTCTTATTGTATACTTTCTTTTTTGCACTTGGTGAAAGCGCTTTTGCTATCTTTTCGGCTGAACTTGGTTTTTCGCAAATTATTACTTCATGCATTCTACTCGTACCCTATCTAAATTTTTTTTGATTAAATATATTTTAATAAAATTTTTAATATAAAAAGATTACTATCAAAATGAATATAAAAATTCACCAATATAAAAAAAAACTCAAAATATCATGATTTATACAATAAATATATCCAATAACGCTTTTTAGTTTAAAATCGGATGAAAAAAATATTTTTTATCAAATAAAGATATAATGAAGTTTCAATCATATTTTCTAAAATATTTGATTGATTAATAGAATTGCAAATTATTTTTTCAATCTCAAAATAAATGTGGCTTGGTCAGCATTTTTATCTTCATTTAATTGTTTAACTTGTTTTTTATATTCTTTTATCTCTTCCTCATTAAAACTTAAAGAATTCCAATTTTCATCCCTCATGGCAATATCTTTGGAATATTTTAGACTATTAGTGAATAATAGATACGAAGAATCAAAGATTATATCCTCAATTATTAAATTTGTCTTACTGCATAAAATTTCAAGACTTTTAATTGTATGTAAAAACAAGTGTCGAGGAGCATCGATTTGATACCAATTAACTCCAAAGGTTTCCCAAACAAATTCGGATTTAACTGGAATACGCAATAGAATTAAGCCATCATCGCTAACTAAATTCTCAAAACATTTTAAATTGATTAATTGATTGTCCATGTGTTCAAAAGAGTGATTTGAAAGTATTAAATCAAATTTTCTAGTGGTTTTAAAATCCTCTAGGGATGATTGAATAAACTTAAAATCATAAATCATATTTTCTTCATTCATGAATAAATCAATACCTGTCAGATCCTTGAAACCGCCTAATTTAAGATAATTTAAAAAGTTTCCCTGACCACAACCAACATCCAATACTGCAGAGTTCTTATTCACTTCTCCTGACGAAACTAAATTATTTATTAAATCCGCAACAGGAGGAATCCTATCTTTTGGGGCAATTTTTGAAACTAATGCATTATTTGACAAATACAATCCTACAATTTTATTTATCATATTGTTTTTAAAATTACTGTTATTTTGATGAGGACCATAATCACTATCGTAATATTTTGACATATTTTCCGGAATATCTTTTAAAAATAAACACCCACAATTAGAACATTCTATATACTCAAAATCTTCTCTTAATCCTATCATTAATTCTTTTACAATAAATGTTTCATTATTCTCATCATTTCCACAAATTGGACAAGTTGCATTGCCATTCATCAATAGATCACCTTTTAATAAAATTTATTTATTCATTAATATCATATATTCCAAAATCTAAATTTTCAGTAATATGATTATACCTATCCTCTTCAGGAGGTAATTTCATATAATCACCATAAAGACTTGTTAAAATGTTATCATAATTTGAAGGAACATTTACCTCAATATCTTCAAATTTCATTTTCATTATTGATTTAAAATCATCTTTTCTAAATATCTGGGGATACTCTTCTGCAGTAGCTGAAATGTCAAAAACATATTCGGCATTTGGATTTTTATATTTCTTCAAGAAATTTAAACATCTTTCATTTAAAAAAGAAGGTTTGATTCTTAATAATTTAAGAATATAATAACCTGCATGAGTTATTATTTTAGCAGGTAATGACAAATCATCTAATTTTATTTTGGACATTATCAATAATTTATTATAAAAAAATGATTTTTTAAGCTGAAAATTTCTTTTAAAGTCAGTATCTGCTAAATCATCTAAAACAAAAATATCTATATTTATTCCAATATGAAAATCAACTTGACTAACCCAATGCTCTTCAAATCGAGTATGTTTAAGCATTAATTTAGCAAGTAAGTGAAAATAATCCTTATCTGTTTCATTACATAATAATTCTAGTTTATCATTGTTTGATTCGATGAAAATCTTTTTGAATTTATCAAAATCATCTCTAAACATTATAACATCCAAATCATCATCCCATGGAATAAAACCGTTATGTCTAATTGTGCCAAGAAGAGAACCTGCATACATATAATAAGTTAAACTATTTTCCTCACAAATTTTAATAAAATCTTTTAAAATCATTAATTCTAAGCTTTGCAAATGTTTTAAGATTTTATTATCATATTCTGTGTAGTTCAATTTAACACCTACTTATTTAAAAATTCCATAAAATTTTCCTTATTTTCAATTGCTGTTGTTGTAGGCCTTCCAAGATCTTCCCTTGCACCAATTGAAGATTTGATTTCTATAAATGAAAGTTGATTGTTATCTTTAGCTTTTTCAAGTTCAATGTCTAAATCCTCAAAATTGTCCACAGATGAAACATATCCATATCCGCAGGCTTTTGCTATTTCAATTAAGTTAATAGTATTTGCAACAGTCGGCATGCCTCCAACAGTTTCATGAGCTTCATTGTTTATTACAATATGCACTAAATTAGATGGATTGACATTTCCAACGACTGCTATTGCTCCCAAATGCATCAAAGCAGAACCATCACCATCAATACACCAAATTTTCTTATTAGGCTTGTTGATTGCAACTCCAAGAGCAATTGAAGAAGTGTGTCCCATTGAACCAACTGTCAAAAAGTCATATTTATGAGATTGATTGTTTCTTTCTCTTATTTCAAATAATTCCCTGCTTGCCTTACCTGTTGTTGAAACGATTGGATTTTCACCAGTCATCTTAACAATATGGCTTATGATTTCTTCCCTAATCATTTCATTGTCATTCTTATATTCAATTTTTTCACCATAGGTCAAAGCACCTTTTTTAATGACAAATGCAACTTGTTTACCTGATTTTAACAAAGAATCATATCTCCGCATTACTTCTTTAATCTCATCAACAGTAGTGTCTTTATCAATTGTGAAATTTTGAATATCCATCAAATCAAGCAAATCACAGGTTATTTGACCCTGATAAATATGTTGAGGCTCATCATGAATGCCCGGTTGGCCTCTCCATCCAATTACAAAAATGGCAGGAATTGCATATACCTTATCATTTAGAAGTGATGCCACAGGATTGATGATGTTTCCTTCACCACTGTTTTGCATATAAATCAAGGGAACTTTGCCAGTTGCCAAATGATAGCCTGCTGCAAGTGCAGTGCAGTTTCCTTCATTTGCAGCAATGACATGGTGTTTTTCATCAATTCCATAAACATTCATTAAATAATTACATAATGCCTTAAGCTGTGAATCAGGAACACCTGTGTAAAAATCACAACCCAAAACACTAACAAAATCTTCAACTTTCATTCTATCCGTTTAATTGTGGAGTTATAATCTTTTCAATCAGGAAGTTTGCAGTTTCTTCGATATTTTCATATTTTACTTCTTTTGGAAGATCTTCGCCAAATGCATCCTTGACTTTTCTGATTAAATCATCAGTGTAGTACAGTGAACCATTCCTGATGTCTTCGACACCATCCAGTGCCAGAGATTCACGGTTGGCCTTATCCATTTCATCGAATGTAAATACTGACTCGTCAATCCATGCGGAAATATTTCCATCCTTATAACCAATAATTACTGGATATCCTCCAATATGGCCGAATACACCCGGTGCAAATACCTTCTGGTCTTCGCCGGTTCGTATCGCATCGATAACCGCTGAAATTATGCGGTAATTGCTTGATGCATTCATCATGTTTCTTTTCTGATCAACCGGCATGCTGATTGAACATTGTTTGAAAATATCATCATGAGGAATGTCTTTTTCTTCACCTTTATAGTAGATTTTTAAAGGTAGGTCTACACCTTCTGTTTGGCCTTCCTTGCTTATTACAACATCATGAAAATGCGCAGCTGCGAAATTAAAATCAACGTTCCAGAAATCATCAACACCCAAAATGTTTGCCACTGCAAATTTCATTCTTGGAATCAAATGGTTTAGATTTCCGCTTCCAAAGTCAGGATATGCTTTTCCTGCACTTTTAAGCCATGGAATAACCGCATCAGAGTAAGATGTATTAATAACAATTGCATCAGTATCTGCATCATCACAGGCTTGCATTATGTTTTTGGTGAATTTGATTGACAATGGAGTCCAGATACCATATGCCCTTACGTTATGCCAAGAAATACTTCCGTATTTGATTCCTGCATATGCCCTACTTGAGTTTACGATGAAATCGGGATTGTATTTTGCAATTGCCTTTTCAATTGATGCAATGTCATTCAAGTCAACTCCCGCTTCGATTTCAATTTGTGATTTGTTGACTTCACGAATGAGACCGGCAACCCTTACGATATTGACATCGGATTGCATTTTTTCGGCGTTTCTTCCAACAACAACCAATCTAATTGCAGGATCGTTTTTACTGACTAAAAAATCCAATAAATAGGTTCCAACACTTCCTAATCCAATAATCATTATTGTAATTTCATCATTTTTAACATGTTCTTCAACTATTTTTAATCTTTCATCTAATGTTTTCATTTTACTTGCTCCCAATAATCTTTTATAATTTTGTAATCATCACGAGTATTGCAGTTTACCCAATGAGCCAATTCTATGACTTCTATTTTGTCATTATCAACTAAATCAAAGTATTTTTGAATTATCGCTAAATTAGTGTCTTCAATTAGGTTTTCTTTAAAGTTTTCATTTGCAACTTTAAGTAATCCAATGTCTTGGAATTTCCATGTCTGGCCTGAGTTAAAGACTGCCTTAAAGGGTTCTGTGAAATTTAATAATCCATGATTACTATTGAATAAGTATTTATAATCGTCATTTTCATTTTGATATACAACAACCGCCTTATTTGAATATATTGGTTGCCTGTTGTATGTCAGAACATTCTTTTGTGAATTTACAACTTTGAAAAATGATTCATCATCAATATCCAAGTCTCCTTCAACAAATAAAATTTCGTCAATAATATTATAACTATTTAATGCCTCTTTTATACCAAGATATAAGCTATATCCAGAGCTTAAATCATCATAATGGTTATTATAATGCAAGGAAATTTTCTCTTTCAACCCTTGTGGAATGTTTTCAGAAATATAGGTGGTCAAATCATTGAATTTGAACCCTCCCACCACAATGATTTTATCGTATAATGACACTTTACTAATCAATTGATAAATCAATGTATTTTGAGGATTATCCTGCCAGTATATGCATTTTAAAACTTGGTCCCTCTCGGGAATGCCTTTGTTGAATCTGCTGGAAACACCAGCGACCGTTATGATTGCAATTTTCAAATTATTCACCTTTGGTGTAGTTTTCGACACATTCATCCAAACCCTTATCCAAATCGATAATAGGTTTCCAATCTGTTCTGGTTCTAATTTTTTCAGTAGACAATAATCTTCTTTCTGGATCAGATTCTCTAAAACCTTCAAATTTGATTGTTGGGTTTTCGATTCCCATTTTATTCGCAATCAGTTTTGTCAAATCAATGATTGATATTTCTTCATCGGTTGCAACATTATAAATTGAACCGTCAAGCGCGGAATCAGTTTTTGCAAGTGCCAGTACAGCACTGCAACTGTCATAATTATTTAAAAATGTTCTGCAGTTCTTTTTTGAATTTTCTAACAACACCACTTCACCAGTATTTTTAAAACTGTCAATTATATGAGGAATAATGTGTTTCGGGTATTTTTCATCCCTGCTGTATACGTTTGCAAAACGGATTGAACAACCTTTGATTTTGCCAGTATCCACTGCATCCTTCATGAAGAATTCTGTTAAAAGCTTACCTGTTGCATAACTTGTCCTCTGACTGTGTTCCGCATCTGCCATAGTAATGTAATCAGATTCCCTAACTCCACCATCCTCGTTCCATGAGTTCATCGAGTATACTTCTGATGTGGAGCAGTTGATGTATTTGTCAGCACCAACACGGATTGCCTGTGAAAGAAAATCATTCATACCAACAACGTTAGTCTGGTATGTTTCATAAACATTATAGAAGTGTTCTGTGTGTACAACAGCTGCACAATTGATGTATATTACCTCATCAAATTCTGATTTGGACATATTCACCAAATATTCTATTTCATCCATCTGCTCTTTGTCATTCAAATCATATTCCAAGAATGAAAATCCATCATCATCCAAACAGTCCTTTACTGTGTCAATTGAAGAAGCATAAAAGTTATCAAATCCAATTATTTCCACTTGATCCTGGTTTTGGTTTAGGAGCTGCCGTACCAACTCGTTGCCTGTCATTCCTGTTACACCACTAATAACATATAAAATTTTCATTTAAATTCCCCTTTCTAGTCTTTTCCTGTAAAAATCATCAACGCTATCATCATATAAACTCATTGCCTTATCCTTTGGATATTCGACTGATCTCAATTCTATTTCCATATTTTCCGTGTCCAACACTGCGTATTGGGCATTTGGATTGTGATTCCTAGGCTGGCCGACAGAACCGGGATTAATAAATAAAACAGATTTCTTATTTCTTAATTCCGGATTATCAGCTTCATAAAACTTTTGAAATACATGCGGATAATGAGAATGTCCAGATAGGACAATATCATAATTTGAATATTCACCATTTAGATTATCAGGGAAAATAGATTTCCAGTAATAATCATTTAAAGACCCATGTATTGCCAGTACTTTCTTTTGGCTTATTTCAAATTCAAGTTTACCTTCATGAGTCAATTCATTATTCAAGTAATCTTTTGATTCTGCGGTTAATTGTGAAAGTGTAAATTTGGCTGAATCCACTCCTCTCTGGCTTGAAAAGTGATTGAAATCTTCGGTCAAAATTGCTTTTTCATGATTCCCCCAAATATTGCAGATTATTTCTGAAGATAACTTATCCTTAATGAATTCAATGACTTCATTAGACTGCATTCCATAATCTATCAAGTCACCCAAAAGTATGATTGATTCAATATCTTTAAAATCATCAATAACTTTTTCTAAGGCAAATAAGTTCCCATGGATATCTGATAAAATTGCAATTCTTGACATGCTATTCATAACTCATCGATTAATGTTATAATATCTTTAATGGACAGTAAATCCTCATCAATTTCATGGGCCCTGTGATATTTTAAAATGCTTTTTGCCGCATTCTGCATTGCTGGAAAAGCTGCCCTTAACAATTGATTAGCGTAAATGACAATGTTGACGCCATGTTTAATTAATTCATCTTCAGTTATGGTGTTGTATGATGAAGGAACAACAACTATTGGAGTTTCTTTGTCTTTGGCTCTGAATTTATCACAGAACTCTAATATTTCATCAGGTTCCTTTTTTCTACTATGAATCATTATTCCATCAGCTCCAGCATCCCTAAATGCAAATGCTCTTTTAAGTGCATCATCCATTCCTCGCTCAAGGATTAGGCTTTCGATTCTGGCAATAATCATGAATTCATCAGATAATTGGGCATTTTTACCTGCTTTAATCTTTTCACAGAAATGTTCAATATCATCTTGGGTCTGCTCGACTTCAGTTCCGAACAGTGAATTTTTCTTCAAGCCTATTTTGTCTTCAATGATGACCGCTGAAACACCCATTCTTTCTAAAGACCTCACAGTGTAAACGAAATGCTCAGCAATACCTCCAGTGTCCCCATCGAAAATGATTGGTTTGGTGGTAACTTCCATGATATCGTTGATTGTTCTGAATCTGGAAGTCATGTCAACAAGTTCTATGTCCGGTTTTCCCTTTTCCGTACTGTCGCATAAGCTTGAAATCCACATTGCTTCAAATTGATCTATGTGATTGTCTTCGGCAATTACTGTCTTTTCTGCAATTAATCCAGTTAATCCACTGTGAACTTCAATTGTCTTAACTATTGGAACCATATTTAGAAGTTTTTTAAGTCTTGCTCTTCTAAGTTCAGGCATTGCTAACTTTTCCCTCATTTGTCTGTCAATTTTTTGGACATTTGGATTGAAGGTATATGGAACTTCAATCAATTCTCCCCCATATTTGTCCAATACATCCAAGATATTTTTCTTTATGACCTTCATGGAGTCTTCAGACCAGTTATCTCCATGAATAATGTAATCAGGACGAAGTTCATTTACTACCGTATCATACATTACATTATCTTGAATTATGACATTCTTAACATCAGGGAGGGATTTAACTAATTCAACACGTTCTTCAGTGGATTTTAATGGGAATCTATTATATTTAACCATTTCAGAATCACAAAGAACACCTATTACAAGGTCACCATATTTTTTAGCTTCGTTGATTAGATTTAAATGACCGTCATGGATTACATCAGTGCAAAAACAAGTGTAAACAATAGGGTTATCAGATTTCATAGCAATTACCTTAATTTTGTAAAAATTTATATTATTAATATATTATATTTAAAAAAAGAAATATTTAAAAATTTCCAACACAAATAATTAAACAAAAATTGAAAAATATTAATGGTAAAAAACATGTTTAAATCAAAGAGATATGATGATGAAACATTAAAACATTTGCAGAAAGTTCAATTGATGATGTTGAAGGACTTCATTAAGATTTGTGAAGATAATGACATTCTTTACTTCATGAATGGCGGAAGTTTACTTGGAACCATTAGACATGGAGGATTTATCCCCTGGGATGATGACATTGATCTGATGATGTTTAGAAAAGATTTTGAAAAATTAAACAGGATTATGAGTGAAAACCCTAATGACAAATACTCCTTGTGCAATGTTTTAAATGAAGAGACCTATCATTATACCTGGAACAGATTTAACCTTAAAAACACTCTCCTCGAAGAGTGGTGGGCGAAACAAGTTGACTATGATCCAAATATTTTTATAGATATTTTTATTTTAGACAACCTCCCCGAAAACAAGATTAAAAGATTCATTTACAAATGGAGATGTTTTGCACTTAATCAGATAGTGCAATATTCATTGGTAAAATTTGAAAATGAATCCAAATTGAAACAGTACATTCAGCAAGTGGCATATTACCTTTTAAAGATTTTGCCAATATCTCCGATGACAATTAAAAAGAGATGCATTAAAACATACAGGAAATATGAAAATTACGATTCTGATGAATTATGTGATTTCCCAGCTTTAGTATTGCTCCCTATTTATAAAAGAAACGATTGGCTTCCTCCAAAAAAAGCAAAATTTGAAGATATTGAAGTTAACGTGCCAAACAATCCTGATGCAATATTGACTATAATATATGGGGATTACATGAAATTGCCTCCTGAAGATAAAAGATTTAGGCCTGCCCCTGAAAACATTGATTTTGGAGAGTATTAATTGCGTGATATTATGATAATTAATAGAATAATTGATGAAGATGCACAACAGATTATTAATGAAAACGAAGGGCTGACAGAATTATTCAACTCATCAGTAATGATTACCGGTGCCACCGGCATGATTGGAAGCTATTTTGTTTACACATTAATGAAATTAAATGAAAATTATGATGCCAATATTAAAATAATTCCATTAGTGAGAAATTTGAACAAAATAAATGAAGAAATTCTTTCAAAAAGTTATGTTCAACCTATTGTTCAAGATGTTACTGAAAAAATAGAATACGACGGTGATGTTGACTACATAATACATGCAGCCAGCCCAGCCAGCCCCAAAATAATGAAAGAAAAACCTGTTGAAACTAATTTTGCTAACACAATAGGAACAGCAAACACTTTAATGTTTGCAAAAGAGCATAATTCTAAAAAATACTTATTTATCTCCTCAAGGGAAATCTATGGAGCACCTATAGAAAATGAGGAATACTTTAAAGAGGACAGTTTCGGATTCATTGACCAATTAATTCCACGAAATGCATATGCAGAAGGTAAAAAAGCTGCTGAAAATATGTGTGTTGGATTTAAAACTGAATACGGATTAGATACTAAAATTGTTAGGCTAGCACATACCTATGGGCCAGGAATGAGCGTTGACGACGGTAGAGTTCAAGCAGATTTTTTAAAAAATTTGCTGAACGAAGAGGATATTGTGCTGAAAAGTGACGGATCATCCATTAGAACTTATACATATGTCAGCGATGCCGTCAGTGCGATGTTTAAGATAATATTGAAAAGTGAAGATATGGTTTATAATGTATCTGATGAAAGAAATGAAGTTTCAATAAGAGAACTCGCCGAAACAATGGTTAAAATCTTGCCAGAGAAGGAATTGAAATTAGTCTTTGATATTAAAGATGAAGATAAGGATGCCGGATATGCTCCTTTTAAATTTGGTCTTTTATCATCTGAAAAAATTAGAAATGAGTTAGGTTGGAATGCAAAATATTCCGTTTTTGATGGATTTAAAAGGACATTAGAATTCCTAAAAATGTAAGCTTTTAATTTTTTGTTGCATAAAAATAATCATCAATTACATCAATAATATTGGATTTGACAAGACTTTTTGAATCTGAAGGATAATTCTCAGTCAGTATTTTATTAAACGCATTAGGGAAGAATTGTTTAATCAAACCTAATGGTACATTGAATGAATCAATTTGTAAAAATAAATCTTCAATAATCAATTCAATATCCTCTCTAGACATATAATATCTGGATCTATCAGAAAAACTGTATTTTCTTGAAAGTTGCTTTTCATGTTCGCTGCCTAAATAATATTTCTCCCAATCTTTAGGATTATCAACCATTATCTTATCTAGAACTTCAATAAAATCAATGCTGTCTTGAGATTCATCAAGGAATTCTTTTTCAATCATGCTGAGTGCAAATAAACCCTCTCTTAATGCAAAAGTGCAAGCGGGACCGACTTTAAGAATAGCTACACCATCATTAACCATCTCTTTCAATTTATTTCGAGGCTGGTAATCTGTAGAATGACCTTCGAATACCAAATTCGGATAGTCATTCAAGACATCAGATAGTAATTTAGCTTTAGATTTATCGTAAAGATGAACATCGACATTGCTGAATTCAACACCGGGTTGAACTACAACTGCAATAATGTTATCCCATGCATCATCAAATCCTTCCTTTTTAAATTCTTTTTCATATGATTCAATGGTGTTTTTAAAATCATTAGGAGAAGTGATTTGTAAAGTATCCACTTCATCAAACTCCCCTCCAGGTATTGGCACTTCACTGCCAATTACATAAACAGGATGAATAGAGTTAGGGAATTTCTCGATTCTCTCGTTGAATGCTTCTTCACAGACTTTATATAATTCAACACCCCTTTTAGCAATAATCTCATCAGATAACTTCTTATTTACATCATCGCTTCCCAATCGCATGCTTGTATCCAAATGAATTTTTGTATATCCTGCCAATACCGCTTGTCGAACTAATTCCTTTGCATTATCCATTGCCTCTTCTTCTGATTTATCAGCCCATGCAAGCGGTCCAAAATGGTCCGCACCCAATATGATTTTATCTTTAGGAAATCCCACTTCTTCAGCAATTCCCTCAAGATAGCCGACAAAATCATAAGGAGTCATATTTGTATATCCTCCAAACTGATTTACTTGGTTAGCAGTGGCTTCAATCAGCACATAATCATTATAGTTTTTAGCATGCTCAAGAATGGTTTCAAGAACTATCCTGTTTGCAGTACAGAATGATGGTATGCCTGAGTTAATTCCCATTTGTCTTTTTGAAATGATTATTTTTATAGGATGTTCCATAAATACACCATAAATCAATGAATTAAATTATTTTTGTGATTCAAAGAAATAACTATGAATTGTCTTTTTAAATATTTGCAAATCATGAGGATATGTTATTTTTAAATTAATAACATTGGCTTCAATTGTTTTCATTTTAATTCCATTTTCCAGAGCTAAAGCCCCTCCGGATGTCATGCGTTCAAGTTCCTCATCAGTTGATTGGTCATATATTGGGAATATCTCACCAAATTTAAATCCCTCCGGCGAAGCTCCTGCAACTAATTCCTGTCTAGGAATGACATCGGTGATGAATCCCTCATCATTCATTTTATATACTGTATCATATTGGAATGCTCCTAAAGTTGCTCCACCATATTCCTTAATGGCATTAATGACCTCAATTGTGCCCTGCTCATCCACATAAGGATGTGTTGCATCATGCAAAAGCACAATATCATCATCTTGAGCTTTATCAGAAATGGATTTCAACCCATTATAAACAGAATGGGAACGTGTTTCCCCACCGGCCACAATAGAAATCGGTTTTATAATCTCCAAACTATCAATCCATTTTTGAACATAATCAATCCACATTTCATTTGATACGATTACAATTTCATCAATACACTCTAGTTTATTGTATGAACGCAATATATAAAAGAAAATAGGTATTTCATCAATTTCGATATACTGTTTAGGCCTATCAGCACCTAAACGTGTTCCACTTCCACCCATCATTAACAATAAATATTTCATTTTATCACTTTTTAGAAAGAATATAATATAATTCAATTTTTTAAGTTACTTTAATAATTATTAAATAGTATATGATATCAATATTATAAAATTTTTTATATCAATGATTTTAAAATCTTATGGAATATATTTTACTACAATTTTATATATCAAATTTAATATAATTAGATTATATGAATTATAAAATTAGCGTAATTATTCCATGTTATAATGCTGAATCAACCCTAAAAAGATGTATAGACTCCGTAATTAATCAGACCTTTGGGTTTGAAAATATCGAATTGATACTCTATGATGATGCCTCAACTGATTCAACAAAAACAATGATAGAATATTACGCTAAACAATATGACAATATTGTCCCCATCTATTCAACAAAGAATAGTGGATTTCCAGTTCGTGGCCGAAACAAGGGAATAGAGATTGCCACTGCAGATTACATCATGTTTATGGATAATGACGATGAATATGATTTAAATGTTTGTGAATTTTTCTATAATGAACTTAAAAACACAAATGCCGATTTGATTTCATGCGGAAAATTCAATTTGGACAATATTACTTCAGAATACACTCCAACTAGTCCCGATGGGAAAAAAAGAATTAATATCAACAAAGAAGACATAATCTACTTCGAAGACAGGTTCATTTGGAACAAGATATACAAACGCTCAATTCTAATAGAAAATGACATATTATTCCCTGAAGGAAAATATGCTGAAGACTTATACTTCACAATCTTATATTTACAGCAATGCAATTCATTAATTGATGTTCCGGATTATAACGGATATATACGCCATGTCCAGGAAGATTCAATTTCTAGAACATGGGATTTGAAAGATTTGACTACGATAATCGGCGTGGATCAGATGATTTATTCAAAAATATCTGACAATAAGAATATTGATTTCTCCAGATTATATAAAAAAGAAATCGGAATCTTACTATATAAATTATATTCCCTGCATTTGTTAAAAGACAAAAGCGAAGTTATTACTTATTTAAAACATTTATATGATTTTGAAAAAGAAATTTCTTTTGACGGAACATTAGACACAAGCATTCAGGACATGGCAAATAAACTATTGCTAAAAAAGAAATTCAGTCTTTGCTATTATTATCTGAAGCTTGTTGAAAAGGTGTATGATTCAAGCATCCTTAGAAAATTATATCGTAATGTTAATTAAATAAAAGATTGTATTCATAAAAAAAATAGGAAATTAAAAATGAAAAAAATAAAATATGTTAAAGATTATTTTAAATATTTAAAGAATCCAATTTCTGCTTTAATATTTAAATTTGGTTTTAAAAAAGAATGTGAAATTAAACTTAAAAAATCAAATGAAATGGTTAAATTAAGAGAGATTGCTTCATTAAATAGATTAATGTACCTATTAACAATCGCAAAATCGGAAAAACATGCCCAATTATTAGAATATATTAAAGAATTAGACACTAATGAAAAAATTGTCATTATAAATGATATAAATTATATTAATGTCCATAATACGGATTTTAAAGAAAAACATCCCGTAAATTATGAAATATGTATAGAAGAATTTTTTAGTGATGATGAATGGGACATGTTAACTTTAAATAATAGAGATATAATCGACATCGGCGCAAATGTTGGAGATACTGCACTGCATTTCGCAAAAAATGGTGCTAATGTTATTGCATTTGAACCTGTAAAACATTTATATGAATTAGGACTTGAGAATATCTCTTTAAATCCAGATTTAAAAGATAAAATCAAATTTATTAATAAAGCAGTGGGCGGTAAAAAAGGAAAATTAAACATTGAAACTGTTTCAACAGACGCTTATATTAACTCTACAGATCATTATGAGATTGATGTTATAACAGTTCAAGATATTTTAAACGATTATGCTTTCCCAGCAGATGTGTTAAAGATGGATTGTGAAGGTTGTGAGTTTGAAATAATCCTTAATGAAGATTTAACTATGTTTAATGAAATTATTTTCGAACATCACTCTAAAATTGCGGGGAAAGATTATAAGCCATTGATTGAAAAATTAAAAAAAGAAGGATTTAAAATAAATACTTATCCTGTTGCTGCCAGTAAACAAGATTTTGATGATATTGGAATTATCCATGCATTTAAATAAATAATTTTATTTTAAAAATATGAGTCAAATATGAACACGATTAAAAATTAATTTTAATCGCCATAATATCTCTTATCAAAGCTTTTAGCAGCATTATTTTTAGAACGATATATTTGTCTAATAAAAGAATTTCCATATAAAAATGCATAAAACTTAGAAATGTAATATGCAATACCATAATGTTTAGACATTACAAATATATTTAAAAAATTCAATTCAGGCCTGTGATAATGAATATCATCAAAATCACTTTGATATTCGCGCAATTCCTCAAACATCAGGAAAGTGTCTTCTTTTGATTCTTTGGAATTAGCTATCATTAAAAATAGCTCCATCAGATTATTTTTAGTGAATATTTCGCAAGTAAGACCCTTACTTTTAACTATTTCATCAATATTCCTCATTGTCTTAATCCTTGTATCAAAATGTTCCTTATCGTGAATTCTCACTTGAGAATCCTCATAAGTATAATAAAGGTAAACATAATCATTCGGAAGGATTGTGATTTGTTTGCTTGATACCATACATTTCATGAAAAAATCAGCATCATCAAATTGTGAATCTTCCCTAAATTTAATATTATTCTCTTGTAGGAACCTTTTACTATAAATTTTAGCCCATGGAGCCATAGAACATGCGGTAGATACCTTATCGAAGACCTTTTGATCTTTTGTGGGATTTATTGTCCAGTTCTTATTATATTCTTTTGGGCAGTATAATCTTTCAGGCAGGAAATCTGTCTGGTAATTGGCAAGGACAATTTCGGAACCGGTCTGAGTGATAGTGTCATAAAAAAGCTGCAATGCATCCTGCAGATAAATATCGTCATTATCCATTAACACAATATAATCGCCTTGGGACATTGAAATGCCTTTATTTCTTCCCCTTCCTCCAAAACCGGAATTATCATCAAATGAAAAATAATGAATATTAGAATATTTATCAGAAAACTCCTCAATAACGTTTAAACTATTATCAGAAGAATTATCATCCACCAATATTATTTCAATATCCTCTTCGAAATTTCCATTCCAATTTTGAGTAAGTAAAGAATTGATAGCTTTTTCTAAAGTTTTTTCAGCATTATAAACCGGAATTACTACACTAATTTTATAACTCATTTTATCAATAATCCGAAAATATGAAATTTAATTGAATACTACTAATCGTATATTTAACATGATATATAATTTTATTGTTAAAAATAACATTTACAAATATAAACGCATTTAATATCCTAATCCTGAATTATTAAATTAAATTAATTCAAATAAAATATAAAACATTAAATAATAGCCATAAATTAACAATTAAATTATTTATATGACTAAAACAAAAAAATATAAGATATATAAAAATTAATGAAAAGAGTTATTTTAGATGATTTCATGAGTCAAATTCAAACAATATTCAAAAATATGAGCTGGCTATTAATTTCACAGATTGTTGCAAGCATTTGTGGTTTTATATGGACCATTTTAATGGCAAGATACCTGGGGGTAACCGACTATGGTATTTTTGGATTTGCCACATCATTTACAGCAATCTTAGCAATCACTGTGGATTTGGGAATCAGCACCCACATCGTCAGACATATTTCAACAGATTATGACTCCGCTCCAAAATATTTGGGAAATGCGATTCCCTTGAAAATCATTTTTTCTATCGGATGCATGCTCATATCCCTAATAATATTGCTAGTTATGAAAGCAGATGAAATCGTGATAACCGTTACATTACTTTTCACAATTGAGATAATCATCAAATCCTATATCAACTTATTCAACGGATCTTTTCAAGCTTTTGAAGAAGGAAAATATCAAGGAATCGGAAACACAATATTACATGTAATTTTATTAATTTTTATTTTAATAACAATTTTCACCGATTTGGGAATTTATGGAATAGCCATTTCATACATTTTAGCGAATCTAATTGCATTAATCTATGAATACTATGTTCTAACAAAAAATGTCTTTAAACCAAAATTCGAATTGGATAATGAATTTTGTAAAAAAATCACATTAGTTTCCATTCCATTTGCAATAACCGGACTATTGTACACCATATACTATTCAATAGATATTGTAATGCTTACAAATATTGTTGGAAACTACGCATCAGGAATTTACAATGCCGCAACAAAATTGATGCTGGTTTTGACCCTATTTTATACAGTTTACACCGCAGTAATCTTTCCTGTCATGAGTAGATTTTATAAAAATGATGAATCTTTACTTTTAATAAGCTTTGAAAAATCAATCAAATACCTGATGATGATAATCATTCCAGTAGCTGTTGCAACCGTACTCTACTCACTAGACATTATCCAGCTAATTTACGGCCATGCATATGATGAAGCGGCATCAGTTTTATCAATCTTAATATGGACTGTATGTTTATTGTTCATTAGCGGTGCCGCCAATAGTCTTTTAAATGCATCCCACAAGGAAGTTACCGTTACAAAAATATATGCAATAGCTGCAGTTTTCAACATTGGTTTAAACTTCTATATGATTCCATTTTTATCATACAACGGTGCTGCAATCACTACCGTTTTAAGTGACGTTTTAATTGTAGTAATACAATCCTATGTAATCTACAAGCTTGGCCACAGACCTAACAGGAAATTATACTCTGATTTGATCAAAATCATAACCGGATCAGTAATCCTAGGAATTGCGCTCTACTTCCTACACCTAAACATGTGGGTAGCACTCCCAGTTGGAATTATTATTTACTTTACAGTCATTTATCTTTTAAGAGTATTTGACGATGACGACAAGTATGTCATTAAAGAGATTTTAGGCAAAAACTAATTTTTAAAGATTTAAAAAGAAATTAATCTTTCCAAGCCAAACATTAGATATAGCATCAGTGCATGGAACGGTGAAATATTATCTGAAGACAAAAAAACAGTTATACATTCCTCCGGAATTCGCACACGGATTTCTGGTGCTGTCTGATGAGACAGAATCCTATCATGGCGAGGATGAAAATGACATCATAAAGTTTTCCAAAAAAATCACAGACATTGTATGTTGCGAAACAGATATTCAAAACATTTACAAATCATACTTCTTTTTATAATCTAATAATAGCAACATATAACTTCCAGGATACGCATATATTAATATCAAGGATTATAACTAATGATTATAATCATGAAAAAATACAGGGAGAAAATAAAATGAACAATAAATTCTTATTGATTGGTGTGGGCATGTTGCTTGCTATCCTATTTTGTGGATTTGTATCCGCAGAAAACATTCAATCTGATGATATTGTAAACACTACTGGTGATTATAATATGGTTGAAGTTGACAGCGAGCAAGATTTATGTGAAGTTGATTCACAGGATTCCGTTTCAAGTGAAGGAACAGACTATTATAATGACAATGGAAAATCAGTTGTTAAAAAGATGATGGCAGACAATGACAGTTATTATGAAGTAGATGATGGATTAGATAACGTTTCAGGCAGTTCAATCATAAGCAATAGTGCCAATATTTATTTAAAAAGCATGGAAGTGCAAAAACCTATAACTAAAGAAATTACAAAAAATGTGCCTGTTATTAAATCCACCGTTACCAAAAGAGTTATAGATCATTATAAAACAGTCAAATATACTAAAACTTACAAAGCAATACTTGATGGCAAATCTATTAAAGGCATTAAAAAAGCGTTAAAATGGAGAATGTCTCATGAGGGCGGTGATGAATGTTGCAGGTCCTCTGTAACTAAGTTAGTTAGGGCTTGGTGGTATAACAATGATGCGTATAAGTGGAAGCTTAAAAAAGTGAAACGAATATCAAAGAAAAAATATAGCGCTCAAGCCGGAGGCAAAATAGCTAAGTATAAAATAAAAGTTAGATTGTACTGCAAATATAAAAAACCTGTTTATAAGACTGTTGAAGTAGATGACTGGAGTTATTAATGCATCACAGCAGTAACCAGTAAAGAAAACACCAAATTATGATAAAGTAATTGCATATGTTTATTAAGAATGAATGATTTGCATTAAAGAACCGGAGATTGAACATGAAGAAATTCCTTAACATCAACGACATCGAAATCTGCATAGACGACACCGAAAAGGGAGAAGAAGCACTGATTCTAATCCACGGTCTTACCGCAAACAAGACAAGCATGTATCCTATAAGGGACATGTTCAGGGATGATTACCGCGTGATAACAGTAGACACAAGAGGCCACGGAGAGTCCACACGCCCTGAAAGCTACACAATCGACGACCATGCAAGGGACATCCACGGAATCATCGACGAGCTTGAGCTTGAAAAGGCCCATGTCCTCGGATATTCCATGGGATCATACATCGCCCTTCGCTCAGCCGAGCTCAAATGCGATGACATCGACCGCCTTGTCCTTGTGTGCACCAAGCCGAACGGAAAGACCTCCTCCGTTGCAAGGCTCCTGAAGGAGGCCGGCCTCGACATCACCCAGGTGTCACAGGAGGAAATGATGGGTGTGATAATGAAGGCCACCGTTGCCCCCGAGACATTTGAAAGGATAGTGAGCGGGGAACTGAACCCTGAAGAGCTTATAAAAGGCGATGCAAGCCTTGAGCTGAATGCAGAGGAAAAGGCTGCAGAGGACGCTTCACTTGCCGGATTTGACAATTCAAAGGATTACGACAAGGTCACCTGTCCTACACTGGTCATCGGGTGCGAATACGACGGCATCAATCCAGCTGAACTGGGACGCGAAGTTGCCGAAGGCATTGAAAATGCCGAGTTCGAATTCATCGAGAATTCCGGCCACCTGGTCATTCTGGAACAGCCCGAGGAATTCCAAAGAATCACTGCAGACTTCCTGAAAGGTTAGCCGGAAAACAATACACAATCTGCACACAAGTTAATTGTGTTTGTTAACATGATATCGAAAGGGCGAAGAAAAATCACCATGACAATGCTTAAAAAAAGACCCAAGCAAATTGGCGAGTGATAAAAAAAGTCCGTTTAAATCAAGCTATGATTAAATATTATGGAATGTGCAGATCATTTCAGGGAATTTATGCGAGAACATACAGAAAAAAATAATATGTGTAGATGCGCATCGCATCTACCTGATTTTGATTTTAACTTTTTTAGTCACTTTGTTATAGTAGGCATTGCCCTTGTATGTTACTGTTGCCTTGTAGGTTCCCTTTTTAGTTAATTTTTTGATTTTGAAGGTTGCCTTACCTTTGGCATTGGTTTTTGCAGTGTAGGTTTTCTTGTTGACCTTTAAAGTGACCTTGACCTTTTTCATTGCCTTGTTTGCATTGGTCTTTAGGGTTACACTGTATTTTTTGCTTTTGACTGATTTTTTAAAGGTTTTCTTTTTGGCAGTCAATTTAGGGGTTGCCTTCTTGATTGTGACCCTGACATCCTTGACTGATTTAGCATAAATAGCATCACCATTGAATGTCACTTTGGCAGTGTATGACTTAGGAGCCAATCCTTTTGTGGAAACCTTGATCTGGCCATTGCTGTCTGTAGTGTATGTTTTGACACCGTTCAAATCGACAGTTACGCTAGCACCTGCACAAGGATTGCCTTGCATATCTTTTAATGTAATGACCAAAGCTTTGTTAACGTTATAGATTGAAGTGATTGCATTTGCAGTCAATTCCGCCTCGAGAGGATTGATATGGACTGTTATGTTAATCGGTTGGAATTCAGCGTATTCAGTGTTGAAAATAGCATAATAATAACCGACAGGCAAATCCACAGTCCATTTATCCCCACTTAAAAAACTATAATTACCAACCAAACTATCATTGTTTTTAAAGTATAGGCTCATTGAGATATTTGCATTGTTGACAGGTATGCCGCTGTTTGTTTTCAAATCAAATACCAATTTCTCACCGGAATTATAATCTGTTGTGAAATTATCAACAGTCAGTATAGGTGGAATATCATAGGTATTGAAAGTTGTATCCGAATCTGTTTTGAAAATACAAGTATCAACAGTAACAGTCCGCCACGGCATACTTAAAATGGCTCCTCCATTAGATGCAGAGTTATTAATAAAATAACAATTTGTCACATTACCTTTACCTTCAAAACAAACTGCACCGGCCAAATCTGCATGGTTATCAATAAAATTACAATATGTCACATTACCATTACTTACAAACCAAACTGCACCTCCCACACTTGCAGAGTTATCAGTAAAATTACAATTTATTACAGTACCCTCACCAGAACATCTGATAGCACCGCCATCATTAGCAGTGTTAGCAATAAAATTACAATTTATCACAAAACCCTTACCGTTAATGTGAACTGCTCCCCCTCTATTATTAGCATGGTTCTCAGTGAAATTACAATATATCATATTTCCATCACTGCTAAAGTAAACTGCACCACCATTCTCTGCAGTGTTAGCAATAAAATTACAATTTGTCAAATTACAATTGCCGCTAAAGTAAACTGCACCACCATTCTCTGCAGTGTTAGCAATAAAATTACAATTTTCAACACTACCAGAAGGCATCAAGATAGCACCACCGTAATATGTGGCGGAGTTATTAATAAAATTACAATATGTCACATTACCATTACTTTCAAACCAAACTGCACCCGCCTGAGGTGCAGAGTTATCAGTAAAATTACAATTTGACACAGTACCATTATTTAAGAAGAAAACTGCACCTCCTTTAGGTGCATAGTTATTAGTAAAATTACAATTTGACACAGAACCAGTACCACTAAAGTAAACCGCACCACCAGAATAAGAATCAGAGTTATCCACAAAACTACAATTTGACACAGAACCAGTATCCATAAAGTAAACCGCACCACCAAAATGATAAACAGAGTTACTCACAAAACTACAATTTGACACAGAACCAGTACTCCTAAAGTAAACCGCACCACCATCACTACCACTTGCTGGGCCGTTATTATTAGTAAAATTACAATTTGACACCGAACCGGCACCAGTAAAACAAACCGCACCTCCATGACCAAATTTGGAATTTACTTCGTTATCAGTAAAATTACAATTTAACACAGAACCAAAATTGTTAAAGTAAACTGCACCACCATGCTTTGCAGTGTTATCATCAAAATTAGAATCTGACACAACACCTGAATCAATAAAGTAAACCGCACCACCATAATCCGCAGAGTTATCTTCAAAACTACAATTTTCAACACTACCTGAACTCATGTAGATAACCCCACCATACCCTGCAGAGTTATGCACAAAACTACAATTTTCAACACTACCTGAACTCATGTAGATAACACCGCCCTTATTTGCAGAGCATTGAACGAAATTACAATTTTTCACAATACCATATCCATTGAAGGCAATAGCTCCTCCAAAATGATTTCCATTTGCATGGATATTAGTAAAATTACAATCTGTCAAAGTACTCACTTGACTAAAGGAAATTGCAGCCCCATTACCGTCATAATTACCATTTTTAATCGTTAGATTTTTAATTGTTATTTCTGCAGAGCTATGAAATATTTTTCCATTTCCTCTGGCGTCAATTGTAATTCCATTACCGTTAATTGTAACCGGCCGGCCAATCACGACACCATCTACAAAACAAGAATCATAAGCAGGATCAAAATAAAAATCATCGAATAAATTAATTACAGGATTGTCATTGCCATTGATTGCATCATTCAAATCACAAAATGTTTTGTAGGACTCCACTGTTATTGTCCTGTTGACTGGTGAGAATCCATAATATTCAGTATTGTAAATTGCATAATATTCCCCAACAGGCAAGTCCACTGTCCAGCCGTCATTGCTTAGGCAGCTGAAGTTTCCAATCCATTCACCATTATTATATATGCTTATTGAGATATTTCCATTTATAAGTATTCCACTGCTTGTTTTCAAGTCAAATACCACTTTCTCACCGAAATCATAAAGTGTTGTGAAATTATCAACAGTCAGTATAGGTGGAATAATGCGTGCAGTATCAGTTGTATCGGAACTAGATTTGAAAATACATGCATCAGCAACAACATTCAATGCTTCCATGCTATAAATAGCTCCACAGTGACTAGCAGAGTTGTCTGCATAAATACAATTTACAGTCTCGCCATAAGATCCTCCATCAAAATAAACCGCACCACCATAAGTTGCGGAGTTAACAGCGAAACAGCAATCTGTAACAGTACCATTAATTCTAAAGTAAACGGCACCACCATAAACTGCGGCGTTATCGGCAAAATTACAATCTGACACAGTACCATTAATAAAGTAAATAGCACCACCACTGCCTGACTGTCCGGCGTTATTAATAAAGTTACAGTCTGTCACGGCACCATTACCCAAAAATACCACTGCTCCACCACTAGATGTTGCAATGTTATCTGTGAAATTACAGTTTATAGTCTCACCAGCGGTTCCATCAGCAAAATAAACAGCACCCCCATCAACTGCGGTGTTGTTAGCAAAATCACAATTTATCACAGCACCATTACTTGAGAAGTGAATTGCTCCCCCTTTTCCTGTTGTTTTACCATTTGTGAAAATTATGTTTTTCAGTATTACATTGTCTGCTGTTATTCTGAATATTCTTGATTTTTCTTGTGCGTCGATTTTATACCCTTGTCCATCAATTGTTATGGATTTGTCAATAAGTATCCCTTCACTGTCAAAACCGTTCTCGCATTCGTAATTCTTATTTAATGTTAATGTTGAACCCTGTGTTGTTGCATTAATACTGGCTTGCAGCTCAGCAAATGTTCCGCTATTTCCTTCATTTATGAGTTCATCATTTTCTGTTTGTTCTATTAGTTCATCTTCTTCAGAAGACATCATTTCGTCAGAATATGCCTGTGACAATTCAATTGTTGAATTATCTTCACCGGCAATCACCGTATCGTTCACGTCACTGGCACAGACGCCGGCGGCACCGAATATGAAAACGGCCAGCACCAGCATAAACATTATTTTCTTGTATTTCATTTTACCTGAACCCCTGAAAGTGTATGTTAAAATATGTTTTATATTATTCGAACAATATCAAAAATACTTCACTTTTGTTAAAAATATAAGACATGACTAAAAGTCTATCCACAAATATATAAATATATAACTATTCTGTATGCGAAAGATTTTTTTAAACACAACTTGCTTGGGCTTATTAACAGCTTTTCTGGCGGCCAAGTCTAACCGGATATTAAAAAAAACTGCGATAATTTTTATGTTTCAAAAACATACTATTATTCAACATACTTCAAAAAGATAATTCCTGAAGGAGTGATCCTGATTTATGCACAATGAAAAATACCTGGCAATAGATGTAGGCGGAACATCAATTAAATACACCGTGACCGACAGAAATGCGGAAATAACCGAAATTAATGAAATCAAAACCAGAAGGGAGCCCGGAAAATTATTCGAATCGCTGGATGAAATAATCTCTCCACACCTGAACCAGATTTCAGGCATTGCAATGTCATTTCCCGGAAAAATAAATGTTGAAAAGGGAATAGTCAATATAATAGCAACATTTCCCTGGATTTGCGACATGCCCTTAAAATCCATGCTGGAAGAGAAATACGGCGTGCCGGTGTGGATTGAAAATGACGGGAAATGTGCAGCACTGGCCGAATACTGGAAAGGAAACCTGTCCGGCATAGAAAACGGCATGTTTATCGGGCTTGGAACTGAAATAGCCGGAGGAATAATTCTCAACGGAAAGCTTTACCGGGGAAGCAATGAATCTGCGGGAGAGATTTCAAGCCTTCTCACAGATTTCAGAAATCTCGATACCAAAACAAGGTTCGGCAAGATTGCAGGCCACAAAAATCTAACCGGTGCATATGATGACAGGAAAGGCATTGGCGACATTGACAGCTATGAGCTCTTTGAAAGGTACAGAAAAGGGGATGAAACGGCAAGGGAACTAATCAGAAATTATTCAAGAACAATTGCGGCAGGAATCGTGACCATACAGGCTGTGCTTGATGTTGAAAAGTTCTGCATCGGCGGAGGAATTTCCGCACAGGACGTCTTGATAGCTGAAATAAAAGATAGCGTGCATGAATTCTTTGAAGCGAAATCCTCAGAGACGATAAACGAACCGGAAGTTGAAAGGTGCCGCTTTAAAAATGCGTCCGGCTGTGTCGGAGCAATATACAATTTTTTGACTATGGAAAAGATTTTATAAGAAAATCAATGAAAAAAAAGATAACTATTCAATTCAAATAGTTATCAAATTTCAAAGAGATTTTCTCTTCCAGACGAGCAAGTCGGGATTTGACTTTCAATTTTCTGAACAGCAGTTCCCGTATCCAGTCTATTAAGGAACATGCAACAAAAATTCCCGCGCCACAAAGAATAACGCCGATGACCATGGAAACCGGATCCATATGTGCCAGAAATTCGAATTTACCGCTCAGGAAGTACCAGTCAACCGACATGTTGTCATGTATCAGATAGACACCGAAACAGACAGGAGCGAAGAATTTGATAAGAGATATTAAAATATAACATGACTAAAAAATACATAGACGATATCCTGCCTATTTTAAAAGGATGAAATTGGGGAAAAATCATGGATGAAAAAGAATGCTACAACTGCAAACATGTGGAATTTGATATTGGTCTTTGCACCCAATATTACTGCAGATTCCATGAAAAATTGGTTAAAATGGATGATGAGTGTGATGACTGGAGCGAATCATCTAATTAAGCCCTTTTTGAAATGATTTTTGTTTTCATCACCAGCCAATGCGCTCAAATAAAATTAAAGTTAAATTCTTGGCCTATTCAACATCAAAACCCTTTTCGATCATGCTGTTTTTAAGAATCTCCATGGCCTTTATCGTATCAGGCCCTGAAACCCTTTTAATCATACGGTTGTTTTCATTAAACCTTCCGATGAAATAATCCTGCTGTTCCTCGCTTACAAGGTCAAGCCGGGTATAGTTAGTAAGGCATTCCAGAAGCGCAAATACTCCCCGGTTTAAAGCCTTTGCACATGGATTGTTCTTGACGATTTCTGCAACATCACTGCTTATGATATAAGCCTCCCCATTTGATGTTACATGGTCTTTGATCGGATCCATTTTTCTAATGTCTGTGACATTACAAATGACATATGCCTCTGCATTTTTCAGTATTGCAATGTCCTCATCATCCGTAAACTCTTCAATATCCAGGTTTCCGATGGTTGAATTGACAAAATTTATAGGGTCAAAAGTAATGTTTACAACATATCTGCGTGTTTCCATAATGTTTTTCAGAGTTTGGGTGCCGACAAATAACCTGCATCCGAGTTTATCTTTGCCTTTGCACACAATTCCTATTGGAGCCGCATTTTTTACGCCGTCCTTGCTCATGGTAGTGTAAATCCCTTCATATTTCTGTCCTTCTTCAATTCCAATATCTGTCAAATCGATAGCCATTTTATCATCCGTACTAATTTACATTTTCAATATTGATATTTATTGTTAAAAGTTAATAAGGTATACACTCAGCCGATATCCAGATATCCTCGCAGCCATGTAACGCATAATATGCACACATGTTAATTCTGTTTGCAAACAAAACATCAAAAAGCGGACAAAAATTGCCCCCAAATGCTTAAAAGACTCGAGCAATAGCAAGTTAGAAGTAAAGTCCGTTTAAATCAAGTGAACCTTATATCATGGAATTGCAGGAACATGTAGATTCGGCGCTTTAAAAAAAAGAGAGTTGCAGATGCGGATGCACCTGCATTGATTTAAATTATTCCAAGTTTCTTGGCGGTCTTTTCATCGACTTTTCCTGTCACTTTCAAACCCCTGTCTTTTTGGAACTCTTTTACTGATCTTTCTGTGCAGCTTTCGAATTTTCCGTCAACCATAAGGTAGTGGCCTTTGTATGAAAGGTAGTATCCGTTGTCTTTTAAGGCCTGTTGGATTTGCTTGACTGTGGATTTGTCCTTGCTGCCTTTGGAAACGGTTTTGAAAGTTATGATGACTTTTATTTTAGCCTTTTTGGAGACTTTCTTGTAGAACTTGTCTCCCTTGAATTTTATGACCGCAGTGTATTTGCCTTTTTTCTTTAGGTTTTTGATTTTGAAGGTTGCCTTTCCTTTACTGTTTGTGGTTGCCTTGTATGTTTTTCCTTTGACCTTCAATGTGACCTTGGCCTTCTTGATTGCCTTTCCAGTATTGTCCTTCAAGATAACAGAGTATTTTTTGGTTTTAACACTGGTTTTGAATGTTTTCTTTTTGGCAGTCAGTTTAGGAGTGGCCTTCTTGACTGTGACTTTAACATCTTTGGTTGAATTAAGATATTTATCATCACCATTGAATGTTATTTTAACAGTGTATGCTTTAGGAGCCAATCCTTTGGTGGACACCTTGACCTGACCTTTCTCATCAGTGATGTAGGTTTTGGCACCGTTCAAGTCAACAGTTATGCTAGCGTCACTAATTGGATTTCCTTTTTCATCTTTAAGAGTTACTGTTAGGTCCTTATTGACATTGTAAACTGTTGTGATTGCTGAAGAGGCAATTTCACTAGCTATTCTGCTTACTGTTACTGTGACATTGGTAGAGTTGAAAGCATAGGTTTCATTGTCTCCGACAGTCAGTGTGATGACGGCTGTGCCTTCTCCCACTGCAGTAACAATGCCGTAATCAGTGACGCTGACAACAGAGGAATTGCTGGATACATATTCAATAGTCAGGTAATCAGGAACGGATGTGGCATTAAGGTCAAACCTGTCACCCACCTTCAAGTCCAAGGTCGCATTTTCAACGCTTACGCTTGCATCATTTAATGTGACAGTAACGGTTATTGTTTTTTCAGCGGCGGTGTAATTTTCATTGCCTGCAAATGAAACAGTTATAATGGCAGTGCCTTTACCACAAGCGAGGTAGGCACCATCAACTACCACGACAACACTTTCATTACTGGAGACATATGTCAGATTGCCTGCACCGGCCGGAGTCAGATTCGCTAAACTGTAACCCATATCTTTTACTTTCAAATCAAGTGTTTCATTGAATAGAATGATTTCAGTGGATAACTTGTTTACTGTAATGTTTGCGGTTTTAGTTACGGGATTGTAATTCTCAGTAGTTATTGTTGTGACATTTAGGGTGTAGTTTCCTGCAGCCAAATTGGAAACGGTTATTGTATTGCCCTCAACTTTCACAATTGCCTCAGGATGATCAACAACATTAGCAACAACATCATAGGCACCGGTGGATGATATTTCACTGACTCCTGTGCCGTTATAGTCAAATGTTATGTCATTGACGGTCAATGTTGAGTTGGCCTTAACCACCTTCAATGTTCCCACAGCAGAGGCATTGGCAAAATTGTCATCTCCTGAATACTTGACTGTGACATCGTATTCATCGGCATTGATTGCTCCAAGAGAAACTGTAGCGTTCAAGTCAAGGTCTGTGAACGTATAGTTGTTGCCGTTCCTGCCCTTAAGGGTAATGTTGACCTTTCCTGTTGCACCTGAATTGTAATTCAATGCAATTGTTGTATTCGGAGTGAAATAAGCCTCTTTGGACTGTACAGACAACATAGGGTTTAAAATGGTATTTTCTAGTTCGATTGTGTACCTTGCATCACCTATTGATGCTGTTACGGTACCTGTTCCCATATCGGTTGCAGTGTATGTGACTTTTTCCCCCAGTTTGGAGCTATTCTTATCGGCAAAACCGTTGGTTGCAGTTATTGTGAAATTAAGGTAATCGAAAGGAGCATTATCATACTCAGACACTTTATCTGAACTGGAATTGTAAAGATACAGCTTGAAGACGACTTCTGAAGTGGTCAAGTCCGGAAGAGTGTTCGGATTCATAGTAGCGTTTAAAAATAGTCTTAAATCACAGGAAAATGATCCTCCTGTTGGTAAGGAATCCTTGTAGTTGCCTGCATCATTACCAAACCAGCAATACTCACCCGGCAAATATTTGGTTCCATCAACAGCATCACAGCCCTCCTCAATAGCGGTGTTGTTTAAAAACAAACAACCAGAAACACTACACTTAGCACCCCTATAGTAGATAGCACCACCCCCATAACGAGCAGTGTTGCCTACAAAAGAACAACCAGAAACACTATCAAATGAAGTTTCCATAAAGATAGCACCACCATAACCATAATTAGCAGTGTTGCCTACAAAAGAACAACCAGAAACACTATTATAAATACCCAAGCAGATAGCACCACCCTCATTAGCAGCAAAGTTACCTACAAATGAACAACCAGAAACACTAGAAGATTCACTAAAGAAGCTGATAGCGCCACCAGAACCAGCAGTGTTGTTTACAAACGAACAACCAGAAACATTACCATAATTACCATTCCAGATGATAGCACCACCCTGGGACGCAATATCCCTGCTGTTTATGAATGTTATGTTCTTTATTGTTACATCATTTGCCCGGATGTGGAAGATTCCTGTCTGTTTTTTGGCGTCGATTTTATGTCCTTGACCATCAATAGTAAAATTGAAATTATTAAAATCGATACGTCCTGTTCCATCGTCTTCATAGTCCCTGTCCAATGTTATAACATTATTATTTCCGGCTTCTTGAATCTTCTGTCTTAAATCGGAGAATGTTCCCGCATTTCCTTCACTTACTATTTCCTCATTTTCATTTTCTCCTATTGCCTGACTGTCATCAACCTCAATTACGCTGTCATCGGCGGATGATTCCAAGGCAGTTGTCGCATCATCCGCATCAATGGCGCACACGCCGGCAACGCTTAATGCGAAAACGGCAAGCACCAATATAATCATGTATCTCTTGTATCTCATCTTCCTAAACCTCTGAAAAATATTTAGCCATAAATGTTTCATTCTAAACAAACAATCCTTAAAATTATTGCATTGCCCAAAACATTCAACAGATGATTAAAGTTCTATCAAAAAGAATATAAATAGATATCCATGGAGAGGGAAAAAAAACGCCCCCCACCCATAGGGAATTTGAATCATTCGGAAACAATGCAGAACAAGACTGCCTTCCAGTTCCCTTTCCAACATCATTCCAAAGTTATTCAAATGCTCTTCCGACACCATACCGAATCCCTTCCAAAAGCATCCCAACAATCTCCCAATATCCCTCCAACATTCTGGCGAACCTCACCCAACTTTATCCCAAATCTCTCCCAACACCATTCCAATGTGTGCATGGAGCCGAATGACTGCGGCGATTATTATATCATGGTTGAAAATAATTGAAATGTCATCCGTCAGATTGCCTTTGAAATGGAAAAAGCAGTGAATTATTGAAGCGGAATAAAAGCATTTTAGGGGTTAAAAAATAAGAAAATGTGTAGATGCATTGCGCACCTACTTGATTTTGATTTTAGATTATACCAAGTTTTTTGGCTGTCTTCTCGTCAACCTTACCGGTCACTTTCAGGTGTTTGGCCTTTTGGAACTGCTTGACTGACCTTTCAGTGCAGCCCTTATATATTCCGTCGATTTTAAGGTAGTGTCCCTTGTATGTGAGGTAGTATCCATTGTCCTTTAAGGCCTGCTGGATCTCCTTGACGGTTGCTTTGTCCTTGCTTCCCTTGGAGACTGTCTTGAAGGTTACGATAACCTTGATTTTGGATTTTTTAGTTGCTTTCTTATAGTACTTGTCTCCCTTGAAGGTTATTGTTGCCTTGTAATTTCCCTTCTTGGTAAGTTTTGTTATTTTGAAGGTTGCCTTACCTTTGGAATTGGTTGTTGCCTTGTATGTTTTTCCTTTGACTTTCAGGGTGACTTTGGCCTTCTTGATTGCCTTTCCGGTATTGTCCTTTAAAGTAATAGTGTATTTCTTGGTTTTGACGGAAGACTTGAAGGTCTTTGCCTTGGCAGTCAGTTTAGGGGTTGCCTTGTTGACTGTGACTTTGACATCAGCGGCTGAATTAACGTGGTTGGCATCACCATTGAAGCTTATCTTGACAGTGTAGGTATTTGGAGCCAATCCTTTGGTGGACACCTTGACCTGACCTTTACTGTCGGTGGTGTATGTTTTGACACCGTTCAAGTCAACAGTCACGTTGAAGCCTGCTAAAGTATTGCCGTTAGCATCCTTTAATGTGATTACCAGATCCTTGTTGATGTTGTAGGTTGTTGTGATTTCACTTGCAGTCAAATCTGTTTTAAGCCTGTTGACAGTTATTGTGGCATTTACAGTTACAGGATTATGGTTAGCATCAGGCATTGTGGTCACTGCCAATGTGTAATTGCCCGCATCCAAACCGTATACGGTTATTGTATTGCCTGTGACATTAACGGCAGCTTCAGATTGGTTAAACACTGAAGCATTGACCCCGATGGCACCGGTGAAAGACACATTGCCGGAACCTGAACCATTATAATCAAATGTGATATTGTCAACAGCTAATGTGGAATCGATTTTATTAACGGTGACGTTGACCGTTTTAGTTACCGGATTATGGTTAGCGTCAGGTATTGTGGTCACTGTCAATGTGTAATTGCCCGCATCCAAACCTGACACTGTTATTGAACTGTCAGTTACAGTTACAACAGCTTCATCATGGCCAATTACACTGGCATCCACACCAACGGCACCGGTGAATGAAATCTCTGTGAATCCTGTGCCGTTATAGTCAAATGTTATGTCATTGACAGTTAATGTTGAGTTGGCCTTAATCACCTTCAATGTTCCCTCAGCAGTGGCGTTGACAAAATTATCATCACCGGAATAGGTGACATTGACATCATACTCATCGACATTGATTGCTCCAAGTGAAAGTGTAGCGTTCAGGTCAAGATCTGTGAACGTATAGTTGTTGCCGTTCTTGCCTTTTAAGGTAATGTTGACCTTTCCTGTCGCAGTTGAATTGTAATTCAAGGCAATTGTTGCATTCTGTGTGAAATAAGCCTCTTGTGACGGCACAGATAACATTGAATCAGCCCTGTTGTCCAGTTCGATTGTGCATTGGGCATTTTCTATTGATGCTGTTAGGGTACATATTCCTATATCGGTAGCAGTGAATGTGACATTCTCCCCTAATTTAACACTATTCTTATCAGCAAAACCATTGGTTGCTGTGATTGTGAAATTAAGATTTTTGAATGGGGCATTATCGTATTCTGTAATGTTTCCTGATGATGAATTATACAGATATAATTTGAATATGATGCTGGATGTGTCTGAAACGGATAGTGAATCCGGATTAGCGGTAGCATTTAAAAACAAGCTATAATTGCAGAATTGATTTATTGGCAGCTGACCATCGTAGTTTGTTGCGTTATTTCCAAACCAGCAGTAATCAACAGACAATGCATTACCGGAATAAATGGCCTGGACATTTCTCCCTTTGTTGTTTATGAAGGCGCAGTCGGAAACGCTGCCTCCGTTTTCATTCCAGTAAATGGCGCCACCTTCACCATTATTAGCAGTGTTACCTATGAAAGTGCACCCTGAAACACTGCCTCCCCAACCGTTCCACCAAATAGCTCCGCCACTAAGAACAGCAGTGTTGCCTATGAAAGTGCAGTCGGAAACGGTGCCTGTCGCAAAATTCCAGTAAATAGCACCACCATTAAGAGCAGTGTTGTTTATGAAAGTGCAGTCTGAAACAGTGCCTCCAGTACTCATCCAGTAAATAGCACCACCCAAATCAGTATTTTTAACGTTTTTGATGGTTAGATTTTTAATTGTTACCCCAGAGGCCTTTACCGAAAATGCCCGAATATTTGATCCTGCCATGTCAATTACTGCACCGTTACCATCAATGACCTTATCGGCCTCTTTGATTTCAATAGCAGCACCGCCATCATAAACATAATTCTTATATTTTAATTTAATGTTTCCGGATTTGCTGATTTCAGAAGATAGATTTGAATATTTGGCTGCTGAATCAACATTTAATATATCCATATTACTTTGCGTGCTCACACCTTCATCATCAGCATCTAATGTCAACTCAGAGTTATCTTCACCTATTTGCAGATTATCCTCCGCCATTTCCTTGTTTGATGACAATTCCATTTGCCCAGTATTCTCACTGGCCACCATATCGTTCACATCACTTGCGCATACGCTGGCCGCACCGAATATGAAGATGACCAGCACCAGCATGATTATGCTTTTCTTGTATTTCATGGCTCCGTTCCCCCTTTAATCATGATAAATATTTTTCAAGAATTTTGTTTTATTCTAAACAAAGAATTTTTAATGCTATTTTCAGGTTTAAAATATTCAATCCTCAATATGGAGTCTATAAACTAGTATTTATAAACCTATCCATTAATGGACAGTAATGGATGAAAAATGTCCCGCACTTTTAAAAAAAAGGACTGATAACCGATTCAAGCATTAACATATTCGTTTTCAGGATATGAATTTTCCCGACGGCATAAACAAATCAAAAAATGTTTTGCAATTGTTTTTATTGAATTATAAGATGTAAGCAAGCACTTGCACTCGAAAAACTTTATATATGGGCGAATTTAAAGTATTAGATAGAGTTTGAATTCATTTAACTCAATAATTTATTTTGTGGTGGTGAGAAAAAACACCATTTTCGATAGAAGCATGAATATCATGCTTTTATCATTTCTCCCTTTATCTTTAAAATGCAAGAATACCACAACTTCTGCAAGTTGTGGATGAATTGCACTATTGGGTGTACTGTCTTTTTTAATTAAT
>NZ_JBGUPC010000049.1:0-71708 GCF_045130115.1 Methanobrevibacter sp.
TACGAAATGGCTGGATCCGTTGCTAACTTAGACATGAAAGGTTGTTTCATGACTAAAGGTTTCGAAAACTTCATCCCATTAGTAGCTGCTGCTCACGAAATTGCTGCATGCGCTGCTAAATTAGCACAAGAAGCAAGAGAAATCGAAAAAGCAAATGATACTGTTTTAAGAACCCCTCACATGAAAGAAGGAAACCCAGGTTGTAAAACAGACTTAATCTCAAAACCAGAATAAGTAGTTTAATTACTACTTTATTTTTTTCTTTTTTTTAACCGACCATCCAAACAGACCATCTTATCTACTGATTTTTAATATATTGCACCCTATCTGTAATTTACATTTAGATAATTTAATAACTATTGAATTAAAAAAATAGTATTAGTCTTGGATATGGGGTGTTATTTTGAAAATTTTTAAAATATTAATGGTTTTCATTCTGCTAATAATGATGATTAGCACCGTGAATGCAGCGGACAATGCCGTTCAAAATGACACTGAATCCATTGGTGAGTCGCCTGATGCATTAAACGGGGAATCCCGCAATGGAGATGATATTTATATAACTCCAAATGAAGGAGATGAAAACGCACTGAATTCAAACGGCACCGAAAATCATGAAGAGATCCCATATGACAACAAATACTATCTTTTCAGGGGCGACTGCTGGACCACAAACAACAATTTTGAATCAAGTGCATCAGTTACCAGCGAAACACCACATGACCTGACCGTTACCGGAACTTTCCGTACCGAAAATGACATTATCGGATTATACTGGAATTCAAAAGATCCCATTCAGCATCCATATATAAGCTATGGAAACCGCAGCAATTATTCTGGCGTGACATTGGACTTTGACTATGAGATGACCGGATGCATGGATTTCTCAAACAGCAGGATAAACATCATAATTGCGGCCAATACCGGAGAAACCTATTTCATCACAATGAACCGCTTTATTGAAAACCATCACGTCAGCATAGATTTCAATAATTTAACATTGCTGCCGGGAAATTCCTATCTGGACAGGAACGGGCAGGGAGTAATCGTTGACAGGGAAACAAAACTGGATGTGACAAACCTGAAATACATCATGCTTTCACTGCTTCCCGCAAATTTCGTTGAAAGCAGCACACAATATAGAATTACCGAAAATGAAAATTTCACCTGTAAAATATCCAACATAACCGTCGGCAATGGGGAAATCAGCAACGAACAGTTGCCGTTAAGCCCTCATCAGTACAGACTCTGTGAAGATTATGACGATATCTACAATCTTAATCCAATGAGGATCAGCAAGGAAATGAGAAAATTAGGCTATGTCGGATGGGCTGACCTATACATTGGCGCTTCATACTTTTATGAGAAAAGAGGCATTGTTGGAGACGTGATTTCTGATATGGGATTCAACCACAACAGAACCGAAAAAATGGTCTTAGATAAAAACGTGCCATTGAGCACTGCATTTAGATCCTGGTTGGACTGTTATTCCAGTGAATTGAAAAAGAATGGTGTTGAAAACCTCATCATAAGTCTTTCCATGGAGAATATGCAATGCCCTCAAAGCTGGAGGCAAATGGATGCAAACGGCAATTTTGCCATGACCGGATGGAGCCCGTCAACATTCTTTTACAGCCCATGCAATGAGGATGTCATTCAATATATGCAGATGGTAAGCGAAGCATGTCTGGACATTATTGTAAACAATGGATTCAGACCTATTCTGCAGATGGGCGAATCCTGGTGGTGGTGGAATGAAAATCAACAGCCAAACCAGTCCCCATGCTTCTATGACAATTCAACAAAAGCCAAATATTTAGCAGAACACAGCACTGCCCTACCTGAATATTACAATGCCAAGGACAGTGAATATAACCGGTCAGTCATGAACTGGCTGAATCAGCAGCTGGTACATTACAGCGATGCCCTTCGTGAAGTCGTCAAGGGCGAAAAGTATATCGACGGATTATATATGGCCTTGTTCTTCCCACCAAGCGTTACTGATACCGATAGAGTTCCTCCAATGATGATAGATGCAAATTACCTGGTTGATGCATATTCACCTTCCAAACTGGACATTCTCCAGATTGAGGATTACGATTGGGTAATCTCTGAAAATCCGCATCACCAAGAGGCATACACCATAGGGCAGGAATTGGGATTCAGTGCAGACAGACTGCATTATTTCGGAGGATTTGTTGAAAATCCCGAATATGCGGACCAATACTGGAAACTGATAAATCAGTCAATGGACGATGCACTGGAAAATGGATTTGAAGAGGTCTTTGTCTGGGCAGGGCTGCAGGTTCGAAGGGACAATAAAATCATCGGCCATGATGAGGATAAAATATTAAGCGGTTTAACATCCCCAACAGTAACTTCACCGGATTATGTGAGCGTTGACGAAAAATTCGCAATTACAATCCATGCAAACGAATGGGTCAACGGTACCTTAAATGTATATGACTACAGCAATGGCGAAAAAGGAATATTGCTGGCTTCAGATGCAATAACCAATGGAATCTCATCAATCGAATTGTCAAGCAAAACCACAGGTTTAAACAAATTTTACTTGGACTTTGATACTTCCGGCGGAGAATATCACCTGATTGAAGGGGTTTATGTAATTGAAAACTCAGAAAACATCACAGCCGACATTCCAACTGAAGTTGAAAGCGGATTCGGTGTGAACATTTCATTCAAAGCTCCTGACAGTCCATTTAACTCACTATCCATTTCCATTGATAGAAACCTGCCTACTTACTATCAAGTGGAAAACGGCAAATTCACAATAGCGATTTCAGACCTTCCGTCAGGATATCATAAAATTTCACTGAAATACAATGATAAAATCCAATTGGGAGAGGCATACTCCAATACCTTTACAGTCAATGTAGGTTCAAGAACACTCATTGAAGCGAATAACATGACCGTCACTTATAATTCAAATGAAAAACTGATTGTCTATTTAAAAGACAGCGAAGGCCATGCAGTACAAGGAAAGGAGATTTCAATTAATTTGAACGGAATAAATCATACTGCAGCTACCGATGACAACAGAAAGGCCACATTTATAATCGACCTGATTCCAGGCCATTACACCGCTGAAATATCATTCACCGGAGATGACGGTTATTTATCTTCATTGGCGAATGCCCACATTACCATAAATAAAATTGGCAGTCAGATAACAGCTCCTAGCATAAGCACCACATACAATGTTGCAAAAAACCTGGTTGTTACACTTAAAGATGACAAGGGCAATGCTTTAGCAGGACAAAACGTTGCTGTTAAGCTGAACGGCAAGGTTTACAATAAAATAACAGATGCAAAGGGACAGGTTAAGATATCCGTAAGTCTGCCTGTCAAGGAATATCCTGTAAAAATCACATTTGCAGGAAGCGCCATCTATAAATCTTCAGCAAGAACCGTCAAGGTAACGGTTGGGAAGGCAACTCCAAAGCTTACTGCATCTTCCAAAAAATTTAAGGCCAAAGCAAAAAGCAAAAAGATAACTGCGACATTCAAGAACAACAAAGGCAAGGCAATGAAAAAAGTAAAACTCACCTTGAAAGTTAAGGGCAAAACATACAAGGCAACCACAAACACCAAAGGCAAAGCAACATTTAACCTTAAAAAGTTAAGCAAAAAAGGAAAATACAGTGCAGTTTTCAAATATGCTGGAAATTCAAACTATAAGCCAGTAAGTAAAAAAATTAGAATAACTATAAAATAAAAAAAGAAAAGTATTATTGATTATAATACTCCTTTTGTAGAGGGAATCTGATCATGCTCTATCTTGATTGCCTCTTTTAAAGCTTTCGCAAATGCCTTGAAGACTGCCTCGGCCTTGTGGTGGTCGTTTGCACCTTCGACTGTTCCGTAAATATTCAATTTTGCGCTGGATGAGAATGATTCGAAAAAGTGAATTATGACATCGGAGGTCATGTCCCCTATCTTTTCATTCTTAAAATCAAGGCTCATGTTGCAGTAGCTGCGTCCGCTTATATCGATTGCAACTGTTGAAACTGATTCATCCATAGGAACTATGGCATGCGCCATCCTTTTTATGCCTTTCTTATCGCCAATTGCTTCAAGAAACGCTTCGCCCAAAAGGATTCCAACATCCTCTACTGTGTGGTGATCGTCTATTTCAATATCACCTGCAGCCTCAACATCCAAATCTATCATTGAATGTTTGGAAAATGATTCCAGCATGTGGTTGAAAAAGTTAACGCCTGTCTGGATGTTATACTTACCTTCTCCATCCAAATTCATACTTATTGCAATATCGGTTTCTGATGTTTTCCTTGAAACATTTGAAATTCTAGTCATAATCTAACCTACAAAATAATTAATTTTAGCTTCAATAATTTAGGCATCTTCGCCTGGACGTATAATTTTAATGCAGTCTGTAGGGCATTCCATGGCACATAGTGTACAAACATGACAATATCTTAAATCCAATATACGTGCAACCCTACCAACCTTCCAAATTTTAGCAGATTTGGGACAAATCTCAGCACAATTTCCACATCCAATACATTTATCTTCATCGACTAAAATTTGCAACGGCATAATATCACCTTATAATTTTAAAGTAGCAACTGACATTGCTTTAAATCCTATATAAACCTCTTTACCAATGTTAAGGCTCAATTCTTTTTCTGCAGACACTGTAATGTCACAGCACAAAGTAACTCCGCCGACATTTATTTTGACACGGATAATTTCACCCTCTAACCTCATTTCAACAATCTGCCCTTTCAGGATATTACGGATACTTGAGGTCTGCGGCTCCAACATCAAAAAGATGTTGTCATAACTTATCAAGGCCAATATCTCATCGCCGATTTTGTAATTCCTGTTCAATGGAGCATTGATTTCAAACTCCTCATTCTTGATGGTCATTACGCCTTTGGCATCATTGATGTCGACAATTGTGGCTTCGATTTCATTGACATCCTTGTGAAGCTCCATGATTGCATTGATCTTTTTGCATTCCTTTAAAATGGAGTATCCCTCATCGGTCAGGGAAGTTCCTCCGCCCCCACCTTTTCCGCCTTTGGTGGTGCTTACAACCTTAACGTCAAGAGTGGATTCAATCTTATCAATATAATTTAAAGCAGTCCTGTAGGAAACATTAATCTCCTTAGCAGCTGCTGTTAGAGAACCAGTCTCTAAAATAGACACAAGCAAGTTGTACTTTTTGCTGTCAAGCAAAAAGGAATTGCCATCCACATTAATTTTATATTCAACACCTGCACTAACATCAGTCATTATAAATCCCCCGAAATATAACAATAATATTTTTATTTATCATATTTAAATATGTTTTCTATTTAAATTAGATTGACATGTTCGAAAATAATTTCAAGAAAAAATTCACATCGCCGAAATCAGTCCCTAAACTCCAATCTTTCAACAAAATTCAGGAGTTTGTTAATGATTTTTGACAAAGGACCTAAATTGTTTGAAAAGTCCCTTAAACTTTCTATATCATCCTTTTGGAAGAACTTGACCAAAATCAATGCAAAGAAATAGACAACCATGCACACAACGATGCCTGGGAATAGCCATAATGTGCTTTTTGGAATGAAGAATGCAACTACACCCATTATCATTGCAGCAACTATTATTTTAACAATTGCCATGGTAGGAGCCTTTGTCTTTGTGAGTCTGAATACGAAAAATACACATGGAATCATCATAAACAAGCATGCAATAGTGGTTGCAAGGGCTCCACCTGCAATACCCATAGTCGGAACCATGGCCCAATTCAATACGCTTGTAACGATTGCTCCACCAATTAGAATATACATTGGAATTCTAGGATTTCCGATACCCTGAATGATACTGGTTGAAATTGAAAATATTGAATAAAAAGTCATACCTATTGACAAAATCGCCAAGGCTGATGCACCGGCAATGTAGGCAGGATTCTTAAAGTATAGAATCGCAAGGGTAGGAGTCGCAAACAATGCAAGGCCGACACACATCGGCACAACGAATAAGAGTGACAACTTATAAGCTTCAGAAACATATTTCTGCAGAGCGGAAATATCCTTGAGCTTAAAAGCTTCAGATGAAGCAGGCAAAATAGTAGTTGCAATGGAAATTGATATGATTAAAGGCAAACGGGAAATTGGATCTGCCGCTGCAAAAAATCCGATGTCGTTAAAAGTCAAAAACTTACCCATTACAATAGTACAAATGTTATAAATGAGCATTTCCGCAATGGCTGTGATGATAACAGGAATTGAAAACTTGACCAATGTTGTTGCAAGCTTCAACTCGTCCCGCCTTGTGAATATAAAGTCATCACTTGCTTTTGGAATGTATTTGCCCATGTGAAACTTAAAAATATAGATTGCCGCAACCACAGATAATGAATAGCCTAAAACAGTACCCCATAAAGCTCCGACAGTTGAAAGGCCTATCAAAACAAATGCGGTAGCAAACAAGATCATACCAAGCTGCTCAACAGCACGGGTATACACGATATACTCCATCTTATAGACGCCCTGAAACGCCCCTCTAAAAGCGCCCACAATTACGCTGAATGGAGTGATTAAACCAACAATCTGCAAAGGTATCAATGCAGCAGGCTTCTGCAAATAAGTATAAGCCAAAAAAGGAGCTACGACGAATATCATCATCACTCCAAAGAACAATCCTAGAAAAACCATTATCTTCAAGGCCGTATAAATAGTTTGACGGGCCATATCCTTTTCATCAACCGCCTCATATTCAGCGACATATTTTGCTATCGCTGGAGGAAGCCCACCTGCAGATAATGTCTGGAAAATTCCTTGAAAAGGCAGAGTGATTCCTAAAATACCATAGGCGGTAGGACCTAAAAGTATCGCCATTAAAAAACGATAAATATAACCTCCCAAACGGAAAATTATATTTCCTATGAAAATTATCAGACTCCCTCTTACCAACTTATTTGCCATAATATAACCTAAAAAGAGTTATTACATATATGTAACTTAATTTTACTATTTAAATGTACTTATTTAAGAAATTTTCAAACTCCCTAAGGGTCCTATCCAATGACTCCATGCCATATGAATCCCTCTTTATTTCATCAATTGAGTCCTGTGACCAGAAAGAAGCCCCCAGATTGGAACCGAAAGGCCCTCCGCTTACCGGGATTATTCCATGTATCATGAAATATGTGATGTTGGCCAGATGGGCAAAATCCTGCCCTCCTGTACGGTCGCCTCCGACTGCGATACTCATTCCAATCTTGCCTCTCAGGAGATTGTAGTCGATAGCTTCCAAAGCTCTTGTCCTATCCATTATTGCTGAAAGATTTGATGAAATGGATCCTGAATGAATCGGAGTGGCCAATATTATGCCGTCCGCATCCTGGAGATTCCTGTATACCCCATCCATATCGTCCTGGATGATGCATCTTTTGTTTTCCAAACAGTAATCACAATGCATACATGGCTTGATATCCTTCGCCTGACAGGTAAACATTTCAGTTTCAAAATCATGGCTTTTCAGTATGTGCAAAGCGTGTGTCAACACATAATGAGTTGTATCATTTCTCGGACTTGCGCAAATTCCAAAGATTTTCATAAAAATATTTTTGGTTTGGATAGTAAAAATATTTTAGCAATTTCTTGAAAAGGCTTTGAAAAAAGAAATGGAAAATAGAGAAATTAATCCCTATTTTTTAATTTTAATTGTAGATTTTTTATTAATTGCATATTTATTGTTTCCGGATGAAATTACAACTTTATGTTTGCCAATTTTTAGTTTTTTAGTATTTAATTTAGCAATACCTTTAGCATTTGTTTTAATTTTATAAGTTTTGGCCTTCTTACCTGTGAAAACCTTAACCTTAACAATGATGCCCTTAACTACTTTTTTTGTTGCCTTGTTTTTAACAGTGACTGTAAAGTATTTAGATTTTTTATAATTAGCAGTTAATTTTTTAGCAGAAACGATTGTATTTGCTTTAGAAACTTTAATTGAAGAAACAGTTTTTAAAATGCTGTATTCAGCATTTGATGAAGTAATTTCAACTTTATGATTACCAATATCCAATGTGGATGCTCCAGTGAATGTTGCAATACCTTTAGCATTAGTTTTCAAAGTTTTGGTTACATATTTACTGCCAGTGAAAATTTTAACTGTTAGTTTTAAATTATCAACAGGATTTTTATTAGCATCTAAAACCTTGATATCAAAAGTTTTGCCGGAACCATATGTGGTTGATACTGCTGTTGGAATTACAGTAGCTTTCATTGCCTCATCCCCACTATCCCCAGGAGCTTCTTTGGTGATTACAATAATCTGTTGTAATGCCAATAAATAAGAGTTTGTTGAAACAAAAGAAATCAAATTGGTATCCGCAATTGAATTGGTGATATCTAATGCATACAGATTTGTTGAATTGGTATTTCCATCCCATACGTCCTCATTTAATTGATTATTGAAAATAACATTACCTTCGCCTTTTTGAGCTCCTGCAGCAAAGATATATAGTTTAGCGCCCATTTTTCCACTTGAATTAACATTAAATACTGAATCTACTTTAGATTCCCTATTTAATTCATTGAAGTCAGTGAAAGAAAGTAAATCAGCATCATTTGAAATGTAAACTTCCTTGATGGTTTTGCTTCCAGTTGTATTGTACATGTAAATTAAGGTTGACGGATAAACAAATGGAATATTTGATTTCTTATTTAAAGCGAATGAATTGGAACCCTCCTTAATTGATTGGCTTACATCATAAACCAATACTCCGTATCCATAATCTGCCTCGCTTCCAAAGTTGATTTGATCCCTGTACAATAAAATAGGATTTATTTCAACATTATTGAATTTTGTTGAAAACATGTTTAAATCTTCATTTAAACCTTCATAAGGATTGAAATAACTATAAGGAACATAAATTAATGCTTTTACAAAGTTGGAATTAGCAGGTAAAGTTACAGTCCACCCATCTATTCTAGAAGTGGCGTAATTATCAAGATAGGAAGTGAAATCCTTGACATCAATAACAATATCCCCAGTTATTGTTCCATTAAAGAAAGGATTAAATGCATTTGAAGGATAAGAGAAATCTTTTCCCAAGTAACCATCATATAATATCGGAGCACTAATTGAATATGAACTAATCTTTTCTCCGTTGAATATTATTTCAGCAGTGTAGTTGACTTTATCATTGTCCCCACCATAAACTGTATTTGCATCAATAGGCCTGAGGGTTGGGTCTGCAAATGATATTGTAGTGCTTTTACCATTTAGAACAATGTCTTGTGAACCTATGAATGCACTATCAGCATAGAGATTAATTGTAAATTCACCACTTCTTGTGTTTTTAATTCCAATGTATACTTTGTTAGAAGTGCCCGCAAAGGCAACATTATCATATTCAGTGTTTATTGAAGAAACGGAAGTCTGTATTTTTTTAGTCAACACCATTATTTGCTGCAATGCAAAGAGTCTGTAGCCAGGCACATTTGAATAAGCGCCAACAGTGACATTGTTGATATCCTTAACTGTTCTTTTAATATCTAACTTTTTCAAAGAGGTTTGCCTGCCTTCAATTGTCCATTTGGTTCTTTCACCATTAAAAACAATGTATGCATCGTCCCCAGAATCATCTGTTGCAGCAAAAACGTAAAAGTCAGCAGATTGAACCAATTCAGAACTGACATTGAATCTGGTATTCAATTCGACTGGCCTATTGGCTACATTATAAGAATTTTCAAGAATATCCGCAGTATTATCGATATAAATAAATTTTAAGGTATCGCTACCGGTCTTGTTATACATATATATTAAAGTACTTGGATTTAATGCAGGATATTCGTCAAATTTCTTGAGGAACAATGTATTATCACCATTTCTAAGATATTCAGTCACATCATAAATGAAAACACCATATCCATATACTGCATAAGGATATTCAGTTGTAAATGCATGAAGAATATTGGATTGATCCCTATAATATCCGCATACGTTCAATTTGTTTCCGTTGAATGTGGCCTCAATCAGATTTTCATTTTCTGTAATGTTATTGAGATAATTTGGAATATAGTAATTATAAGGAACATAAATAAATGCCCTAACGAGATTAGACCCGCTAGGCAATTCCAGATTCCAAACATCGGTTCTGTTTAAATCTTTTCTATCCAAGTAGGTGGTCTCATCTTTAACCTTAACTACAATATCCCCAGTGATTGAAGCATTGTATGAGAATGGAATGTCATAACCTGTTTCATATGCAAAATCTTTACTTAAAAGACCATTGTAAAGAATAGGAATTAGACTGGAAAACGAATTGACCATTTCTCCATCATAATACAATAATAAAGTGTAATTAGTTTTATCATGATTTGCCTTATAATCAGTGTTTTTGTCAACAGCCCTGATTGTAGGGTCAGTGAGATGAACTGTTGTAGCCACCAATTTTTGCAAATTAACGTTAACGCTGTCCACTTCCACACCATCAACCAATAACTTAAGGTTATAAGTTCCTGCATTATTCACTTTAACGGAAGCGGTTATGGTATTATTGGTACCTGCATAAACAAGGATGATTGGAGTTGTTCCTAATGAAAACTCTGTTCTGAATGAGAGTTCCTCACCGCCGACGGACTCTCTAGAATAATAGCTGTTGTCAACGACCAAAAGGGACATGGCCTCTTTAAATGAAGCCCATCCGGAAGAACTGGCTGTGCATTCCAAATACAACTCAGAGTCAAACAATTCAGTCAAATCCCACTCATGATATTGATAATAACTTCCATCAATGTAAACATCCCCATAATCCTCCTGAGAAATTAGAGGCATACCGTTCAACTCATAAAACGCATCATTACTTGAAAGCCCAATATTTGTAAGAGTTGCTTTACCATATTCCCCAAGTTCAAATTCGCCGGCATCAAAAGAAACAGCAGTCTTGGCATTTGTCCATGCTTGACCTGCATTAAACTGGTAGAATACCTCATCATCATCACCGTCATCATATGCAAGAATTAGAGATACCAATTTAATCCTGCCGTCGAATTGCCTGTTTCCAGGCAGGGAAAGAACATCAACAGACACTGAAGTCCCATTCAATCCTTGAACCATATCCGTTATATTATAAAAGATCATATAATCAGAATAGACTTTGTCTATATAATCATTCAAAACAAATCTTGTGCCGTCAATCACTCCACTTGGATACCACAAATATTCTGAATGAGTGGAAGTGGCATTAACAGTGGCTATAGTAGTATTTGCAATTATATCATAAGTTGGCTGTGCAGTTCCCGCATAAACATTAACATAAACATATGCAAACTTAATGTCAGTAGCTTCTGACGGTATTAAATAAGTTATTCCTCCACGATTACCATTGACACTGTCACTAGGCGCCCATGGGTGTGTCGCTGTTAGATCCACACCTCCTGAAACAACACCCCTCTCAACAAGAGGGATGTCATCGCTTATGACAGTATCCTTTAAAATATCCTCATTAGAACCAGCTAATTTTCCATCGCCAGAAGACGATTCAACTTCCTGCAAGTCAACACTCTCATCATCAATAGATAATATGTCCGAATCACTGCAGGTTTGATTTAAATCATTAGTGTCTTCAGCAAAGACAATTCCTGCATTAACGATGATAATTAGTGTTAAAATAATCAGCAAAAATTTTTTATTAAACATTGTCTTTACCTTAATAATTTTTAATAATATTTTATTATTCAGATAATATATTTATTAAAAATAATAATATAAGTTTTTCCAAAAAGTTTAAAAAAATGAGCAAATTTTAAAAAAATAGATAAAAATAGAGAAATTAATCTCTATTTTTTGATTAAAATTTTACCTTTTTTACTGACTGCTTTGTAAGCTCCATCACCAGCAAATTTAACCTTGTACTTGAAAGTTCCTCGTTTATTGAGTTTAACTTTAATGGTAGCTACACCTTTTGAATTGGTTTTAGCTTTGAAAGTTTTACCTTTGACAGTTAGAGTAACTTTCTTTTTAGCCAAAGCTTTTCCTTCAGATTTTAAAGTTATTTTAACTTTTTTGGTTTTCTTTTTAACTTTAAATTTCTTTTTAGGAGCAGTGATTTTTGTAGCTTTTTTGGTTACAGTAATTTTACCGGTTGCTACAGTAGCTGCGTATGTTTTATCACCCATGTATGTGACTACAGCATTGTAAGTGCCTGCTTTTGAGTATTTGACTGACAATTTTGCAATACCCTTATCATCAGTGGTCACTTTTTTGGTTACGCCATTAATAATAATGGATACTGTTTTATTAGCTAAAACATTACCTTTACTATCTGTTAATGTAACTTGGAAGTTTCCACTGTTTAAAGCTTTGATTTTCAAAGCACTAACCGCAATATTTGTAGGAATTAATTCAGAAGTCATGTTCTGAATTTGTTTTTGAGCTTCAGCCAATTGAGCAGTTAAATTAGCAACTTTAGCTTCCGCAGCAGTCACATTAGCTTGAGCTTCAGCCAATTGAGCAGTTAAATTAGCAACTTTAGCTTCCGCAGCAGTTAAATTAGACTTAGCATCAGCAAGTTCACTAGCCAAACTAGTAGCATTAGCCTGAGCCTCAGCCAATTGAGCATTTGTATTAGCCAATTGTTCAGTTAAATTAGTAATGTTACTGTTAGCATTAGCCAATTGAGCAGTCAAATCAGTGACTTGTTGTTGAGCATCAGCAAGTTGACCTTCCAATGTAGCAATTTCAGCTTCCGCAGCAGTTAAATTAGATTTAACATTAGCAAGCTCATCAGCCAAAGCAGTAACATTAGCTTGAGCCTCAGCCAATTGAGCAGTCAAATCAGCAACTTCAGAAGTTTTATTATCTAATTGAGCAGTAATATCTGCTAATTGAGCAGTTAAATTAGCAACTTTTTCATTTGCTACAGCAAGATCACTTTCCAAACCGGCAATAGTTTCATTTGCAACAGTCAAATTAGCCTTAGCATCAGCAAGCTCATCAGCCAAAGCAGTAGCATTAGCCTGAGCCTCAGCCAATTGTGCCTCTAAATCAGAAATTGTTTTGTTGGTTTCTTCATCTGAAGCAATATCACTTAAAGTGATTGATTTGCTTGAAGCTAAAAATTCACCGTTTGCTTCGAAAATTATGTTGTTTACACCGTTTTTACCGACTATTGTAAATTCACCAGCATCATTAGTTACGGCAGTTGCAAAGTCTGCACCATCAACAGTCAATTTTATGGTTTGACCTGCTAAACCTAAACCAGCATTATCTTTTAGAATTCCTGAAATAGTGCCGTTACCTTGGATTGAAGTGATTTCTATGGAAGTTTCCACTGTTTCCATTTTAGTAATGACCAGAACTTGCTCATAAGCAACAGTAGTTGTAGACCGGGTGGTTGAAACAAACCATACCCTATTGTTTTCAGAAATACTGTCAGTTACATCTAATTCTAAAGCATAACAACTGTTAGAAGTACGTCCTATGAATGCATTTTCTACTTCCTTATCATTGAATAAAAGATTATTATACATTGAAGAGGAACCAGTGAATACATACCAGGTTGCTTCAGTCATATTTTCTAAATTCAATCCATTATAATCTACTACAAATTTAATTTTGTCATCAAAACCTTCCATATTATAATTTGGATAAAATACGTCACAAATATCGCTGAAGTAAACTTCTTTGGTTACGTGGCTATTTGGCATGTCATATAATACATATAAGGTAGATGGATATAATGCGCAATTGCCTGTTTTAGTAATGGCGAAATAATTTTCCTCATTTGCCTTATAATACTCACTTACATCAAATACTAGAAGACCATAGTCATATGCACCCCAACCACCGAGGTTGCCTCTATCTCTTTCAAAAGAGATATGATCGGAAGTTATTTCAACATCATTGAATATTAATGTCCATCCATTAGGGAAGAATGAAGTGTCCCAGTTATAGTTGAAGTATAAGAATGCCCTGATATTTTCTGCATCTTCAGGTGTTACAATGTTCCAGGTTTCATTTCTGAATCTTGAATATTGATCCATGTAAACGCTTTCATCTTGTGTAGCGATGATAATATCTCCAGTGACAGTGAAATTCCTGTTTATGATATTGTCATGGCCACCATAGGCATATGTTTTGTTTAGGTATCCGTTATATGCAAGTATTTTATCAACACTTCTTGTTGTAACCAAGTCTTGGCCTCTCATCAAATTAAATGTGAATCTGATTTTATTATTTTGTGCAGCAGGCCATACAGTCTGTTCTGTTATCGGACGGATTGTAGGATCAGTGATAGCAATTGTTGAAGTTCCGCTGATTAATGATTCGATTGTATAGCTAGCAATCAACTCACCAGATTCATCTGAATAAACTTCAAGAACTAATCCTTCAACAGTGCTTTCTCCAGCATTGTTTAAAGTAATGGTGAAAGTATTATTGACACCAGGGTAAATTCCATCGTTCCATTGAGTTTTTACATTAGTAATTTCCACTTCAGGCAATGTTTCTTTTACTGTAAATTTAATTTCGTTTTTGATTCCCAATACATCTACAGTAATTACTTCATCACCAAGGGTAGTAGCATTATAAGTAGATACAACACTATCAGTCATGGATGTTTCATTAGGAGTTATTTTACCTAAAATAGCATCAAATACTGCAGGCAATTGGACTACATTACCATTTAATGTAGTTGTGATAGTCACTAAATCGCCAGCATAAACATTTTCTTGACTTAAAGTAGAGGATAAAACTAAGTAAGATTCTACATCACCGTTTGTGTGTCCTAAGTCTTTAGGATTTATGTCTTTAGTAGTGTCATTGTTTCCCCACCAGTTATTTTCTAATGAAGCAACAGCATTGTTTCCAAGGTTAATGGTTAATAATCCTTCACCAATCAATATTGAATTGACAAGAACATGATTTCCTGCACCATAGTTAATTGCTTGACCAGCATTTGCTCTGGATTTATCGCCTAAACTATTATTGAAAAGAACTGATCTGTTAATTATGGAATCACCATAAATCATTAGTGCTCCACCCATAGCATAACCGGTGTTTAATGCTCTATTGTTAATGAATTGAGATTCCTGAATATTTACAAAAATATTACCGGATTGAGCGTTGATAGCACTACCGCCATACCATGCAGTATTGTTTTCAAAGTAGGAATTGGTAATTACAGCATTTGAAGTCATTAAATTGATAGCACCGGAATAGCTTCCACTAGTTCCAGCAGTATTGTTAATGAACTTACAATTATCGATGTTTAAAATTGAGTTAGTAACATAAAGTGCTCCACCACGTTTAATTGCAGCATTGGAAACATTTGCATTGACGAAAATTAAATTATTCAAATTAACTGTTAAACCATCAATATTAAATATTCTGCTTGTATTATTTGCATCGATGATTATTTCATCACCAAGACCAACAATGGAAATATTCTTATCAATGGTCAAACCTTCAACATCAACACCATCCAAATAATAGTGGCCATCAGCAAGGTAAATGGTTTTACCTTCTCCAACAATGCTTAATGCATGTTGAATGGTTTTTACAGCATTTTCCCAACTATCACCAGCATTAGTATCTAAACCGCCAGCGTAATTAACAAATACAGTTCCAGCTTCAGGAGCGACATTTAAGTCTAAAGTTCCAACAGGTGCATAAATATTTGCAGTGACGGAACCTTCACCCATTACGGCAGGAGTGTATGTGGTTGTTCCGATACCGTTTACAAGAGTGGTCTCTACAGGATTAACATTACCATTTACAGCAGCGAATGTTAAAGGAAGAGTGCTTGGAAGTGAGTCAATGTCTGCAGTTGCACCATTATTCAGTTTAGTTAAATCAACATTAATTACAATAGGTTCTCCGGCAACAGCGTTACCTTGTGCAGTAATGTCCAATACCAAATAATTGGTATAAGTTATAGCTCCATTAGACAAGGTACTGAAATCAGGAGTGTTTGTTCCCCAATAACAGTTATTAAGGGTTACTGGACGATTTGCATTTTGTTTTCCAATAGGACGACCATCATTATCAGTGTTATTGATGAATATACAATAACTACCGGTTCCTGAGTAACTGTTTCCAGCCAGATATAATGCTCCACCGGTTTTTGCTTTGTTATTAATGAATACATTAGCAGGTCCTATATCAAATCCATAACCACCTACTGTTCCATAACCATAGTTACCAGTTGCAACATTTCCATAGAATAGATTGTTTTTACCTGTGGTTATTTTTCCTTGAGCATAAATGGCGGAACCACGACCGTTAGCAGTGTTTTCTATGAATTTACAATTATCCCCAATTGTGATGGTTCCTTTTTGTTGTGAACCTAAAACACCGCCGGTAGGAGCGCTATTGCCTATGAATGTAACATTATTGATGTTATCGATAGATCCCCTATTTGTTCCAATAGCTCCTCCAGTATTAGCGGCATAAGAGTTTGAAATAATAGAATCAGAAATGATTAAATACCCTTGGCGGATAGGATTTGTATTTCCACCGTCTTCAATCTGAATTGCACCACCGTAAGAACCTCTACCATTGGTTAAAGTTAATCGGGTAATGTTTAATGTATAACCCACAGCAATAGTGAATATTCTTTTTGCGTTTTCACCGGAAATTACAGCATTTGTGCTTTCACCGATGATTTTAATATTTTTAGTTATTGAAATACCTGCTGCTGGGACAGAATCGCCTAATGTGTAGAAACCGTCAGCAACATAAATAGTTCCGTCTTCATCTACAGCACTTACCGCTTTTTCGATTGATTTGAAAGCTTTATCCCAACTATTTCCAGGATTTGAATCAGAACCTCCAGTTGCGTTTACATAAACAATTGCAGTTGAAACCACATCTTCAGAGGATAATGATACAGTATCTGTAAATCCTAAAATATCGGCAGTTACAGCATTATTTTCAGTTTCGGTGAGTGTATATGTGAGGGAAGCAGCGCCATTGACAAGATTAATGCTTTCAACACTGACAGTTCCGCCTGTAGCTGTAATGGTTGCAGGGAGATCTGGTACATCAAATTCGCTGCCATCACTTGAAAGCAAGTTAATGTTAACGGTTGCAGTATCTCCTACATTCATACCTGTCGCATACATTGTCATGTTAAGATATAAATATGATCCGTCAGCATTTGTGTATCCTAAGTCTTTAGGAGTTGTAGCCTTATTAGCATCATTGTTTCCCCACCAGTTATTTGCTAAAACGGCATTGGCAGGAGTTGCATGATAAACTGAGAGATCTCCATCAAGTAAAATAGAATTGGTTATGGTTAAAGCTCCAGTTGTGTATTGATTGATACTTCTTCCATTTTTACCGCTTGCCAATATATTTCCATAAAACATGGATCTGTCAATTATTACAGTTCCATATGAACAAATGGCGCCTCCAGTAGCCCAACCGGTATTTATAACTTCATTATTAGTAAATACGGTGTTGGAAATATTTAATAAGATATTATTATTTTCAGCATTAATTGCGGCACCGGTGTAAAAAGCAGAGTTTCCATCGAAATAGGAATTTGTTATGGTTGCAGTTGATGATTTTAAGTTGATAGCTCCACCGTAGGATGAACTTGCACCTGCAGTATTATTGATGAATTTACAATTATCGACTGTTAAGGTAGCTCCATTAACCCATAAGGCTCCTCCACGTTTGTCACTAGCACTGGCAACATTAGCATTTGCGAATACTATATTAGAGAAGTTTACAGTGTAGGCACCAATACTGAATATTCTACCATTATTATCGGCATCGATTACAGCATTATCACCCATACCTATAATAGAAACGTTTTTATCAATGGTTAGTCCATTAGCATCAATACCATCCAAGTAGTTGACACCGCTTAAATGAATAATTCCATTTGGTTCGATTACGCTTAATGCATGTTCAATTGTTTTAAATGGACTTCCTGCAGTTGTTCCAGGATAATCATCAGAACCGGTAGCATAATTAACATAAACTTCTGTTAAAGGTTCAGTTTCATATGGTTCACCGGCAACTAAAAGAGCAAGATTAGTCTTATAGGAACCGGAATTTTTTTCAAAGAAGAAATTGGTATCGCTTCCCAATTCAAATGCATAACCGATATTGTCCCACTTAATGTCCTGAGAATAATAACTACCCGGAGTTACGGTAGTAGGGGCAATTTCAACATTGTTGATTTTATAAGAATCTGCAAGTGTACTTGATAATGCAATTGTTCTTAAGGAAATACCATCTTTCCTACCATCATAGTTCTGAGTTGCAAAATTAAAATTACCAGTGCTTGAAGATCTCCATAACTGACCTAAATGTAGCCAATAAGTAAATTTGTCATCATCTCCATCGTCATAAGCATAAAACAGTCCAATTAACTTGATACTACCATCAAATTGTTTGTCTGGTATCTTGGTGTTTTCAAGACCAACGGTGATGGTATCACCCGGGCTCAAGTTTTTTACCTTGTCTGTAATATCATAAACCATTTGATAGTCGGAGTACTGTTTGGTAGTGTGGTCATTTACATAATAAACATTTGGATCGTTTGCGAGATTTGTATCGAATGTTAATGTTTCATATCCCAAAACTTCCAGTCCATTGTTTGTGTTTAATGTGACATTGGAATAAAGACCATAGCTTTCACTGCCACTGCCAGAATAGACATTTATAACGACTATTGCAGATTTAAGATCGGTTTGATTCTCCGGTACTGTATAAACTACACTACCAGTTGTAGTTCTACCATTAAATGTAGTTAAATCAACTCCCCCTGAAACAACACCCGTATCGACTTGAGGGATTGTTTCGACGACTTGACTTGAATCTTTTAGTTCTTCATTATTACTTTCACTGGATAAGTCATCTGACCCATCCTGACTTTCAATTACAACAGATTCGTCATTATCAATAGCCACTTCGCCATTATTTGAATCATCTAATTCTTGTGCGCTTACAAACGAAATAGATATCAATAATGTTAAAAGTAATGCAATCAATAATATCGAATTCTTTCTATTAATTTGCAAAATTATTTCCTCCTATTTTTTTGTAATACAAAAAATAATAAATTTATTAAAGGTAATAATAAAATTATAACCTTAATTATTACTATATATTATTGAATATTTAAAACTAACCAATTTATTACTAAATTCGAAAAATAAGTAAAAAAGTAATACTAAAATTAAATTTAACTTAAAAAACTATAAAATCAAAAGTAAAAAAAAGTATACAGCGATTTTTAAATAAATCGCTGGATAAAAATTAACCTTCAACCATTATCAATTTTCCCGTTGAAGGGTCCTTATAGACTTTACCCATTTCCATATATCCCTGTCCTGAGCTATTGGAAGTGTCAGGGGTTTCATTTAAAACCTGTCCTTCGCTGACTTCAGTCACGTCAGGTGACGATTCCTCAATAGCTTTTTGCTGATCTTGCGAATCCTGAAAGACAACACTTTGCATATTCCAGCTTATCACAACAAATATCAGCAATCCTACTGCAATAACAAGCATAGCATCAACAAGATTAGATGTTCCGGCCATCGGGTCCTCTTCACCCTCAGAAAATCTCTTATTATTTTTCCTTCTAACCATTAAAACACCTAATTATTTAATTTATCAAGTATTACATCAGTTAAGGCATCCAAATCTGACAGATATTCCTCATACCACCTGCGCCTTATTTTAGATACAACATAAGCAACTGCACCTGAACCAATACCGACCACAGTAGTATCAAATGCTACTATAATCGCATTTGCAAGAGTATTAACATCTCCTGCACCCAATGCGGCAAGTCCCGGACCCATTGGTATTAAAGTTCCCATCAATCCTAATGTTGGACCTATACGGGTAACAATATCTGTTTTTTCTATTTTTTTGGTAAACTTATTTTCTTCCGCTTCAATCAATTTTCTTGCCAAAGTATGCCTAGCCTCGCTGGACAATTCATTGGCACGTAAAACCTTAACCAGAATTACCTTCTGGGATTCATATATTCTTGCATTCTTAACGATGTTTAGAATTTCTTCATAGGATTCGGCATTTGAAATCGAATAGATAATCTTTTCAAGTGAATCAACTGAAATCTTTCTTCGAGAAGTGTATTCAGAAATGAGACCTCCCAATGTAATTACCGCAAAAATTGCGAAAATAACTAAAAATATTATAACTGGAATCTGTAAGCTCTGGGAAATCATGTTCAACCCAGAGGTTATAATTTCACTACCTGGAACTGTTGTCATTTAATAATCACCTAAAATTTGTATTTCTTTTTGAAATAATTCCACCTATCGCCATAATAGCCAAAATAACAATTATAGCAATGCTTACATAGTCAACAGAAGCGATTGTAATAGCATCCATCGGATTTTGAATCATTGCAGTTATGTTTGGAAGGAATAATGCAGACAGCAGGAAATAAATTCCCAAAAAGAACATGAAATTTCCTAAAACAATAGGATAAGGTTTGTTAATAAATCTAACAAGATAATTTGATGCAAAATAGGTCAATACAATTGTTAAAACCAATGCTGAAGCAACAATAACGCTTAAATTCATAAGTCCTAATCCCACAGTAGGGGCAACCAGCAATATGCTTACAAGAATTGATCCAAAACAACACGGACACGGTGCAACAATCGCCATGCATGTTGCTGCAGTAGTATTCCTTTCAAATACCTTATATTCCCTAATTGTGAAAATTCCCGCCAATATCATTATAACGGCCATTATCAAAAAGAATTCAAAATTGTATGTATAAATCAAATCTGTAATTTGAGTTGTGTAAAATGAAGCAATTTGAGTCAATATTAAAACTCCAGCTCCATATCCGATTGAAACCAAAGCAAGATACCTCTTTGACATATTTGCTAAACCAGTGGCCAATCCCAATTTAATTCCAAAGATTAAAACAGCCGATAAAATTCCTAATTGCCATAATATACTAATTGCATCCATTTTAACACCTTAAATTTTTTCGTTATATAATTTATCCAAATCTTTAATTTCTTCTTCTTCATCCCTATTTCTAAAGTAACCTAATGCGATTACTCCTATTAAGCATAATATTCCAATTACTGCAATTATTGATAATCCCACCTCACTTGCAGACTGTGAAGTGATTGGATTAATCTCAACTGATTTTTTAACGTCAGCACCTTCTACGGAAGAACTTCCCGCCTGTACTGACTCACTTCCTGCACCCACATTTGAAAATGCTTCTCCCTGTGCATTTTCACCGTTTTGTGCTGTAGCCTGATTGGTTGTTGTTGAACTTGAATTTGTTGCAATAGTGGCTGAGGATGTTGAACCTTCAACCGGATTGTTCGATGAAGCCTCCTTTGGATTTTGACTGTTATCAGGATTTTCCGGAGGAACGGTTGACTGAGTATTATCTGAAAATACAGGATTTTGGGTTGCTTGGTATAATTTAGGCAATAGCTGAGCCAATATATCTGGATTGACATACTGAACCGCCCATTGCATCATTGCAATGTTTCCGCAACTGCAGTCACAGCATGCAACACCGTTTTGAACTGTGGCCTGAGCCCATGTGTTTGCAATGTTTCTTATTGTACCCTCATTTGCATTCCAATAGCCTTCCTGAATGGCAGTCAGCATTGTTCCACTCATTGAAATAAGAGAATATGCATTATTTCCTGATTTCAACCAATCAGTAACTCCAATATTGTATTTATCATTATAGTAAGTATTATAAACTCTGTTCCATAAAGCATCACTGACAGCAGATGGTCTGGTAACCTGCCAACCATATAAATTAGTTACAAATTTGTTGGACATGTATCTTGCACCGCTGTATCCTTCAGCCATCATTCCCTTAATCCATTCAGGATTATCGTATCTTGAAGCTATTTCCTGATACATCACTTCCTCTAAGGATGCAATGTATGCCTTATCCTTATTTGCGTACATCAATACATTCATGTTAGGGGTTTTGCCGGATATCTTCTCGACGGTCATGGACAATCCTCCCCAGTAATCGAAGAAGTCATCGTTGTCGAGAACACCATATTGATTAGTGTTACGGCTGGTTACAATTGTATCAGAATTGGATAATGCCCTAAGGAATACCAATGGATTTGTATCCCCCCAATAGTTTTTGGAGTACATGTTTCCCATCCTTCCAAGGTAAAAATCGGCAAGCTCGCTTGTATCGTTCCAGGTCCATGACATGGATACCAATTTTGATATGCCCGCACCGTAATCACCGTTTGGTGGTGCAAAAATACGTGTAATTGCATATTCCCCAGCAGTTGTGGCATTATAACCCTGACTCAAGTAATATATGCAGTCTTCGACCCAATGCTTTGCAACATAATTGTCATCAAGCGATTCGGAACTGACACCATAATAGCCAATGCCTTCCATGACAAAATTAATGGCCTCTTTTATTTGCTTACCGTATTGACTTCTCATAAGAGTACTGTTTCGGACAATGGTATTGTAGGATCTTGCAAGTGCCACCCTAAATGCATTATCTAACAAAATAGATTGAGAAGAGTATAAATCCCTAAACAGACCACTAGTAATCACAGTTACATCAATTCTTTTCTTATCCCAACCTTCAGGACGGGTTAAGTCTTCCAAAAGAATATATTCGGGCATGGATTTGGTTTTTTGACCGATTTCCCCATGGTCATGGTCAGGATCATCTTCATCATCTATAAAATAACCTGCACTAGGGGAATCAGACCAGACCGGTTTCATTCCAAGAAGATATAAAACGGATGCAACCAAAGCTCCGTCATCCCTTGCGGTTTCAACACACCAGATACCCATTATGACCTTTTCGGTAGTATCATTCAAACCTGATAATGTCAAGAGCGCCAATGTTTTTGCGTAATTCCATGCATCCTGAGTTGGAAGTTCCTGTGATTGATCTTGATACATATTTCTACCTGTCGGAAGAACAATCGGGTTTAAAATTACTTCTCCACCGGCACTAATCGGAATATATTTACCATTTAAACCGTTGAGCATTGAATTCAACTCATTGGTTACACTTTCATTTATCAAACCTATGTATTTCTTGGCCAGTTGCAAACAGGCAAGAACCTTTGTATTCTCATATAAATTGTTGTCTGCAACCAATGTACTGTAAACGACATCCACATCCCAATAAATCAGGGCTCTGCAGATATCATAAGACTTATTTAAGATAACTTCTCTTTCAAAAGAGGATAAAGCATCATAATCTTTAGAATAATAAATGTGGGAAAGTTCATCGAATAAGTTAGTTTCACCCAGTTCGGTTTCGAAATCGAATGACAACATTACTGAAACCGTGCTTGCAAGGTCTTTTTCAGTCCAATATTGTCCCAAAGCATGAAGACCCAATGGATACAGCACATCCTGAAGCGATTTTAAAAATGTATCCAGCTTCTTGACAAGGACATCATCGGTAAGATTTGCCACTTCATCTACACTTAATCCCAAATTCCTTGAGTAATCCTGGTCAATGATAAAATTGCGTATTTGCTGAGCAAATTCGGCTTTCAATTCTGCATTTTCTGTATTGTAATAATAATTAATCAGATTAACCGAAATTGTCAAGTTTCCATATAAATGAGTATAAGACATTGGAGAAGTCAAATGTGAAATCAATACGGCAAATCCTCTCCTTTTAGCCTGAATAGCTTCTCCCAAACCATCGGAAATGTAGAAATACAATTGAGGCACATCTCCAACAACAACAGATCCGTAATCAGTTGCTGACAATAGGATTTCTTTTCCAGGCAACCATTCATGAGTTGCGTGTCTTCCAACAAAAACCATTGCATTTGAGTAATATTTTTGCATATAGTAATATGCAGCAAGATACTGGTGTGTTGGAGCGACAGCTGTACAGTGATAGAGATTTGAAATGTCCGCCTCCCAACCTCTCTGAGGTTCTGGAGCAATGAAAATATTTCCAAATGTCAAACCCGGAATAACAAAGTAGTCTACTCCATTTCTGTTGACAACCATTACAGTGCCCGGTGAATCGCCCCATCCGTTAAGTCCTGAAACATTCAACTGTTTGAATTCAGCAAAGTACTGTTGGAACAGTTGGAAGTATTTAATATCATGAGTGTTAGTATAGTTTTTCAGGGCCCCTACAATCTTATTTAAAACTATTTTCGCATCGGCCGCCTTATCATCCGGAAGCAATGAGGTAACCTGATTTAGCCAATCATCGATTGTGTCTCCGATAGTCACGGTATAGTTTAACTCGACTGACCTTCTTGCCAGCTCTCCAATGTATGCGACCGGACCTTCACGAACCTGAAGCTTAATGATGTCCTCCAGTGAATTGAACCATTCTGTGTATTCACTGACAGGAAGCAATGTTACGCCAGATTGGTTGGCCAGTTTTTCAAGTTCACCAGGCGCCCAATTAGCGACATTGATTCCACATCTTAAAATCATGTCTTCAAGTTCTGAAACGTTGTTCGGCAAGTCTTCGACAGTGTAGCCTGCAGCCTTTAAAGTATAGAGCATATTATAAATACTGGTAATTGTATCCAAATAACTTGATCCAATATTCTGTTTTCCCGGAGGATAGTTATAATAGATGATGGACAATACCTTTTCACCATTTTCGGCATATTTCAAATCCACCCATGAATCGACCCTATCGGTTAACAGGTCAATGTTTCTTTCATGGGGAATATATGTAACGATTCTTGCACCTGTCAAATTAGAGATATATGATGATATTCCTCCGATGAAAGTCGCGTCAATGATACCCTGAGCTTCTGCAATGGCAACATGCCACCATTTGTCACTTTTTTCTGTAGTCAAACCTGTGCTTCCAAGCTCCCACTGTTCATTAGAAACATAATCTGAATGAACCGCCCTGAAAACTGGAACATTAAGCTCTTCAAAAAAGTCTATTGTTTTTGTGAAATTCTCTCCTCCAACACCATATGCCACCATAGAGATAATGGCATCCACATACATTTCATAATTTGAGGAATTCGCTAAGAATCCTGAAATATCGCTGCCGGCACTTGTGAAAGACTCAACCATGACCCTTAACTGTTCAGCAGTACCACCTGCAGCAAACACTGGAATGACATTATATCCCTTGTCTTCCAATGATTTAATTATTGCATATGTCGGATGCAACTGTTGGGATGAAACATACATCGTACTTTCCAATATTCCTACCGTGCGGGTATTTGAAGAGTTGAAATAAGTCGCAATATATTCATCTAAGGAAAACCACCTTTCCCTATAGATTCCATATAGGTAAGAACCAGTGAAATTCGGTCCCTCATAATTAACATCCGCCCCAAGATAATTCAAAAGATATAAAATTTGATTTTTCATGCTGTTCTTGTCATTGATATCCTTATACAATACCAAATCATTTAACATCTTATTGAATACTGCACCATCGCCCCTTATATATCTTTCAATGTCTTCATAACTTGTTCCTCTTTGGGTATTTGAAAAATATGTTATGATGTCTTCTGTTGTGAATGAGGAAAAAATCTTATTGTAATTAATTGTATTTTGCTTAATCAAGTTAATGGAAGAAGATCCGGAATTAAGATTTCCTGAAGGTGGCTCCAATATTAAAAACACTTGCTTTTGTGCAACGTCAGGATATTTCTCTACAGCACTTGTCAAAACTGCATCAACATCGGTACTAATCCATTCACCGATGAATGCATCAGATTTATAAAGTAAATTTACCAGTTCCAATTCATCCATTGTCTTTATCTGTTCACCACTTCTGACGATTATATTTACATTTTTAAAATCGCTCCCATTGAAAAGTTCCTGACTGGCGGCATCTAAAATATTAGTGCCGGGGTTGTCACTAATAAAAAACAATGTATAATTTTTTTGTGAAGAAACTGTGTTCTCGGATGTGGATTCGAGGAGATTATCTGAATTTAACCCATCTGAAGTATGACCTCCGCTTTCAGTGCAATCTTCAACAACAATATCATCATCAATTAAATCATTATCGCTTCCAATAAATTGGTTGTCCTCAATACTTGTATCTGTATCATTTTCTAGAGCAAAAACAACTTGAGAAGATAAAATAATGATTAAAATTGCAAATATTGCCAAATAAAATCTTTTATTTTTAAACATTTTAATCCCCTACTTTTAATAATAATTATATTTCATTAATTTTATTAATAAATGTTATTAAAGTATTACTAATTTGAGAATTTTATATAAAAAAGTAATACAAAAAATTTAAGGCCTACAAAATATTTATTAAATCAAAAAAACAAAAGTATATTATTAGAAATAGGGGATAATATGAAAGTAGGGAATGGTATTGTAAAGAAGTATTCTAGAGAGTATAATAGAACATTAAAAAATGGTGAAAGGAAGAAATATACTACAGAGCAGATACAAATTACAGTGCCGAAAAATGAAGACATCTATGAAAACAAGGAAGAAGTTCTTATTATCCCAAATTCAGAAATTGAAAAATTCAAAAGTAGAGAGGAAGAGATAATAGTATTGAGAATAGCTAATTATTTACATGTTGAGGAAGTGAAAAAATTGGAAGAACAACTTAAAAATACTAATCAGGCACCTACTTTGGAATTTGAAAAGGAAATCAATGAACTTAAAGCTGAAATTGCACGTAAAGATGAAGCGTTAAGTGAAATGGAAAACAAATACCAAAATTTACATCAGGACAATATTGATTCACTTAAAAAAGAAAATGAAAACATCAAAGACAAACATTCCAAATTAATCGTTGAAAACGAAAACCTCAAAACCAAGTTTGTCAACATCAAAACCGAAAATGAAAACCTCAAAACCAAGTATTCAAGCATCAAGGAAGAAAATAAAAACCTGAAAACAAAATGTTCCAATTTAAAAGAAGAGCACTCCTCAATTCGTGAAAGCTATAATCAGGTTTCCATAAAATATGACCATCTAAAACAGGAAAATCTCAACACCAAAACCAGCTATGCTGAAATCTATGAAATAAATGAAAGTCTGGAAAAAGATTACGATTCACTTTTAGACGAATACAATGATTTGGTTGATAAGTTCAATGACATGCAGGATGAGCTGTATAACCTCAAAACCCATCAATCCCGCGATGATTATATCGCTAACAGAGTTAAAGAATTTATGTTAAACAGATCCTAAAGAGTTTTGTAGTCATCCTGAAACTCTGGATTCCACCTTTTTAGACTTGGAATGAAAAATGCAGTGATTCCAGTCGCTTGAGTTTCTGCAAGTCTAGGATTTTTTTCCATCATCTCTTTTGTTTTTCGAACAATCATCTCTTCCAAAGTTATGTCCGGTTCTGTATACTCGCCGTTCTGATAGCAGTCCTTACAAAACTCAGGATTTAGACTGCCGTCCTTATTTGTTCCATAATCTTCTTTTACAATAGGTTGTCCGCAAGAATTACAAAATCCCATAAAAAAAACTCCTTTAAAAAAAAATAGTTGTAAATTAGAGATTAATCTAATTTACTTTTTTTCGTCTTCATCAGTTACATTGATGTTTTCATCTTCATCCATTGCAAGTCTCATGTTGTCTGGGTCTGGCTCGAAATGTTCTAAGAAGTCTTGAGCAGCTCTTCTTACATCTCTTGAACCGATAATGTATCTACCTGCAATAATGATGTCTGCACCTAAATTAATTGCTTCTTCAGCATTGGAAGGTTTAATACCTCCAGCAACAGCAATAAGGCCTTTGTCACCAAGAACTTTCTTGATATTTTTGATATTACCCCATTCAGTCATGTCTTTAGGATCTCCACCTTGTTCTTTCAACATGGTTTCCTTATCGACATTCCTGTGCAATAAGACGATGTCCGGTTTTAAATCATCAGGAAGTTTTGATAATTTATCTACAAATCCTTTAACATTCATCATGTCTAAAATTGAGTAGATACCTTGTTTTTGAGTTTCGTGAATTGCTTTTGCAATAGATTCGATAGTACCGAGACCTGAAATTGCAACAGCATCAGCAGTTTCATCAGCAGCCATCTTAACTTCAACACGGCCTACATCCAAGGTTTTTAAATCAGCAATGATGAAAGCATCAGGTCTGAGTTGACGGATTTTACCAATGATTCCAACACCGAATTTTTTAACCAAAGGAGTTCCCGCTTCGAGAAGGATTCTGTCATTGTCAGGCAAGTCGTTGATGATTCTTTCCATTGCAGCCTCATTGTCAAGGTCAAGTGCAACTTGCAAGTATGGTGGGCTCCATAATTTTTTGACTTTGAATCCCATAATTGGGTGAGTTCCACGGTCTTTTTCTGCAAGTACTTTTTCAATGTCTGGATATCCTTCCATCGCTCTTCTGATTGCGAGTTTGGTTGCTCCATAATTGTATTGATAGATTTTTCTGAAATCTTTTGCGGAAGGGTCGATGAATACGCTTACATTAATTACAATGTCTTCAACGATTTTTTTATCAATGTATCCTTCCTCTACCGCATCAGCCACTGCTCTTGCAACAGCAGTCTGTGCAGGTCCAAATATTTTACTTGCATCTTCCAAATCTCCAACAGTTACTTTAGGAATGATTAAAGTAGCCGGTTTGGTCATTAAGTTAGGTCTGATTACACTTGTTAGTGGAGTGTGGCCTATAGATAAATTGGATAAACCGTTTGCAAATGCTTGACCGACTGGTCCTTGCTTGTCTCCAATTAATAAATCGATATGTGCTAATTCAGGGCCGTCTCCAATAAGAGCTTCTCCTATATTATACATTGGGTCCATTAAATTTCCTCCATATTATACTATAAATTTCATTTTTAATAAACTATTGGAAGTTAATCCTCTTTGAGATATCCTTAGGCAAAGGCAATCTTCTGAAAGGTTTTCCTTCACATTTAGCATTAATTTCATCAATTAATTCATCGACTGTCATGTCGACTTTTTCACCGGTTTCACGTACAGTAACTTGGAATTTACCGGTTTCAGCTTCCTTGTCACCAACGACAAAAATGTATGGAATCCATTCTTTTGCTGCGTTTCTTATTTTCTTACCTACGCTTTCATCCCTGTCGTCAATGTCAACACGAATGTTGGAAGCGTTGATTTTTGAGTACAGCTCTTCTGCGAATTCCTTGTGATTCTCTCCAACTGTCAATATTCTTGCCTGAATTGGGCTTAACCAGGTCGGAAGCATTGGTGCGCGTTCATTAATCTCAAGTGCGGTCTTTTCAAGCATCGCACATAATACCCTTTCGATACTTCCGGTTGGGGAGGTGTGCAATATTGTAGGATTGTGCTGCTCGCCGTCTTCACCGAGATAGGTGATGTCAAACCTTTTACCGCTTTCAACATCGATTTGAACAGTAGGGTTTTCAATAGGACGGCCTAATGCGTCGATGTTTGCAAGGTCGATTTTGCATACCCAGTAATGGTGTCTTTCAGGTAAGATTTCCAATAGAATCGGTTTTTTGAACTTGTCAGCAATCTCATACATCCACTCTTCGTTTTCATCAAAGAAGTCCTGGGTTGCCCTGAAGATAACTTCAAAGTCCAAGTTCAAGTCCACACCGGTTTGCATACACATGTCGGTCTGTTGGGAGAATTCCTCAAGGGATGCCTGAACATCTGTACAGAATGAGTGGCAATCAGGCATTGTGAATGCCCTTAACCTTTTAAGTCCGACAACTTCACCTTTTTTCTCATAACGGAAACTGTATCTTGTCAGCTCAAAAATCTTTGCAGGGAAATTTTTCCATGTGAGATATGAATCGGACATCAATCTGAATGCACCGAAACAGGCTGCAAATCTAAGCATCAGTTTCTTTTTGGTGTCTGTTCTGTATTGCCTTTCGCCGAACTTGTATGCATGCTCATATATTGCCTGGTTGTCCAAATCGTAAAAGATTGGGGTTTCGACAGGCATTGCACCACGCTCAACAGTCAAGTCATAAACGTAATCTGCAAGAAGATCCCTGATTAATTTACCTTTAGGGTACCATCTGAGGTTACCTACATCTGATGCAGGTTCATAGTCACATATTTCCTTTTCCCTCATCAGCTTGACGTGAGGAGGTTCGCCTTCGTCAGACGCTCCGCATCCGAGCTCATAGTCAACCAATTGCTTGAAGGCATGGTTTGTGAATTCAAAATCTTCGATTTGGGTAATCTTGTTTCCTTCAAGAATTTGCCATTTGGAAGGTTTTCTTTCAACTTTTTCCTCTTCGGCATCGGCTGTGATTGTTCTTGAAAGTTCACTTAAAGGGTGTCCTTTACAGGAGATTTCAAACGCCTTATACCATCCGAAAGGTACTCTTTTTACAGTTAAGTTTTCAGCCAAAAGCGCTTCTTCTGCATCTTTTAAAATTTGAACAGCAACTTTTGGAGACCCTAATGAAGAAGACAAGTGTGCATATGGATATAACACTATGTTTTCAGCTTTAACTTGATCATTAGTTTTTATGACTTCTTTAACTAGATTTTTAACAATACCTTCTGGGTTATCTTCGTCGTCTTTTTCAACAGCTGTAAATACTACTAAAGAATCATCAAAGGAGCCTTCTTTTTTAGCTTCTTCAATATCTTCGGCTACAGGTGTCTCTTTTTTCACATTGTAGTTTAAATAATCAGAATGAATAAGAAGTATTCTCATTTAATCACCATATATTAGTGATTGAATTTATATTTTTAATATTATATATAAATTAGGAAAAGGCGATTTTAACCCATTTATTGGTCATGAAATAACTTTGATTAAAATGATTATAAGCACTATAAAAATAATTAGTGTATGCAATACATAGAGAATTATTAACTATGGATTCAATTTAATTAATTCATTATAAAAAATAGCAACAATTGATTTTGTTAATCTATACGTGATGCTGTAAAAAAATAAAAAAAGAAAATAAGGATGTTTAATCCTTATCTTTTTATGACTAATTTTTTAGATACTTTGTCTTTTCCATAAGCTACAATGTATTTGTATTTTTTACCAACAGTGTGTTTCCTGAGCATGGATTTTTTGACTTTCCATATTGCTTTTCCTTTTTTGTTGGTTTTTACTTTGTATTTTTTGCCGTTGAATTTGATAGTAATTTTTTTACCCTTGAGGTATTTTTTATTTACTTTCTTCAAGGCGATTGTTACTTTTGTAACTCTATTGGATTTTTTGACATTCCTGTTTTTGGCTTTAATCACGTGTTTGATTGTAACTTTGTTGGTTACTTTTACACCTTTGTATACAGCGGTTATGGTGTATTTTTTAACTTTAACTTTTGTGTTAAGTTTCAAGGTTGCATAACCCAACTTACCAGTTTTAACAATGTATGTTTTGCCGTTGTATTTGAAAGTAACATTTTCACCAGCACCAACTGCCTTACCGTCTTTTGTTACAAGAACTCTGTAGTATGCTTTAGCTGAGTAAAGAGCATTGACATTCTTGTTGTTTTCAATCTTGTAAACAGGTTTTTTGACAGTTAAATTGCTTGATTTGGAAGCACTGGAGTATTTGCCATCACCGGTGTAAATAACAGTTACATTGTGTTGGCCTTCAGACAAAGCAGGCACTTTTACACTAGCAGATCCGTTTTCTAAAGCTGCAGCATATTTGGTTCCGTCAACATCCACTATGAGGAAACCGGTAGCATCTGCCGGTAAGCTAATTGAATAGGTAGCAGGTGCATCGGTATCAGCGCTTTCAGGAATAGTCAATGCATTTTCAGGCAGGTTTGAAGGTATAGAAACATCTTTGGTTGTAGTTGCGTTGACGTATTTGTCATCACCAGTGTATGAAACGGTTGCGGTGTAGTTTCCAGGAGCCAATCCAGGAACAACGATAGTTGCAGTACCATTTTTAACTGGAGCGTAATAATGTTGACCGTCAATATCAACTAACAGATATCCTTCAGCATCTTTAGGCATGCTGATTGAAAATACGCTATCAGTACTGTTTTCCGGGAAGGTGACATTGAAATCCAGTGTTGGGGTTTCAGATACTGTGAACTGAAGAGTTGCTGAAGATTCGGTGAACATGTCATTCTCAGCATTGGTAATAGTGACTGTGTAGTCGCCGACACTTAATCCGGATAAGACAAGTATGCCGTCTATGATGTCATATGCCTGTTCAACGCCGCTTTCATTCACTACAGAATATGTTACAGCAGTTTCATTTTCAACGGTGTATGAAATTTCAACAGGGTATCCGAAAATTGCGTAAGAAACAGGATCAATAGTGACTTTTGAACCGGCTTTAGCAACAGTTACGGTTGTACTTACAATATCAGATGCGTTATAATGGTCGTTACCATTGTATTTTACGCCAATGGTGTGTGTGCCTGCACCTAAACCAGGGATGCTTACGGTTGCATTAGCATATTCGTCACCAAGCACGACAGTTGCAAATTCAGTACCATTAATATAGATGGTTACATTACCGTTTGCGGAATCAGGGTTCATATTAACTGTGAATGTAGCGTTCTGTCCGCCTAAAATGTTTGCAGTGACATCAGTGATTTCAACAGTTGCTGCACGTTTAGACACAGTGAACTCTGTGCTGTTGGTTGCATTGTTGAAGTTATCATCACCTAAGTAGGTAACAGTGATTTCATAATCTCCAGGAACAATGTCAATTAAATCTAAAGTGTAGATACCATCTTCAAGATTTACTAAGCGTGCAACGCCATAACCTTCAATCAAGATTTGACCGGTTGCCCTAGCAACTGTTAGACCACCAGAAATATTGCTGACGAAAATTGAAACAGCAACAGGCTCTTTAGTGTCTAAATTCTCAATAACATACATAACAACCATAGGATCAGCTTTGCTTACTGCAAATTGTTTATTAGCATCAGCAGAAGTGTAGTTAGCATCACCATCGTATCTTACATAGTATGAGTGTTTGCCCGCAGTCAATAAATCGGATGGAACAGCGATGTTTGCAGTACCATTAATCAATTCGTAACCGGTTATGCTAACGATTTCACCATCAATTGAAAGCATTACATTACCGGTAGCGTTTTCAGGTAAAACCACTTTAATTACAACACCTTCATCACCAACCTTAATATCTGGAGTGATTTCGGTTTGCATTGTAGTTTCTGCCTTATTGACAGTGAATTTTCTAGAATCAGCACTGGAAGCATAGTAATCATTGCCATCATTTCCGACTACAACAACATACTTGCCAGCGGCTAAGTTAGGCAATACAATGGAACCCTCGTATTCACTATCATTAACGACAATAGTGGCACCATAAACCGGTTCTAATCCTGCATCAGTAGCAACATTAATATACACAGTAGTTGCATTTAAAACACTGAATCTGATGCTCACATTATTTCCATAGACTACATCCTCGATATGTTGAACATCAACAAAGGATTTAGCTTTATCAACAGTGAAATTCGCAGAAGTAGAACTGAACTCATAGTTATCATTATCCTCATTGTAGAGTACAACAACATAATTGCCAGGAACTACATTAGACAATACAAGAGAATCAGCGTATTCACTATCATTTACCTCAATAGTAACATTATAAACAGGCTGTAAATCCTCAGTAGCAACATTAATAAACACAGTAGTTGCATTTAAAACAGTGAATCCGATACTTACATTATTTCCATAGGTTACATTCTCAATAGGTTTAATTTCAACAGAAGATTTAGCCTTATCAACAGTGAAATTCGCAGAAGTAGAACTGAACTCATAGTTATCATTATCCTCATTGTAGAGTACAACAATGTAATTGCCAGGAACTACATTAGACAATACAAGAGAATCAGCGTATTCACTATCATTTACAACAATAGTAGTATTATAAACAGGTTGTAAATCCTCAGTAGCAACATTAATAAACACAGTAGTTGCATTAACAACTGTAAATCCAATGCTTACATCATTTCCATAGGTAACATTGTTAACAGGTTCAATAGTAACTTTAGAAAGTGCTTTTCCAACAGTTATAGCATTAGGTACCACTCCAGTTCTGGCATTATAGTTATCATCACCGTTGTAAGTTAAGGTAATGTTATGTGTACCGACAGCTAAACCTGAGAGAGTCAGTGTTACATTTGCATTTTCATCAAGGGCGAATGTTCCACATTCAGCATCATCAACAAAGACTGTTACATTACCGGTAGCAAAGTCAGGACTAATATCGACAGTAATAGTGGCATTTTCACCATATCTGATTTCCGGAGTCACGGTTTCACAAACAATGCTAACATCGGCCTTAGCCACTTTTACTGTTTCGGTGTCATTCATTGTATTCAAATGTTCTTCATCGCCTAGATAGTATACTGTAATAGCCCAACCGCTTTCATTAACAGGCAAATTAGGAACAGGTATTGAGGCAAAACCAATAATAGTGGTATCCATTGAGAATTTTCCACCAACATTAATACCGATCCTGCCATCTATTGGAGTGCCATCAGCTTCTGTTAAATTAATGTTAATGACAGCATCTTCACCGTAGGTGATGTCCTCAGCAGTCACATTCAAGATTGGGAGTGGATATAATACAGTGAACAATCCAGTTGCGTAAGCACCATTGTAATTATCATTTCCAGGGAAGATTCCTAAAGCGGAGTAATGACCAGGAGCCAATCCGGATATGTTGAATGAACCGGTTCCGTTAGCAACTGTAACGGCGTATTCAGTGTTGTTTACGACCACATTAAATGTTTCGTTTAATCCTTCGCCGTTGAGGCCTAATAAGGTTACATCTAGGGTAACATTTTCGCCGAATCGAATTTTAGGTAAAACTTCAACTGTGAATTCGGAAATGTTTACTTTTGGAACATCTAGGATACCAGTGTATTTTACCAAATTAGATAAATCCAAATTAGTAGAAATTATGTTAGAACCTGCAGTTTGAATAGTATAGTCTGCAGTGTATACTCCGGTGTTTTCGTCAAAGAAAATACCCTCAATAGTTTCACCATTAACTGAGAATCTGAAATCAGCGTCATAAATGACATTTCCGTTTTCATCAGTTAATGTTGCATTAAGTGTGACGGTATCTCTAAATTCAGCAGGAATGGTTTGATTTCCTAAGAATGTAGCTTTCAATTGGCTAACAATATCAATTCCAGATTGAACAAAGATTTGTACGTCACTACCTGTGATTGTATTGTTGGATAACTCTAATGTTGCATCAGGATACCAAAGATAAATAGCGTTGGTATCGCCTGGAGCTTCATTATCTATGAATACAGAATCAGAAACGCTTGTACTGCCTGATGAAATAATTGCTCCACCTGCTAAGGATGCAGTGTTTTCAACAAAGGTAGAACCATCAACCACTAAGTCACCTAAACCTTCATTTTCAATGGCACCACCATAAGAAGCATTGTTGCCGATGAATTCTGAATCAGATACAGTCACTTCAGCATCATTACTCCATAAGTATACAGCACCACCATCAAGTTCTGCAACGTTGTCAATGAAAGTACAATTGTCAATAAGGGAATCCTCAGCAACGCCAGCAAGACTTACAGCTCCACCAACTTTAGCGGAGTTTCTATTGAATTTGGAATTGGTAATTTTTGCAGATGAACCATCGTTCATGACCAATATTGCTGCTCCTTGAGTATTTTCTGTGCCTGAACTACCTATTCCTACAGCAGCATTATCATTGAAGGTACAATTATCAACAACAAGCATTCCACCTTCATTGTAAATTGCTGAACCGAAAGTAGCATTGTTTCCTTCAAATACGGTATTATAAGCTTCTAATACAGAATCTTCATTTTGGTATATTCCAGCTCCCCAAGAACCGGTGTTGTTTGCAACGTAAGAGTTTTTAATTGTTATGCCTCCACCAAAATTAAAGATCACAGCATTGATTAAGTGACCGTCATTACCATCACGAATAACAATGTCTTTCAAGTTATTTGTGACAGCTGTATCATTTATATGAACAATTCCACCTTTATTGTAGATGGCTGCTCCACCGTTATCATCATTTTCAGCACGGTAGGTAATGTCATTACTGTCAATTACACAACCATCAATTTCCACTAAGCCTTCTGTGTAAATTGCTCCACCACGGTAGGTAGCGGTGTTATTGAGGAAGTTTACATTATAAGCGATGAAAATTTCACCTTTATTAATGTATAGTCCAGCACCTTTATCGGCTTTACCATCACGAATTGTCATATTAGATAAAGTTATCAAGTTGGAAGTGATATTAAAGACTCTAGCTTGATTATTACCGCTAATGGTGTGACCTTTACCGTCAATGGAAATTCCTGGGCCAATTTTAATACCATTTACTAAAGCGGAATCTACTGTTTCGCTGTAAGTGAAGTCGTATGGTAATTCAAATGTATCTCCTTCAAGGTTGTCAAGCCGATATTGCAAGTCTGTGAAGGAGCCTTTTTTGATTACAACAATTGTACCGGTTGTAATGGTTAAGTTATTTGAATCGGATGTGACAGTGACTGTGTAAGTTCCAGGAGTTGCATTTGCAATTGAACTCTCATATCTACCGGATGTTGAATTGTAAATAGCTTCATAAGATGTAGCCAATTCATCAAGGTAGAATTTTAAAGTATGATCCATAACTAAATTACCATTGTCATCAGTGAGAACAGCATATAAACTTACATCATTGTAAAAAGTATGAGTTTCACCATCTAAAACTGTAACCATTAATTCAGAAGTAATGGAACCGCCCCAGTTACCTATTGCTGTAGCATCGCCAGTAATAGTGTTATTTGATAATTTTAAATCACCATCGGTTGAAATAGCACTACCCCAACCTGCAGTGTTTCCTTCAAATTCGGAGTTTTCCACGGTTACAGCAGCATCGCTTTGAGTCCAGAGGTATACTGCTCCACCATCATTAGCAGCGTTATCGATGAATGTACAATTATCTACAAGACTATCGCCATCAACACCAGCAAAACTTACGGCACCACCAGTATTAGCGGAGTTACCAATGAAAGTAGAATCGATGATGTCTGCAGAAGCGCCATCAGGGAATACGACAATTGCTCCACCATGAGTGTTAGAAGTTCCTGAACTTCCTACACCTACGCCTTTGTTGTTTTCAAAGGTACAGTTTTTAACGTCTAAGTTTGAAGATTCTATAAATATTGCACCACCGAATGTAGCGTTGTTTCCTTCAAATCTGGAATTAACAACATTTAAAACATATTCTTCAGTGTTTAAGTATCCAAGGGAACTTATTGCTCCACCCCATGATCCGGTGTTGTTTGCAAAGTAAGAATCTTTAATTAAAGTATCGCCGGAAGTTACAACGACACCAACCAATAAATCTCCATTGTTTCCATCACGAATAACAATGTCTTTGAGGTTATTGGTAATCTTGGAATCTGAAATGGTTAAAACACCTTTTAAGTTGTAAATTGCAGCTCCACCGTTATCATCGTTAGCAGTACGGAAAGTAATGTCGTTGCTGTCAAATACACAGTCTTTGACATCTGCAGTACCTTCAGAGTAGATTGCTCCACCACGATAAACAGCAGTGTTATTAATGAAGTCTACAGTTTGAGCAATTAAGCCGTTAGCGGCTTCCACATAAACAGCACCACCTTTTTCAGCATTACCATTCTTTAAAATAATCTTATTTAAGGTTAATGTGGCACCATCATTTACAGAAAAGATTCTGCCTGAATTAGCTGCATCTAAATATGTGCTAATTTCACCTTTATAATTTACAAATCCAGTAATTGTTAAATCTTTTTCAACAATAATACCATCTGCAAATGTTGCTTTTTCATCGTCCGCTTTGGTGATTTTAGATGAACCAATACTGATTTCCCCACCATTAACCAAAGCAATTAAATCACTTAATTGGGTAAAAGTGGTCATACTATCTTGATAAAGAGTACCTTGATTGTCTATTGCAAATTCACCCACATTTGTGAAAGTGGAAGGATTAGCTACCTTTAAAGTAACTCTACCATTGTTAACTATAGCACTAGTGCCGTCACCAACCACATTAGCCTTATCTAAAGTTAATGTAGCACCTTCATTAACTGTGAATACTTTACCAGTATTAGCGGTGATTGTGTGGTCTTGTGCATAAATAGAAACAGAATGACTAATAAGAATACCATTTGCAAAAGTCTGTTCCTCTTCATCTGATTTCAAAACATTTCCGGTTAATGTAATTGCTGCATTTCCAGCATCAACAATGTCTTGTAAATCCTGGAAAGTTAAGTCACCATCAAAGATAATGGTTCCGGAAGTCACATAAGGAACTTCTCCATTTCCAACAGTGACAGCAACTGTACAGCCGCTACTTGAAGAAATATCTTTTCCGTCATTATCATATACATTATCGCTAACAGTGACAGTTCCGCGATTATTAACGTTTATGATTGTATTGGTGAATGATGAACCGCTGATGTCTGCATTTTTAAGATCCAATCCTCTTCCACGACCTATGCTATCTGTGAAATTAGAGTCTTCAATGGTTATGGTATTATCATTAAATATCGCTCCGCCAAATCCTCCTCTATTATTGGTTTTACCATTATAACTTTCGGAATTAGATGCAAGAGCAGTGTTATTTGTGAAAGTACATCCAGTTACTTGAGCGATTTGAGTGGTGATTGCACCACCAATGGCTGCTGTGTTATCTTCGAAAGTACAATCAGATATTAAACCATCATCATTATCGTTTTCTTGTGCACAAATGGCTCCGCCATTAGCATAATTACTTGTACTACTACCTGTACCTTTAGCATCGTTTCCTCTAAAAGTAGAGTTAGAAATAGTATATTTACTGGATACTATGTTAATAGCTCCTCCATTAAATGCAAAGTTATCTTCAAATGTGGATCCGACAACATTTAAAACTGCATTGTCACCTTGACTTAATATAGCACCACCATATGATCCACTATTCTTTCCAAAGTATGAATCAGATACGGTTAAAGCACCGTTTTTACTTGTTACAGCAGCACCTGATAAATCACCGGTGTATTGTCCGGTTCCTCCACGGTGTACAATGTTTTTTAAGTTATTGGTTATTGTAGATGTGGATATGGTCACATCACCAGCAGCACTGTATATTGCTGCCCCTCCATAACCGTTTACGCTACGGTCGGTTAAGTCATTTCCATCAAAAGTAGAACCAGTTACATCCAGAGTTCCGCCATTATTGTATATTGCACCACCGCTTTTGGTAGCGGTGTTGTTAATGAAATATGAATCACTAATGGACAGTGTTCCTCCGTTATTGTAAACAGCTCCACCGTTTTCAGCATTACCGTTTATCAGTGTTACACCTATTAAAGTTAAGGTATAGCCTGAATTAACATTAAAAATTCCACCAAGATTGTTTGCATCAATCTTATGACTGTTACCTTCTATAGTAACGTCTCTTGAAATTGATATGTCATTTTCGCCTTCAACACGGGTGTAGTCCTTATCCATTACGACCATGCCTGTGTTGACAGAGGTTTGAAGCTCAGTGAAATTACCGTCTCCATCTGCAGCCAATACATCCGCATTATTTTCAGCCGTTTGAATATCATCAACGGCATCTGTTGAAACCACTTCATCTATAGCGGTTTTTTCAATGGATTGTATTGATGAGTCTGAAGAATCGTCAATGTCTGCTGCTGAAACAGCAGAAATTGATAATATTATTGTTATCATTACTAATATTATTGCCTTTTTCGATTTCTTCATTTTAGCAACCTCAATTCAATGAATCTGCTTTTTAAATAAAGTTATGGTTGATAGTTTTAAAGTGTTAATCAACGATAATATATAACTTACACATAATATATAAACTATTCTAAATGATATTCAGATATTTGAACTATTTTAAAAATGATTATAAGTAATAAATAAAAATTAGTATCATATGTATAAAAAAATAGTACAATTTTTAAATGATGTTTATAAATATTGACAAATATATTAAAAAACGTTAAAAAACAATACATTAAAGATATATTAAACACGATATAATATATTATCATGAGAATTATTTTAGCGGGAACCGGAAGTGCAGTTGGAAAGACCACAATCGCCACAGGAATAATGAAGGCCTTAAGCGAAAAATACGATGTTCAGCCATTTAAGGTCGGACCGGACTATATTGATCCGTCATACCACACATTAGCGACCGGCAACACCTCAAGAAACCTGGATTCCTTTTTCATGAAGGAAGGACAAGTCAGAGATTCATTTTTAAAGGGAATGGAAGGAAAGGACATTGCAGTCATTGAAGGCGTTAGGGGACTGTATGAAGGAATAGATTCAATAAACGATATCGGAAGCACAGCTTCAGTGGCAAAGGCGCTGAAGGCACCGGTAATCCTAATCATCAATTCAAGAAGCCTTGTAAAAAGTGCAGCGGCACTGGTATTGGGCTTTAAAAGCCTTGATCCTGAAATCAACATTGCCGGAGTCATCCTGAACAAGGTCAAGAACAAGGCACACTACGAGAAAACCAAAAGGTCGATAGAGGAGATTACAAAAACAGAGGTCATCGGCGGAATTGTAAGGGATGACAACATCTCAATCGAGCAGAGGCATCTGGGCCTTGTTCCTGCACGTGAAAGGGAAACCTCAATTAAATTCATTGACATCTGGTCAAAAACTATCCAGGAATCAATCGATTTGGACAGACTGGTGGAAATCGCAAAATCAGCACCAAAAATCACTTCCGAAACAATTCCAATCTGGAACAAGCTGAACAAACAGCCGGTGAAGATTGGTGTCGCCTATGACGAGGTGTTCAATTTCTATTATAAGGAAAACATTGAATCCCTGGAAGCCAACAACGCCAAAATAGAATATTTCTCACCGCTAAATGATGAATGCCTGCCGGACATTGACGCTTTATATATAGGGGGAGGATATCCTGAACTTTTCTCAAAGGAACTGGCCGCCAATTCTCAAATGCTAAAAGATATCAAGCAGTTCCACAACGAGTCCAGGCCTATCTTTGCGGAGTGCGGAGGTCTGATGTATCTCATGAACTCCATTCATGACGATAAGGTGGTTGACATCTACCCATACAAGGCTGTCTTGACAGACCGTGTTCAAGCCCTTAAATACACAATAGCTGAGGTACAGGAAGACAATATAATTTCCAAAAAGGGAGAAGTCTTCCATGGCCATGAATTCCACTATTCAAAGGTCATTGTCAACGAACTTAAAAATCCTCTTGCATTCAAAATCACGAGGGGAAAAGGCTCATACGACCTGCAGGACGGTTTTATGGAAAAGAACACCCTTGCAAGCTATGTTCACACACATGTTGCAGCAATGCCTAATTTTGCAGGTAATCTATGCATTTCAGCCAAAGAATTAGGAGAGTAATATGAAAAGATATGATTTCTTTAATCCGTTGATTGTGGTTGTCGCAATCCTTGCCTTTCTTGCAATGGGCTATGTCGGATCATTCAACTACAGGTTTGAAGATCCGCTTGACGCAGAAGTGATTCTGACAATTATTTTTGCATGCGCCGTTTTTGCAGCCGGTTATCTGGCCGTCAAATACAAGGCAAATATTGAAACAAAAGAAACAAATTACTTAAGTGAAAGACTGCTTTTGATATTGACAATCATAGCTTTAATCCTACAAAGCCTAAATCTAGTGCTTTTAGGTGGAATTCCGCTTTTCAACTCTACCCTAAAGGCAAATGCAACAACAAATATTTGGAGAATTGCATATCCACTCTTTTTGATAACAATAAATTTCCTGCTTGCAAAATACTATGACAGGAAATATCTGATTTTAATTATTATAGGGGCTTTGATATTTGGCCTTAACGGCTACAGAACCTCAGTACTGGGGATTTTAGGCAGCTCCTTTATCACATTATACTATTTGGATAAGATTTCAAGAAAATTCGGAATAGTTTTCATAGCAATAATCGTTGTCGGACTGATGGCTGTCGGCTACATCGCTTCCCAGTCAATTTCAGGTCAGCACTGGACATTGAACCCATTGGAACTCATATTTTATCGTGCTGCATTCACATTGGAAGTGTTTGAAAGAATCCTGCCTCTTGCAGGCACAACCCACGGCAAGATACTGGCAATGATATTCTCATCAGGAAGCCCAAGGACATTCATCGGCGAATATGTCCTTCACTACAACGTATGTCTCACATCAACACTATTCGGCCCGGTAATGCTTGATTTCGGATATATAGGTCTGACAATACAGATGCTCTTTATAGGAGCATTTATGGGATTGATCCATAAAATAAAAAAAGGTGTCGGAATCGGAATATATGCTTTCATCCTGACACATACAATAATCTGGATAGAAACAGGCCCAACAGATATAATGATTTGGTTCCTATATCTGATTGGATTAATCTACATTCTAATGGTGTTGTTTAAAAAAAATACAGGCAGCAATGAGATTTGAATCCCATCACCGAAAACCACAATCCCAACCTATACAAAGATTAGGATAATCAATATAATTAATGAAATGAAGAATACGAATGTTCCTTTCACAATGAAGTCAGCATTTCTGTCTGCATAGAATGACAATCCATAAGCCAGAGCCAGAGCAACAAACATTTCTATTAAACCGGTGATTCCTGAATCCATTTTAAGCAGATTTCCTGCAATGAATGAAATCAAATAGGAAACAACCACTACCATAAGAATCAAACCGATTGGGTTGCTTATGATTCTAAAGAATAAAGAATTTGTTCCGAAATGACTTAATCCATAATTGTTTGCTCTTGAATCATAGTTATACAAGTTTGTCTGTTGGGAATAAGGACTTAAACTGCCAGTGCTCTGTTGGTGACGACGCCTATTCAAAAGTGAAGACAATCCCCTAACCTGTGGTTCATCAACCTGCCTATACAAAGTGTTCTTATAGACATGAGGATGAGCATCTCTTCTCTGCATGATATATTCCATATCGGAAGCGTCATAATTGTATTCAGGGTATTCCTCTTCGATATAGGCAGATGCACCGCCATCATAAGAAGTGTTGTCAAGAGTTGTCTGATTGGTACGGTCCTGATATTTCTTAGCCAGTTCAAGCAGATTGTTTCTGTCAACCAATTTGATGTTCTTTCTGATTGCATAGTTCTTAGCCTGCTCGGAGAAATATGATGAAGTCACTATAGTAACTTTAGAGGCCTTAAGGCTTGCCTGGACCTCTTCCATTTCCCTCAATACATCAACGCCGACCTGAAACTCCTTATCATAATTCAGACATGCTACAACTACCCCAAAGTCCCCAATAGTTGTGGGTAGAATAGCATAGATGTCAATGACTTTCTGTGAGGTTTTAAAATTCTTATAAACCTTAAAACCTGAATCCTCCATTACTTTCGCTATAAAATTAATTAATTGTGGTTTTTCCAAGTTTCCACCCGCATGTATTTTTTTTACAATAATATTATATTTTATGGATTAAATTGTTATTAAAGTTTTTTATAGATGCATTTAATCAATTTTAAAAAATTGCTTAAATCTATTTGTTTTCAATCAAAAAGCAATATCTATGCCAATTTATAAAATCAACATTATTAAATTCAGATAAAAGCAATCAACAGCTTTTTTATGAATTAAAAATAATTCAAAAACAAAAATTATTTAAAAATTAACACCTAATTAATGTATATGAAAGCATTAATCAGTAATGACGATGGAATAACCGCTTCAGGAATACTTGCCTCCAAAAAGGCAGTTGAAAATTTATGCCAAACATATGTTGTGGCTCCTGAAACCCAGCAAAGCGGAATAGGCCATGCATTAACATTATATGAACCATTGAGAGTTAATGAACATATTCTTAAGGATGGAAGCATAGGCTATGGCGTTGGAGGAACACCGACAGATGCGGTGACAATAGCCCTGTTTGAAATAATGGATGAAAAACCGGACATCATGATTTCAGGAATAAATACCGGATTTAATCTAGGCCAAGCCGAATTGACAACATCCGGAACTTTAGGCGCCGCAATTGAAGCCGCCAGCTTTGGAATTCCAACCATTGCAATATCAAAGGAAGTTACAAGGGACGACATCAAGTTTGAAAACGGCCATGTCGAAATCGATTTTGAATTTTCAAAAAAAATGCTTAACAAACTAACTAAAATCGTTTTAAAAAAAGGTTTGCCTGAAGGAATTGACTTGCTGAATGTCAACATTCCGGAAAATCCTTCAGATGATGAGTTTGAAGTCGTCAAACTTGGAAAACGGATGTATACTCCCGTCATTGAAAAACGTCTGGATCCGAGAAACAAGCCATATTACTGGATTGGCGGTGAGCCATATGAGTTTGACGAACCCGGAAGCGATGGTTATGAACTAAAAAAAATGCAAAAAACTACAATAACACCATTAAAAATAGATTTAACAAGTGATATGAGTTTATTGAAAGAATGGTTAAGATAAGATACCTATAAGTTTAAGTCTTTAAGTATCTTTTCCCTTTCAGCCCTAAGTTCGCCTAAAATCTTTTCGTCAGTACATCCGTCTTTTTTAAGTTGAGCTATTGTGCGAGTAATAGCTTCCAAATTGCTTTCTAATTGATTAATTGCCATACTATATACTATAAACATTAAAGTATTTAAAGTTGAAAGACTAATGTAAAAGTAGAATATTCAAGGATTTGAAACAATGAGCGAAGATAATGTAAACAAACTTTTTACTCAATTTAAAAATAAATATGTAAGTGTTGATTTAAGAGGAGATTATCAAACCGAAGGTAAAGTAATAGCTATTGACAATTACCTGAATCTCGTTTTAGAAAATGAAAATGGTATTGAAACACTTAAAGGCGGAAATATAATTTTTATAAGCTTAAAAGAAGATTAGATATTAACTTTAATACCTAATATCTCTTTTTCACCATTAAAGACATCCATCGCTATTTGAGCAGCTCCAATAGCTCCAGAATCAAATGAAATTACTTTCAAGTCATATTTGCCTTTGAAGTATTTGTCAATCTCTTTTTTAAAGTCAAAGGGTTCGGTTGATGATCCGATAGAACCTGTAAGGACTATGCCTTCAATATCGTTTTCGCATACCACATCAAGACCTGCAATCTCCATTGCAACTGTCATTATCAATGTGTCTATTGCGAGCTTTGCCTTCTCATCGCCCTGGCGATAATTGTCCAAAAGCTGATTTTTCATATTGGCAACTTTTCCATCAATTCCGGCAATCTTAACGGCTCCAGCATTTGAAAAGCAACCGTTTGCTGATGCGCCGTTCTCATCAATGTCCCTAATCATTTCCAAGTCAAGCGGTCCATGCACAACGCCCATAGCGCCCAGACATGCATCGATGGCGCCTTTGATCTTGCCGTCTTCGATTAAGATATCCACACTGTTTGAGGAGATGTCGGCAACTATGAAATTGCTCCATCCGGTTTCCTTTACTGCATTATATGATATGCTGACCTTTTCGGGACTTGCCTGGTGAGAATAGGCTGCCCTAAACAATTTATCTAAAGATTCTGAGTCCTTATGAAGGCCCGGAATCATTATTGACGGCAGATTCAATTCTTCAAGCTCATCGAAAACGCTTGTTCCTCCACCGGTAACCTTGCCTGCGCCGTTGATTGATAATATTCCACGGTCCCTGACTTTATCGGTTGGTAAAATTTGGCTAATGCCATCGCCCATTGCGTATGTTATTGCCATTAATTTAACATCTTCTAAATTAACACGTTTTTTCAGTTCTTCTGAGGCAGAAACTAGACCCTGTTTACTTTCCTCCCTTCCGATTTTAAATACATCGACAACTTCCCCCTCATCGGACATTATGCAAAAAGAGATTCCGGTTGTACCATGGTCCATTCCAATAAATACCATTATTACCACACTAAAAAATATTAAAAATTAAAATAAAAAAAGAAAAAAGACGTGTTTAATCGTCTTTTTGTAATCCACAAGCTTTTCTGAGTCTTTCACCGACAATTTCGATTTCCATTTGACTTTCAGCAGCTCTCATTTCTTTTAGGTTAGCGCCGTCGGTAGCGTTTTCATCAGCCCATTGTTTTTTGAAGGTGCCGTCTTGGATTTCTTTTAAGGTTTTTCTCATACCTTCTTTTGCTTCTTCAGTAATGACAGCTTTACCTTTGGTTAATCCACCAAATTCAGCAGTGTTACTTACATCATGCCACATTCCGGCAAAACCTTTTTCATAGATTAAGTCTACAATGAGTTTTACTTCGTGACAGGTTTCAAAGTAAGCGATTTCAGGTTGGTAACCTGCTTCAACCAAGGTAGTGAATCCTGCATTGATCAATTCGGTAAGACCGCCACATAAAACGGTTTGTTCACCGAACAAGTCGGTTTCGGTTTCTTCCTTGAAAGTGGTTTCCAATACGCCTGCTTTGGTTAAACCGCAAGCTTTTGCCATACATAATGCTAATTGGAATGCGTCGCCTGTTGCATCTTGCTCGACTGCAACTAAACCAGGGATACCGAATCCTTCTTCATAGGTTCTTCTAACCATGGATCCTGGTCCTTTTGGTGCAAACATTACAATGTTTACGCTTTCATCAGGTTTGATTAATCCGAAGTGGATGTTGTAACCGTGAGAGAATGAAATAGTGTTTCCAGCTTCAACGTATTCTGCAATTTGATTATTGTACACTTTTTCCTGGATTTCATCAGGAAGCAAAATGTGAATGATGTCTGCTTCTTTTGCAGCATCTTCTATGGTTTTTACAGTCATTCCATCTTCTTTTGCTAAATTCCAGGAACTACCGTTTTCTCTTAAACCTACAATAACGTTAGCTCCACTATCAGCCATGTTTCTAGATTGTGCTCTTCCTTGTGAACCATAACCGATTACTGCTATGGTTTTACCTTCAAGAGCATCTGTAGTTACATCGTCGTCGTAATACATTTTCATTTAAAATCATCTCTTAAATTAATTAATAAAAATTAAGATATCATATAAAATATCACTTAATAATATGATTTTCTATATTAATAAAAGTAACTTAAAAAAAGAAAAAAATTATAGATGGAATCAGTAACCATCTACTAAAACTTTCAACTCACCGGTGACGATATCAATTATGAGACCGTGCACAGGCACATCAGGTATTAACGGGTGGTTTTTAATCTTTTCGACAACGTCTTTTACGTTTTGTTCTTCTGATTCGAATCCGCCAATCCATTCTGCAAGGTCATATTTTGCAATGTCCTCTTCGGCAATGCCTCTTGCAATCATTTTTTCCTTTAAAGCTTCAGCATCAGCACCGGCCATACCACATTCTGTGTGGCCAACAACCATCACTTCTTCAGCACCAAGGTTGTATAAAGCTGCGCCGATTGATCTTATTGCGTCTTCGCCTACAATGGAGTTTCCTGCATTTCTAACGATTTTTGCATCCCCTCTTTTAAGGCCGAGCGCAGGTTCGAAAAAGTCGATTAGTCTGCAGTCCATACAGGTTAGGATAGCTAACTTTTTAGCAGCATGGTGAGACATTTCTTCGCCTTCAAAGTTTTCCACAAATTCCTTATTGTCTTTTAATACGTCTTCTAATATAGTCATAATTTATACTCCCCTTGACATAGCTGTAAGGCCAGTACGGGCTATTCTTTTTATTCCATAGCCCTCTACTAAAGATATGAATGCATTAATCTTTTCCTTATCTCCAGTCAGCTCAATCAGTAGTGTCTGGTCTGTGACATCCAATATATGTGCCCTGAAGATATTTGAATATTGCATTATTTCTGCTCTTGCTTTAGCGTTAGGAATGTTTACCTTGATAAGGCACAATTCCCTTTTAACAGCAGTTTTAGTGATATCTTTAATCTTGATAACGTCAACCAATTTATTCAGTTGCTTTGTAACTTGTTCCAAACCCTTTTCATCCGCATGCACTGAAATGACCATACGGGATTGTCCTTCCACTTCTGAGCTTCCGACAGTTATGCTGTCAATGTTGAATCCTCTTCTGTTGAACATTCCAGCCACTTTCTGCAGGACCCCCGGCTTATCCTCAACGAGTGTTGATATAACGTGATAATTTGATTCCATTTAAATCACATCCTTTTCGAGTTTATATTCCCCGATCATCTCATTAATTCCTGCTCCCGGCGGAAGCATAGGAAGGGCTTCCTCGGAGTCTATTACAACATTTAATAAGACCGGTTCATTATCTTTTATTGCACTTGATAGGGCTTCATTAGTCTCGCCCGGTTTTGTAATCCTAACTGCATTCACTCCAAAACTTTCTGCGAGCTTTACAAAATCAGGACTGTTGCCCAATAGGGTTTGAGAATGTCTGTTATTATATAGTAAGCTTTGCCATTGGTATACCATTCCAAGGGTTCTGTTTTCCAAAACAACGGCAATGACCGGCAAGTCGTATTCACGAACGGTAGCCAGTTCCTGACACACCATCAAGAATCCGCCGTCACCATTGATTGATACAACAGGGTCTTCAGGACAGGCAACTTTGGCTCCAATAGCTGCAGGGAATCCGAATCCCATTGTTCCAAGACCTCCTGATGATATGAATTTGCGCGGCTTTTGGGTGTCAAAGAAATGTGCCGCCCACATCTGATTCTGACCTACATCAGTTGTCAATATTGATTCAGGTGTTAAAACCTCTGCAATTTCCTTTATGACAGTTTGAGGTTTTAAAGGAACATCATCATAAGTTACACGTGGTAGCAATTCCTGCTTTTTGACCTTAATCATGTCTGTCCAATCATTCACTTCGTTTGATGGAGTGTATTCATTCAACACTTTATTCAATGATTTTAAAACATTTTTGGCATCTCCAACAATTGGCAAATCAACTTCCACATTCTTGCCGATTTCAGCAGGATCAATGTCAATGTGAATGACCTTGGTGTCAGGTACGAAACTGTCCAGTCTTCCGGTGGTTCTGTCTGAAAACCTTATACCGATAGCAATCAATAAATCTGATTCGTTAATGTAATCGTTTGAAACTTTTCTTCCGTGCATACCAAGCATTCCCAATGCCAAATCGTCAGTTTCATCAAAAGCACCTTTACCTAAAAGTGAAGTCATTACCGGTGCGTTAATGGTTTCAGCCAATTTCTTTAGCTCACAGCATGCATTGGCTATGATGACTCCTGCACCCGCCAAAATCATTGGCCTTTTAGATTCCTTAATTAAATCGCGTGCCTTCTTGATCTGCTTGATGTTGCCTTTAACGGTCGGATTGTAACCAGGTGTTTGAATCAGGTCATCCCTGAATTCTGTCAATTCTCCTTCCTGAACTTCCTTTGGAACATCTATCAAAACAGGACCCGGCCTTCCAGTTGAAGCAATTTCAAAACTTGATTTAATCATTGAAGGTATTAAATCAGGGTCTTTAGGTTGGTAGCTATGTTTAGTAATAGGCATTGTTATTCCAATAATGTCCGCTTCTTGGAATGCATCATTTCCGATTAAATGAGTAGGAACTTGACCTGTAATTGCCACAATTGGAGAAGAATCCATGTAAGCTGTTCCTATACCAGTTACAAGATTGGTTGCTCCAGGACCTGAAGTTGCCAAACACACTCCCACACGACCAGATGCCCTTGCATAACCGTCAGCCGCATGAGCAGCAGCCTGTTCGTGTCTAACCAGTATATGATTCATGTCTGCATCATATAGCATGTCATAGAATGGTATGGTCTGTCCGCCAGGATAACCAAATATTGTTTTTACCCCCATATTTTTGAGGGATTCTATTATCGCTTCTCCGCCTCTCATTGTAAAAACCTTTTTTCATATATTATACAATAACTTATGAATACAAAAATATATATAATTATTGAAATCATATTAAGGTTAGCAAATTGTGTGTGAAAATATGAACTTTACAAAATATTTATGTCACAGAAAACCGGAGAGAAGTTTCTTCATCAAAGGCCACCAATTTCCAGTTTGCGCAAGATGCACCGGCTTTTATACCGGCCTGGTTGTTTACTTAATCCTAAACATCTTTTACAGGCATCCATATAATCTGGAAATGCTGTTCGTTTCAATGATTCTTATGATCCCTACAGCAATTGACGGATTGACACAATATTTTGGACCAAGAGAAAGCACAAACAATTTAAGATTCGTTACAGGTTTTATTGGAGGCATGGGCCTCATAATCTTTTTAAAAATAATAATAAGGTGGATTATTAATGTTTTGTAGAAATTGTGGTGAAGAAAACCCTGACAATGCAGTTTTCTGTAGAAACTGCGGTGAAAGACTAGAAAAAGAGGAAATCAAAAAAGCGGAAGTAATTGAAAATACCGTAAATACACACAATCAAAGTACAACAACAGGCACCTCCTCAAGCAAGGATAACGACTGGGTTAACTGCTGTATATGCATTGTTGTTATTTTTATTGCATTTGCGATTTTTGGAGCAATATTCCGTATCTAATCTTTTAGATAATAATATAAAACAGCCTTTTGAGCATGCAGTCTGTTTTCGGCCTCATCAAAAACCACTGATTGAGGTCCGTCAATTACCTCAGCGGACACTTCCTGACCTCTAATTGCAGGCAAACAATGCATGAAAATAGCTCCATCATTAGCCAAGCTCATTAAATCAGAAGTGACTTGGAATGGTGCGAAATCTATTTCCCTTTTGGCTTTTTCGGCCTCATCGCCCATACTTACCCAGACATCGGTGAAAACCGCATCGACATTCTGCAATGCCAAGCCGATATCATCAGTTATTGTTATTTCAGTATTGTTTTCATCCGCATATTCAAGGGCGGTCTTTAAAATATCTTCACATGGTTCATAGCCTTTTGGACAAGCAACAGACATGTCCATTCCCAAAAGGGGAGCAATCAATAAAAGGGAATTGGATACGTTATTTCCATCACCGACAAAACAGATTTTCTTGCCTTCCCACTCGCCCAGATGTTCCTTGATTGTCAGAACATCAGCAAGGGCCTGGCAAGGGTGTTCGAGATCTGTCAATCCGTTGATGACCGGCACATCGGAATGTTCGGCCAGTTCCACAACATCGGAGTGTTTGATAGCCCTTATCATTATTCCATCAACGAAACGGCTTAAAACCTTTGCAGTGTCTGAAATCGGTTCGCCTCTGCCCATCTGCAAGTCATTTGAAGACAGAAAGATTGCCCTTCCACCTAACTGATACATTCCAACATCAAAAGAAACTCTGGTTCTTGTTGATGATTTCTGGAAAATCATGGCCAATGTCTTGCCTTCAAGAGGCTTTTCTTCCATCTCACCCGCTTTGATTTTAACAGCCAAATCCAAAATGTATTTAACATCATCCTTGATGTCTGTTATTGATAATAAACTATCCATTATAATCCCCTTTAAATAGTATAAAAAAAGATATTTGTAAAAAATGTATATTAAATGTTTCTATGAAAAATTCAATATCAAAATTGAAGATTTTTTCAAATTATTAACAAAAAAAAGAAAAAGAAATTTAGTTTAAAATTTCTTTCATGTGTTCGACACGCTTGTTTACAAGTTCTGTTGTACCCACATCCCTTCTGTGGTAAACATTACCTTTAACAAACTCGCATGCCTTTTCAGCTATTTTTTCAGCCTCTTCAATGGAATCGCCACTGGCTACAATGCCCAATGCCCTTGAACCTGACAGGTGAATTCCGTCATCTTCCTCGGACACTGCCGCATAAAATACCTTAGCGCCCATATCTTCAATGGCTGCCTCATCAACTTCAATCAGTTCACCGGCATACTGGGTTTCAGGATATCCGTCAGGCACGATGTATTTGCATACGCTGGCCTTGTCTTCGAACTCCACCTCACCAAGATTGCCGTCAACAATGGACTGGCAAACATCAGCCAATGGAGTTTTTAAAAGCGGCAATACGTTCATAGCTTCAGGATCTCCGAATCTTGCATTGTATTCAATCAATTTAGGTCCGTCAGCGGTAAGCATGAACTGTCCATATAGGATGCCTTTGTAAGGTTCTGCCTCTTCAGCAATAGCTTTGAGGGTTGCCTTCATGATGTCAACAGCCTTATCATAATCTTCCTGGCTTAAGAACGGCAGCAATCCTCCAACATCAGAGTATGATCCCATTCCTCCGGTGATTGCACCGACGTCACCTTCAAATGCATGAGGATGGTCCTGTGCTGCAGGCATTGGTGCCAAATTTTCACCGTCACAGAAAGCCTGGATGGTGAATTCCTCACCGATTAATCTTTCTTCAATAATAACTTGGGCAAAACCACCCATTACATTGTCAATAACTTCACATGAGTATTCCTTTGCCTCTTCATTGTCTTTTAGATGGTCACCGACAATTTTTACTCCTTTACCGCCTGTCAATCCAACAGGTTTCACTACAACATCACGGTCAAACTCATCCAAAAATGCTGACACGTCATCTGAGTTGTCAAACACCTTGTAAACGAGTGACCCTTCGATTTTGTAGTCTTCAAAGAGTTTTCTCATAAATGACTTGTCGGTTTCGATTCTTGCCGCACTTTGGGTAGGTCCGACACACTTTATTCCGTTCTTTTGAAGCTCATCCACGATTCCTTTTCCAAGCGGAGCTTCAGGGCCGATGAATGCAATGTCAATGTCATTTTCGACCGCATATTCGGCAACCTTTTCCACTTCCCCTTCATCTCCTTGCTTAAACTCAGCAATCTTGCTCATTCCAGGGTTGACTTTACTCATGTAAACGTATAATTCCACATCATCCTTAAGGGCGTCAGCGATAGCATGCTCACGGGCACCGGTTCCAACAACTAAAACTTTCATGATAAAATTCTCCTTTAATCATATTATATTCCTAAAAATATTTAAATCATTTCAAATTTCTAAGTCATTCTAAAAATCATTAGAACATAATTTAAATGAATGTATGTACTTGCATTCAAAAACAATTATATATTGATAAAATCATAGTATAAATTGGATGCTAATCTAATGAAAATAAAAGGTCCTTTAAGATATAATCGGTGATTAAAATGAACAAAAATATTATTATTGCAATATTGATTGTTATCATCATTGCAGTTGTTGGATTTACTGTTTTCTCACACCAACAACCAGTAACCCAAGATGGTAAAATCAGCACCCAAATCAATTTTTTAAGTCAAACAACCTTAAAAAATGGAGACCAAGTACAATTCGAACTTAAAGATGCACAAGGAGCTGTAATTGCTGGTCAACCTGTTACAATCTCATACAAGGACGGTTCCGGAAATGTCCAAAACTACACCGTCAACACTGACCAAAACGGTAAAGGATACCTCACCCTTAACGGTGAAGAAGCAGGAAATTATGATATAACTGTTAATTATGCTGGAAACGACAAATACAGTCCATGTACTGCAAAACAAACCATAACTATTGAAGAAGGTACCTCCACTGCAGAAGAAACAGTTTCAGGAAACTCAACTGCAAATACCGTAATGTATAACAATGGTACATCCTCTTCATCCTCATCTTCAGATTCTGGCAGCGGTTCCCAACAAACATCATCCGCATCATACTACGATGCTGATTTGAACGTATACTACGATTCAAACGGTAATGTTATTGGCGGTCAAAGTGCTGGATCCAGCATATATGAACTCAGACAACAATATAACAATCCAGATATGATTGATGAAGACGGTAACCTGCAATAAAATTTAAATAAGTATTTTTTAATACTTATTTCCTTATTTTTTTTTGAAAATTATTTTTCTTTCCATTACCTTTATATACCAACACTTGCATATACAAGAGTATAATTGCATATGCAAGAGAGGTATATTATGGAAAAGAATGAAAACATTGAAATGATAACAGGAGACCCTAAAAAGGCAATAAACAAATTATCACTGCCAATTATAGCAAGCATGTTCCTGATATTTGCAAACAACATCATCGACAGCATTTGGGTAGCGGGACTTGGTGCAGAACCGTTAGCTGCACTTGGATATATCACACCATTATTCATGATAATGGTAGGATTTGGAAACGGTCTTGGAGCCGGTGGTAACTCACTTATTTCAAGATACATCGGAGCTGAAGACAAGCATTCGGCAAACAATGCCGCAATACACAATCTGATTTTAAGTGTAGTTGTGTCAATTATCATTACAATAATTTTCATAGCCTTTCTTAAGCCATTGCTGATTTCAATGGGGGCAGCATCTGTCATAGACTATGCAATGGAATATGGACTGATCATCTTCGCATGGACATTTGGACTTCTGATGCCGCCGATTGTCGGAGGAGCATTCAGGGCAGAAGGAGATATCAAAAGGGCAACAGTTCCAATAGCATTAGCTGCTATAATAAACATGATTCTGGACCCTATTTTCATCTACACATTCAATATGGGAATTGCAGGAGCGGCATGGGCCACAGCCCTTGGACCATTCATAAGCCTGCTTATGATGTTTTACTGGATATTCGTCAAAAAGGACACATACCTCTCATACAACAGGAAAGACTTCCACAATGACCTTAACATGTATAAGGACATATTGGTTGTAGGTATCCCGGCAAGTCTGGAGCAGCTGGTGCTGTCAGTTTTAACAATATTTGTCAACTACATGCTTACAATCGTATCCGGCCCTGTAGCGGTAGCCGTCTATACCGCAGGATGGAGAATAGTCAACATCGGAATGCTTCCGGCAATAGGTGTTGGAACAGCGGCAATATCCGTGGCAGGAGTGGCATTCGGATCCAGAAAATATGAAAACTTGAGGGTGACTGCAAGATATGCCGTTAAAGTGGCTTTAATAGCTTCAATAATAGTGTGCATTATCCTATATGTATTCTCAAATCAGATTGCATTTATCTTCTCATATTCAGAAAACAGTGCAGATTTGGCGCCTAGAATAGCAAGCTTCCTCCAGATAATGTGCCTGTTCATCCTATATGTTCCATTCGGAGCAAGTGCAGGTAACGTTTTCCAGGGAGTCGGCAAGGGAACAATATCCTTTTTCCTGACAACATTCAGGGAATTCATATTGGTGCTGATATTCGCATATATTCTGGGTTTCACATTCAATATGGGAGAAACAGGAATATATTACGGAATGCTTCTTGGAGGAGGAATAGGGTCCCTAATCTGTTATGCATGCATTGAGCTGTATATAAACAAACTGATAAGGAGTAGAGACAATGCCGTTTGATAAGGACATGCCCACTGCCCCATTCATATCCATAATCTACCGGGAGCATGCAAAATACATCAATGAAATCGTGAAGGAAGACGACCTGAGTTTTGGCCTTCATCCGCTATTAATCAAGATTTACAGAAACAGGGGCATAAGCCAGGAGGAACTGGCTGAAGCATTCCATCTAAACGAAAGCACAATTACCAGAAACCTCAAAAAGCTGGAGGATAAGGGATTCATCAAAAGGATTAAAGATAAAAGGAAAAAAATAATCGAGGCAACATCAAAAGGCGAAAAGACCGCCTTAAAAATAATGGACTATGATGAGAAATGGGATGAACAGCTCAATTTAACAGAAGAGGAATATAACGATTTTTTAAAAATACTTAAAAAGATTAGTGAGGAATTGACATGAACGAAACTATCGAAAACCTAAAGACAAGAAGAAGCATCAGAAAATTCAAGGACGAGCAAATCACTGACGAGGAACTGAAAACAATTCTTGAAGCGGGAACATACGCCCCAACAGGAAGAGGACTGCAGTCACCAAAAATTGTTGTAATACAAAATCCTGAAACAATCAAGGAATTGTCAGCGTGGAACAGAAGTTTCTTTCCTGTAGACGTCCCGGATGACATGGACCCGTTCTACGGTGCAAAAACATTGCTGATTGTTTTGGCTGACGGTGAAATTCCAACATGGAAAGAGGACGGTTCAAGCGTATTGGCAGTGCTTGTAAATGCTGCACATGCAGTAGGTGTCGGATCATGCTGGATTCACAGGGCATATGATGAATTCCAAAGCGAAAAGGGAAAAGAGCTTCTAAAAGAATGGGGAATTCCTGAAAGCTATGAAGGAATCGGTCATGTCGTTTTAGGATATCCTGACATGGAAGCGCCGGAGCCTTTGCCTAGAAAAGAAGATTATATCTGTTTTGTTGATTAAATCTTTGATTTTTTTATTTTTTAGAGTTGATGTAATGTTTTTTGAAATCATAACTTTTCAATAACTCATTACAATCATCTTCAAATAATTCGATATAATATTCATCAAATGTTTGTTTAGGTAAAATTTGATAGGTTTCCTGCAAAATCCTATTCCAAATACAATTAATTTCGGATTTTGTGTAAATTCCTAACTCAAAAGCAAAAGCCAACATTAATGAAGCAGTGAGAATAGGAATTTCATATCTATCACAAATTTCAAATACATCGCTTAGATTATTGCTTGCAACAATCCCCTCATTTTCAATAGCAAATGCTAAAACTGCAGATTCACCTCGTCCAATAGGGCGCCCATCTGTCCAATATCCTTCTGAAATGCATTTATTTTTAACATATTCCCCTGAAGCAAATTCAACCTCCCTAACTTCAACAAAATTTTCAGAAATTAAATCTTTCAAATTATTTTTAACATTAACAGGAGCGTTATTCACATTCAACTCCACAAAAACTGCTTCAGGTATGATGACCTTTGAAAACATATTCTTTAAAAATTCAATTTCATCAATTTCTAAAAAACATATTAAAGCATCTGAATCGTGAAAAATTAACTTATTCTTCATTAGAATCCCTTAAAGTCTTATAAAGTAAGTCCTGTCTGAAAAGGTCATTTAGAATATCTCTTCTAACTCCACCAGTCAATTTTTTTTCAGTGAATAGCTTTTCTGTAAGTGGAATCATATGCCCAATGGAATAGTGTGAACTATCATTAATCGTTGGTTCATATAATGAAGTACCATAACCTAAACTGGCAGATTTTTCAATGATTTTAAATGAAAATTCAGCAAATTGATTTCCATCGATTAATCCCTCTTTATGCAAACGGCCGATAAATTGTCTGTGGTCTAACTGAAAATACTGTTCGCATTTAACAATATCAGCAATAGTCCACTCATTTATATTATTAGATTCGATGAAATCCTCCAATGCTAACGGACTCAACAAAAAAGTAGATGCAAAATTATCAGCCCTTATTTCAACATCTTCATTGAAATCCTCAGAACAAATGAAAAAATTTTCATCATCATCAAGCAGATGATATAATTCATGGGCTAGGGTAAAATTTTGGCGCCCCCTTGAATGAGAAGAATTAAGTAGGATAATAGAGTCAATGCCCTCTTTAAAACAACATCCACTTACATTCATTTTCATAGGAAACCAGGAAATAGTTAAATTAGGAATTTTAATTTGTAAAAGATTAAAAACATTAATAGGACAATATTCATCAAGACCCCATTTCCTTTTTAAATTCGAACTTGGTTTCGGCATTTCAATTTCATGATAATCATCATTGAATTTTCTTAATATGCTTAAATCCTTGGCAAGTATATTAATTCTTGAAATAACATTTAAGTCCATATTTTTACCTGATTTAAATGCAATTTCTCTTTTTTCATAACTATCCTCTTTTCCTAAAAGATATTCTGGAGTACAATTGTATAATGAGAGTATTTTTTCAGATAACGTCCAATTTAATTTTCGTTTATTGTTTTCAATTTTTGAAAGGTTGCTTTGATCTATTTCAAGATATTCAGCAATTTGTCTTTGTGAATATCCATTTTCTTCTCTTAATTTCTTTAATATAGCGCCAACTGTAGTCATGAACAATCACCTTTTCAATTGTATATACCATTTGTCATCAAATACATATAATATTTTCCTATTTTTAAGGTCAAAAATTGATATATAGAAAAAAAATTATAAGATTATTAGTTAAAATAATTTAAAAATATGGAATTTAAATGTAAAAGTTTAAAAAATTATTTTTAACCAATAAAATGAAAAATAATATAAAAAATACATTAAAAAATAAAAAATAACTATATACAATTAATATTACAAAAAAGAAAATTAGAGATGAGTTAACACCCATCTACATTTTTTCAGGTGCTGAAACACCTAAAATATCTAAAGCGTTTTTAATGGTTGTCTTTGCTCTGTCAACCAAAATAAGTCTGGTATCCTCATCATCAGATCCGATGACCTGTTCTGATTTGTAGAACTTGTTGAATGAACCGGCCAGGTCCTGACAGTATTGGGCAATACCATGAACTCTCTTTTTGTTTGCACTCTCTTCCACAACCTGTGGGAATTTTGCGATTTGCCTTATTAAATCCTGTTCAGCATCGTCAGGCACCCATTCGTCATCGACTTTTAAGGAGCTGACATCCTTACCTGATTTCGCAAGCAGCTTGCATGCCCTTGCGTGAGCGTATTGGATTGAAGCGCATCCCCTCTCAAAGCTTAATGCCTCATCCCATTTGAATATTATAGGCTTTTCAGGAGACAGCTTGGCAATGAAGAATCTAATAGCTCCAATACCGATCTCTTCAGCCATAGGTGCAATTTCCTCATCTGTCAAGTCAGGGTTCCTTGACTTTATCTCATTGGTTGCCCTCAGGACCGCTTCGTCAATCAGCTCATCCACTGATACGAACTTGCCCTTACGGGTTGACATTGAACCTTCAGGAAGTGAGATGAACTCATAAAAGATCACTTCAGGCGGGGTTTGCCTGAATATTTCCTCAAATATCACTCTGATTTGTTCAGCGGCCAACTTGTGGTCTGAGCCTAAGATGTCGAGCACTGTATCGCCTAAGGTGGCCTTGTATTTGTGATAAGCCAAATCCCTTGTGGAATATAGTGAAGTGCCGTTTGAACGTCTCAGGACGAATTCCTTTTCGATGTTGAAGTCTGTCAGGTCAATGTACAAGACATCATTTTCGCGGGTGAAGCCTTCCCTTTGAATGTAGTGGACAAGCTCATCGACTTCGCCGCTTCTTACAAACTGTCCTTCCCATACGAAATCATCATGAATTATATTCATTCTTTGAAGTGACTCCTTCATTCCAGAGATGCAGGTTGAAACTACTTGCTCGAATATTGCATTTAATTCATCGTCGGAACCTTCCTCATATTTTTGAATCAGCTCATCTACCTTAGCCTGTAATTTTTCATCCTCTTCGACTGCCTTGTTGGCATCAAAGTATAGCTTTCCAACTTTGTGGTCAACCTTTTCCCCTTCATAGTCTTCAATCTTTAATCCGCACTCGGTTATGCCACAGACAATGATTGCAATCTGTCTTCCCATGTCATTAACATAATACTGGGTTGTGACATCCCTTCCTGCCAATCTTAAAAGTCTTGCAAGGGAATCTCCAAAAATGGAGTTTCTGATGTGTCCGATATGCAACGGTCCGTTCGGATTTGCTGAAGTGTGTTCCAAAACGATTTTCTCATCATATGCCGGAAGCTGGCCGTAACTGTCATCGACCTTTTCTAAAAGCATTCTTGAGAACACATCATAATCTATGAAGAAATTTACGTAAGGACCAAAGTTCTGCACTTTGGAGAATATTTCAGGAACTTCAATCTTTTCAACCAAACCTGCAGCAACTTCAGGAGGTGAAGTCCTCAGCTTTTTAGTAAGCTCGAATGCAATGGTACTTGCAAGGTCCCCCAATTTCGGATTTGGAGGAAAGCTCAATTTAAAATTCCTGTCAACTTCCACATCATACTGATCCAATGCCTTGTTGATGGCATCAATAGCTTGTTTTTCAATTTCAAAATACATTAACTCACCTAATAATAATTATAAACCTCTTAACCAGAGGGAAAGATATCCGATTTTTGGAATTACGACCAGATTATCTCCAAATGTAACAACCTTCTCTTTGATTTGATCCGCTTTAACATAATAAGGGTCAGGACGTTCATTATTGTCCCCCTTAATGACATACATCGTAGTTCCGTTAATATCCGTAATATTGATAACCCTATGAATTACCGGCTGCTCATACCATGCCGCATCATAAACGACAACGTCTCCAACTTCAACGCTGTTAGGGTCAAATTCATGAATGCCGAAGAAATCTGCCTTTTCAATAAGGACAATATCTCCCCTGTAGAATGCCGGTTCCATACTTCCTGAAACAACAACATTCAAGTGTTGGGCGGCAATTAAAACAATTATAAGAATTATTGCATATGATAGAATTTCTTTGTAATCAATTTCCATTTATATTACCTTCTTCTTTTCTTAAATGCGGCTTCAAGTGCCAATTCAATGGCATCGGAAGTCTTCTGCAAATCCTCCATACTATGAGCGCTTGAAATAAAGTTGCACTCAAACTGTGAAGGCGGTATGAAAACACCTTCTTTCAACAGGGTTTTAAAGTATCTGAGGAACTGTCTCCTGTCGGATTCCTGAGCATCGGCATAATTGCTGACCGGTGCAGGATTGAAATAAATCTGAAACATTGAAGCAAGACCGACAGGCTGGATGTTATACCCCTGCTCATCAATGATGGAGGCGATATTTCCCCTAAGGAAGTTTCCTTTTCTTTCAAGCTCCTTATAGAATGCATCATCCAGTTGTGCCATTGTGGAAAGTCCTGCCTGAACTGAAATCGGATTTCCGGAAAATGTTCCTGCCTGATAGACCGGACCCTGCGGAGCGATCATTTCCATAATCTCTTTTTTACCGCAGAATGCACCCATTGGAAGGCCTCCACCGACGATTTTACCAAGAGTGGTCAAATCAGGAGTGACACCATAATACTGCTGTGCCCCACCACGGGATGCTCTGAAACCGGTGATTACCTCATCAAATATTAAAATGATATTGTTTTCTTCTGTAATTTTTCTTATAAACTCTAAAAATCCAGGTTTAGGTTCAATACAGCCGACATTGCCCATGACCACTTCCATAATGATACATGCAATGTTCTCGCCTTCCTTTTCAATCAAATCTGTCAGGGCTTCCTCATCATTGAACGGGACTGACAAGGTGTTTTTGGTGGTGTCTTCAGGTATTCCCGGAGAGTCAGGCAATGTTGCGGCTCCGGAACCGCCCTTGACCAGCACGTAATCATGTGCCCCATGGTATGCGCCTTCAAACTTGACTATCTTGTCCCTGCCGGTAAATCCTCTTGCAAGCCTTATTGCACTCATTGTGGCTTCTGTACCGCTGTTACAGAACCTTACCATCTCAGCGGACGGAATTCTGTCTATGACCTCTTTTGCCAGTTTGATCTCGTTTTCTGTCGGTGCCCCATAAGCGGTACCTATGGTCAGCTGGTTGGAAACTTCCCTTACAACCTTAGGATTGGCATGGCCCAATATCAAAGGCCCATAAGCCAGACAATAGTCAATGTAAGTTTGACCATCCTCATCTGTAAGTTTGGATCCTCCAGCGCTTTTAACGAAAAACGGATAAGGCTTGAAAGCTCTGACAGGAGAGTTTACCCCTCCAGGGAAATATTTTTTTGATTCATTGAACAATTCTTCTGAATACATGTTATCACGCTATAAATGTTGTATTAATGAGTTTACGCATGCCACTGCAATCGGTGTTCCGCCCTTCGGTCCTTCGACAATGATATTCGGAATATCTGAATTGTGCAGAGCCTCTTTTGAATCAGCCGCACCTACAAAACCGACTGGAACTCCTACAATGGCCTTAAGATTCATTTCGCCTTTGGCATATAAATCCATCGCTTCAAAAACAGCAGTCGGAGCGTTACCTGAAACGACGATTCCTTCAAAATCATTTTGAGCCGCATACCTCATGGCAGCCGCCGCTCTTGTAATCTGGTTTTCCTTTGCGATTTTGACTACTTCCTCGTTTTTGATGTAACACTCAACTTCCCCTTCGTATCTTGTGATACCGTATCTGACCATGTTTATGTCTGTTAGAATGGTCTCCTTATTTTTTAGGGAAGCCATAGCTGCATCTACAAAATCGGGACTGATTTTCACCAATTTTGCATACTCGGGGTCTGCGGTTGAGTGAACGATTCTCTCAACGATGTCTCTTTCTATAGGTTGTAAATCTTTGACATCTTCACCAATAAGGCCACGGATAATTTCACGACTTTTGTTTGCAATATCCAAACCTTGCTTAGTTGATGCACCCATGAACATTTTGTCTGTCATAATGTAAGATTTGTATTAAATATATGTTAAATATTTTGTTGTCTTAAAAAATATCTTTCAATTAATTTAAAATTCAACATATATTCCATGTGATAAAAATCAGAGTTTAAAAGAAATATTATTTATATTCACCGGCTGACAATCCTGCCAAATACCCCGTTGAAAAGGCGATTTTCAGATTATACCCTCCGGTCGGACCATGCAAGTCCAAGACTTCACCTGCAAAATAAAGTCCCGGAATCAAGGTTGACTCCATCGTTTTTGAATTGACATTGCCGAGATCAACACCGCCAATTGTCACCTTGGCCAAATCCCCATTAAAACCGGTTATTTCAAAAGTGAACCTTTTCAAGTTTTCAATCAGCTTATTCTTAGATTTTTTATTGACTCTGGACAGCTGCAGTTCACCTTCAAGGCCACATCTCTTCAAATAATACTCAATGAAGCTGTTGGTCAAAAACTGCTTGAGATAGTTCTTCAGATAGGTCTTGCCCTTTGCCTGGAAGTCGTCTGTAAACCTGTCAAACAGTTCCTCACGTGAAATGTCAGGACACAAGTCAACAGCAATTTCCAAATCAACATCAGGTTCTCCAGATAATAAGTTATAACTTATACCTTCAGAGATTTCATTGCTCAGGTTGATTATGCCGGGACCGGTCAGGCCCACATGTGAAACCAATACATTTCCCCTAACCCTAGTTTTCTTATAACTTATAACGACATCTCCAAGTGTCACACCGGCAATTGATGACAAATCTTCACGAGTAACCAAAGGAGAGAGACCGTATTTGATGTCTGTTATCGGCTGTGATGTCAAATAATAATTTTCAGGACTGCAGCCGGTCTGCGGATATGTCACACCGCCTGTGGCTATGATGATTCTGTCGGCCCTGATGCAATCGTTGATTACAAAGTCATCCGTAATCTTTTTGACTTCAAAGTTATAACTTATAACCACATCCTCCAACTTATCAATTAGACCCTTCAAGACATCAGCTGCCCTTTCGGTTTCGGGAAAGACCCTATCGTCATCTTCGGTGATAAAGTCAAAATCAAACAGTGAAAACAGGTCATCATTGGTAAATGAGTAAAATGAGTGCTTTAAAAAGTTTTTATTGTTAAAAAAAGTTAATAGCTGTTTTATTGGCTTGTCGTTGGTAATGTTGCATCTTCCACCGCCTGTCATCAGCAGCTTGCGGCCTAAAGACGGATTCTTTTCAAGCAAAATTACACGTGAAGTCCTGCTTGCGGCAATTGCTGCCATGATTCCTGCAGGACCTCCGCCAATAATAGCTATATCGTATTCTTTCATGCTTAAGGAGTTAATCTGTGTCTGTCTCTTGGGAAGAGTACACATTCACGAATGTTTTCAGATCCGGTAAGCACCATGGTCAACCTGTCGGCACCTACACCCCATCCTGCATGAGGAGGCATACCGTATTCGAAGGCTTTAAGGTAGCTTCCAAATCCGGCTGGATTTAAGCCACGTTCTTCGATTTGTTTAACCAAAAGATCATATTGGTGTACACGGGTAGCACCGGAGGATAACTCCAAGTTGTTGTACATTAAATCGAATGCGTGAGAGTACTGCTCTTCGCCTTCAACAGGCATTACATAGAACGGTTTGATAGCTGAAGGCCATCTGGTTAAGAAGTAGAATCCTCCCATTGCATCACCTAAAACTTTTTCAGCTTCACGGGATAAGTCTTCTCCCCATTCCATTGCAACGTCTCTTGAATTTACGATGTCAACAGCTTCATCATAGGTTACATGAGGGAAATCGCCTTTAGGAACTTCCAATTCATGGCCTAACACTTCCAATTCGTCAGCGCAGTTTTCATTAATGTCTGTTATAACGTTGACGAGCATGTCATTCAATATTTTCATTACGTCCTCATCGTCTGCAAATGAAGCTTCAGCATCTATGGAGACAGCTTCGTTCAGGTGTCTTAAGGTATCGTGCTCTTCTGCCCTGAAAATCTGGCCGATTTCAAATACCTTATCCATTCCGGCAGCCATCATCATCTGTTTGTACAGTTGTGGGGACTGGCCTAAGAAAGCCTCTTTTTCAAAGTAGGTAATCGGGAATAATTCTGTTCCTCCTTCAGTAGCTGATGCCACCAGTTTAGGAGTGTTGATTTCATAAAATCCATTATCATAGAAGTAATCTCTGATGGTATGGAACATTTGTCCTTTGATTTTGAAAATTGCAGAAACGTTTTCTTTCCTGATATCCAGGAATCTTGAATCAAGTCTTGTGTCTATTCCTGCTTTTACTTTTTCTGTTGGATCCATTGGTAAAGGCTGGTTAGCCAAGTTCAATAATTTAACTTCTTTTGGAATGATTTCAACACCGTTTGGTGCTTTTCCAGCTTCCTGAGCTAAACCTTTAATCGCTACAACGGATTCCTTTCTTAATTCTCTTAACTCTTCCATTATCTTTTCGTCTACTTTTTTGCTTGGAGCTGTTACCTGAACTCTGCCGGTGACATCACGAATGATGACAAACATGATTCCACCAAAATCACGGATTTCGTGCACCCAACCCATGATTGTGATGTCTTCTCCTGCTATTTCAGGATTGCATTCATTGGCATAGTTTGTTCTTCTCCAATCGTTTAATAAACCTTGCAAATTATTCACCTCGGTTGTAAAAATAAAAATAATGATAAAATTTTCATTATAATTTTAATATTATATTTAATGTTTAATAAAAGTATGCAAAAAAATTAAAAAAAAGAAAAAGATGGCGGAATTAAAGCGCCGCTTTCAGTGCGTTATCAGGTTCCGCATTGCCTGTCAATGCATCAACGGTAATTGTTCCCAATGGTGCATTGTTATTTTGTGCATCGACAATATAGAAAACGAAAGTGTCTCCGATTGCTTCACATTTGTCGATCTGAAGTTCAGGGCGATTCATCAATGACTGTTCAACTATCTGTTTACAGTCGCTTTCAGACAATTTTTGTGGCTCCGGACTGCTGGAAGATGAGCTGCCGGATGATGAACTGCTGCCTGATGATGAACCGGATGAAGTGTCCGGACTTGCAACGGTATCTCCGCCAGCAGCACTACCTGAATCGGATGATTGGGAACTTTCTGAAACCACATCAGTGGTTAGGACATCGTCATCATCATTATCAGCGCTGGACTGGTCATCGTCGGATGTGTCAACAGGCTCATTCAATACTTCATTCAAATCATCTGTATCATTAATTTCGGACAGATCCTCTGTATCGGTCAGTACATCTGTATCGGATGAGTCTTCGGATGTGTCTTCAGTTGTAACATCGGATGAGTCATCTGCAACTTCAGGCTCTTCAAGTTGAACGTTATAATTGTCAACGATTATTGCAGTGTTCTCCTGTAAAGCATTTATATTGAATATGTTGGTGTCAACTTTTGCAACAAGCAACATGATCAGGTTGAAATCCTGTTTAGGTTTCATAGGCTGTTTTGCAAAAGGAATTCCGACCGGTTTTTGGCTTTTGTGGTTATTGCTGAAAATAACATTGTTTGCAATATCGGATGTGAGTTTTCCGTCTTCAGAACCTATTGCAATTCCCTCATTACCATTGGTAACAAGAATATTGATAGTTTTACCTTTTTTAAAAGCAACGGATTGAGGAGGCTGATTATCAACAGGAATGATTTTTGACTTTTTAGTGTTCTTTAAAAAATCAATCATGGAATTGTTATTCTTGAATGTGTTGATTTTTATTCCGTGATTTGAGTCCTTATAAACCCCGTCACCTACTTTAACAAATTCAGAATCGGCAGGTACAAGAACCTTGATGCCATCAAAAACCTCCTGTTTCATGGAAGTGTCGGTATTCATTACCGTAGCACCAACAATACCTGCTGAAATTACTCCAATTACAATGATTAGAAATAATACATGCGAGTCAATTTTCATTAATTATCACCAAAAATACAAATTGTGTATAAAAGTATGTTTTTTATAATATAAAAATTATAATATTAATAAAATGATAACAACAGGGTGCAACGGAAAATGGTGAAATGTAAAAATTGCGGAGAGGAGATAGAAAACAAGAATTTCTGCCCAAAATGCGGAACAAAAAACGAAACCAGAGTATGCCCATCATGCAATAACAAATTGCAGGAAGATGACATTTTTTGTCCGGAATGCGGTGAAAAAATAATGGATGATGAAGAAGTGAAAGAAGAATCATCCGAACAAGATGAAAAAGCAGAAGAGGAAGCTGAAGAAAAACAGGAAGAACCAGAAGACACAGAAGAAGAACCAGAAGAAAAAGAGGACGAAGCAGAAAATACAGAAGAAATAATATGTCCTCATTGCAATACAAAGATTAATGAGGCTGATGCAGAATACTGTTTAGAATGCGGAAAGCCAATCAATATCGACAGCCAGTCCATAGCCGGAATTAATGAAACCATCCAACTTAAAAGATTGATCATCCTATCAATAGTCTCAATTATTTTTTCAATAATCCTTTCATTGCTGTTTTCATTCATACTTGGAATGATAGGACAAAACATTGACCTTTACCCTATCGGATTTTTCATAAGCCTGTTTATCGTGATTGCAATCTTCGGATCATTTAAGGATTTGCTTAACGGCGGTCTTTTAGGCATCATCACAGGACTTGTAGTTGGACTTTTATGCAATCTGATTGTTGAGATGTCTGCAGGATTTGCATTCTCCTATCAAATGTTTTCCGGATATGAGGCAATAGTCTTCACCATATTCGGAGCGATAGTTGGTGTGCTTTCAACAAAATACTTTAGAAAAAGTGTTTCAAATCATTTAGATGTTGAAAAATTGTTTTAAATAGCTTTTACAGCTATTTATACTTTTTTTATTAAAAAAAATAATTTTTGAAGCTTAATGTCTTAAGCTCCAATTTAGTTCTATTCATCCCTTAATCTTGTTTTAAAGGAATTTGCATGTGCAAAGAATCCTTCATATTCAGCGATAGGAACTGAAGTCTTGGACAGCTCCGCAAGGCCCTCTTTAGTGAGTCTTTGAACTGTCGGTTTTTTAATGAATGCCTCTGTTGACAGCCCTGAATACATCTTTGCTCCTCCGCCGGTCGGAAGGACATGGTTTGTTCCGGATCCGTAATCCCCGGCTGCAACAGGAGAATACTGTCCCAGGAATATGGAGCCTGCATTGTTGATGTGTGATAATGTTTCATCATCATCCCTTGTGGATATGATTAAATGTTCAGGAGCGTATTCGTTTGTAACGTAAATCGCTTCTGCAAATGTGTTTGTGATAATGATTTTTCCACTTTTGGATAATGATTCCTCGATTATTTCACGTCTAGGTGCAACTTCGGTCATTTCCTTTACGAATTCATCGGTTTTGAGAGCCAATTCCTCTGAGTCGGTCACCAAAAAGCAGGATGCATTAGGGTCATGTTCCGCCTGTGCCAAAATGTCAGTTGCCAAAAATTCCGGATTTGCAGTTTCATCAGCCAGGATAAGAACTTCAGAAGGTCCTGCCGGAAACTCAATATCTACTTGACCATAGACAAGTTTCTTTGCTGCAGTAACGAATATATTTCCAGGACCTACAATCTTTTCTACACGAGGCACTGATTCGGTTCCATATGCAAGGGCCGCAATGGCCTGTGCCCCTCCGACCTTGTAAATCTCATCTGCACCTGCAATATCTGCAGCCACTAAAATCGCATCTAAAATCTTGCCGTCCTTTTGAGGCGGAGTCACGCAGACTACCTTTTGAACTCCGGCGATTTTTGCAGGAATTACAGTCATCAATATTGATGAGGGATAGGCTGCCCTTCCACCTGGTATGTAGCATCCGGCTGAGTTGATTGGCCTTACAATCTGGCCTGCAACTATGCCTGGATTGACTTCCATTTCCCATTCGGATGGAATTTGCTTTTTATGAAATCTTTCGATATTATCTGCAGCATTTTTTAAGGCGGCCAATAATTCATCATCCAATGTTTCATATGCCTCTTCAATTTCATCTTTGGATACTTTCAAATTTTCTATTAGGACACCATCAAATTTTTCGGTATATTCGCGAACTGCCTTGTCTTTTTCTATTCGGACATTTTCCAAAATCTCAGATACTGTTCCCAAAACATTATTGACATCCTGTTCTGACCTTTTAATTGTATCTTCCAAATCAATTTCAGAGTATTTTAATATTTCCATGATTACACTACCTTAAAATAGCACCGGTGTCTGCTGAGTGAACAAGCTTTTGATATATTGCCAGCCATCCTGAAACATCGCTTTCAGGGTGCTTAACTTCTTTTAACCTTGCTTCGATTTCTTCATCGGACAACTCGACACTGATGGACCTGTTCTCAATGTCTATTTCTATGATGTCACCATTTTGGATTGCAGCAATAGGTCCGTCTTCCCTTGCCTCAGGAGATACATGTCCGATACATGGCCCTCTGGTTCCTCCTGAAAATCTTCCGTCGGTTATCAGTCCGACATCCTTGATATTCATTCCTGCAAGGGCTGATGTTGGATTCAGCATTTCACGCATTCCAGGTCCGCCTTTAGGTCCTTCATATCTGATTACAACAATATCCCCCTCTTCGATTTCGTGGTCAAATATTGCCTTTGTAACATCCTCTTCTGAATCATATACCTTTGCAGGCCCTTTAAGATGCATTAGGTTATCGGCGACTGCGCCTTTCTTAACTACACTGCCGTTAGGTGCAAGGTTACCTTTAAGGATTGCTATTCCACCATCCTTATGCACAGGATTGTCCAGAGTATGAATAACATCGGTGTTTTTGTTTTCAACATTCTCCAGGTTCTCAGCAATAGTCTTTCCTGTTACGGTCAGCTGATCGGTGTCAATCTTATCTCCCAATGTTTTAAGAACTGCCTGGATACCGCCGGCCAGGTGCAGATCCATCATTGAATCTTCGCCTGCAGGAGAAATGAGTGCAATGTGGGGAACGTTTCTTGATATTTCATCGAACAATTCCAAATCCACATCAATGCCGTCGACTTCACTGGCGATTGCAGGTATGTGAAGTGCTGTATTGGAAGATCCTCCCAATGCCATGTCAACCGCAATGGCGTTGTTGAAGGCCTCCTGAGTCAAAATGTCTGAAGGTTTGATATCATCTTCAACAAGCTTGATAATCTGCTTACCGGATTCAAATGCAATCTGGTTGTTCTCTTCGGTTCTTGCATGGGTTGTAGCGCAGGTTGGAAGGGAAAGGCCGAATGTTTCTGTAATGCATGCCATTGTATTTGCTGTAAATAGTCCTGAACAGCTTCCGGCTCCAGGGCATGCACATTTTTCAAGTTCGATTACCTCCTCTTCAGACATTTTGCCTGCAGAATATGCGCCTACTGCCTCAAATACTGTAATCAAATCAGCAGGTTTGCCATTATACTCACCTGATGCCATTGGCCCGCCGGTAACAACGATTGAAGGAACATTCACTCTAGCAGCTCCCATTATCATGCCGGGAACTACCTTGTCACAGCTTGGAATCAGTACCAGCCCATCGAAAGCATGCCCTTTTGTCATACTTTCAACAGTCGCTGCGATAATCTCTCTTGAAGGCAGGGAATATTTCATTCCTTCATGGTTCATGCTGATTCCGTCACAGACCGCCATGGTATCGAATTCGAATGGGATACCGCCGGCAGCCACAATACCCTCTTTTACAAACTCAACAAGTTCTCTTAAGTGAATATGACCAGGAACAATGTCTGTAAAACTATTTGCTATACCGATAAACGGTTTTTTAAAGTCTTCATCATCAAGTCCACAAGCTCTTAGTAATGATCTGTGTGGGGCTCTTTGAATTCCTTTTTTTACACTATCACTTTTCATTTAATCACACATATAATTTAATCAATAATATATATCTCATTAATAACTTTTAAAATATTGGAATTGTGCGAAAATGTTGAATATGATTTATTAAATGTAGATAAACAAAATTGTTTTTCAAAAATTGTGTGGATGAATTAATATATTGAAAAATAAGTATCATTAAATGACAGTTTTTAAGAATAAATGTTAAATTCTTATTGGTAAATTTCATTAAATTGATATTAAATTTTTGCTAAAAAATAAAAAATTATGGGAAAATTGATTTCCCATAACAAGCTTAAAGTTTTCTTCTTAAAGTCACGCCAACCATTGCGAGTAATGACAAGACAACCATCACAATAGGATTACCGGTAGGATGCATTGTGGCTGGAGGAGTAACAGGAGTATCCGGAACTTTTTCAACCTTGATAGTAGCACTATCATTGTTGTTGTTCGGATTGCTGTCCTTTTCGTTACAGGTTACACTAGCGAAATTGGTAATAGTTCCTACTTCAGCAGTTACATTACAGTAAATTTCGATAGTTGCGCTTTCACCTTTAGCCAATGTACCAATGTCCCATTTTCCAGTTGAAGGATCATAATCTCCTTTGGAAGCTACAAATCTGATGAATTTGACGCCTGATGGTAAAACATCAGTCATAACAACACCAGTTGCAGTGCTTGGACCATAATTCTTAACAATGATAGTCCAATGCATTTTATCTCCTTTGTGATATACTTGTTTGTCAGAATACTTTTTAAGGCTTAAATCAACTATTGCAATTGCTTCAGTAGTGTCTTTAGCCTTGTTATTAGTGTAGTCAGTCTCTTTGGTTGTAGTTGTTACTGAAACCGGGTTAGTGAATATTCCTTCACGAACAATTTTGGTTGTAAGTTTAAGTATTGCACTTTCACCGCTTTCCAATGAGCCAACTGTCCATTCAAGAGTGTTCATGTTGAATGAACCTTGAGTCACTTTAGCATCCAGAACTTTTAAACCTTTAGGTAATTGATCTGTAACTCTAACATTCTTAGCTGTAGACGGACCGTTGTTTTCGACTTTAATTGTCCAGATTACGTTTTCATCAACGTAAACTTTATCGAAGTTGACAACTTTAGTGATTTCAACATCACAAATCGGTTTTACAACGGTATTGTTGCTTGCCTTATTATTTGTGTAATTGGTTTCATTGATAGTTGTGTTTACAACAACAACGTTTGTAAATGAACCTTCTTTTACAGCTTGAGTAACTAAAACAAGGAATACAGAAGTGTTATTTTCAACATCACCAATACTCCAAATTCCAGTATTCTTATTGAAAGCACCCACAGATGGTGTTGCATTAATTACCTTTAATCCTGCTGGTAAATTATCTTTAACAACAACATTAGGGGCGGTAGAAGGACCATGATTTACAACTATTATTCTCCATTCAACAAATTCATTGACATATACAACTTTCTTATCAACAATTTTAAGAATTTCTAAATCACAAATCGGTTTAACATCAATAGTGCAGTTAACAGTTTTGTTAGTACCGTCAGGTCCGATTACAGTAGCATTGTTTGTTAAATTACCAAGAACATTAGCCCTTGCTTTAACAGTAATTATAGCAGGAACGTCAGCTTTAATATTGGTAATTTTCCAAGTAACCACTTGACCGGTTCCATCAACGGAGGCTCTTTGAACAATATCAGCACCAGTGATGCTGACAGTATCAATATACTCTAAACCTTCAGGTAAGCTGTCCACAACAGTTAAGGTTTCAATGTATGTCACATTACCGACATTATTAATGGTAATGTTATACAAGACGTACTCATAAATGAATGGAGTAGTGTTATTAACTGTTTTGTTAATGTCCGGAATGTCGAAAACAACAACTGTTGCATTATCGTAGTTGTTTGCGTAATTCCACTCATGCTCAGTACAGTTAACATTCGCATGGTTTGTAAATGTACCG
>NZ_JBGUPC010000050.1:0-3597 GCF_045130115.1 Methanobrevibacter sp.
AGTTAAGTCTTATTGAAAAAAGAAAAGGCTGGATTGTTGATTTTAAACAATCTTAATTAGCATCAAAGGTTATTATGGAGCGTTTACCTTAATTGTGAATTTATCACATTTGTTACGAACGTGTATTTTGAGTCATATCTTATTTGAATGCAAAACAAAGAGTTTGCATACGTCTGTCTTTGTAGTAATGTGAATTTTGTCCCAATATTGATGTTTTAGTCCCATAATGGTATTATAAAAAAGGGTAGGGTAAAAGGAAGTATTGAGTATGAAAAAAAGGAGTATTCTCAGTTTAATCAAGTATTATGCTGAGAAAAACGATGTTGGTTTCCGCAATGAGGCCTATGAAATTGCAAAAGAATTTGATAAGTCGGGTGATTATCAACTATCAGAATATATCATGTCATTGTTATCAAATGTAAATACATTTGTACCGCAAGTGTCGGAATCTGTATCTCCTTTTTTTGAACGAATTGAAGCGCAGGAAGATATGCTTTTGCTACCTGATGCAATAACAAATGATTTATTAGGTGTTGTAAATGTTGTTGAACATAATATTGGAATAAATAAATTTTTATTTCAGGGAGTGCCAGGAACAGGAAAGACAGAGGCGGTTAAGCAATTAGCACGAATTTTAAATAGAGATCTATTTATGGTAGATTTTTCTGCAATAGTTGATAGCAAATTAGGACAGACGCAGAAAAACTTGGCGGCCTTATTTAAGGAAATAAACAGCTTTGTTCAGCCGAAAAATGTGATTGTACTATTTGATGAAATAGATGCTATTGCTTTGGACCGAACTAATTCAAACGATTTGCGTGAGATGGGCAGGGCAACAACGGCAATACTGAAAGGCCTTGACAGAATGAAGGAGGATGTTGTACTTATTGCCACAACAAATTTGTTCGAACATTTCGATAAGGCTTTGATAAGAAGATTCGATTTGGTTATTGATTTTAACAGATATACAAAAGAGGATCTTCTTTTAATTTCAGAGAGACTGCTGGATAGATATCTTGATAAATTTAAATTGGCTAACAGAGATATTAGATTGTTTAGAAAAATTATGAATTTACTACTTGAAAAGAAGTATCCCGGGGATTTAAAAAACTTAATAAAAACATCTGTAGCATTTAGCAATCCTCATGATGGAATGGACTATTTTAGGAAATTGTATTATTCGATATGCGGTGAAAAGCCAAACGATTTAAAAAAGCTTCAAGCACAAAAATTTACAGTGAGAGAAATAGAAATCCTTACAGGGAGGTCTAAAAGTAGCGTTGCAAGAGACTTAAAGGGGCAGAACGTAGATGAATTGCATTCTTCAATTGAAAGGTAGATTTGAACAGCGCCCGAATGGATCGAAACCAGGAGCTCCGAAATTGCCCAAAGGTAAATCAGTAAAAAGCTCTCACTTAAGGGAGTTGGCGCAACAGATAAATAAAATATTTTTATATTGGCAGAGAAATACAAATATTGGAGGAGCTCTAGTTAGCGTACACTATAAAAACATTGTCCCCAAAAGCAATCGTCTTAAAGCATTATTAGCAGAAGGTAGTAAAGATCCCTCGGAGTCTGTAAGAGGTGCTAAATTTGTGTGGGAAAAAGATGATTTAGGTAAAACAGTTCAAAAGCATGTTTTCACACATTTTGTAAAATTGGAAACACTTGAAAAATCTGCTGAATTACTGAGAAATTCTGCGACAATCATTGATACACAATTTAACGGAGTACTAACATACGAACAATGCGAAATGATAGCTGATAAAAGAAAATGTTTCAGTAATGATATACTATCAAAATCTGCCTTCTTAAAAACGATTGTAGATGGGAATTATGTGGAAAGGTTTGATATTGATCGCGCAAACGAGGAAATTACACAAGATTCTATTATAACAATCTATCAGACAGGGGTGGAAACAAAGAGACTTTTAGCGAAATTTGGAATCAATATTGTTGATGATAGAATTATCGACGGCACAACGCTTAGATTAACTCCTGATGAGGCAAAGCTGCTCTATAATAACGCTTCATATCTCGTTGCTATGAGTTTGACGGATTTCTCTGTAATAAACAAAGATGATATTACTGATGAGATAGAAACTTGGAATGATGAATTAAATTTGATTCCGAAACCGTCAAATGAACCGGTGATAGGGGTCATCGACACTCAATTTAATGATAATGTATATTTTAATGAATGGGTTGATTATACCAATATGCTGGATGAAAATATTCCTTTATCTGAGGAAGATTTTCGACATGGGACAGCTGTCAGTTATATTATTGTTGATGGACCACAGGGAAATCCTGAGCTTGAAGATGGATGTGGAAGATTTAGAGTCAGACATTTTGGGGTGGCAACACATAAAGGGTTCAGTTCATTTGCGGTTTTAAGGTTGATTAGAGATATTGTTGCTAAAAATAGAGATATCAAAGTATGGAATTTATCCTTAGGTTCAAAATTGGAAATAAAGCCTAATTTTATTTCTCCAGTGGCTGCTGAGCTTGATAAGATTCAAAGTGAATATGATGTTGTTTTTGTTATAGCAGGAACAAATGCTCCGCAAGGAATGGTTGGTAAGGATATGAAGATTGGATCGCCTGCAGACTCATTAAATTCTTTGGTAGTTAATTCTGTTGACTTTAAAGGAAGATCTGCATCCTATACTAGAAGTGGTCCCGTGTTGTCATTTTTTAACAAACCAGATTTAAGTTATTATGGGGGCGACGGAAAAAGGGCTGAAGATAAGATTGCTGTATGTTGCGATAATACGGGGGCTACTTATGTGAGTGGTACCTCTTTTGCTGCACCGTGGGTATCCAGAAAGCTGGCATACTTGATACAAATAATGGGTCTGAGTAGAGAACTTGCAAAGGCAATACTTATTGATTCTGCTGCAAAATGGGATAGAAAAGATGATATTTCGCACAGGATGGGGTATGGAGTATTGCCGAAACATATTGACGATATAATCCATTCTTCAAATGACGAAATACGATTCCTTATGATGGGAACTTCAGAAGAGTATGAAACATATACGTACAACTTGCCTGTCCCTATTATAAATAGTACTCATCCGTTTTATGCTAAAGCTACTTTAGTGTATTTCCCACAATGTAATAGAAATCAAGGTGTTGATTATACTAGTACCGAAATGGACATCCATTTTGGAAGGGTTGTCATAAACAAAAAAAACAAGGCAACTATAAAATCTATTGATAATAATAAGCAATGTGAAGATGGTGTGGTTACCCTTTACGAAGAAGATGCAAGAAAAATGTATCGTAAATGGGACAATGTTAAGCATATTACCGAAGAAATAAAAGATAAGGCCGTTCCTAGAAAAGCATATGATTCAGGGTTATGGGGATTAAGTATAAAAACAAAGGAACGAATAACCTCAAGAACTAAGGAACCATTGCAATTTGGGGTTGTTGTGACGTTGAAAGAAATGAATGGAGTAAACCGCATTAATGATTTTATAAAATTGTGTATGGCAAGAGGTTGGTTTGTGAGTAAGCTTGATGTACAAAATCAGATTGATGTTTATGCAAAAGCTGAGGAAGAAATTAAATTTGAATAGAGAAATATTT